>NZ_JBNPTX010000016.1:0-177377 GCF_051167875.1 Bradyrhizobium sp. HKCCYLRH3097
CCACCTCGCGTGTCGTGACGATCGCGCGCTACGCCCCTCTGCGGTGAGGCGGGATGCGCGTAGACAATCATGATTTCAGATAAATAGCAAGAGATTTATTATTATCGGAATCTGTCTCGCCGCATTCCGCCGTCGTTCCGCGACCATTGCAGGTCCGCTGCGCTCGCCAGCGACTGCAGCCAACGTCGCCCCTGTCCCATCCTCACCACCGCGGCATCCGGAACGGCAGCATGGCCTGGACGATCGGCATCTGGAAGCGGTCGAGCGACAGGCTCTCATGCATCACCTCGACATCTTCGCCGTGCAGACGGGCAGCGAGATGGGAGCGCGCGTAGAACGGGGCGTCCTCCAGCGTGTTCACGACGCGCACCGGTGCGTCGGCGTCGGCGCGGGCGCTGCGGTCGACCCGCCACAGGGTCTTGCGCAAAGGCGCCTCCGTGAGCGGCGTGATCGATTCCAAACGGCCCGCGGGGTCGACGTGCAGCGCGAGCGACGTATTGGCGCCGTCGCGCGCGACCGTGTCATACGAGATCACGGTGCCGGTGCGCGTCGCCGCGCGCGACCATTGCCAGCTCTGGAAGTCGCGCTCCAGCGGCGCGTCGCCATGGTTGATGTCGAAATAGCCGTCGCCACGCCAGCGCAGATCGGGATGATCGAAATCGACCGACACGCGGCAGCATGGCGCGATCGGCTGCCAGCGGTGGCGTCCCTCGGCATCGAGCGTGAACGCGATCTCGTTCAGCGCCGTCGGCACGACGCGGACGCGACCGCGCAGCGGCAGCGGCCAGGGCACGCTGACCTCGCTGATCTCGATGGTGAGTTCGCGGCCGTTCCAGGCGAGGCTGCTCGGACCGAGCCTGAGGCTCGCAGGCTCACGCGTGAGCGCGCCGCGTCCGCGCTCGGTCATGGCCCAGCGCCGCGCGCGCGCGCCATAGAGCGCGACGTTGAGCGCACAGTGATTTTCGGGATCAGCCGCTCCCCGCCGCCGCGCCCACGCGTAGTACGGTGAGAACACGCTGCCGACGAAGGCAATGAGCGTAATGCCGAAGCGGCCGTCATCGCTCAGCGCGTCGACATACCACCACGCATAGCCGTGTTCCGGGACAAGGCGGTCGAAGCGAGGTCCGCGATCGCCCGTGCAGCGGCCATCCGGCCCGACAGCGCCGCCATCGGCACGCCCGGTCCCGGATGCGCGCTGCCCCCCGCCACGTAGAGCCCCGGCAGCTTCGTCGGTGCGCCCGGCCGCTGGAACGATGCCATCCAGCCGTGCGAGCTGCGGCCGTACAGCGCGCCCCCCGTGCCCGGAAACATCCGGTTGAAGTCCGTCGGCGTCGTCACGCGGGTCAGTTCCGGCGTCGTCGCGATGCTGAGGCCGCAGCGCTGCAACAGGTCGAAGGTCTGGCGGGCACATTGGCTGATCTCCGAGGGAGCAAAGCTGTGATGGTCACCGGTGGCGGGGGCGTTGATCAGCACGAACAGCGGCTCGCTCGTCGCAGCCTCGTGCGGCTGGTCGTCGCGCGCCTGCGCGCAGACATAGACGGTCGGCTCCTGCGGCATCGTGCGACGGTCGATCAACTGCTCGAACTCGGCGCGGGAGTCGCGCGAGAAGAACACGTTGTGACGCAACAGCGGAAAGCCGTCGGCGCGCGCCATGCAGCTCCAGGTCATCGCCGAGAGCGAGCGCGCCGATTCCGGGATTGCGGGGAGGGCTCGCGCCGCCTCGGGTCCGAACAGGCCCTGCGCCAATGCCGCGACATCGGCGGTGGCGATGACGGCGTCGGCGTCGATCTGCTCGCCATTGGCGAGCCGCACGCCCGCAGCGCGGCCGGCGTTCGTCGCGATGCCCGCGACCTCGGCGTCATAGCGGATGGTGACACCGTGGCGCCGCGCCAGCGCCGCGAGGCACGCGGCGAGCTCGTGCATGCCGCCGTCGATCAGCCAGACGCCGGACTGCTCGACATGAGCGACCAGCATCAGCGTCGCCGGAGCATGGAACGGCGACGAGCCGCAATAGGTCGCGTAGCGGCCGAACAATTGCTGCAGTCGGGCATCGCGGAAATAGCCGCCGAGCGCCTTCCACAGCGTCTGGAACGGGCGAATTGCAGTGAGGTCGCGGAAGCCGGCGGTGCGCAGGAGATGCGTCATGCTCGGCGCCGGCGTGCGGATGAAGGGATCCTTGAGCACCTCGAAGATGCGGCGGGCGTCGCGGCAAAAGGCGCGATAGCCCTCGGCCTCGCTGCGTCCGGCGAAATGGCCGATGGCGTCGGCCGATTGCTCCTCATCGGCGAACAGATCGAGCGTGCGGCGATCGGTCCAGGCGTGGCGAGCGAGAACGTCGAGCGGCGTCAGGGTGAGATGATCGTCGAGTGCGGTGCCGATCTCGGCAAATAGCTCGTCGAACACCCAGCGCATCGTGAACACCGTAGGACCGGAGTCGATGCTGACAGGTCCGATCGCGATCTGGCGCATCTTGCCGCCGGGCGCGGGCGCGCGCTCCAGCACCGTCACCTCGGCGCCGTGCGCGGCGAGCGTGAGCGCAGCGGCCAGCCCGGCGATGCCGGCGCCGACCACGATCAGGCGGGGATCGGCCATTTCCTCGCACCTCCCGTCCGCAGGACCTGACACGGGAAATGTCTAGCATGATTTACATTATGGGTGTAAGTTGTAATTTACATAAGCGAGGACCGGGTGGACCTCGCGGCAGGGGAGGCGGACATGGATGTGGTGGCCCGGATCGAGAAATCCCTCGTCGCAGCGGTCGCTTTGGCCGACCGGCCCGGATGTCCGCCGCGGCTGTCGGCGGCAATGCAGGCCGCAGTGTTTCCCAAGGGCGCGCGGGTCCGGCCCCGGCTCTGTCATGCCGTGGCCGCGGCCTGTGGCGACGACGAGCCCGCGGCGACCGACGCGGCCGGGTCGGCGATCGAGCTGCTGCACTGCGCCTCGCTGGTGCATGACGATCTGCCGTGTTTCGACAACGCGGCGCTGCGACGCGGGCGGCCCTCGGTGCATGCCGCGTTCGGCGAGCCGCTCGCGGTGCTCGCGGGCGACGCGCTGATCGTGCTCGCCTTCCAGACGCTGGCCAAGTCGCGCTGCTCGCCGCTGCGGCTGGCGCAGCTGATCGCGACCATCGGCGATGCCGTCGGCGTACCGCATGGCATCTCGGCTGGACAAGCCTGGGAATGCGAGCCGCAGATCGATCTGTCGCGCTATCACCGCTCGAAGACTGGCGCGCTGTTTGCGGCGGCCACCGTGTCGGGTGCCGCTGCGGCAGGGCATGAGAATCCGGAAGCGTGGCGCACGCTCGGCGAGACCATTGGCGAGGCCTATCAGGTCGCCGACGACATTCGCGATGCCGCCAGTGACGAAGAGGAGGCGGGCAAGCCCGTTGGCCAGGACGCCGCGCATGGCCGGCCCAACGCCGTGCTGATCTATGGGCTCACCGGCGCCGTCAGCTATCTGCACGATCTCGTCGCCGACGGCATCCGCACCATGCCGCCCTGCGCCCACGCGCACGAGCTGCGCGTCCTGATGGAGCAGGAAGCCAAGCGCCTCGTGCCGCGCCGCCTGGCGGCGTCGGCGGCGTGATTGTTCGGCCGCATGGGATGGCGACGGTCTCACCACACGAGCGTTGCTCACCCTCCCCTGGAGGGGGAGGGTCGACGCGCGCGAAGCGCGCGGCGGGGTGGGGTGACAGCCCATCCGCGCCCGCAGTGCCGGTGATACCCCGCAGGCTTAGGCAGGCGCAGCGAAGAGCATCGGGACTCATAAGCACCAATTTCCGAGCCCACCCCACCCCGCCGCGCGCTTCGCGCGCGTCGACCCTCCCCCTCCAGGGGAGGGTGGGCACCTGCGTGTGTCGAGCCATTCGGACCAATCAACTGCGTCAGCCAGCGCAACCTTTGTGGTTGGAGCCCTAGCGCCATGCCCGGGGCCATCCGCCACAACGCGCCGGCGCCGGTCAGCTTCGGCGATCGCTGGCGCGGCTGGCGGGACGGGCTGCTGGCGAGTGCGGCGTTCCAGCGCTGGGCGGCGGCGTTTCCGTTGACGCGGCCGATCGCGCGCAAGCGTGCCGCGGAGCTGTTCGATCTCTGCGCCGGCTTCGTCTACTCGCAGACCTTGGCGGCCTGCGTGCAGCTCGATCTGTTCGAAGGCTTGCGTTCCGGCCCCCGCGATGTCGCGACATTGGCGTCGCGCGCGGCGATGGCCCCCGACGCGATGCTCAGCCTGTGCGAGGCGGCGTCCGCGCTTCAGCTGCTCGAGCGCCGCGGTGCGGCGCGCTACGGGCTCGGGCCGCTCGGCGCGGCGCTGCTCGGCAATCCCGGCATCGCCGCCATGGTTCGACATCACGCCGCGCTGTATGCCGATCTCACCGATCCCGTGGCGCTGCTGCGCGGACATGACCGCCAGCGCCGGCTCGCACAGTACTGGCCGTATGCGCTGGACAAGACCGGCGATGCGCTGACACCCGACAGCGTCGCGCCCTACACGGCGCTGATGGCGGCGTCGCAGCCGATGATCGCGGACATCGTCCTCGCAGCCTATCCCCTGAGCGGCCACCGTTGCCTGCTCGATGTCGGCGGTGGTGACGGCAGCTTCCTCGCCGCCGCCGCGCGGGCTGCGCCGCAACTGCAGCTCGAGCTGTTCGATCTGCCCGGGGTCGCCGCGATCGCGCAGGAGCGTCTCGCCAGGGCCGGGCTCGCCGATCGCGTCACGATCCATCCGGGCAGCTTCCACGATGATCCGCTCCCCACGGGCGCGGACGTGATCTCGCTGATTCGTGTCGTGCACGATCACGACGACGACGCCGTGGCGCGGTTGCTCGCGAAGGTGCGCGCCGCCTTGCCTGACGATGGCGTGCTGCTGCTGGGCGAGCCGATGCGCGAGGCGGCCGGCGGGGCCGACGGCGTCAGCGCCTATTTCGAGATCTATCTCCGCGCGATGGGACAGGGGCGGCCGCGCAGCGCCGCCCGCTTGCGCGACCTGCTCCAGGCGGCGGGTTTTTCGCAGGTGCGAGTACTTCGTACGCGAATTCCGCTGATCGCAAGCGTGATTGTCGCGAAAAGCTGACACCCGGACTGTAAATAAATATTGACACTTCTTTCAGTCAGGCTAACCTGACACCCGTAACTAAGCGGGCGTCGCCGGGGAGTTGGGCTATGGACGCGATCGCCGTCGTACTGGGGAGGCCGAGGCAATTGTCGCTGCAGCACCTGCTGCTCGCAGACGTCCCGGACTGCCTGACCGTCGACATCGAATGGAGCGCGATCAGCACCGGCACCGAACGGCTGCTGTATGAAGGCCGCATGCCGCAGTTTCCCGGCATGGGCTATCCGCTCGTGCCGGGCTACGAGGCGGTGGGCCGCGTCGCGCACGCCGCCCCGCATTCCGGTTTTCGCAAAGGCGAGCGCGTGTTCGTGCCGGGCGCGGCGCGCTGCTTCGGCGAGATCAGGAGCCTGTTTGGCGCCGCCGCCTCGCGCCTCAACGTTCCCGCGCAGCGCATTATTGCGATCGATGAAACGACCGGCGAGCGCGGCGTGCTGCTGGCGCTGGCGGCCACCGCCTATCATGCATTGTCAATCGGTGGTGACGGCCAGGCCGAATGCGTGGTTGGCCATGGCGTGCTCGGCCGTCTGCTGGCGCGGCTGATCGTGGCGATGGGCGGCGATCCGCCCGTGGTGTGGGAGAGCAATCCGGAGCGCGCCGTTGGCGCGACGGGCTATCGCGTCATCGATCCCGCAGAGGACAGCAGACGCGACTATCGCCTGATCTTCGATGCCAGCGGCGATGCCGGCCTGCTCGACAGCCTCATTGCTCGCCTGGCGCCACGTGGCGAGATCATCCTCGCCGGCTTCTACAGCGCGCCGCTCTCCTTCTCCTACCCTCCGGCCTTCATACGCGAGGCGGCGATCCGCGTCGCCGCCGAATGGAAGCACGAGGATCTGCTCGCGGTGCGCAATCTCATCGACACCGGCAGGCTGTCTCTGGATGGGCTGATCACGCACCATGCCGACGCTCTGTCCGCGGAGAGCGCCTACCGGACCGCGTTCGACGATCCGTCATGTCTCAAAATGGTCTTGGACTGGAGAGCTGCCGCATGAATGCCCCGACCAAGATCAGTGACATGACCGATGCCCTGCGCGCCGAAGCGGCGATCGAGCCGGATGCGCCGTCGACGGCTGCGCCGAAGAAGGCCACGCAGATCATCGCGATCTACGGCAAGGGCGGCATCGGCAAGAGTTTCACGCTCGCCAACCTGTCCTACATGATGGCCCAGCAGGGCAAGAAGGTGCTCCTCATCGGCTGCGATCCGAAGAGCGACACCACCTCGCTGCTGTTCGGCGGCAGGGCCTGCCCGACCATCCTCGAGACCTCCTCGAAGAAGAAGCTTGCCGGCGAGGAGGTCAAGATCGGGGACGTCTGCTTCAAGCGCGACGGCGTGTTCGCGATGGAGCTCGGCGGGCCCGAGGTCGGCCGCGGCTGCGGCGGACGCGGCATCATCCATGGCTTCGAGCTGATCGAGAAGCTCGGCTTCCACGATTGGGGCTTCGACTACGTGCTGCTGGACTTCCTCGGCGACGTCGTCTGCGGCGGCTTCGGCCTGCCGATCGCGCGCGACATGTGCCAGAAGGTGATCATCGTCGGCTCCAACGATCTGCAATCGCTCTACGTCGCCAACAACGTCTGCTCGGCGGTGGAGTATTTCCGCAAGCTCGGCGGCAATGTCGGCGTCGCCGGCATCGTCATCAACAAGGACGACGGCACCGGCGAGGCCGCCGCATTTGCCGAGGCGACCGGCATTCCGGTGCTGGCCTCGATCCCGGCGGACGACGACATCCGCCGCAAGAGCGCGAGCTATCAGATCATCGGCCGGCCTGGAACGCCCTGGGCGCCGCTGTTCGAGCATCTCGCCAAGAACGTCGCCGAGGCGCCGCCGCAGCATCCGCACCCCCTGACGCATGACGGCCTGCTCGGTTTGTTCAAGGGCTCGGATGTGGGACGCGGCGTCGTGCTGGAGCAGGCGACGCTCGAAGACATGTGTGGCAGCGCCGCGGTGACCAAGCCGTCGCTCGAAGTGATCTACGACAATTTGTGATGGGATCGGCCGACGAGCGGAATGTAATGCAATGAGCGATCCTGTGGTCCATCAGGCAATGAGCGCGCAGAGCGGCGCAGAGGCAGGCCTCCTGCCGGTGCAGCCCGAGGCGCTCGGCTGTCATGCCGGCAAAGCCGAGCTCAAGAAGGCGGCGGATGCCGCCGGCAAGAGCGAGGTGCTGGCGCGCTATGCCGCGGATTATCCGGCGGGACCGCACGACCAGCCGCAGAGCATGTGTCCGGCGTTCGGCTCGCTGCGCGTCGGCCTGCGGATGCGGCGCACCGCCACCGTGCTGTCGGGCTCGGCCTGCTGCGTCTACGGCCTGACCTTCACCTCGCACTTCTACGGCGCGCGGCGCAGCGTCGGCTACGTCCCGTTCAACTCGGAGACGCTGGTCACCGGAAAACTGTTCGAGGACATCCGTGAGGCGGTCTTCAAGCTGGCCGATCCCGCCAACTACGACTGCGTCGTCATCATCAATCTCTGCGTCCCCACCGCCTCGGGCGTGCCGCTGCAGATCCTGCCGAAGGAGATCAACGGCGTCCGCATCATCGGCATCGACGTTCCAGGTTTTGGTGTGCCGACCCATGCCGAGGCCAAGGATGTGCTCGCCGGCGCGATGCTGAACTACGCGCGCCGCGAGGCGGAGCAGGGCCCGGTGCAGGCGCCGCGGGCGCCACGCGGCGACAAGCCGACCATCACCCTGCTGGGAGAGATATTCCCCGCCGATCCCGTCGGCATCGGCATGATGCTGGCGCCGCTTGGCCTCGCCGCAGGCCCCACCGTGCCGACGCGCGAATGGCGCGAGCTCTATGGCGCGCTGGATTGTGCGGCGGTGGCGGCGATCCACCCGTTCTATACGGCTTCGATCCGCGAGTTCGAGACGGCGGGCCGTCCGATCATCGGCTCGGCGCCGGTCGGCTGCGATGGCACCGCGGATTGGCTGGAAGCTGTCGGCAAGACCTGCGGCGTCGGGCGCGCGCAGATCGATGCGGCCAAGACCGCGGTGCTGCCGGCAATTCGCGCGGCGCTTGCGGCCACGCCGATCCGCGGCCGCATCACGCTGTCGGGATATGAGGGATCGGAGCTGCTGGTCGGGCGTCTGCTGGCCGAGAGCGGCGCCGATCTGCGCTATGTTGGCACCGCCTGTCCGCGCACGCGCTGGTCGGAGGCCGATTGTGCCTGGCTCGAGAGCCGCGGTGTGCGCGTGCAGTACCGCGCCTCGCTGGAGCAGGATCTCGCGGCGGTCGATGAGTTCGCGCCGGATCTCGCCATCGGCACCACGCCGGTCGTGCAGAAGGCCAAGGCGCGCGCGATCCCGTCGCTCTACTTCACCAATCTGATCTCGGCGCGGCCGCTGTTCGGCGTGTCCGGAGCCGGCTCGCTGGCGCAGGTCGTCAACGCGGCGATCGCAGGCAAGGCGCGCTTCGACGAGATGCGCGACTTCTTCGAAGGTGTCGGCGAGGGCGACAATGCTGGCGTGTGGCAGGGCACACCGGTCGAACGTCCCGAATTCCGCGACAAGTTCCGCAAGGCGGTCGCGGCGCAGGCCAGGAAGCGCACGTCCGAGGAGATGGTGTGATGCTGATCCTCGACCACGATCGCGCCGGCGGCTATTGGGGGGCTGTCTACGCGTTCACCGCGATCAAGGGCCTGCAGGTCATCATCGACGGCCCCGTGGGCTGCGAGAATTTGCCGGTGACCTCGGTGCTGCACTACACCGACGGCCTGCCGCCGCACGAGCTGCCGATCGTCGTGACAGGGCTTGGCGAGGACGAGCTCGGCCAGAAGGGCACCGAGCAGGCGATGAAGCGCGCCCGCGCGGCGCTCGATCCGGATCTGCCGGCGGTGGTCGTCACCGGCTCGATCGCCGAGATGATCGGCGGCGGCGTCACGCCGGAAGGCTCCAACATCAAGCGCTTCCTGCCCCGCACGATCGACGAGGACCAGTGGCAGAGCGCCAACCGCGCGTTGAGCTGGCTGTGGAGCGAATACGGCCTGCGCAAGATCCCGGAGCGCAGGCCGCGCAAGGACGGCGAGAAGCCGCGCGTCAACATCATCGGCCCGATCTACGGCACCTTCAACACGCCGTCGGATGTCGCCGAGATCCGTCGCCTGCTCGAAGGCATCGGCGCCGAGATCAACATGGTGTTTCCGCTCGGCAGCCATCTCGCCGATGTCGGAAAGCTGGTCGATGCCGACGTCAACGTCTGCATGTATCGCGAGTTCGGGCGGCTGTTGTGCGAGACCTTGGAGCGGCCTTATCTGCAGGCGCCGATCGGGCTGCATTCGACGACGAAATTCCTGCGCTCGCTGGGCGAGATGCTCGGTCTCGATCCCGAGCCGTTCATCACCCGGGAGAAGCATACGACGATCAAGCCGCTGTGGGACCTGTGGCGCTCGGTGACACAGGACTTCTTCGGCACCGCGAGCTTCGGCATCGTCGCGTCCGAGACCTACGCGCGGGGCCTGCGCAATTTCCTGGAGACCGAGCTCGGGCTGCCCTGCAGCTTCGCGATCTCGCGCTGCGCCGGCGCCAAGACCGACAACGACGCCATCCGCAAGCTCATCCACGAGCGGCCGCCGCTGGTGCTGTTCGGCAGCTATAACGAGCGCATGTATGCGGCGGAAGCCGGCAACCGGTCGATCTACATCCCGGCCTCGTTCCCGGGGACGGTGATCCGCCGCCACACCGGCACGCCGTTCATGGGTTACGCGGGCGCGACCTACGTGGTGCAGGAGGTCTGCAACGCGCTGTTCGATGCGCTGTTCAACATCCTGCCGCTCGCCAACCAGCTCGACCAGATCGCGGCGACGCCGGCGCGGCTCGAGCGCGAGCTGCCATGGGATGACGGGGCCAAGCTCGCGCTCGACCAGATCATCGAGACACAGCCGGTGCTGGTGCGGATTTCGGCGGCCAAGCGGCTGCGCGACGCGGCGGAACGCGGCGCGCGCCAGGCGGGGCTGGACAAGGTGACGGAAGATGTTCTCGCGCATGCGCGGTCGCAGCTCGCAACGGGCCAGGCCGCGTAGGGCACGAGGATAGCGGACAGGGAGAGGACGATGTCGTTATACGAGCGCATTGATCGTGACGTCGCGCCGAGATCGCGCGAGCGCATCGACTATCTCCTGGTCTACGCGGTGTGCTTCGCCGTGCTGATGGTCGAGGGCGTGCTGCGCCGGATCGGCTCCATGATCACCGGCCACCTGCCCGCGCCGCTCGGCGCGATCGTCGGTGAAGCAAGGATCAAGGCCGCGAACTGCGCGACCTCGTCCTTCATGGGGTTATGAGTTTCGAGAGCTGTGAGTTCGCTCTCCAAGTATTGCTAGGAATTCGTGCGGCTCGCCGCATGGATGCCATCCCGGCGACGGGATGGCGCTTCGACGCCGCTCATCTCGGTGAGTGGCATCCGGCCGAAAGGCCAACACCAGGAGGTACCACTATGGTGGACGTACCAAACAAGGGAGGCTCTCTGTCGGGGCTGACCGAAGCGGAGGCGAGGGAATTCCATAGCATCTTCATGACGAGCTTTGTGGTCTTCACGGCGGTTGCGATCGTCGCCCACATTCTCGCCTGGATGTGGCGTCCCTGGCTGCCCGGGCCGACTGGCTACAAGGCGGCGGCGCTGGATGGGGCGACCCACTACGCCAATATCGTGCTCTCCTACCTGACCTGATCGAAAGGAGAAAACTATGTGGCGCTTGTGGTTGTTGTTCGATCCCCGCAGGGTTCTCGTGGCTCTCGGCGTGTTCCTGTTCGGGCTGGCATTGGTGATTCACTTCATCCTGCTCAGCACCAACCGGTTCAACTGGCTGGAGGGACCGCGTGCAGCGAAGACGTCGTCGATCTCCGAGCCGGCGACCTTGCTGAAGCTCAGCTAACAGCTCGACGACCAGAGGGAAGCGGACGTGCGACGGCGGCAGACCCCGTTCGCCCGCTTCCCAAATCCTCTTGTCCACGAATTCACGACACGACGATACGACACGCAGCATATCGAGCGACGGGCAGCGGAGGCAGGACCGATGGCAATGCTCAGCTTTGAACGAAAATACCGCGTCCGCGGCGGCACGTTGATCGGCGGTGACCTCTTCGATTTCTGGGTCGGACCGTTTTATGTCGGCTTCTTCGGCGTGACGACGATCTTCTTCACCTTCGTCGGCGTGGCGCTGATCCTCTACGCCACGGCGCTCGGACCGACGTGGAATCTCTGGCAGATCAGCATCAACCCGCCCGATGCCAAATACGGGCTGTCATTCGCGCCACTCACCGAGGGCGGCTTCTGGCAGCTCATCACGGTGTGCGCGCATGGCGCATTCGTCTCCTGGGCGCTGCGGGAGGTCGAGATCTGCCGCAAGCTCGCGATCGGCTATCACGTACCGTTCGCCTTCGGCTTTGCGATCTTCGCCTATTTCACGCTGGAGGTGATCCGTCCGGTGCTGATGGGCTCGTGGAGCTACGCCTTCCCCTACGGCATCATCACCCATCTCGATTGGGTGTCGAACACCGGCTATCAGTTCGGCAACTTCCACTACAACCCCGCGCACATGATCGCGATCACGTTCTTCTTCACGACGTGTCTCGCGCTCGCGCTGCACGGCGGACTGATCCTCTCGGCGAGCAATCCGGGCCGGGGTGAGGAGATGAAGTCGCCCGAGCACGAGAACACGATGTTCCGAGATCTGATCGGCTATTCGGTCGGCACGCTCGGCATCCACCGGGTCGGCCTGTTCCTGGCGCTGTCGGCCGTGTTCTTCAGCGCGGTGTGCATCGTCATCTCCGGTCCCGCCTGGCTGCTGCCGGAAGGCAATGCCTGGTCGGACTGGTGGGAGTGGTGGCGCAGGGTCCCGATCTGGTCGCCGCCGCAATGAGTTCAAGGAGAGGTCACCATGGCCCAATACCAGAACATCTTCACGCAGATCCAAGTTCGCAGTGCGATCTACCCGGGCATCCCGATCGAGCCCGGAATCTGGGAGCGGCTCGGCAAGGGCAGCTTCAACTACTGGTTCGGCAAGGTCGGCGACGCACAGGTGGGGCCGGTCTATCTCGGCTTCCTTGGCCTCGCCTCGCTGATGTCCGGCTTCGTCGCGATCGAGATCATCGGTCTCAACATGCTGGCGTCGGTGAACTGGAGCCCGCTCGAGTTCATTCGACAGTTCCCGTGGCTGGCGCTGCAGCCGCCGGCGCCGGAATACGGCCTGCAGATCTTCCCGCCGCTGCAGGAGGGCGGCTGGTGGCTGATGGCCGGCTTCTTCCTGACGACGTCGATCCTGCTGTGGTGGGCGCGCACCTATCGCCGCGCCCGGGCGCTCGGCCTCGGCACGCATGTGTCGTGGGCGTTCGCGGCGGCGATCTGGCTCTATCTGGTGCTCGGCTTCATCCGGCCGATCTTCATGGGGAGCTGGAGCGAGGCGGTGCCGTTCGGCATCTTCCCGCATCTCGACTGGACCAACAACTTCTCCATCACCCACGGCAATTTGTTCTACAACCCATTCCACATGCTCTCGATCGCCTTCCTGTACGGATCGGCGCTGCTGTTCGCGATGCATGGCGCGACGGTGCTCGCGATCAGCCGATACGGCGGCGAGCGTGAGCTGGAGCAGATCGTCGACCGCGGCACGGCCTTCGAACGCGGTGCGCTGTTCTGGCGCTGGACGATGGGCTTCAATGCCACGGCCGAATCGATCCATCGCTGGGCCTGGTGGTTCGCCGTGCTTTGTCCCTTGACCGGCGGCATCGGTATCCTACTGTCGGGCACCGTCGTCGACAGCTGGTTCGACTGGGGCGTGAAACACGGGCTGGCGCCGCCGCGCTGACTGCTGCAGGTCGAGGCATGTTGGACAGAGTCGAATTGGATCGGATCGAGACGGCCGGACGCAGCGCGCGCCCGGCCAGTCTCTTGCAGGCGATGCGCGAGCGTACCAAGACGCTGCACGTCACCGCGGAGCGGACCGGGATCGTCGCCGAGCTGCTGCGGGGACGCGGCACGCGGCAGGCCTACGCGTTGTTGTTGCGCAATCTGCTGCCGGTCTACGAGACGCTCGAAGCGGAGCTGCTCCGCCATCAGGGAACGCCGGTGATGGGCCGCATCGTGCGGCCGGAGCTGCATCGCAGTGCTGCGATCAAGCTTGATCTTGCGTGGTTCGACGCGAGCCCTCTGCCGCTGCTGCCCGAGGCCATCGCCTATGTCCGGGTCATCCAGGAAGCGGGAGCCGGCTCCGGCCATCGGCTGCTGGCCCATGCCTATACGCGCTATCTCGGTGATCTCAGCGGCGGCCAGATCATCAAGAAGATTCTCGCGCGTTCGCTCGAGCTACGGCCCGAGGCGACGTCGTTCTACGAATTCCCCGAGATCGCTGATATCCCGCAGTTCAAGGACGACTACCGCGACGTGCTGGAGCAGGCGGGCGCGGCGATGGCGGAGCATGAGACCGTCGTCGAGGAGGCGGCATTGGCGTTCGAGATGAACATCACGCTGTCGCAAGCGCTGCAGGAGGCGGCCGGGCTGAGAACGTGATGTGCGGAGGCCTGATTGATCCTTCGCCATCGGGTTGGTCGAATACGATCGCGTGAGACCCCGCGTCCTCCCCCGAGGGCGGTGGGCTCCGCTCCTCCTTTCCGGCAGGGCAATCGCATATGCCCTTCCAATTCGGCCCAGCCGCAACTTGGATCGCAGAGGCCGACGTCGGGAGATTTTCGAATCCAGATTGGCTCTCCGGAGACAGGACGGACAAGGCAGTCGAGGTCGCCCGGACGAGAGCTGCGGCCCGCCGTCACTCTTCGCTCTGCGAGCGGTACCACACCAGGTGCTCGAGGATCTCCAGTGTCCGCGTGGTCGAATTGCGGATGCTCTCCAGCATCTCCGGCATGCTGCCGGCCTGTGCTCCGTGCGTCACCTCGAGCGCCGCGAGCTGCGCGTTCTCCACGGTGGAGGCAGCGAGCTCCTTGTAGATCAGGCTTGCGCTCTGATCGAGCCGCAGCGTCGGGCGGCGGGCGCCGTCGATCTCTTCCTGGAAGCGCGCCCGGGCCGCCTCGGCGGTCTTGCGCTCGGTCAAGTCCGAGAAGATCAGCACGAAGCCGAGCACGCGATCATACGGTGCGATCACCGGGTCGGCGCGCACCATCAACGGCCGTTGCGGCGAGGCGCCGCCCGTCAGTGTCAGCTCGCCGCGCCAGCTCCGCTTGTTGCGCATGAGGTCGTCGAGATTGGCGCGGAATTCCGCCGGCGCCGTGCAGTAGCTGCCGAGATCGCGCAGATGCGGGATGTGCGGATGCGGGGCGCGCAGCTGCTGCTCGAACGCTTCGTTCATCAGCAGGATGCGGCCCTCGACATCGGCGATGATGACCGGCTGCTCCGAGCGCAGCACCTGAGCGCTGATCGTGGCGAGCTGGTCCTGCGCGATCACCATGCGGACCGAACGCAGCTGCAGCGCCACGTCGGCGACCGTTTCGCTCACCGCGCGGGCGGAGGCGAGCTCGGCGCTCGACCACGGCTCGGACTTGCCTTCGACCAGCTGATGCCATTTCGCAAACGAGCGCCGCGGCGACAGATCCGACGGATCGTCGCCGATGATGACGGCCTTGAGCGGATCGCCGCCCCAGGTCACCGTCCGGACCTGCTCCGGCCGGAACCACAACAGATACTCGCCCTCGCTCGCCGACAGCGGAGCGGCGATCAAGCCGCTGGCGATCGAGCGGATGTCGGCAAAGGACGGCTCATCGAGCGTCAGCGAGCTGGTCGCCGTCAAGCCCTCGGGGGCTGCTCCCGGAGTGTTGCGCCGGCGATCGAGCCAGGCGGCGAGGTCGCGGATGCGCTGCGTCGACGGGACGTCGCCGGCGGTCGTGACTTGGCCCTCGAACAGCAGCGCCGCGCCGCTGGCACCGAGCGGCTGCAGCAGCGACTGCGAGCCGTCGAACAGCGCGGCCTGCCATTCGCCGTCGCGCGACACCGCTTCGACCAGCCGCTGCTCCAGCCGGCGCACGACCAGCTCGGACTGGCTTTGGGCAAAGCTCTCCAGCGCCGCGATCCGGATCGCGCAGGTCTCGGCCAGCGCCTCGCCTGCCGCGCGAATGTCGAACGGCACGAAGCGCGGCTCATAGTGATGGCAGGCGATCAGTCCCCACAGCCTTCCGCTGACCATCAGCGAGCACACCAGTGTCGCGCCGACACCCATGTTCTGCAGATATTTCTGGTGGATCGGCGACATGCTGCGCAGGCAGCTCAGGGACATGTCGAGATCGCGGCCGTTGAGCGGCGAGATGCGCGGCTGCAGCGGCACAGGCCTGTAGTTGACGTCGACCAGGAGGCGCACCCGGTTGCGCTCGTAGAGCCGGCGCGCGATCTGCGGAATGTCGGACGCCGGATAGCGGTTGCCGAGAAAGGCCTCCAGATCCGGCCGCCGCCGCTCCGACAACACCTCGCCATGGCCATCTTCGTCGAAGCGATAGACCATGACGCGGTCGTAGCCGGCGATCTCCCTGAAGATGGTCGCCGTCTCGTCGCACAGGCCGAGCAGCGATGAGGCTGAGGTGATGCGGTGGAAGGCGCCGTCGAGCGCAGGCGCGATGTTGGTCGTCTTCGTCGCCGGCTCCAGCTCGACGATCAGCCCGCCATTCGAGGGCCGGTGAAGCGTGCAGTCGACCCGGCGCGGCGGCGCCCCGGCGGTGCATCGCAGGGTCATCGGAGCCAGATGGAGCGGGCTGTTGAGATGCGGCAGGATCTGCAGCGCGAGATCGCCGCCAAGATCGCGTAACGGACGTCCGACCACGGAGCCGGTGTTGAGGAAGGCGGCCGCATTGGTGCTGGCCTGGATGACGATGTTGTCGGGCTCCTTGACCGCCAGGAGAATGCCGTGCGGCTGGATCGAGCCTGCGAGATGAATCTGTTCACGCTCGCAATCCGCAAGAGTAGCGTGGCCGAAGGCCGGCGTTGTCAGCGGAACGGGCAACTATCTCCCCTTTTCGGTTTCCTCGTCGCTTTCTTCGAGCTGGCTCAGATTATACCGATCGAGCTTGGCGTAAAGACTCTGGCGGCTGAGGCCGAGAATTTCGGCAGCCGACGTCCGGTTCCCGTTGGCGAGCTCGAGCGCAGCGCGGACGTAATGCTGCTCGACGACTTCGACCGTGCTCCTCACCAGGTCGCGCAATGGTGTTTTGCCGACCGATTCGTTGATGCCCGCGAGGGCGACCCGCAGATTGTCATGCTCCGCCGTGGGCGACAACCGCCTGGCGATGTTGCGCAACACCAGGCCGATCCGGCGCTGGCCGTCGAGGCCATGGGCGGCGGCCGAGATCTCGACCTCGGTCTCGGTTCCGAGCTCGCCCTGGATCGTGGTCGACAGCAGTCGGACGGCTCCATGGCGCTCGACGTTGGAGATCAGCACCGAAAGGTCGGCGCCGGGGCGCGTCAGCCACCGGCTGAGCTTCTCGCCGATCAGCGCCTCTTTCGATCCGACCTCGACCAGCTCCAGGAAGGCCCGATTGGCGCGCTTGACGGCACCGGTGCCATCGATGCTGATGACGGCATCGGGAAGATTGTCGATCAGCGCCTCGGGATCGTCGGGCAGCGGACCGGGCTGCGCGGCCTTGCCGATCGGCGCCATCTGCAGCAGGAACATCGGGGCGGTGTCGCTGCTCATCAGCGATCCCCGGAGCATCCAGGGGGCGGTGTCCTGGCCGAGGTGAATCACGATGCCCGGCGCCTTGCCCTGGTCGCGGACGCGCCTCAGCATCAGCTCCACCGGCTCGCGATCCTTTTGCGGGATCTCCTGCAGGAACTCGCGGCCCACCAGATTGTCCCGGCGCCGGCTTGAAACGCCGAGCGCGGCTGCCGCCGTCCGATTCGCTTCGACGATGCGCAGATCTGACACCTTCGTCAGCAGCACAGCCTCGTTGGAATCCTCGATGACCAGGCGGTAGCGCGTCTCGATCTCGCGCAGCTTCCAGTAGTCGCGCTCGATGGTCTGCTGGGCCGAGATCAGCCGGGCCTGGAGCTCCGCGACCGCCTGCAGATTCTTGCCGATCGCCAGCATGCCGGCCCGGCCACCGAGCAGCACGGTGGTGAATTCCATCGGCAGCTCGAGACCGCTCGGGAATCGCTGCGTGATCTGTCGGAACGCGGAAATGCCGGTCCGCCTGGTGTCCTGCATGATGCGCTCGATCTTCTCGCTCGCATCATCGACGATCTCGGACCAGGGACGGCCGAGCCAGATGTCGACATTCTCGGCTGACATGTTCGGCGACAGCGTCGCCTCACGGATCACGCCGTCCATGTCCAGCAGCAATGTCACGTCGGGTCGTGGACCGTGAAACTCGGCCATGGTCTTGGCACCCGTTATCTTGGCACCCTCTTGAGACGCTCGGGGGATCGCGGCCAGTTCATTTGGCGCGCATTTTGAAGGTGTTGCGCCCCATCCCGCTAACGTATTGAGAGTCTTGAGAATGTCGTTAGCCCATGCAGGGCGCTCGCTGTCAAGGCTTATTTCAGAGCATCCAGCTTTCGTTGGTATCCCTGCGCTTATTGCATGTTCGAGCTGCGACTTAATCACTCGGGTGAGAATGACAAGATATCATGACACTGATAAATGTAACGATGAGGTCACATGGGCTAACGGAACGACAAATTGGGAGGATGCACATGCTCAAGGCGGGTTTGGTTGCGGCAGTCGTGGTTGCAACGTCGGGAGGCGCCGCATTGGCGCTGGACGGCGGCGACGCTGCGAAGGGCGAACAGGTCTTCAAGCAGTGCATGACCTGCCATCGGATCGGACCGGAGGCGAAGAACGCGGTCGGTCCCGTGCTTACCGGCGTGGTCGGCCGGCCTACCGGGACCTATCCGGGCTTCGCCTATTCTGAGCTGAACAAGCATGCCGGCGAGGCCGGGCTGGTCTGGACCGAGGACAACATCTTCGCATACCTCCCAGATCCCAACGCCTTCCTGAAGAAGTTCCTCACCGACAAGGGCAAAGCGGATCAGGCCACTGGATCGACCAAGATGGTGTTCAAGCTCGCCAACGAGCAGCAGCGCAAGGACGTCATCGCGTATCTGAAGACGTTCTCCGAGAAGAAGTGATTGGTATCGGCCGCCCCCTCATCGCCAGCGCTGCCGCAGATCGGCGGCGTTGGCGAGACCCGAGGCCGCCAGACAGCCTGCGAGCCAGAACCAAGGCGCCCCGATCAGCGCGCAGCGCAGCGCCAGCAGCAGGAACACGCCGGCGAGCAGGTTGGGCAGCAGTCCAAGCGGGCTGATGCCGCGGCGGTGCCGCTGCCAGATCCACGCCACGGCGGCGAACTCCACGGCGACCACCGCGAGGATCAGGTCGACCAGATGCGGGCTGCGAAACAGCTCACCCATTGCGCGAGCCGCTAGGCGGCCCTCGCGAGCCCGGTGAGGTGCGCGATGTTCTTGAAGAAGATCCGCACATGCGACAGCGGTTTCGCCTTCACCAGTTCCTTGTTCATGTAGGCGTCCCAGGTCAGCTGCTGGACGTCCTTGTCACGGCAGATCGCGACGAAGCGCTCGCGGCGGGCGTCGTTCGTGTACCAGTAGCGCTGCATCATGCCGAGGATGAAGAACACGGCGCCATGCTTGCGCATGAAGGATTTGCGGGCGGTGGCCAGGGCGGCTACATCGCCGGTCTTGAGGAACAAGGCAACGGCGACGGCGGCCGCGCGGCCGCCGGCCATTGCGTAGTAGATGCCCTCACCGGAGGCCGGGGCCACCACGCCGGACGCATCGCCGGCCAGCACGACGTCGCGGCCATTGTCCCACCGCGACAGCGGCTTCAGCGGGATCGGCGCGCCTTCGCGGCGGACGGTTTCGAGATCGTCGAGCGCGGCGGCCTTGCGGAATTCGGCGACTGAGCCCCGCAGCGAAAAGCCCTTATGCGCGCTGCCGGTGCCGATGCTGGTGGTCGGTCCGTGCGGAAACACCCAGCTGTAGAAGTCGGGCGACAGCCGGCCGCGATAGACGACATCGCACCGCGCGGCATCGAACACCGGATGGCTGCGGTCCGGCGAGCGGATGATCTCGTGATACGCGAACACGTAGCGCATCTCGCTGGCTTCGGGGATGCACTGGCGCGCCACGGCCGAGACCGCCCCGTCGGCGCCGATCACGGCTCGGGCCCGCACACGGTCCTCGCGCACGCTGCCGTCGTCCATGCGCCTGACATAGTGCACCACCGACTTGCCGTCGTCGTCGCGCGCGATATGGCTGAAGGTCCCGGTGCGGCGGATCGCGCCGTTTGCGGCGGCGCGCGCGCGCAGCCATTCGTCGTAGTGCTCGCGATCGACCATGCCGACGAAGCCGCCGTCGATCGGCATGTCGACGTCCCGGTTGCTCGGCGACACCATGCGGGCGGACGAGATTCGGGCCACCAGCAGATGGTCGGGAATCTCGAACTCGGCGATCAGCCGCGGCGGAATGGCGCCACCGCACGGCTTGATGCGGCCGGCCTTGTCGAGCAGCAGCACGTGATGACCCTGGCGGGCCAGATCATTGGCGGCGGTGGCGCCGGCGGGACCGCCGCCGACGACCACGACATCAAAGCATTCCGGGCTGGAGGAGGGGCTCATCGGTCAGGCTCCCAGATTGGCCGGCTGCGCCGCCAGCGTCGGTGATGGCTCGCGCGGGCGCTTGATCCAGATCGCGAGCCAGGCGGAGAGGACGAACAGTGCCGCTTCGGCCGCGAACACCGCCGCGTAGGCCGAGGCGGTCGTCGGCATGAAATGGCGCGCGGCGTCGGCCGCCGCGGTGCCGACGAAGCCGCCGATGCCGAACGAGATTGCCTGCGAGGCGCCCCACAGGCCCATGCGCGTGCCCTCGCGGTTGTCGCGGCCCTCGCTGACCATGTTCATCATCGCGCCGATCGCGGCGATGGCGTAGACGCCGTTGGTGATGCCGAGCAGCAACACGGACGCGCGCAGCGGCCAGGCCGGGCCGACGGTCGCGGCCGCAACCAGGCTGAGCAGCGCCAGCGCCGAGGCGAGGCAGCCGCCGATGATCCACGGCTGCGGCCGCATCCGCCAATCGGCATGCAGGCTCGCCATCGCCGGCATCAGGATCATGCCGATCAGTGCACCCATGTGTTGCACCGATGAGAGCTGCGTGGTCTGGCCCGGCGTCATGCCGAACACGCTGCCGGCGAACGGCTCCAGGATCAGGTCCTGTGCGCTGTAGGCGAGCATCGAGACGAAGATGAAGATCGCGAAGCGCCGCGCCTGCGGCTCCCGGCAGATCTCGCGGAAGTCCTGCATGAAGCCCGACCGCTCCGCGATGGCGGAGGTCGTCTCGGCAGAGGTGTCGGGCTGCTCGATGCCCCAGACGCCGAGCAGCGTCAGCACCATGGCGATGGCCGACACCGTGCCCGACACCGTCATCAGCCGCTCGCCGGAGAACGGATCGAGCGCCTTGCCGGCCACCGCCGTGGTGACGATGAAGCCTGTGATCATCATGATCCAGGCGATCGAGGCGGCGGCGCTGCGCCGCTCCGGCGCGGTGCGCTTGGCGAGCAGCACCAAGAGCGACGTGCCGGCGGCGCCGACGCCGATGCCGATCATGATGAACGCGATCACTGCGAGCGCCAGGCCGACGGCGAGGTGGGCCGCCATCAGCGCGGTGGCGGCTGCGGCCAGCAGGCCGCCAGCCGCGAGCACCGCCATGCCGCCGACGATCCAGGCGAAACGACGCCCGCCGACATCGGAGCCGTGGCCGAGCCAGGGCCGCAGCACCTGCATCGCGTAATGGATCGCGACCAGCAGGCCGGGGATCATCGCCGGCAGCGCCAGTTCGATCACCATGACGCGGTTCAAGGTCGAGGTGGTCAGCACCACGACCGCGCCGAGCGCGGTCTGCACCAGGCCCAGCCTGACGATGCCGAACCAGGACAGAGGAGCGGGCGCAGCGTTGCTCATGCCGACAACCCCGCCAGCGCGAGGGCCGTGACCAGCATGCCCAGCACGTAGAGCAGCACGCCCGTGCCGTTGTACCAGGGCGCGAGCTCGCGCGGGTTCGTCATCAGCCGCCGCATCAGCACCAGCTGGGCCGCGATCAGCGCAACCACGATGATGGCGTGGGCCGGGCGGCTCCAGACAATGAGCAGCGCCAACACCGCAACCTGCGCCAGCGCCATCGTGATGCAGGCGAGGCGCGCGGCCCTCTCGGCGCCGAGCAGCACCGGCAGCGAGTTGACTCCGCTGACGCGGTCGCCGCCGATCGACTTGAAGTCGTTCAGGGTCATGATGCCGTGCGCACCGGCGCTATACAGCAGGGCGACCGCGAGAACGGGCCAGGACGGCGCCTGCGCGCTCATGATCGCCGCCGCGGTGATCCAGGGCAGGCCCTCATAGCAGAGGCCGACGGCGCTGTTGCCCCACCAGCCGTTCTGCTTGAGCCGGATCGGCGGCGCGCTGTAGGCCCAGGCCAGCGCGAGGCCAAGCGCCGCAGCAGCAAAGCCCCAGGTGCCGAGCAGGGTGGCGACGCCGAGCGACAGCACCGTCCAGATCAGCGCAATATAGAGACCCCAGCGTCCGGGAATGCGGCCCGACGGGATCGGGCGGTCCGGTTCGTTGAGCGCATCGACATGGCGGTCGAACCAGTCGTTGACGGCCTGGCTGGTGGCGCAAACCATCGGCCCGGCGAGCATGAGACCTGCGATCACGACCGGCCAGCGCGGCGCCAGTGGCGCGCCGGACGAGATCACGCCGCAGCCGAACGCCCAGATCGGTGGAAACCAGGTGATCGGCTTCAACAGCTCGAGAACGGCCGAGGGATGAAGCCGGGGAGCGAGCGGGACGGGCGCGATCTCGGTCATTGCAACTGTTCCCCCTATTCCAACTGGCTGTCTTCTTCGCTCGGCTCGGCCAGGCCATAGCGCCGCAGCTTGACGTAGAGGCTCTGTCGGCTGAGGCCGAGCATCTCGGCGGCGGTGGCGCGGTTGTCGCCGGTCAGCTTGAGCGCGGTCTCGATGCACATCCGCTCGATCACGTCGGTGGTCTCGCGCACCAGCTCCTTGAGCGGCACGCGACCGATGAGCTCGGCGAGCTGCTCGCGGGAGCGCGGAATATAGCCGTGGTCGCCGCCGTCGCCGGAGATGCGCGGGCCGACGTTGCGGATGGTGAAGCCGAGCCGGGCCTGGCCGGGCGCCCCGACCGTGCTGGCGGAGATCTCGACGTCGACCGGCGAGCCGTGCTCGCCGCGGACGACGCTGGAGAACAGCTTCACGCTGCCATGCTGGCGCAGATTGGTCAGCATAACCGAGAAATCGATCGCCGACTTGCCGATCCAGCGGTCGATCGTCTCGCCCATGATCTGGTGCATGTTCTCGATCTGGGCAAGCTGGAGGAAGGTGGCGTTGGCGTGCAGTAGGCGGCCGTCCATGTCGGTGATGACGAAGCCGTCGGGCGCCGATTCGACGAACTGCACGAGCTGGGTGTTGACGTCGGACGTCCTGGGGAGCGCAGGCTGCGACGTCTGCGGAGAGAACCGCAGCAGGAACAGCGACGAGTTGTCCTGCCGGAAGAAGGTGCCGTCGAGCAGATAGTCGCGGCCACCGTCGAGCCGGATCTTGGCGCGTTCGATCTTGCCCTGCGAGCGGATCGCCAGCGACAGGGATTGCGACATCGCCATGTCGTCGAGCAGCAGCACGTCGGGAAACAGCTTGCCGATCAGATTGGCGGCGCCATGGTCGAGCAGGGCGGCCGCGGCCGGATTGGCCTCGACGATGCGATGGCTCACCGCATCGACGATCAGCACCGGCTCGGCCGTGATCTGAAACAGGATCCGGTAGCGCGATTCGGCGTTGCGCATGCGCGAGTAGTCGCGCTCGATGGCAACTTGCGCCTCGATCAGCTTCTGCTGGAGCGCGGCGGTGGCGCGCACGTCGCGGCCGACCGCGATGAAGCGCGCCGCGCCCTTGATCGCCACCACCGCAAACAGGATCGGGATGTCCGGCCCGCGCGCGGCCGGATAACGCACCTCGCGCCAGCGCGACACCTTGCGCTGGGAGGCTTCGGCGAGCAGCAGCTCTGGCTTGGTCTGGCTTTCCTCGGACACTGTTGCTTGCCAGGATCGGCCGATCCACGCGTCTGTGTTTCTCAGTTCAAGCGGCAGGCCGGCTTGTTGAAAAGCCAGGTCCTGAATGTTGCCGTCGGCGTCGAGCGCGAGCGCAATGTCGGACGCTGCGGCCACCAGCATGCCCGCAACATCCGCATTGAGGTCGCCAAGCGACTCTTTCGGAGCTCTGAACGCCCTCACCAACGCCGTTGTCCTCCCAGTCAAGGAGCCTTCGCGCGGCAAGTCTCGTTCCAGCATTCATCTTCACTGCACCCTCAGCTATCGCCGTTCGGTCAGAAGACTGACGACGTGCCGGGCTTGCGAAGCCTCTCTGCTCGGATCGGAGACGACACCGTCGCCGCCGACCAGGAGAACGAGTTCAGGCCGTTCAATAAAAGCAGGACCGCAGACCAGCACGCCGACGTCCTGGTTGGAGGACTCGCGCCGGACCATCCTTATGTTCGAGGCAAGATCGTCAAGCTTCTTGTCGCTGTTGGCGAAGAACTCGACGACGTTGAACCACTGCGAGCGAAGCGTCTCGACGAAGCCGCGATCGGCCGTGTCCGGCTCGATCCAGGTCTCGAAGCCGTCGCGACGGAAGAACTCGCCGGCCAGCACGAGACCGAACATCATGTGGCCCAGCTCGCGCCTGTCGCCCGGCGCCGTGGTCAGCAGCACGCGCAGCCCCGCGGGCGCGACCGAGAGCTCGGCGCAGAAGGCCGAGCTGAAATGCCGCAGCAGCTGCTGCAGCCGCCACAGCGCGAGCGTGACGTCGGCGAAGTCGCGCTCGTCGTCGGCCCACAGATGGCGCAGATGGTTCGCGGTGGGGACCAGGAGATCGAGATAGATGCGTTCCAGGGTCTCGCCGTGATCGCGATGCGCCTGGATGCAGGCCACCGCGCCAACATCGTCCGCATCCAGCACGAGTTCGGCGAAATCGGCCGCCTCCTGCGCCGAGGCCGTGATGATTGCCGGGACGCGTTCGAGCGCGGAGGCATGGGCCATCACGAGCCGCGGAATGATCTCGGCTTCGATCGCGTCGTTGAGTTGGGGGTGACGTGTGTTGCGCAGCGGCGCGATGATGCGCGGCGATGCAGGCGCATGAAAGCCGGGCTGCCCACGCTTCGTCCGAAAGCGGGCTCGCGGAAATCGGGCTGTCTCATTGAGCTCGGTCATAAGCGCCTCCCCTCCATATGAGCGCACGTCACTCGTTGCGTCAATATTATTTGACGTCAATTTTGATTGACACTCTTCCTGCCCAGGTCTAGCGTTTCCCCATCGGGCTCGCACTCGGGGATTTGCGATGCGCCACCTGCGAACTGCACAACGTAGCGCTGATCAGACCGAGTGCGGTGCACCACAAATCCCCCTGTGGTTGTCGTCATCGCATCACTGGGCACCGATGTTGTCAAATCATCTTTACACACGGTGTGACGCCCAGTTCACATCCGCCACCGATCCGTCGCTCTGGAGCCAGCTCTGCTTCACCCCTGAACCGGCGCCGCGTGCAAAGCGGCAAGCGCTTTACACGCCTGAGGAAAAGCGCCGGCGCGACGCCACGCCATGGACCCTGGTGCAGGGCATTCTGGCGCCGCTGCAATTTCTCGTCTTCCTGATCAGCCTCGGACTCGTGGCGCGCTATCTCGCGACCGGCGAGAGACTCTGGCTCGCGACCGCCTCGGTCGTTCTGAAAACAGCGCTGCTCTACACCATCATGATCACCGGCTCGATCTGGGAGCGGGTCGTGTTCGGGCGTTATCTGTTCGCACCGGCCTTCTTCTGGGAGGACGTGTTCTCGATGCTGGTGATCGCGCTGCATACGGCCTATCTGGCCGCGATCATCGGTCATATCGGCAGCGCCCAGCAGCAGATGCTGCTCGTGCTCGCCGCCTACGCCGCCTACGCGATCAACGCCGCGCAATTCCTGCTCAAGCTGCGCGCGGCGCGGCTGCAGGGCGAGGCGATGGCGCCGGCCGCCGTCACCAGCGTGGAGCGCGCGTCATGAGCATGTCCGCGCAAGCCTGTGCCGTGAAACCACCTGCTTCGCCGGACGGCGTGCTGCGCGAGCGCGGACAGCGGGAGGTGTTCTGCGGCCTCACCGGCATCGTCTGGCTGCATAGGAAGATCCAGGACGCGTTCTTCCTCGTCGTCGGCTCGCGCACCTGCGCGCATCTGATCCAGTCGGCCGCCGGCGTCATGATCTTCGCCGAGCCGCGCTTCGCCACCGCCATCATGGAGGAGCGCGATCTCGCCGGCCTCGTCGACGCCAATGACGAGCTCGACCGCATCGTCGCGCAGTTGCTGGCGCGTCGGCCCGAGATCAAGCTGCTGTTCCTGGTCGGCTCCTGCCCGTCGGAAGTGATCAAGCTCGACCTGTCACGCGCGGCGCTGCGGCTGTCGCAGCGCTTCTCACCTGATGTGCGCGTGCTCAACTACTCCGGCAGCGGCATCGAGACGACGTTCACGCAAGGCGAGGATGCCTGCCTCGCGTCGCTGGTGCCGGTGCTCCCCGCAGCCGATCGGGCTGCGCGGCCATCGCTGCTGGTGGTCGGCGCGCTCGCCGACGTGGTGGAGGACCAGTTCAGGCGGACCTTTGCGGCGCTCGGCATCGACCAGGTTTCCTTCCTGCCGCCGCGCCGCTCCTCGGAGCTGCCCGCGATCGGCCCGGAGACGCGCGTGCTGCTGGCGCAGCCCTTCCTCGGCGACACCGCACGTGCGCTCGAGGAGCGCGGTTGCCGCCGCATCGCTGCGCCATTTCCGCTCGGCGGCGAAGGCACCGCGCTGTGGCTCGCAGCCGCCGCCGACGCCTTCGGTGTCTCTCGCCCCCATGTCGAGCGGACCCTCGCGCCGCTGAAGGCGCGGGCCGAGCGCGCGCTGGCGCGCTACCGCGCGCAGCTCGCCGGCAAGCGCGTCTTCCTGTTTCCGGACTCCCAGATCGAGATCCCGCTGGCGCGTTTCCTGACGCGCGAGATCGGCATGGAGCTGGTCGAGGTCGGCACGCCCTATCTGCACCGCGATCATCTCGCCTCCGAGCTGGCGCTGCTGCCTGATGGCACCCAGCTCAGCGAAGGCCAGGACGTCGAGCGCCAGCTCGACCGTTGCCGCGCCGCGCGGCCCGATCTCGTCGTGTGCGGGCTCGGCCTCGCCAATCCGCTGGAGGCCGAGGGTCTCACGACCAAATGGTCGATCGAGCTGATCTTCACGCCGATTCAGGGGTTTGAGCAGGCCGGCGATCTCGCCGAGCTGTTCGCGCGGCCCTTGCTGCGGCAAACCCGACTGGCGGTGTGAGATGCAGCTGTCGGTCTGGACCTATGAAGGACCTCCGCACATCGGCGCGATGCGCATCGCGACCGCGATGCGCGACGTGCACTACGTGCTGCACGCGCCGCAGGGCGACACCTACGCCGATCTCCTGTTCACGATGATCGAGCGCCGCGACCGCCGCCCGCCGGTCACCTACACCACGTTCCAGGCGCGCGATCTCGGCGGCGACACTGCGGATCTGCTTCAGAGCGCGGTGCGCGCCGCTTACGAGCGCTTCCAGCCGCAGGCGATGCTGGTCGGCGCGTCCTGCACGGCCGAGCTGATCCAGGATGATCCCGGCGGGCTCGCGCAGGCCTTGAAGCTTCCCATTCCGGTGATCCCGCTCGAGCTGCCGGCCTATCAGCGCAAGGAGAATTGGGGCGCCTCGGAAACGCTCTACCGGATTGTACGGGCGTTGGCTGCGTCTTCCGCTGATGGCTCCCCCCGCCGTGAAAGGAAGACAGGCGCCCGTCCAGTCTGCAACCTGCTTGGTCCGACGGCTCTCGGCTTCCGTCACCGCGACGACCTCGCGGAAGTGACCAGGCAGGTTGTGGAGCTCGGCATCGAGATCAACGTCGTCGCGCCGTGGAACGCGACGCCGGCCGATCTCGCCCGCCTTCCCGACGCCGATTTCAACATCGTGCTGTATCCCGAGATCGCGCTGACGACGGCGCAATGGCTCAATCGCCAGTTCGGCCAGCCTTTCACGCGCACGATCCCGATCGGCGTCGGCGCGACGCGCGACTTCATTGCGGAGGTCGCAGGCCTCGCCGGCGTCGATGCCGCGCCGGTGCTGGCGCGCAGCGAGAGCCGGCTGCCGTGGTACTCGCGCTCGGTCGATTCGACCTATCTCACCGGCAAGCGCGTCTTCATCTTCGGCGACGCGACCCATGCGGTCGCCGCGGCGCGCGTCGCGACGCAGGAGCTCGGCTTCGAGGTCGTCGGCCTCGGCACCTATGCCCGCGAGTTCGCCCGCGAGATCCGCGAAGCCGCCGCGATCTACGGCGTGGAGCCGCTGATCACGGATGATTACCTGGAGGTCGAGGCCCGCGTCGGCGAGCTGCGGCCCGAGCTCGTGCTTGGCACGCAGATGGAGCGTCACATCGCCAAGCGGCTCGGCATTCCCTGCGCCGTGATCTCCTCGCCGTGCCACGTGCAGGATTTTCCCGCGCGCTATTCGCCGCAGATGGGCTTCGAAGGCGCCAACGTGCTGTTCGACACCTGGGTGCATCCTTTGATGATGGGCCTGGAGGAGCATCTGCTCGGCATGTTCCGCGAGGACCATGAATTCGCCGATCACGCGCCGTCGCATCTCGGCGCAGCACCGGCCGCGCCGCCGCAGCAGCCGCAGCTGCGCGTCGTCGAAACCAACGTCACCACCGAGCTTGCCTGGGCGTCCGACGCCGAGCGCGAACTGACCAAGATCCCCTTCTTCGTGCGCGGCAAGGCCCGCCGCAACACCGAACGATTCGCGCGCGAGCGCAACGTCAACCTGATCACGCTCGAGACCTTGTACGATGCCAAAGCGCATTTCGGTCGCTGACGTCACACCCATCCGGGTGGTGATCGTGACGATGGACAGCCATCTCGCCTCGGCTGCCGTGCGCGCGCGCACGGCGTTGCAGGCGGAGCTGCCCGGGCTCGATCTGAAGGTGCATGCGGCCGACGAGTGGGGCTGCAATCCGACCGCGCTCGAACATTGCCTTGCCGATATCGCCACCGGCGACATCGTCGTCGCCACGATGCTGTTCATGGAGGATCACATCCAGCCGGTGCTGCCGGCGTTGCAGGCGCGCCGCGACCAATGCGACGCCATGATCGGCTGCCTCTCGGCCGGCGAGGTGGTGCGCCTGACCCGGCTCGGCAAGCTGACGATGTCGGGCTCCGCCACCGGCGTGCTCGGCCTCTTGAAGCGGCTGCGCGGCAGCAACCGCTCCGGCAATTCCAGCGGCCAGGGCCAGATGAAGATGCTGCAGCGGATGCCGCGCCTGCTGCGCTACATCCCCGGCACCGCACAGGACCTGCGCGCCTACTTCCTCACGTTGCAATATTGGCTCGCCGGCTCCGAGCAGAATTTTGCGAACATGGTGCGCTTCCTGGTCGGCCGCTACGCCGACGGCCCGCGCGCCGCGCTGCGTGGCAAGACCAACGCGGCCGAGCCGGTGACCTATCCGGATGTCGGCCTCTATCATCCGCGGCTGTCGCCGCGGATCATCGAGCGCGCCGACCAGTTGCCGGCCCTGGCGAAGCCGGCCGGCCGCGTCGGCGTGATCTTGATGCGCTCCTATCTGCTCGCCGCCAACACCGCGCATTATGACGGCGTGATCGCAGCGCTGGAGGCGCGCGGGCTTGCGGTCATTCCGGTGTTCGCCTGCGGGCTGGACTCGCGCCCTGCGATCGAGCGCTATTTCCAGAAGAACGGCGTCGCCACCGTCGATGCCGTGATCTCGCTCACCGGTTTCTCGCTGGTCGGCGGCCCCGCCTACAATGACGCGTGCGCCGCGGAAGAGGTGATGGCCGGCCTCGACGTGCCGCTGATCGCGGCGCATCCGCTCGAATTCCAGACCGTCGAGCAGTGGCGCGATGACGCGCGCGGCCTGACGCCGGTTGAAGCGACGATGATGGTCGCGATTCCCGAGCTCGACGGCGCCGTCGGCCCGACCGTGTTCGGCGGGCGGTCGGCGGTGGCCGATGCCGGCCGTGACATGGCCTCGATGCCGGAGCGCGCGACGCAACTCGCCGCGCGCGTCGCCAGGCTCGTGGAGCTGCGCCGTTCGGCGCGCGCCGAGCGGAAGCTCGGCGTGGTGTTGTTCAACTTCCCGCCGAACGGCGGCAGCGCCGGCACCGCGGCCTATCTCTCGGTGTTCGAGTCACTGCACAACGTGATGACCTCGCTACGCGCCGCCGGCTACACGATCGATGTTCCGGCCACGGTCGATGAGTTGCGCGCCCGCGTGCTCAAGGGCAATGCCGAGCGTTTCGGCACCGCCGCCAACGTCGCGGCGCGCATCCCGGTCGATCAGCATGTCCGGCGCGAGCGGCACCTCGCCGAGATCGAGAAGCAGTGGGGGCCGGCGCCCGGCCGCCACCAGACCGATGGCGCCAGCCTCCTGGTGCTCGGCGAGCAGTTCGGCAATCTGTTCGTCGGCCTGCAGCCCGCCTTCGGCTACGAAGGCGATCCGATGCGGTTGCTGTTCGAGCGCAGCTTTGCGCCGACGCATGCGTTTGCGGCGTTCTATCGCTGGCTGCGCGAGGATTTCCGTGCCCACGCCGTGCTGCATTTCGGTACCCATGGTGCGCTCGAATTCATGCCGGGCAAGCAGGCCGGGTTGTCCGCGGAATGCTGGCCGGAGCGCCTGATCGGCGACCTGCCGAACTTCTACATCTACGCGTCCAACAACCCGTCCGAGGGCGCGCTCGCCAAGCGGCGCGGCGGTGCCACCCTGATCAGTTATCTCACGCCCTCGATCACGCGCGCCGGCCTCTACAAGGGGCTCGCCGATCTGAAATCCTCGCTCGACGCCTGGCGCAATCTGTCGCCGGACGCGACCGAGCAGGTGAGGGGCGACAGCGCGGCGCTGATCCAGGCGCAGGCGGCGGCGGTCGATCTTGCCGCGGCCGAGCCGCTGTGGGGTGACGAGCGCGATGCCAGCATCGGCGCGCTGTCCGCGAGCGTGCTGGAGCTGGAATACTCGCTGATCCCGCATGGCCTGCATGTCGTCGGCGCGCCGCCGCCCGAGGGGCAGCGGACCGAGCTGCTCGACCTCGCCGGCATCGCCGATCCGGCCAAGCGTGCCGAGCTCGACAGGATGCTCGCCACCGACGGCGAGACGCCCGCGATCCTGCACGCGCTCGACGGCGGCTACATCCGCCCCGTGCCCGGCGGCGATCTGCTGCGCAACACCGACGTGCTGCCCACCGGCCGCAATCTCCATGGCTTCGATCCCTTCCGCATTCCCAGCGCCTTCGCGCTCAAGGATGCCGAGCGCCAGGTCGCGCGGCTGCTCGCCCGCCATGCAGGTGAAGGCCACAAGCTGCCCGAGACAATCGCGCTGGTGCTGTGGGGCACCGACAATCTCAAGACCGAGGGCGGGCCGATCGCGCAGGCGCTGTGGCTGATGGGCGCCGAGCCACGCCATGACAGCTATGGCCGCCTCTGCGGCGCGAAGCTGATCCCGCTGGAGCAGTTGGGCCGCCCGCGCATCGATGTCGTCATCACTCTCTCGGGCATCTTCCGCGACCTGATGCCGTTGCAGACCAAGTTGCTCGCCGAAGCAGCGCTGCTTGCGGCGTCCGCCGACGAGCCGGCCGACATGAATTACGTGCGCAAGCACGCGGTCGCGTTCCAGGCCGCGCATGGCGGCGAGCTGGCGGATGCGTCGCTGCGTGTGTTCGGCAATGCCGAGGGTGCCTATGGCGCCAACGTCAATCATCTGATCGATTGCGGCGCCTGGACCGATGAGGACGAACTCGCCGACGTCTACACACGGCGCAAGGGCTTTGCCTACGGCACCGACGGACGCCCTGTCCGGCGCGACGCGTTGCTCGGCCATGTGCTGGCCGGCGTCGATGCGGCCTATCAGAACGTCGACTCGGTCGAGCTCGGCGTCACTACCATCGATCATTATTTCGATACGCTCGGCGGCATCAGCCGCGCGGTGAAGCGCGCCAAGGGCGAGGCGGCGCCGGTCTATATCGGCGATCAGACCCGCGGCGAAGGCACGGTGCGCACGCTGTCGGAGCAGGTGGCGCTGGAGACCCGTACCCGCACGCTCAATCCGAAATGGTACGAGGCGCTGCTCGCCCACGGCTATGAGGGCGTGCGCCAGATCGAGTCGCATGTGACCAACACCGTCGGCTGGTCGGCCACCACGGGCCAGGTCGCGCCCTGGGTCTATCAGCAGATCACGACGACCTTCGTGCTCGACCCCGCGATGCGCGAGCGGCTTGCCTCGCTCAATCCGGCCGCGTCGGCGAAGATCGCCAACCGTCTGATCGAGGCGCATGAGCGCAATTACTGGACCCCGGACCCTGACATGCTCGACGTGCTGCGCAAGGCGGGGGAAGAGCTCGAAGATCGCCTCGAAGGCGTGGGAGTTGCCGCATGAACGTGACATTACGACCGCCGCTGACGACCGCGCCGCGACGCCCTGACGGGGCCGGCAGCGTGCAGGTGCAGCTCGATCCGAACGTCGTCATCGACACCGCGAAGGTGTTCTCGGTGTATGGCAAGGGCGGCATCGGCAAGAGCACGACGTCGTCGAACCTCTCGGTCGCGCTGTCCAAGCTCGGCAAGCGCGTGCTGCAGATCGGCTGCGATCCCAAGCACGACTCCACCTTCACTTTGACCAAGCGGCTGGTACCGACGGTCATCGACATTCTCGAGCAGGTCAATTTCCACGCCGAGGAGCTGCGCCCGGAGGACTTCGTCTACCAGGGTTATAACGGCGTGATGTGCGTCGAGGCGGGCGGGCCGCCGGCCGGCACCGGCTGCGGCGGCTACGTCGTCGGCCAGACCGTCAAGCTGCTCAAGGAACACCATCTGCTCGAAGACACCGACGTCGTGATCTTCGATGTGCTCGGCGACGTCGTCTGCGGCGGCTTCGCTGCCCCCCTGCAGCATGCCGACCGCGCGTTGATCGTCGCCGCCAATGATTTCGACTCGATCTTCGCGATGAACCGCATCGTCGCCGCGATCCAGGCCAAGTCGCGCAACTATCCGGTGCGGCTCGGCGGCGTGATCGCCAACCGTAGCGCCGCGACGGACCAGATCGACAAGTTCAACGAGCGGGCCGGATTGAGGACGGTGGCGCACTTCCCCGATCTCGACGTCATCAGAAAGAGCCGGCTGAAGAAGTGCACGCTGTTCGAGATGGAGGCCTCGCCCGACGTCGAGCGCGCCCAGAACGAGTATCTGCGCCTCGCGGCCTCGCTGCTCGCCGGCAGCGAGCCGATGCAGGCGGTGCCGCTCAAGGACCGCGACATCTTCGATCTCCTTGGCTTTGATTGAGTGGAGCCAGCCGATGACGACAGCGGAATATCTCGCCCGCCGCAGTGAAGTGGAGACGTATTTCGACCGCACCGCGGTCGCCGCCTGGACGCGGCTGACTTCGGACGCACCGGTGGGCCGCATTCGCGCCACGGTGCGGGCCGGCCGTGACGAGATGCGGCGGACGCTGCTGTCATGGCTGCCGCTCGATCTGCGCGGCGCGCGAATCCTGGATGCCGGCTGCGGCACCGGCAGCTTCTCGATCGAAGCGGCGCGCCGCGGCGCCGACGTCGTCGCCGTCGACATCTCGCCGACCCTGATCGAGATCGCCCAGCGCCGGCTGCCCGACGACATCAGCCGCAACGCCATTCAGTTCGTCGCCGGCGACATGCTCGATCCCAGGCACGGCGGCTTCAACTTCGTCGTCGCGATGGACTCGTTCATCCACTACCGCGCCGAGGATGCCGTGCGGATTGTCGCCGGTCTGGCCGCTCGCACCTCCGACGCGATCCTGATGACCTATGCGCCGCGCACGCCGATGCTCGCCGTCATGCATGCCGTCGGTGGCGTGTTCCCGCGCGGCAACCGCGCGCCGTCGATCGAGCCGGTCGCCGAGCAGAAGCTGTATCGCCTGATCGCCGACCATCACGATCTCGCCGACTGGCGCTGCGCCCGCAGCCGCCGCATCGCCAACGGCTTCTATATCTCGCAGGCGCTGGAGCTCCGCCCGTCATGAGCGCACGCGCACCATCGATCATGCAGGCGTGGATGCGGCTGTCGTCGCGCTATCTGCCGTTTGCGGATGCCGCCTCGACCGAGCTGCCGCTGTCGCGCCTGATGCGGCTGTCGCTGTTCCAGGTCTCGATCGGCATCTCGGTGGTGCTGCTCAACGGCACGCTCAACCGCGTCATGATCGTCGAGCTCGGTGTGCCCTCCTGGCTGGTCGCCACCATGGTGGCGCTGCCGCTGGTGTTCGCGCCGCTGCGTGTGCTGATCGGCTTCAAGTCCGACCATCACCGCTCGGTGCTGGGCTGGCGCCGCGTGCCGTACATCTGGATGGGCACGCTGCTGCAGTTCGGCGGCCTCGCGATCATGCCGTTCGCGCTGCTGCTGCTGTCGTCGGCCGATGCGCCGGGCCAGGTGATTGCCGGCCGTCTCGGTGCGGCGCTCGCCTTCCTGCTGGTCGGCGCCGGGTTGCACACCACGCAGACGGCAGGCCTGTCACTCGCGACCGACATCGCGCCGGAGCATTCGCGTCCGCGCGTCGTTGCCTTTCTCTACGTGATGCTGATGTTCGGCATGATGGCGAGCGCGCTGACCTTCGGTGGGCTGCTCGCCGAGTTCAGCGAGATGCGGCTGATCCAGGTGATCCAGGGCGCGGCGCTGACCGAGATGGTGCTCAACGTCATCGCGCTGTGGAAGCAGGAGGCGCGTGATCCGTCGCGCACGTCGGCGGCCCGCGAGCCGCCGCGCTTCGGCGACTCCTGGCGACGCTTCCGCGAGGCCGGCGGCTCGATGCGCGTGCTGGTCGCGGTCGGGCTCGGCACCGCCGGCTTCACGATGCAGGACATCCTGCTCGAGCCCTATGGTGCGGAGATCCTGCATCTCACGGTTGGCGAGACCACGGCGCTGACCGCGCTGTTCGCCGCCGGCACGCTGGCGGGCTTCGGCCTTTCCGCGCGCCGGCTCGGCAAGGGCTCCGATCCGTATCGCATCGCGGCGCTGGGCGGCCTTGTCGGGCTGTTCGCGTTCTCCGCCCTCATCTTCTCGGCGCCGCTGGCCTCACCCTTGTTGTTCCGGATCGGCACCACGCTGATCGGTTTCGGCGGCGGGCTGTTCGCCGTGGGCACGCTGACGGCGGCGATGGCACTGGTGCAGAACGGCGAGAGCGGGCTTGCGCTCGGTGCCTGGGGCGCGGTGCAGGCGACGGCGGCGGGGCTCGCGATCGCCGGCGGCGGCGCCATTCGCGATGTGATGTCGCAGCTCGCGCTGGATGGCCGCCTCGGCGTCGCCCTTGCCGGTCCCGCGACCGGCTACAGCATCGTCTACCACGTCGAAATCGCGCTGCTGTTCGTCACGCTTGCGGTCATCGGACCGCTGGTGCGGCGGCGAGCGGCGGAGCCGCAGCAACTACAATTCGGAATCGCTGAATTTCCAGGTTAGCCCGGTCGGGGAGGAAACCATGCAGACGTCTTTCACGAGCTACATCGATGTCGCCCAGGTGGTGCTTTACGGGTTCTGGGTGTTCTTCGCAGCCCTGATCTTCTACCTGCGCACCGAGGACAAGCGCGAAGGCTATCCGCTGCAGTTCGAGGGCCGCGTCGGCCGCCGGACCGCCTCGAGCGGTCACGGCTTCCCGACCCCGCCGAGCCCGAAGACCTACCACATGCATGGCGGCCGCAACGCGACCCTGCCGAACTGGGACAACGACCGCGCCGATGCGCCGGTGACGCCGATGTATCCCTGGCCGGGCACGCCCTACCTGCCGACCGGCAATCCGATGCTCGACGGTGTCGGTCCGGGCTCCTTTGCCGCGCGCAAGGACGAGCCGGAGCTGACCATCGACAACATCCCTGCGATCGTGCCGCTGCGCGTCGACGGCAGCATCTTCATCGCCTCCGAAGATCCGGATCCGCGCGGCATGCCAGTGCTGGGTTGCGACGGCAGGCTCGGCGGCAAGGTTCGGGAGGTCTGGGTCGACCGCGCCGAGATGCTGATCCGATACCTCGAGGTCGAGGTCGACGGCATCGTCGGACGTCACGTGCTGCTACCGATGACCATGGCCATCGTCGACAGGTCGCGCAAGGCGGTGCTGGTCGATGCCATCCTCGGCTCGCAGTTCGCCAGCGTGCCGGGCCTTGCCAACCCCGACCGGGTCACCAAGCTCGAGGAAGACAAGATCGTCGGCTACTATGGCGGCGGTCATCTCTACGCGACTGCTGCACGGCAGGAGCCGCTGCTGTGAGTACGCGCAGGGAGATGGATACGCTGATGCTGCCGGAGGGCGAGCGGCTGCTTTGGCAGGGACAGCCCACGGTGAAGGCGCTGCTGCTGCGGGTGTTCCACCTGCGCCTGGTGCTGGCTTATTTCGCGGCGCTGTTCGGCGCGCGCGTCGTGGCGGGCGTGCTCGATCATCAGCCGCTCGCGGCCTCGGTCGCCAGCGCCTCGTCGCTGGTGACGCCGGTGGCACTGGCGACGCTGCTGCTCACCGGGCTCGCGGTGCTCTACAGCCGCACCACGCGCTACACCATTACCAGCCGTCGCGTGCTGCTGCAGTTCGGCGCCGTGTTGCCGATGACCCTGAACGTGCCGTTCAAGCAGGTGGCACGGGCGGATGCGAAGCTGTTCTCCGATGGCTCCGGCGATCTGCCGCTCGGCGTCACCGCGCAGCAGCGGCTGTCGTATCTGCTGCTGTGGCCGCATGCGCGGCCGTGGCGGCTGAACGAGGTCGAGCCGATGCTGCGCGGCGTTTCGGACGCCCGCAACGTCGCCGAGATTCTCGCCAAGGCGCTGGTTGCGGCTTCGGATGGCGCCGTCGCCGCGCAGCCGCTGCCGGCAGCCAATGGTCAGTCGCAAGGCGCACCGCCGGCGGCGGTCGCCAGCGCGGCGTGATCGGGAGGAGGGCGCGATGAGCAACGCCGATAGCCATGCCGAAGCCGAGATCATCATTCCGAGGGGCGCGCTCCGCGCGGCCTTCGCCCTGGTCGCCTTTGCCCTGCTCGCGGCCGGCGTCGGCCGGGTCACGGGTATCGGCACGGTGCGCAACGACCACGTCACGGCGGTGCAGTCGACGGCGCTGCGGTTCGAGGACCGTGCCGATGGCGGCATTGCGGTGGTGTCGCCCGACAGCGGCAAGCTCGTGACCGTTGTCGAGGCCGGCGGCGATGGCTTCCTGCGCACCGTGCTGCGCAGCATGGCCTTCGACCGCCAGCGTCACGCGATCGGATCGGGCCCGGCGTTCACGATCAACCGCTGGTCCGACGGCCATCTGACACTGGACGATCCCGCCACCGGCCGGCGGATCGATCTCGCGCCGTTCGGCGCCGACAACATGCGCCGGTTCACGGGATTGATGGCGATGGGAGAGCCGCGATGAGAGGATTATGGGCCGCCGGGCCGCGCCGCTTCGACATCGGCTGCAGCATCGAGATCGAGCAGACCTCCGAGACCTTGCATGCCCATGTCACGCTCGACCGCGACGTCAACATTCGTCCGGGCGACGAAGTGCTGATCCAGGGCGCGCCGATCGTGGTGAAGTTCGGCGAGCAGCTCAACCTGCGCCGCACCGCCACGGTGGTGCGGGCAGGTCCCTTGAAGCGCCTGATGATGCATGTCGCGGGCTATCTCGAGCTCACGGAATTGTACGACGTCAGCTTTTCGGACGGGAGGGTCAGATGATCGCGATGGAAGGCGGAAGCGGCAACATCTCCACCAAGATGGCACTGGAGGACACGATCCTCACGCCGCGCTTCTACACCACCGACTTTGCGGCGATGGACCGGCTCAACGTCGACCTGGTGCGCCGCGAATGGGATGCGGTCATGGCCGAGCTGCGCGCCGACCACAACCGCAAGCACTTCGTGCGCACGCCGGAATTCGAGAAGGATCTGAACGAGCTGCCCGAGGCGCTTCGCGTGGAGTTCAAGGACTTCCTGGTGTCGTCCTTGACCGCCGAGTTCTCCGGCTGCGTGCTCTATGCCGAGATCAAGAAGCGGATCACCAATCCGGACATCCGCGAGTTGTTCCAGTTCATGAGCCGCGACGAGGCGCGCCATGCCGGCTTCATCAACGAGATCCTCAAGGATCACGGCATCGGCGTCGACCTCAGCTTCCTCACCAAGACGAAGAAGTACACCTACTTCAAGCCGAAGTTCATCTTCTACGCTACCTATCTCTCCGAGAAGATCGGCTATGCCCGCTACATCACCATCTATCGCCAGATGGAGCGGAATCCCGAGCGCCAGTTCCACCCGATCTTCAAGTGGTTCGAGAGGTGGTGCAACGATGAGTTCCGCCACGGCGAGGCGTTCGCGCTTCTGATGCGCGCCGATCCGAAGCTGCTCAGCGGCCTCAACAAGCTGTGGATCAAGTTCTTCCTGCTCGCGGTGTTCGCCACGATGCATGTCCGCGACCACATGCGCCCCGCCTTCTACGAGGCGCTCGGCATGCCGGTGGACGAGTACGACATGCGCGTGTTCCGGATCACCTCGGAGATCTCGCGCCAGGTCTTCCCGGTTATGCTGGACATCGACAATCCGCGCTTCTGGGCCGGCTTGAAGCAGCTGCGCCAGGTGTCGGAGGCGATTGCCGATGCCAAGGCACAGGGGGGCATCATGGGCACGCTGAAGCGCGCCGTGCTGCCGCTCAAGGCGGCGCTGACCTTCGGCCGGCTGTACATGCTGCCGGCCAAGAGCAACGAGCTGCCACGGGAGATCAGGCTGCAACCCGCCTGGTGACAAGGAGCCGGCCATGGGCGCGACCGCGATTGCCATTCCCTACGTCGTGTTCGTCTGGTGGTTCTCGACCGGCGCCGTGCTGGCGCTGGTCGGGCTCGCCGCCCGCCATCCGGCCGCGTTCAAATGGGGCACGGCCGCAGCCTTCGTCGCGGCCCTGTCGGGCGTCGCGGTGTCGAGCCAGGCGGCGGAGGATGCCAACGCCTATTGCGCCTTCACCTGCGCCGTTCTCCTGTGGGGCACGGTCGAGATGTCGCTGCTCGCCGGCTGGATCACCGGCCCGCGGCCCGAGTCGTGCCCGCGGGACTGCACACCGGCCTCGCGCGTCGGTTTCGCGCTGCAGGCGATCGCCTATCACGAGTTGGCGCTGATCGCGACCGCGGGCCTCGTCTTCGCGGTGACATCGGGCGCGCCGAACCGGCTGAGCTGGTGGACCTTCGCCGCGCTGCTGGTGCTGCGGCAAAGCGCCAAGATCAATTTGTTCCTTGGCGTGCGCACCCTGAACGACGAGCTGCTGCCGCAGCAGGTCCGCTTCATGCGCAGCTATTTTGCAAAGAAGTCCACCAACCCGTTGTTCCCGTTCTCGATTGCCGCGGCGACCACCGCGACCGTGATGGTCGCCGCTGCCGCGATCGGCGCAACGTCATCGTTCGACGGCGTCGCGCTGTCACTGCTTGCATCGTTGATCGCGCTCGGCCTGCTCGAGCATGGCTTCATGGCGCTGCCGATGCCGGTGATCAATCTGTGGCGCTGGAGCGCGCCAGTCGAGCCTGCCGTGCCAGCGATGGCGGTCGTGGCTGCCGCTCCCGCACCAGTGCCCGCGACGCCTTTGGTCCGGCCGGTGCTCGCGGTAGTCTCTCCTGCGCCGCAGGCCGAGCGTCCCGTCTCTGTTCAGAAGAATGCAGCAGCCGCAGCACGGCAGCGGCTCGAAGAGCAATTCCGCCAAGCCTATCGCCAGGCCCGCGCTGACGCGCAGGCGCAAACCATCACCGGACTGGCCGCGGTGCCGGTCACGCCGCCGGTCGATCCGAACACGACAGCACAGGGGGGAGTACCATGAACTACGAAGACTATTTCCGCCGCCAGCTCGACGGTCTCAGGCGCGAAGGACGCTATCGCGTGTTCGCCGACCTCGAGCGCAAGGCCGGCGCCTTCCCGCGTGCGACCTATCGTGGCCCCCATGGCGAGCGCGATGTCGCGGTGTGGTGTTCCAACGACTATCTCGGCATGGGCCAGCACCCCAAGGTTCTGGAGGTGATGCACGAGGCGCTCGACCGCTGCGGTGCCGGCGCCGGCGGCACCCGCAACATCAGCGGCACCAACCACTATCATGTCCTGCTGGAGGAGGAGCTCGCCGATCTCCACGGCAAGCAGGCTGCGCTCTTGTTCAACTCCGGCTATGTCTCGAACTGGACGTCGCTGTCGACCTTGGCTGCGCGCATGCCCGGCTGCGTGATCCTGTCCGACGAGCTCAACCACGCCTCGATGATCGAGGGCATCCGCCACAGCCGCTGCGACACCCGGATCTGGCGCCACAACGACGTCGCCGATCTCCGCGACAAGCTGTCGGGTCTCGATCCCAAGGCGCCGAAGCTGATCGCGTTCGAGAGCGTCTATTCGATGGACGGCGACATCTCGCCGATCTCGGACGTCTGCGACGTCGCCGACGAGTTCAACGCCATGACCTATCTCGACGAGGTCCACGCCGTCGGCCTGTACGGTCCGCGCGGCGGCGGCATCTCGGAGCGCGACGGCGTGGCCGATCGCCTGACCGTGATCGAGGGTACCCTGGCCAAGGCGTTCGGCGTGATCGGCGGCTATATCACGGCCTCCAACACGGTCTGCGACTTCGTTCGCAGCTTTGCCTCCGGCTTCATCTTCTCCAGCTCGCTGCCGCCGGCGGTGGCGGCGGGGGCGCTGACCAGCATCCGGCATCTGAAGGCCAGCAATGCCGAGCGCGCCCGGCACCAGGACCGCGTCGCTCGGCTGCGCCGCCGGCTCGACGAGGCCGGCGTCAGCCATCTCGACAATCCCAGTCACATCGTGCCGGTGATGGTGCGGGATCCTGTGCTGTGCAAGCGGATCAGCGACATCCTGCTCGACCGCTACGGCATCTATGTGCAGCCGATCAACTATCCGACGGTGCCGCGCGGCACCGAACGGCTGCGCATCACGCCGTCGCCCTATCATTCCGATGCGGATATCGAGCATCTCGTTGCGGCACTCTCGGAGATCTGGGCCGAGATGGGTCTCGCGCAAGCGGCATGAGGTGACGCTTCGCGCGGCGTTTGAGTCAGATCAAATTGTCAATCGATCTTGACGTTAAGATTGATAGACAAATTGATAGTCGGGGAGAACGCCGTGCGGATCTTGTTGCTGCATCCGAATTATCACTCCGGCGGCGCCGAGATCGCCGGCAACTGGCCGCCCGCCTGGGCGGCCTATATCTCTGGCGCGCTGAAGGCGGCCGGCTTCACCGACCTCCGCTTCATCGACGCGATGACCAACGATCTCTCCGAGGATCAGGTCCGCGCCATCCTGCGCAGCGAAAAGCCTGACGTGATCGGGTGCACCGCGATCACGCCCTCCATCTACAAGGCCGAGCGTCTTCTGGAGATCGCTCGGGAGGAGCACCCGGACGCACTGACCGTGCTCGGCGGCATCCACGCCACCTTCATGTATCAGCAGGTGCTGACCGAGGCGCCGTGGATCGACGCCATCGTGCGCGGCGAGGGCGAGGAGATCATCGTCGACCTGATGCGCGCCCGCGAGGACGGCCGCTGGGCGACGGACCGCCGCAGCATCAAGGGCATCGCCTATCGCGACGGCAGCGAGGTCGTGGCGACGGTGGCGGCGCCGACGGTGAAGAACCTCGATGCGATCACGCCGGATTGGAGCGTGCTCGAATGGAGCAAGTACATCTACATCCCGATGAACAAGCGGGTCGCCATCCCCAACATGGCGCGCGGCTGCCCGTTCACCTGCAGCTTCTGCTCGCAATGGAAATTCTGGCGCGACTATCGCATCCGCGACCCGAAGAAGGTGGTTGATGAGATCGAGACATTGATGCGCGAGCACGATGTCGGCTTCTTCATCCTCGCCGACGAGGAGCCGACCATCAACAAGAAGAAGTTCATAGCCTTCTGCGAGGAGCTGATCCGCCGCGACCTCAAGATCCTCTGGGGCATCAACACCCGCGTCACCGACATCCTGCGCGACGAGGCGCTGCTGCCGCTGTACCGCAAGGCCGGCCTGATCCACGTCTCGCTGGGGACGGAAGCCGCGGCGCAGATGAAGCTCGACCGCTTCAACAAGGAGACCACGGTCGCGCAGAACAAGAAGGCGATCCAGCTCTTGCGCGACGCCGGCATCGTCGTCGAGGCCCAGTTCATCGTTGGCCTCGAGAACGAGACCCGCGAGACCCTGGAAGAGACCTACCAGATGGCGCGCGACTGGAAGCCGGATCTCGCCAACTGGGCGATGTACACGCCCTGGCCGTTCTCCGATCTGTTCCGCGACCTCGGCGACAAGGTCGAGATCTTCGACTACGAGAAGTACAATTTCGTCACCCCGATCATGAAGCCGGACGCGATGGACCGCGGCGAGCTGCTCGACGGCGTCATGAACAACTATCGCCGCTTCTACATCCTAAAGGCGCTGTTCTCCTATCCCTGGGCCGGCTCCGGCGAGCGCCGCCGCTATCTGCTCGGCTGCCTCAAGGCGTTCCTGAAGTCGGGCTTCGAGCGGAAATTCTACGATCTCGGCCGCGTTAATTACTGGGGGCCGCAGTCCAAGGGCAAGGTCGATTTCGGCTTCGATACGTCGCGCAGGCGCGCCGATCCCGGCAAGATCGAATGGAAGACGAGCCATAATCGCAAGCTGAGCGGACCGCAGCAGGCGCAGGTGATGGCCTGTGGCGGCGGCGCCGGGCAGATGAGCGACGAGACCGAGACGCGGGTGCATTGAGATGCACGGCACGTGCGCCCGGCACGTTCCGCTGCCGCGTGCTGACGCCGCGCCTGACCATCAGGACGGCGTTGCTGAAGGCCACATCGCCGGCCGCATCGGTCCCAACGCGATCATCCAGACCGCGGAGGCCTTGCGTCAGCTGCACGGCGAGGAGGCGGCGCGCCGCGTCTTCGCGGCCGCGCGGCTCGACACCTATCTCGCGACGCCTCCGGCGGCGATGGTCGACGAAGCCGAGGTCACGCGGCTCCATCGTGCGCTTCGGACCGAGCTCGACGACGATGCTGCGCGCGCCGTCAGCACCAGGGCAGGGCGGCTGACGGCGGCCTATCTGCTCGCGCATCGCATCCCCTCCGCGGCGCAGCGCGTGCTCCGGCTGCTGCCGGCCCGGCTTGCGAGCGGCGTGCTGACGCGGGCGATATCCGCGCATGCCTGGACGTTTGTTGGGACCGGCACCTTCACCGCACGCCCAGGTCGGCCCACCATCTACGCGATCAGCCGTTGTCCGCTGTGCCGTGGTCATCATGGCGATCGTGCCGTCTGCGACTTCTACGCTGGGACGTTCGAGACGCTGTTCGCAACGCTCGTGCATCCCGACGCCCATGCGCGCGAGATCGCCTGCGAAGCCTGGGGTGACGAGGCCTGCCGGTTCGAGATCGGCTGGTGAGACGGCGCCATGCGAGACGTGACACCGCAATGGCATCGGTTGTCGCGCTCAGCTCGGCAGAAACCGCGCTCCTTCCTTGCCGAAGAAGTCCAGCATCGCCTGCGCCGGCGGCAGCAGCAGCTTGTCGGCGCGCCGCACCGCGTGCCACTGGCGGATGATCGGCAATCCCGCGACCTTCAACGTCACCAGCCGTCCCTCGCTGAGCTCATGGGCGACGGTGTGCTGCGAGATGAAGGCGATGCCGAGGCCGGCGATCACGGCCTGCTTGATGGTCTCGTTGCTGTCCATCTCCATGCTGGTCTTCGGCTTCAGACCATGCTTCTCGAAGAATGTCTCCATCAGCAGCCGGGTGCCCGATCCCGGCTCCCGGGTGATGAACACCTCGCCGGCGAGATCCTCGGCCGCGATCCGCTTGCGGCGCGCCAGCCGGTGGTTGGCTGGGGCGATGATGATGTGCGGGTGCTTGCCAAACGGCCGCATATCCACGGGAACGTCGGCCGGTGGCCGGCCCATGATGGCGATGTCGAGATCATAGCCGCGCAGCGCCTCGCGCAGGCTGTCGCGGTTGCCGATCCGCAAGGTGACGTCGATCTTGGGGAAGCGCCGCGAAAATTCCGCGATCGCAAACGGCACGAAATATTTCGCGGTGCTGACCGCGCCGATCGCCACGCGGCCGCCGCTGCGTCCCGCCAGAATGTCGAGCGCCTGCTCGCAGTCCTGCAGCGCGGCTTCGACGCGCTCGGCGAGTGCCAGGACGCTGCGGCCAGCCTCGGTCAGGATCATCCCGTCGGTGGTACGCTGGATCAGTGGCAGTCCGGCGAGCTCCTGAAGATTGCGAATCTGCAGGGTCACGGCAGGCTGAGTGAGGTTCAAACGGCCGGCCGCAGACGTCACCGAACCCGAGTTTTGCACGGCAGCCAGCGCCCGAAGCTGGCGGATGGTGAGATCGCGAGAGAAGTGCCGGCTCATGGAACCCTCGATGAGATCGCCAGTATAAGGAAAACTTTGGTCTATCCAAAGATAATGAAATTTCCCTAATTAGGCAAATCGAGTGTTGATAGCAGCGCGGCACGACGCATTCGTGCGGCTTCATCAAGTTCCCGGCAGAGGAGCTGATGGCGAGGGAGTGGCCCATGAATCACCAAATGGATCAACATCAGACATTGCAGGCACATCTGGCGGCGCAGGGTGCCGACGCCGATTGCGCCGCGGTCATCGAGGCTCTGGCCGGGGCGGCGCGCGAACTCGCGCGGCAGATCGCGGTCGCACCGCTGTCTGGCGTCGACGAAGGCGCCGCCACCGTGAACGCCGACGGCGACGTCCAGAAGGCGCTCGACATCGTCGCCGACAATCTGATGCGGGATGCGCTGCGCCGGGCTCCGGTCGCCGGCATCCTGTCCGAGGAGGTCGACCGGCCGGAAACGGTCAATGCTGCTGCCCCACTTTGCGTGGCGATCGACCCGCTCGACGGCTCGTCGAACCTGCAGAACAACATCTCCGTCGGCACCATCTTCTCGATCCGCCCGCGGGGCCGCGACGTGCTCTCCAGCTTTTTCGAGCCCGGCACGGCACAGCTTGCCGCCGGCTTCTTTGTCTATGGACCGCAGACCTGCCTGGTGCTCGCCATCGACCATCGCGTCGATCTCTACGTCCTGCATCCGACCTTGCACGAGTTCATGCTCGCCAAGTCCGGCATCCGCATCCCGCAGGATACGCCGGAGTTCGCCATCAACGCGTCGAACCGCCGGCACTGGAGCGGGACCGTGCGCAACTATGTCGACGAATGCCTGTCGGGCGCGGCCGGCCCGCGCGGCCGCGACTTCAACATGCGCTGGATCGCCTCTCTGGTCGCCGAGGCCTATCGTATCCTGATGCGCGGCGGCGTGTTCCTCTATCCGGCCGACTCCCGCCCCGGCTATCGCGAGGGCCGGCTGCGGCTGGTCTACGAAGCGCATCCGATGGCGCTGATCATGGAATGGGCTGGCGGCTCGGCCTCGAGCGGCCGTTCGCGCATCCTCGAACTGTCGGCGCGCTCGCCGCATCAGCGTGCGCCGCTGATCATGGGCGACGTCCGCCTTGTCCGCGACGTCGACCAGCTGCATGAGGGCATCGAGCCGCTGTTCGAAACCAGCGATGCGCCCCTGTTCGCGCGGCGCGGCCTGTTCCGCTGAGCCCGCCTGTCGAACGCGCCTTCCGGAGAAAGTTCATGTCACGTCGTCATCCCATCATCTCGATCACCGGCTCGTCGGGCGCCGGCACCACGTCCGTCAAGAAGACCTTCGAGAACATCTTCCGCCGCGAGAACGTCAAGGCGGCCTATATCGAGGGCGACGCCTTCCATCGCTACAATCGCGAGGAGATGCGCCGCAAGATGGTCGAGGAGGCCGAGATCGGCAATAAGCACTTCAGCCATTTCAGCCCCGACACCAATCTGTTCGAGGAGCTCGAGAAGACCTTTCGCGATTATTCCGAGACTGGCACCGGCATGACGCGCCACTACGTCCACGATGAGGAGGAGGCGCGGCTTTACGACACAAGGCCCGGCAACTTCACCGAGTGGAGCCGGCTGCCGGAGGACTCCGATCTGCTGTTCTACGAAGGCCTGCACGGCGCCGTTGTCACGGACAAGGTCAACATCGCGCAGCACGCCGATCTGAAGATCGGCGTTGTTCCAGTGATGAACCTGGAGTGGATCCAGAAGCTGCACCGCGACCGCGCGTCGCGCGGCTACACCACCGAAGCGGTCACCGACACGATCCTGCGCCGCATGCCGGACTACGTGAACTACATCATCCCGCAGTTCTCCGAGACCGACATCAACTTCCAGCGCGTGCCGACGGTCGACACCTCGAACCCGTTCGTCGCCCGCTGGATCCCGACGCCCGATGAATCGATGGTCGTGATCCGGCTGAAGAACCCGCGCGGCATCGACTTCCCCTATCTGCTCTCGATGATTCCGCAGAGCTTCATGTCGCGCGCCAATTCGATCGTGATCCACGGCGCCAAGCTCGATCTCGCGATGCAGCTCATTCTCACCCCCATGATCATGCAACTGATGGACCGAAAGAGGCGCACGCTATGACCGCCACCGCCGTGCAAACGCTGGCTCCGAAAGCCGATCCCAGCCATGCCGAGATGGCGAATGCCATCCGCTTCCTGGCCATCGACGCCGTCGAAAAGGCGAAATCGGGTCATCCGGGCATGCCGATGGGCATGGCCGACGTGGCAACCGTCCTTTTCTCACGCTTCATGAAATTCGATCCCGCCGATCCGGCCTGGCCCGATCGCGACCGTTTCGTGCTGTCGGCCGGACACGGCTCGATGCTGCTCTATGCGCTGCTGCATCTGACTGGCTACGAGGCCGTCACGATCGATGAGCTGAAGCGGTTCCGGCAATGGGGCGCCAAGACGCCGGGGCATCCTGAGTATGGCCACACGCCTGGTGTCGAGACCACCACCGGTCCGCTCGGGCAGGGCATCGCGACGGCGGTCGGCATGGCGCTCGCCGAGCGCCTGATGAACGCGCGCTATGGCGACGATCTGGTCGATCACTACACCTACGTGATCGCCGGCGACGGCTGCCTGATGGAGGGCATCAGCCACGAGGCGATCTCGCTCGCGGGCCATCTCAAGCTGAATCGGTTGATCGTGCTGTTCGACGACAACGGCATCTCGATCGACGGCTCGACCGATCTCGCCTGCTCGGACGATCAGCTCGGACGCTTCGCGGCGTCGGGCTGGGCGACGTCCCGCATCGACGGCCATGATCCCGAAGCCATCGAGGCTGCTATCGCGGCGGCGCGGCAGAGCACCCGCCCGAGCTTGATTGCGTGCCGGACGACGATCGGCTTCGGCTCACCCGGACGGCAGGGCTCGGAGAAGGCCCATGGCGCGCCGCTCGGGCCGGAGGAGGTCGAGAAGACCCGCGCGGCCCTGCACTGGCCGCACCGTCCGTTCGAGGTGCCAGCCGATGTGTTGGTGAGCTGGCGCGAGATCGGCGCGCGCGGCCGCAGCGTGCGCCAGGCCTGGAAGGAGCGTGCGCGCAAGCTGTGCACCGCGGACCGATCGCCGTGCCATGACGCGCTGAACAAGAAGCTGCCGGCCGCCTATACCGAGCGCATGGCGCAGTTCATCGCGCAGCTCACGGCCGAGCGGCCGAAGATCGCCACCCGCCAGGCCTCGCAGAACGTCATCGATGTCATTGCGACAGTGCTGCCAAATCTGCTCGGCGGCTCGGCGGACCTGACGCATTCCAACCTGACCAAGGCAAAGACGCACAAATCCGTCACACCGGCCGCAATGGATGGCAACTACGTCCACTATGGTGTGCGCGAGCACGCGATGGCTGCTGCCATGAACGGCATCGCGCTGCATGGCGGCTTCATTCCCTATGGCGGCACCTTCCTCGCGTTCGCCGACTACAGCCGGCCGGCGATTCGCCTGGCCGCGCTGATGGGCATCCGCGTCATCCACGTGATGACCCACGATTCCATCGGCCTCGGTGAGGACGGCCCGACGCATCAGCCGGTCGAGCATGTCGCGAGCTTGCGCGCCATTCCGAACCTCCTGGTCTTCCGCCCGGCCGACGCCGTCGAGACGGCGGAAGCCTGGGACTGCGCGCTGCGCGCGGAGACCTCGCCGTCGGTGCTGTGCCTGTCTCGGCAAGCCCTGCCGGCCTTCCGCACCGAGGCATCGGATCACAACAAGGTCGCGCTCGGCGCTTACGTGGTCATCGAGCCCGAGGCCGGTCGTGACGTAACTTTGATTGCGACCGGCTCGGAGGTGGCGATCGCGCTGGAGGCGGCCAAGCTGCTGGCGGCCGAGGGCGTCCAGGCGGCGGTGGTGTCGGCGCCGTGCTTCGAGTTGTTTCGCAAGCAGTCGGCAGAGTATCGCGCCGCGGTGCTCGGCCACGTGCCGCGCATCGGCGTGGAGGCCGCGATCGAGGGCGACTGGGCGCGCTGGCTCGGCGATGCCGGCGAGTTCGTCGGCATGCACGGCTTCGGCGCCTCGGCGCCGGCCGAGGTGCTGTACCGCGAATTCGGCATCACGCCTGCGGCGGTGGCCGATGCGGCGATGCGCAACATCATCCGGGCGCGGGCTTCCTGAGCCGCGCCACCAAGCAGAACATCGAACCAGGGACGGAGACCAACATGGCGCGGATCACGCTCAGACAATTGCTGGACCATGCGGCCGAGCGCGGCTACGGCGTGCCGGCGTTCAACATCAACAACATGGAGCAGGGGCTGGCGATCATGGAGGCGGCCGCGGCCGTCGATGCCCCCGTGATCATCCAGGCCTCGCGCGGCGCGCGCTCCTATGCCGGCGACATCATGCTGTCCAAGATGATCGACGCGCTGGAGGAGATGTATCCGCAGATCCCGCTCTGCCTGCACCAGGACCACGGCAATGACGAGGCGACCTGCGCGACCGCGATCAAGTACGGCTTTACGTCCGTGATGATGGACGGCTCGCTCAGGGCCGATGCCAAGACCGCGGCCGACTACGACTACAACGTCGACATCACCCGCCGCGTCACCGACATGGCGCACTGGGTCGGCGCCTCGGTCGAAGGCGAGCTCGGCGTGCTCGGCTCGCTCGAGCATGGTGGCGGCGAGCAGGAGGATGGCCATGGCCTCGAAGGCAAGGTCAGCCGCGAGCAGCTGCTGACCGATCCGGAGCAGGCGGTCGACTTCGTCCGCGCGACCAAGGTCGATGCGCTGGCGATCGCGATGGGCACCTCGCACGGCGCCTACAAATTCTCGCGCAAGCCGGACGGCGAGATTCTCGCCATGAACGTGATCGAGGAGATCCATCGCCGGCTGCCGAATACGCATCTCGTCATGCACGGCTCGTCCTCGGTGCCGCAGAGCCTGCAGGACATGTTCAACCAGTTCGGCGGCGAGATGCCGCAGACCTGGGGCGTCCCGGTCGAGGAGATCGTGCGCGGCATCCGTCACGGCGTGCGCAAGGTCAACATCGACACCGACTGCCGGCTGGCAATGACCGCCATCTTCCGAAAAGTCGGCGCGTCGTCGAAGAGCGAGTTCGATCCGCGCAAATTCCTGAAGCCCGCGATGGATTCGATGCGCGAGCTCTGCCGCGAGCGGTTCGAGCAGTTCGGCGCCGCCGGCAATGCATCCAGGATCAAGGTGCTGCCGCTGTCGGAGATGGCCAAGCGCTATCGCTCCGGCGCGCTCGATCCACGAATTGGGGGAATGACCGAAGCTGCGTGACGTCCACAGCCACAACGAAAATCCAGGAGGAACACATGAACGACCAATCGATCACGGTGCGCGGCAAGGATCGCTACAAGTCCGGCGTGATGGAATACAAGAAGATGGGCTATTGGGAGCCGTCCTATCAGCCCAAGGACACCGACGTCATCGCGCTGTTCCGCGTCACGCCGCAGGACGGTGTCGATCCGACCGAGGCCTGCGCCGCGGTCGCCGGCGAATCCTCGACCGCGACCTGGACCGTGGTGTGGACCGACCGTCTGACCGCAGCCGAGAAGTACCGCGCCAAGTGCTACCGGGTCGAGCCGGTGCCGGGCTCGCCAGGCAGCTATTTCGCCTATATCGCCTATGACCTCGACCTGTTCGAGCCCGGCTCGATCTCCAATCTGACCGCCTCGATCATCGGCAATGTGTTCGGCTTCAAGCCGCTGAAGGCGCTGCGGCTCGAGGACATGCGGCTGCCGGTGGCCTATGTGAAGACCTTCCAGGGCCCGGCGACCGGCATCGTCGTCGAGCGCGAGCGGCTCGACAAGTTCGGCCGTCCCTTGCTCGGCGCCACCGTCAAGCCGAAGCTCGGCCTGTCCGGCCGCAACTACGGACGCGTCGTCTACGAGGCGCTGAAGGGCGGGCTCGACTTCACCAAGGACGACGAGAACATCAACTCGCAGCCGTTCATGCATTGGCGCGAGCGCTTCCTGTACTGCATGGAGGCGGTCAACAAGGCGCAGGCGGCAACCGGCGAGATCAAGGGCACCTACCTCAACGTCACCGCGGCGACGATGGAGGACATGTATGAGCGCGCCGAGTTCGCCAAGGAGCTCGGCTCGACGATCGTCATGATCGACCTCGTGATCGGCTACACCGCGATCCAGTCGATGGCGAAATGGGCGCGCCGGAACGACATGATCCTGCATCTGCATCGTGCCGGTCACTCGACCTACACGCGGCAGCGCGCGCACGGCGTGTCGTTCCGCGTCATCGCCAAATGGATGAGGCTCGCCGGCGTCGACCACATCCATGCCGGCACCGTGGTCGGCAAGCTCGAAGGCGATCCGAACACCACGCGCGGCTATTACGACATCTGCCGCGAGGACTTCAATCCGATGCGGCTGGAGCATGGCGTGTTCTTCGACCAGAACTGGGCCAGCCTGAACAAGCTGATGCCGGTGGCCTCCGGCGGCATCCATGCCGGCCAGATGCACCAGTTGCTCGACCTGCTCGGCGAGGACGTCGTGCTGCAGTTCGGCGGCGGCACGATCGGCCATCCGCGCGGCATCGCCGCCGGTGCGACCGCCAACCGCGTCGCGCTGGAAGCGATGATCCTCGCCCGCAATGAGGGCCGCGACTACGTGCATGAAGGTCCGGAGATCCTGGCCAAGGCGGCACAGACCTGCACGCCGCTGCGCGAGGCGCTGGAGATCTGGAAGGACGTCACCTTCAACTACGAATCGACCGATTCGCCGGACTTCGTCCCGACCGTGACGCCTGCCGCCTAACAATCGTTCGATGCGACGCCGCGATGCGAGCCGGACACCGGCTCGCCCGTTTCAGCGATATCAGGAGACATCAACATGCGCGTGACCCAGGGTTGCTTTTCTTTCCTGCCCGATCTGACCGACGAGCAGATCTCCGCTCAGATCCAGTATTGCCTCGAGAAGAATTGGGCCGTGAACATCGAGTTCACCGACGATCCGCATCCCCGCAACACCTATTGGGAGATGTGGGGCCTGCCGATGTTCGACCTGCGTGACGCTGCCGGCATCATGCGCGAGCTGACCGAGTGCCGGAAGATCTACGGCGACCGCTACATCCGCATCTCGGCCTTCGATTCCAGCCATGGCTGGGAATCGACCCGGTTGTCCTTCATCGTCAACCGGCCGCAGAACGAGCCGGGCTTCCGGCTCGACCGGCAGGAAACCGTCGGGCGCAATCAGCGTTATTCGACGCGGTCCTACGCGGCCGAGCGCCCGGAAGGCCAGCGTTACTGATCCCTGGCGGGCGGAGGTCGCTGCTGCGTCTGCGGGTCTGCGGCGTGGCAGGGATCTCCGCCCGGAGCGGCCATATCACCTTGTATTTGCCGTTGCTTCGTTGTTGCCAGGTTCGCAATCGAACGCACGGCGATCTGATGCGAACGTCCAGAACGGAGCACCAGTCGATGATGCAGGCCACGCAGACGGACACCACCGAGGCGACGCCGGTCGACACCGTCGACCTGCGCCGCGAGTTCGAGAGCGTCGATATTGCGCCGGTGCTGGAGCAGCTCGACCGCGAGCTGGTCGGGCTCACCCCGGTCAAGACGCGAATCCGCGAGATCGCGTCGCTGCTGATGATGGAGCGGATCCGCCGCAAGATGGGGCTGGCGACGACGTTTCCGACCCTGCACATGTCGTTCACCGGCAATCCCGGCACCGGCAAGACCACTGTCGCGCTGCGCATGGCCGGCATCCTGCACCGGCTCGGCTTCGTGCGCCGCGGCCACGTCATCAGCGTCACCCGCGACGACCTCGTCGGCCAGTATATCGGCCACACCGCGCCGAAGACCAAGGAGGTGCTGAAGAAGGCGATGGGGGGCGTCCTGTTCATCGACGAGGCGTATTATCTCTACCGTCCCGAGAACGAGCGCGACTACGGCCAGGAGTCGATCGAGATCCTGCTGCAGATCATGGAGTCGCAGCGCGAGGATCTCGTGGTCATTCTTGCCGGCTATGCCGACCGGATGGAGAAGTTCTTCCAGAGCAATCCCGGCTTCCGCTCGCGCATCGCCCACCACATCGACTTCCCCGACTATTCGGAGGCCGAGCTGCTGACGATCTCCGAGATGATGCTGGAAGGGCAGAATTATCGCTTCACGCCGGAGGCCCGCGCCGCTTTCGAAAGATACATCGCCGTCCGGCGCACTCAGCCCATGTTCTCCAACGCGCGCTCGATCCGCAACGCGCTGGATCGGATCCGCCTGCGCCAGGCCAACCGGCTGGTGTCGCGGCTCGACCGCGTGCTGACGTCCGATGACGTGATGTCGATCGAAGCCAGCGACGTGCTGGCAAGCCGCGTGTTCGCCAAGGGGGCCGACGCGGGAGACGGCAGGGTGGAGGTGCAATCATGAGTCTGGCTCTGGTGAGGAACGCGCCGCTCGACGACCTCCGGCGCCGCATCGCCGACGCCGGCGCACTGATCTTCGACGTCGACGGCACGATGGCCGAGACCGAGGAAATCCATCGCGAGGCCTTCAACGAGGCGTTCGTCGCGGTGGGCATCGACTGGCACTGGGGCCGCCGCATCTACAAGGAGCTGCTGCGTGTCACCGGTGGCAAGGAGCGCGTTCGTGCGTTCGACCAGATGCGGCGCACGGGTCCTCCGCTCAGCGACGCCGTCGTTGCCCGGCTTCATCGCATCAAGACGGAGCGGTTTGCCGCGCTGATGGCCGACAAGGGCTGCCCGTTGCGCCCGGGCGTGCAAGCATTGCTGGAGGCTGCCTCGGCCCGCGGGCAGCGGCTCGCGATCGCGACGACGACCACGCGCGCCAATATCGGTGCCCTGTTGGCGCCCGTGCTGGGCGCGAACTGGGAGGCAGGATTTGCCGCCGTCGTGGCGGCCGACGATGTCGTGCGCAAGAAGCCTGCGCCCGATGTCTACCTGGAGGTCTTGTCGCAGCTCGATCTACCCGCGGCCAGTTGCATCGCGATCGAGGACTCCGGTAACGGGTTGATGGCTGCGACCCGCGCCGGCGTTCCCGTGCTGATCACGCGCAGCCTCTACTTTCGTGACGACGCGTTCGACGGTGCGCTCGCCGTGTTCGACGATCTCGGGGAGTTTGTTGCCTGAGGTATTTTGAGGTGTTTGTGCTGATGCGTTGCCGATTATGTACGCCACCATGCGCATAGCCGCGTGGCGTGGTCGTTCTATTGCCGTCTCGACAAGAACGTGTAATCCCTTGACGACATCTCTTCATGTCGAGTCGAGGTCGTTGAGTATGGCCCGCACGCAGGCCAAATTGAAACGTACGGACGTTGCACGCACGGAAGCGTTTCGCGGCCGGGTGGGACGGCCGCCGAAGGCGCTGGCTGGAAACATCGAGGAACGTATTCTGGACGCCGCGCGCGCGGTGTTTCTCGAGCGCGGCTTTGACGGCGCCAGCATCGACGAGATCGCCGAGCGCGCCCCCGCCAGCAAGCCGACGATTTATGCCCGATACACCGGCAAGGCCGCCTTGTTCGCCGCCGTCGTCGCGCGCTCCATCAACGACGTGATGAATCTCGGGTCCTACACGCCGGTGGCCGGCACCGCACAGGAAAAGCTGGTTGGACTGGCCATCGCCATCGTCGATCGCGCGCTGAAGGACTCGCTGGGATTGTTACGGGTCACGATCGGGGAGGCTTACCGGTTTCCCGATCTCAGTTGTCAGTTTCATGACGTCTCGCGCAAGCGGGCCACCCATGCTGTGGCGGTGCTGCTCGGCGAGACGATCGGCGCCTCGGCCACGACCGCTCGCCGGACGCCGTCGAAGGCGTCGGCCGTTTCTGCCGAGATCTTCATCGATCTGATCGTCATGCCGGTGATCATGCGCTCGCTCATGGGCGAGAGCGAGAGGACGATCCGCAGGGAGCTGCCCGGCTTCGTCCGTGACCGGGTCAAGACGTTCCTGGCGCTGCAGCCGAAGGTCTGAGCAGCGCGATCAGCGTCGCCGGAGCGATGACGGTTCGAGCGTCACCTGCTTGAGATCGTTGCCGCTGACGACGACCACGACGAAGGCGAGCTTGCCGTCCTTGTTCATCAGGCCGCCACTGATCGCCCGGCCGGCCGCCGAGCGCTCGGCGATCCGAATCGCATCCGACATCTTGAGCCGGACCGTGGTGAGGGCAGCCAGGCTGTTACGATCGCTTTCGCTCAGTCCATCCACGGTGGAGAACAGCACGCTGTTGCGCACCTTCGCCGTGGTGCCGTCGATGTCGGATTCCCAGATCCGTCCGCTCTGCAGGGTTCGGACCTTGTAGACGGGCGCGTCGAGCCCACCCTCGAAGCTGATGTCCGCGGTCTTGGAGCCCGGATGAATCCTTTCGGCGATCCGCAGCGCCTGGTGCAGTGACACCTCCGTCCGCCGGAACTTGTCGAGCTCGCGATCGATCGTCTCCTGGCTCAGTGCCGGATCGGTGGAGGCTGACGGATCCCTCTCGGTCTGCATGCCGGAGCCGGTCCCGGCGACCGCGTGCGCCAGGGGCGCCCATGACAGCAGGATCAAGGTCAACAGAATGATTCGTTTCATGACGGCCTGCTGTCTCCGATCTCGGTCGGTGCTTGTAGAGCATTCCCTCGGAAAACGGTTGTGGTAAAACGAAACTGTATCGTTTTATAATTAAGGGCAGCGTATATGTCAAGGTTACGGTACCGGCGGCGTCATGTAGTCGGTGTCGAAGCCGACGCCGTGGCCCTCGGGGATGGAGGGGCGATCGCCGTCATGTTGAAGGCCAAGCCATTGTGCCTGGCGAACTGATAGGTGGCGGGAGATAGCTCTGGATCTCGCGTTTGCTCTTCATGGCCAGCGAGCGGATCGCGATCGCCTTGGCGCTGTTTTCGACCGGCCTGAAACCGGTGGACGTCCGGCCGTTCATGATGATGTAGATGGCGCTGATCACGATTGCGGGAGCTGCATCCTTGGAACCCGCACGGCCACGCATGTCGATGGGCGGCTGCGCAATCACGGGTGCTCGGCGCGTTCATCTCCGGCTACCGGCTATGATTTTCTTCCATTTCCGATAGGTTGTCGCCGTTTCAACCGGGAGCGGCCGATATTGCCGCGCAGCGGCGTCCGATGTCCCGATAGGGGTCACGATGCAGGCCGCATCGGCGGACGCGACCAGAGGAGTCTGAATGATTAAGCGCCGGGCCATGATCACCTTCACGTTCACCGTCGCGACGCTGCTCGCAGCCTGCGGCGGCGTTGCGCAAGCGGCGCAGTGCGGTTCGTCGCCGGCGGGGTTCGAGGCGTGGAAGCGCGAATTCAGCGAGGAGGCGCGGGCGAAGGGCGTCGGCGGCGCCGCGATCGCCGCGCTGATGCAGACCAACTACGCCTCCGCGACGATCGCCGCCGATCGCGGCCAGCGCAGCTTCTCGCTGTCGCTCGATCAGTTCCTCGCCAAGCGCGGGGCTGCTGCGATCGTCGCGCGCGGCCGCCAGCTCAAGCAGTCGCAGGCGGCGATGTTCGCCTCGATCGAGCAGCGTTACGGCGTGCCGCCCGGACCGCTGATCGCGATCTGGGGCATGGAGAGCGCGTTCGGCAGCCAGCGCGGCAATCAGCACATGCTGTCGTCGATCGCGACGCTCGCCTATGACTGCCGCCGTCCGGAGTTCTTCACCGACCAGCTCTATGCCGCGCTCAAGCTGATCGACCGCGGCGTGCTCTCGGGCAACACCCGCGGCTCGATGCATGGCGAGGTCGGGCAGACGCAATTCATGCCGAAGAACATCCTCGCTTACGGCGTCGGCAATCTCGACGTCGCCGCCAACGCGCTGGCCTCGACCGCGAACTTCCTGCGCGCCAACGGCTGGAAGGCAGGCGCCGGCTATCAGCCGGGCGAGCCGAACTTCGCCGCCATCGAGGCCTGGAACGCCGCCGGCGTCTATCAGAAGGCGATCGCGCTGATGGGCCGCCAGATCGACGGCGGCGGCTCGGCCGCGGCGCGCTGACGGGCCCGCGACTGATAGACATGTCCAATGAAAAAAGCGGCGCTTCATCACTGAAGCGCCGCTTCTCTTTGGTGTCGGTCAGTCGGCTTGTCGCCTCAGGCCTTCAGATCGAACCGGTCGAGGTTCATCACCTTGGTCCAGGCGGCGACGAAGTCCTTGACGAACTTCTGCTTGGCATCCGAGCTGGCATAGACCTCGGCCAGCGCGCGCAACTGCGAGTGCGAGCCGAAGATCAGGTCGGCGCGGGTCGCCGTCCACTTGATCGCGCCGGACTTGCGGTCGCGGCCCTCGAAGGTGTGCTCGCCCTGATCGACCGGACGCCAGGCCACGCCCATGTCGAGCAGGTTGGCGAAGAAGTCGTTGGAGAGCGTCTCGGTCTGCTCGGTGAACACGCCATGCTTGGAGCCGTTGGCGTTGGCGCCGAGCACGCGCAGGCCGCCGACCAGCACGGTCATCTCCGGCGCGGTCAAGGTGAGCAGTTGCGCCTTGTCGACCAGCAGCTCCTCGCCCGACAGCCACTGCTTGCCGCTGAGATAGTTGCGGAAGCCGTCATGGGTCGGTTCGAGCACCGCGAACGACTCGACGTCGGTCTGCTCCTGCGAGGCATCGGTGCGGCCGGGCGCGAACGGCACGGTCACCTCGACGCCGGCCTTCTTGGCGGCCGCCTCGACGCCGGCATTGCCGGCCAGCACGATCAGGTCGGCGAGCGAGATCTTCTTGCCGCCGGAGGCCTGCGCGTTGAACTCCTTCTGGATGGCCTCGAGCGTCGAGAGCACCTTGGCGAGCTCGGCCGGGTTGTTGACCGCCCAGTCCTTCTGCGGAGCCAGGCGAATGCGCGCGCCATTGGCGCCGCCGCGCTTGTCCGAGCCGCGGAAGGTCGAGGCTGAGGCCCAGGCCGTCGACACCAGTTGCGACACCGACAGACCCGAGGCGAGGATCTTCGCCTTGAGCGCCGCGACGTCCTTGTCGTCGACAACGGGATGATCGAGGGCCGGCACCGGATCCTGCCAGATCAGATCCTCCTTCGGCACCAGCGGGCCAAGGTAACGCACCTTCGGACCCATGTCGCGATGGGTCAGCTTGAACCAGGCGCGGGCGAAGGCGTCGGCGAACTGATCCGGGTTCTCCAGGAAGCGGCGCGAGATCTTCTCGTAGGCCGGATCGAAGCGCAGCGCGAGGTCGGTGGTGAGCATCGACGGCGCATGCCGCTTCGACTTGTCATGCGCGTCCGGCACCGTGTTGGCGCCGGCGCCGTGCTTCGGCTTCCACTGATGCGCGCCGGCCGGGCTCTTGGTCAGCTCCCATTCGTAGCCGAACAGATTCCAGAAGAAGTTGTTGCTCCACTTGGTCGGCGTCGTCGTCCAGATCACTTCGAGGCCGGAGGTGATGGTATCGCCGCCCTTGCCCGAGCCGTATTTGCTGGCCCAGCCGAGACCCTGCTGCGCGATGTCGGCGCCTTCCGGCTCGGCCCCGACCAGCGACGCATCACCCGCGCCGTGGGTCTTGCCGAAGGTGTGACCGCCGGCGATCAGCGCCACCGTCTCTTCGTCGTTCATCGCCATGCGGGCGAAGGTCTCGCGGATGTCGCGCGCGGCAGCCAGCGGATCGGGATTGCCGTTCGGGCCTTCCGGGTTGACGTAGATGAGGCCCATCTGCACGGCAGCGAGCGAGCCTGCGAGCTCGCGGTCGCCGCTGTAGCGCTCGTCGGCGAGCCACTTGCCCTCGGGGCCCCAATAGATGTCCTGCTCGGGCTCCCAGGTATCGGCGCGGCCGCCGCCGAAGCCGAAGGTCTTGAACCCCATCGATTCCAGCGCGACGTTGCCGGTCAGCACGAACAGGTCGGCCCAGGAGATCTTCTGGCCGTACTTCTGCTTGATCGGCCACAGCAGGCGGCGGGCCTTGTCGAGGTTGGCGTTGTCAGGCCAGCTGTTCAGCGGCGCGAAGCGCTGCTGACCGGTGCCGGCGCCGCCACGGCCGTCGCCAATGCGATAGGTGCCGGCGGCGTGCCAGGCCATGCGGATGAACAGCGGACCGTAATGGCCGAAATCGGCCGGCCACCAGTCCTGCGAATCGGTCATCAGCGCGTGCAGGTCCTTGACCAGCGCGTCGAGATCGAGGCTCTTGAATTCCTTGGAATAATCGAACGCCTCACCGAGCGGATCGGAGAGGTTCGAGTGCTGATGCAGCACCGACAGATTGAGCTGGTTCGGCCACCAATCCTTGTTCGAAAATCCCTTCAAGCCGCCCGAGAACGGGCACTTGCTGACGTCATCCATGTTTCTCTCCTGACGTGATCGTCATGGTTCCCCCCTGGGGTGGGAGCCGGGACCCTACGCGGCTGCTTCGATCAGGGGAAATTGAGATTGGTGATCGCAACGATAAGATTATCTGATGAACCTGGTCTGACGCCATTCAAACGCATATGGACACGGTGCATGACCGCTGCATCTCAAGATTGTGGTCAGGGAAAATTGACTCCGCGGCGGTGAACGATAAGATAAACTGATGATACATTTGACGATGCGGCAGCTTCGCTATTTCGATGCGCTGGCGCGTCTCGGCCATTTCGGCCGCGCCGCGGAGGCCTGCGCGATCTCGCAGCCGGCGCTGTCGATGCAGATCAAGGAGATGGAGGACGCGCTTGGCGGCGTGCTGCTGGAGCGCAATGCGCGCCAGGTGGTGCTGACGCGATTCGGCGAGCAGCTCGCCGAGCGCGTGCGCGAGATCCTGCGCTCGGTCGATGAGCTCGGCGATTTCGCCCGCGCCTCGCGCGACAAGCTCACGGGCCGGCTGCGGCTCGGCATGATCCCGACGATCGCGCCCTATCTGCTGCCCAAGGTGATCGGGAACCTGACGCGCAGACATCCCGAGATCGACATCCACGTCCGCGAGTCCAAGACGCCGAAGCTGATCGAGGAACTGGTCGAGGGCCGGCTCGATGCCGCGATCGTCGCGCTGCCAGTGTCGGAGCCGTCGCTGACCGAGGTCGCGCTGTTCGCGGAGAGCTTCCTGCTGGTGCGGCCGCCGGAATATGAAGGCGCGGCGGTGCCGAGCAGCGAGATGCTGCGCGAGATGCGGCTGCTGTTGCTGGAGGAGGGGCACTGCTTCCGCGACCAGGCGCTGTCGTTCTGCAACATGCAGGCGCCGCGCGAGATGCTCGATGCCTCCTCGCTGTCGACCCTGGTGCAGATGGTCGGCGCCGGCATGGGCGTGACGTTGATTCCGGAGATGGCGGTCGGCGTCGAGACGCGGTCGGCGTCGGTGTCGCTGGCGCGCTTCGCCGATCCGCAGCCGCAGCGTACGGTCGGCATGGTCTGGCGCAAGACCAGCCCGCTCGCCAAGCAACTGATGCAGATTTCCGAGATCGTCGGCAGCGCGGCCGAGGGTCTGCGCAAGCAGGCCGCGGCAGCGCAGGGCCGCAAACGGCGAAGCTGATCCTTCGGGACCATCCCGTCCGAGGCGGCGTTGTCCTTCCTTAAGGAAGGACATCCTCATGAAATTGGCCTTGATCGCATCCGCTGCTGCGCTCGCGTTGTCGAGCAGCTCGCCTTGGCTGATAGCAGCGGCACGGGTGGCAGCAGCGCCGGCGCCTCCCGCGACGCGACAACCTCAACGCCGGGCGGACCCGGAAACGCGACGGGGACGACCGGAATGGGGTGGGGCGCGGCAGGAGCCGTGCGGCGGGGAACGGATCGGGGCGCACGCCATCGGCGCCGAATGACGCCACCGGCTTGCTCGACAACAACAGCCCGAGCTCCGGCGACGACAATTCCGGCAGCTCGAGCAATCTCGGCCGGCATTGAAGGGATGTCTCGCCGGCGATCGCGCTTTTGCAATGGAACGGTCGTGCCGACAGGCGGTTCGTAGCGACGAGCAACTCATTTGCTCGTCGCCGCGATCGCGGCGGAGGACTGCGCCGGATGACCTTCGCGGGCAGTCATGCGTGATGACCTTGGTCGAGGAGTCCTTGCGATGCGAAGCTTGAACTATGTGGGAGCGCTGGCCCTGTCCGGCGCGCTGCTGGCCGGAGCGAGCGCTCCGGCGTTGTCTGCACCCGTCACTGCGCTGTCGGCCGCGGCGAAGGCCGACGTTGCGCCGCTCAGCACGGTTCAGGTCCGCTATGGCGGCTGGCATGGCGGCGGCTGGCGTGGTGGCGGTTGGCGTGGCGGCGGCTGGGGCTGGGGAGCAGGCGCGCTCGCGGCCGGCGCGCTTCTCGGCGCCGGGATCGCGGCGACGGCATCGCCTTATTACTACGACGATCCCTATTATTATGGTCCGCCCTACGGCTATGTCGGCGTCGGCTACGGGCCGTATTGCGGCCGTCCCTACTATGCCCGTCCGTATTGGCGGCATCGCTATTATGGCTGGGGCGGTCCGTGGGGCGGCCCCTGGTGAGATCGGCTGATTGGTTCCGGATGCCCTGGCGTCTGCGCGAGCGATCGCGCAGACGATTTCGTGTTTGCTGCGAGCTGATCGTGATCGCGTGGCAGCCAGAACGCTGAAGGCAAGTTGATCTTGCTCAAAGCTGCTCCTCGCTCCCGTGGTCCAATAAGTTCGACACGGGAGAGGAGCCGGAAATGCAAACACCAGTTCAAATCGAATTTGAAGGGATTCGCGTCTCCGCTGAAATCCGGGCTGCCGTTGAGCAACATGTCGCGGAACTGGAGAGCCGCTTCGGCCGGATCACCGCGGCGCGCGTCATGGTCAAAGGTCCGGGCGGCCATCACCAAACCGGCGGTCAATATCTGGTGAGCGTTCGGCTGGCGCTGCCCGACGGTCGGGAAGTCCACGTTGGACGTACCCCGAAGCTGGATGAACGGTACGTCGACTTGACCTTCGCCGTGGACAACGCATTCAAACGCGCGCGTCGACAACTGCAGGACCGGGCGCGACTGATGCGTGGCGATGTCAAGACGCACGAGCCTCAACCGATCGGAACCGTTGCGCGTATCGATCCAAGCGGCCAGTTCGGCTTTCTGGAAGCCGCCGACGGCCACGAAGTCTATTTCAACTGCAATAGTGTCGTTGATGGTGGACCAAGCATCGTGCCCGGCGCCCGCGTAAGCTACGTCGAGGAGATCGGAGAAAAAGGACCGCAGGCGAGCACAGTCAGATTGCTCGGGAAACATGGGCTGCGGGCTTAGATCGGCGGCCGAGACGCGAGCGGCGAGCAGGTTTGACGTTGGAGGTAACCGATGATTGGTGATCGCCTGCGTTTGTTCTGTCTTCATGGCACGGAAGGGCTTGGCGAAAAAATCGCTCACGCGCTCGGATGCCGTCTCGCCGCTGTCGAAGAACGCAGCTTCGAGGACGGCGAACACAAGGTGCGGCCGCTGGAAGTTGTCGCCGGCTGCGACGTCTACGTTCTGCATAGCCTCCATGGCGGTCCTGACGAGAGTCCGAACGACAAGCTGTGCCGGCTGCTGTTCCTGGTCGGAGCGTTGAAGGATGCCGGTGCTGCGCGGGTGACGGCGGTCGCACCGTATCTGTGCTATGCGCGAAAGGATCGTCGCACCAAGGCCAATGACCCCGTCACGATCCGTTATCTTGCGACCATGTTCGAGGCGATCGGTGTTGACGCAGTGGTGACCCTCGAAGTTCACAACGAGGCCGCGTTCGAGAACGCGTTCCGTTGCCCATCGGTAGCGCTGAGCACGGCGCCGCTCTTGATCGGCAGGATCAAGGCGATCGCGGCTGATCGGCCGATTGCCGTGGTTTCGCCGGATCTCGGAGGCGGCAAGCGCGCGGACCTGCTCCGCGAGGTTCTGGGGAAAGCGCTCGGCCGTCCGATCGGCAAGGCATTCGTGGAGAAGCATCGCAGCTCCGGCGTCGTTTCGGGCGACTTGTTCGCCGGAGAGGTGGCGAACGCGCTGTGCGTGATCGTGGATGATCTCATCAGCAGCGGTGGAACCCTGGTGCGGGCGGCGAAGGCGGCCCGTGCCCATGGGGCCGAAGAGGTGATAGCTTGCGTGGCGCACGGCTTGTTCATGCCGGGCGCGGCAACGACGCTCGCCGACCCTGCGATCGGCCGCATCATCGCGACCGACAGCGTGCCACCGTTCAGGCTTCCGCCGGGCGCGGTTCGCGATAAGCTCGAGATTGTCTCGGCGGCGCCCCTTCTCGGAGAGACCATTCGTCGGCTGCACCACAACGAGCCGCTGACGGAGCTGCTTCCGTATCAGGATTGATCCCCGCAATTCAAATTCTGGCTCACGCCGTGAGCTGCCGCTCAAGCTGCGCTGCGTCCGCCTTGGCAAGTTTGAGATAGGTGCGCGCCAGCCGCGGCCATTTTTCCGGCGTCCGTGGATGGGCGTCGGCGAGATGAGCGATGGATAGCCTGGCGCGCAGCATGGCGCGGCCAATCCGATAGAACAAGAACAGTCCGCTGGCCGGGTCATCATTGAGCTGGACGGCCAGATATCGCCGAAGCCTCTCACCGACCCACGGTCCTCCCAGTCGAGCGCATTCCAAGTGCAGGAAGGCAATTTCGTCCAGTGCATCCGACGTCCGCAAGCGGGCATTGAACTCCAGGCAGTCGATGATGGGGAAGGGAGGGCTCAACCAGATATGTTCCGGCCGCAGATCGCCATGGCCGTCGAGGACGAGCCGGTGATGCACCCGCTGCGCCAGTAGATCGGTCCGCTGCCGCAGGAAACGGCATTGCAGGTTGGCGATGCGCTCGATGGTGCCGCGGGGCAGGTCGAAGGCCGACTCGAGCAAACCTCGCCGATCCGCCAGAACTGCCTTTTGCAGGGTCACCATGTAGCTCTCCGGATTGATCATGATCCGGCGCGCATGCGAATAGAAGCGGCTCAAGCGACTTGCCAAACCATCGATCTGGGCCTGGGAGACCTTGCGATCGCGAAGCCCGACTTCGAGTGTTTGGCCTTCGTCGAGCCGGCGCATGACGACGAGCCAATCAACGATGTGTCCGCCTCCTCCGATGGCGTAACCACCCGGCGCAGCCGTCAGCGGCACCACGCCGTGATAGACGTCGGGCGCCAGCCTTCGGTTCAGCGAAACCTCAGCGCGGCAGGCCTCTGCGCGGCGCTCAAGGCTGGAGAAATCGAGATATGGAAAATGAACCGGCTTCTTGAGCTTGTAGACGCGCTCGTCAACCATGAAGACCCAGGACATGTGGGTCTCCCGCGTGATCACAGCGTCGGGCACCGGGACATAACTGTCCGGCCGGCTGAGAAACGCCACCTTGCGAGCAAGAGCGGTCGCGCTGCCATTCTCAGCGTCCTCGCCCCAGGGTTCATTCTGCCATCCGGGCATATGATGCCTATCGCCAATCGAGGCAGCCGGCAGCTTGATACGGATCAATAGCAGTGGTTGTCCGGCTCATATCCTGCCCCTCTTCCGCATGAGGTCTGCCATGCTGTTCCAGAACCGAACCGATGCCGGCCGGCAACTCGCCGAGGCGCTGCTCAAATACAAGGGGCGGCACCCGGTCGTTCTTGCGCTGCCACGCGGCGGCGTGCCGGTTGCGGCGGAAGTCGCAGCAGCCCTCAATGCGCCACTCGATCTGCTGCTGGTCCGCAAGATCGGGCTGCCGGGGCAGCCGGAGCTCGCAATGGGCGCCATCGCGGATGGTGAGGGCATGACCACCATACGTAACCAGGACGTGATCGAGCTATCCGGCGTCACCTCCGAAGAATTTGAGGTCGTCTGCAGGGAGGAACGTGCTGAGATCGAACGGCGCCGCAAGCGCTATCTGGGCGATCGGGCTCGCGCCGAAGTCAAGGGGCAGGTTGCGATCATCGTCGATGACGGCGTTGCGACAGGCGCAACCACGCTTGCCGCCATCAAGGCTGTTCGGAAGCAGGAACCGAAAGAGCTCGTGCTTGCGGTCCCGGTCGCGCCGCCGGACGCCATCAGGAAATTGCATGCGGAAGTCGATGCCGTCGTCTGTCTGCATGAGCCTCAGGAGTTTGGCGCGATCGGCTATTTCTATCGCGACTTTCATCAGGTCAGCGACGACGAGGTGATTGCCACTTTGAGGCAGTTTCCATCAAGCAGATCCATGCACGCCTCCTGACGAGCCGGCGCCTAATGGTCGTGGGGCAGCGGCTCCCAGCGGTCGCCGACCTTCACGTAGGATCGCTTCACCGCTGCCCAGGCTGTGCGGTGAGCAATCTCTTCCTGCCGTTCGTCTTCCGCATGGGAGGCAAAGGCGTGGTTGAATGCTTCCCGATAGATGTCCTGCGCGTGCGATGGGAGGTGAGCGCGAACAGCAGGGGGAAGATCGATGTTTGTGCGATAGGGCATGGCTCTTGCCTCGGACGCTCACTGCCGCGCCTTGCTCGCGACGCCGCGGCGTTTCCACCAAAGAGGATAGAGGCAACTTGCTTCCGCCTCTTGACCGGCGTCAAATAGGGATGCGCAGACATCGACAGGATGGCTGACGTCATGTGAGCGCCGAGGACATCGATGGACCCGTTACCGAGCGCGCTGCTAACCGATCTGTATCAGATGACCATGATCGAAGCGTATCTTGAATCGGGCCAGACTGATACAGCCGTATTTGAGTTCTTTGTGCGCAAGCTGCCGCCTCAGCGCAGCTTCCTGATGGCGGCCGGACTGGAGCAGGCGCTCGACTTCCTGCAAAACATACGGTTCTCGCAAGACGAACTCGGCTGGCTTGAGCGAACGGAAAAGTTCAGCAAGTCGTTGATCGACTATCTCGCCAATTTCCGCTTCACCGGCGAGGTTCACGCGATGCCGGAAGGCACCGTGTTCTTTGGCAACGAACCGATCCTTAGGGTTACGGCTCCTTTACCGGAGGCGCAGCTTGTCGAGACGCGCCTGATCAACATCCTGCATTTTCAGACGCTGATTGCCTCCAAGGCCGCGCGCATGGTCTTACTCGCGCCAGACAAGCTCCTGGTCGATTTTGGCTTGCGTCGCTCCCATGGTGCCGAGGCAGGGCTGCTGGCCGCCCGCGCGAGCTATGTCGCTGGGTTCTCCGGTACGGCAACCCTCCTGGCCGAGAAGTCATTCGGCATTCCGACCTATGGCACCATGGCGCATTCGTTTGTTCAATCCTTTGATGACGAAGCTGCAGCATTCGAGGCGTTTGCGCGCGCCAGGCCAGAGAATCTCGTCCTGCTGATCGACACTTATGACACCGAGGCGGCCGCGAGGAAGGTCGTCATGCTGGCGCCCCGATTGAAGGAGCTTGGAATTGCGGTCAGCGCCGTGCGGCTTGACAGCGGGGATCTGTCTGCGCTCGCCAAGAAGGTGCGCTGCATTCTGGATTCCGGCGGACTCAAGGACACCGGCATCTTCGTCAGTGGCGGGATAGAGGAGGGTACCCTGATTGCCTTCGCTCGGGATGCGGCGCCGATCGACGGTATCGGCATCGGCACGGGCCTCGTCACGTCGTCCGATGCGCCAGCACTCGACTGTGCCTATAAGCTGCAGGAGTATGCGGGCTTGCCCCGTCGCAAGCGCTCGACGGGAAAGGCCACCTGGCCCGGCCGCAAGCAGGTTTGGCGCCGGTATGACAGGGATGGCCGCATGCTCGCAGACATTCTTTCGACCGAGGAGGACCAACAAGAGGGGGAAACGCTGATCCAGGCGGTGATGCTCGGCGGACGCCCTATCGCCTCTCAACCTTCACTTCACGACATCCGGGCTCACGCGCGCCGGCAGCTCGATCTACTGCCTCCGGACCTGAGAACCTCCAAAGCGGTCGCGCCCTATCCGGTGCAGATTTCAAGCCATCTTGAACAGCTGGCAGCTGTCGCCGACCGGATAGGCTCGCGTCCCTGAATTCTGATCTGCATCAAGGGAAGCGGCTCGATCCCTCTCTAGCTTGTCAAGCGACGGAGGTGCATCGATGCCGGTACAGAATGCCGAAATTGCAGAGATGTTCGACCAGACCGCCGAACTTCTCGAGATCAAAGGCGACAATCCGTTTCGTTCGCGGGCCTATCGCAATGCTGCGCGGGTGATTGAACGTCTGCCCAAGAGCATCACCAACCTCTTGAAGGCGGGTGAGGATCTTTCCGAGCTGCCAGGTATCGGCAAGGATCTGGCAGGAAAGATCGAAACGATCGTCGCAACCCATCATTTCGATGTGCTGGACAAGCTCAAGCGTGAACTGCCCGGCGATCTCGGAGAGATCGCGGCACTCCCGGGCTTGGGTCCGAAACGCGTCAAACTGCTCTACGACAAGCTGGGCGTGCGGTCACTCGCGGACCTCAGGCGCGCGGTGAGGTCGGGTCGGCTGAGAGAGCTTCGGGGCTTCGGTGCCAAGAGCGAGGAAAAGCTCACCGCGGCGTTGGCCAAGCCTCGAGCCGAGAGGCGCTTCAGACTATCCGAGGCCGAAGCCGAAGCGGAAGCACTCCTCAGCTATCTGAGGCCAGACGCGACCGATGGAAAGGTGATCGTCGCCGGAAGCTACCGTCGCAGGCGCGATACCGTCGGTGATCTTGATATCTTGATGGTGGCACGTGACGGCCACGCCGCCGGCGGGAGACTCTCTCGATACGACAATGTCGCCAATGTGCTCGCTCATGGCGATACGCGGACGGCAGTGGTGCTGCGCTCCGGGCTGCACGTCGACCTGCGCGTTGTTCCTGAGGCCAGCTACGGCGCCGCGCTGATGTATTTCACCGGATCCAAGGCGCACAACATCTCCTTGCGCGGACTCGCTAACGATCACGGCTGGAAGCTGAACGAATATGGCCTGTTCGCCGGCAAGCGGCGCATCGCCGGAGCAACCGAGGAGGAGATCTATGGCAAGCTCGGGCTGCCCCTGATTCCGCCCGAGATGCGCGAGGATCGCGGCGAGATCGCGCTCGCAAAAGCAAAAAAGCTCCCGAAACTGATTACGCTGTCCGATATTCGAGGCGACCTGCACGTCCATTCCAAATGGACCGACGGCACCGCCGCGATCGCCGAGATGGCGACTGCCGCCAAGGCAAGAGGCTATGCCTATATGGCTCTGACCGACCATAGCCAACATGTCACTGTCGCCCACGGTCTCGATGCCGGACGTCTGTCGCGTCAGATCGACGAGATCGGCCGTTTGAACGACCGGCTGGATGGATTTACGGTGCTGAAAGGTGCCGAGGTCGATATTCTGGCGGACGGACGCCTTGATCTGCCTGACAAGATCCTGTCGCGGCTCGATCTGGTCGTTGCTTCCGTTCACTACAAGTTCGAGCTCTCGCGCAAGATGCAGACCGAGCGCATCATCCGGGCGATGGACAATCGCCATGTCTCGATTATCGGTCATCCGACCGGACGGTTGATCGGGGACCGCGAGCCTTACGAGCTCGACATGGAAGCCGTCATTGCGGCGGCGGGCGAGCGCGGCTGTCATCTCGAGCTCAACGCCGACCCGGACCGGCTCGATCTCAACGATATCCATGTTCATGCCGCCAAGTCCGCGGGCGTCAAGCTGGCGATCTCGACGGACGCACATTCGACGGCTGGATTCGCCAACATGCGTTTCGGCGTCGATCAGGCGCGCCGAGGCTGGCTCGAAGCCGCAGACGTCATCAACACTCAACCGTTGTCGCGGGCGAAGAAAATGCTGAAGCGCTAGCCGGATTGTTTGATCCTTCGCAACGTTGCGCACGCGATGTTGCGTTCTCTTAGGCAACAGCACAGGAGGGGTGAAATGAGCTTCGAGAAGAAGATTGGCACGGTTGCGACCGCGGCTGTCCTGACCCTCGCGCTGCTTGCACCGACGGGTGCCGACGCTCGCAACGGGCGCATTGCCGCGGGAATCGTCGGCGGCCTGGCTGCCGGCGCGCTGTTCGGCGCGGCCCTCGGCGGCGGCTATTGGGGGCCGTATCCCTATTACGGCTATCCGGGGCCAGTCTATTACTACCCACCGGCACCGTATTGGGGGCCAGGACCGTTCTGGGGACCGTACGGATACGGCGACTGCTATGTCCGAGCTGTCCGGCACAGGCGGCATGTGCATTACGTGCGGGTCTGCTATTAAATCCGCTTGCACTCGAGCAACGGGCGGGGCTGTTAGATTGCCGCGGAGAGCCAGACGCATGTCGGGGCGTTTCAAGTTTCGGGCTCTGGGCCTCTTCGTCGGACTGCTCTCGTGTTGGCCGACAAACGTGGACGCCGCGAACCTCAGCAAGGCAGCGCAACGAGGCAGGACCATCCTGCAGGAAAGATGCGGGCGCTGTCATGCGATCAAATCGGTTGGCGAAAGCCCGCTCGAGAATGCTCCGCCGATGCGCGATATCTACGCCCGGTTCAATCGGCGCGAGTTGCAGGCGGAGCTGTCGGAAGGCATGGTGTCGAAGCACAGGGACATGCCGCAAATCGAATTTTCCGACGAGGACGTGTACGCGATCATGAGCTATCTCTACATTCTTGCAGTCAGGAAATGAATGCTCGCGTGCTCAGGAAAGCGCTGATCCCTGCACATCGAAGCTCACTTGGGAAGCTCACTTGGGAAGCTCACTTGGGAAGCTCACTTGGCCGGCTGCGCGGTCCATTCGACGGTCCGGCGGCATCGCCGCTGGTCTGGCGACACGCGATTGGGCCGGTACGAAGGCGTCCCGTCGCTGAGTGCGCGGCGGACGTGCCGGGCGGAGCCAGATGACCGGATTAGGATTTCAATTCGCGGATCTGCACCGGCAGATGGTGCATCAGTTTCTCAAATTCACCCGGATCGAGCTTCTCCCATGCGATCTCGAACACCCCGCGAATGACGGTCAGCGGCGCGATGGGAAACTGCTGGGGCAGCTCCATTGCGACGTGATCCGCGAAGTCGCTGGCATGTCGCTCCTTGGTCGGCGTTCCCGCCGCGTGCCAGTTCTCGTAGTAGATCCCGCGCAGGAGGATCGGCAGCTGGGCGCCAAGCTTGATCGCCACCTCCGGAGGTACGCGATCGCGCAACGCATGCAGAACAGCCCGGAGCGCGTTGTAGGCCTGTTGACGACTACCGAGATCCAGCTTCTCCTCGATCGCCTTGAGCCAGAGATTGGTCTCCTGAATGGTGTGATCCAGCGCGGTGACGCCTGTTACGCTCATGATGCGTTCTCCTAGATTGGCCACAATGGAGGCATTCCGGATCGACGGCGTCTCCGCAATCACGTCCGTTGTCATGATCGGTGAGCACGGATGCCGGCCTCGATTCAATGTGACAGCAGGGTCGGGATCGTCATCGTCCTCAGCATTTCACGGGTGACGCCGCCGAAAATGCCTTCCCGCAGGCGGGAATGCCCATATGCCCCCATCACCAGCATGTCGAGACTTTCGTCGGCGGCCAGGGACAGGATGGACGGCTGAATTTCGGAATGCTCTGCCGTCAACTCGAGCAGCGTTGTCGTAAGTCCGGCGCGAGCCATGTGTTCAGTCAATTTCCGCGCTGAGGCCTCGGTGGGAGCAACCTGCGCCTCATTGATCGAAATCGTGACCAGCGCTTCTGCTTGAGAAAGAAACGGTCTTGCGTCCTTGAAAGCGCGGGCGGCAAGGCGGCTTCCATCCCAGCAGATGCCGATACGGTTGGCCCTGAAGGTGCCGCGGAAGACATGCGGCACGAACAGGACGGGTCCGCCCGCCTGGAGCAGGATCTCCGTCGCAGTCCTAGTGTCGTAGCTGTCCTGTGTTGCGTCCGTCTGCAGGACCACCGTCAGTCCATAGAGCCTGGCCGCAGCGCCGAGCGCGGACGCGGCTTCACCGGGCAGGTCCTCGACCGAGCGGCTTGCGTGAGAGATGTTCGCATTCCGGGCTTCCGTCTCGAAAATGGCGAGTGCAGCCGCGCTGCGTTGGGCGGCGCGTTGCCGCTCCATTTCGAAGATCTCTGAAGCGGCGACTGCTGCGCCCGCGCCTCCATCGACCACATACGCGCTACCGGGCGGGATGTATCCGACTGCAATCGCATCGAGATGGGCGTCGAACCGGGCAGCCAACGAGACGGCGGCATCAACGACAGGCTGCGGTGGCTGCTCGGTCGGAATATGCACGAGAATGTCGTTGATATTGATCACGACGACCTCCCTCCGGGACCCACTCCATACTCTCCGTCGGATGAAGCGGCATGTTGACTTGAATCAACAGTCAATGGCCGGCCGTCACTAACCGGTCCGCCGCAAAGTTGTGCTCCGCTCGGGGGAGGGGGCACGGCCCCGTTTCGTGGTCTAGCGTCACACCGGAATTTCGGGTTCCGCTAACCGTTCGCGCTTTGGCTCCGCGATTTCGGTCATCGTCGCCTCGGTGAGCAGGAGGATGCCGGCAACCGACACCGCGTTCTCGAGGGCTGTCCGAACGACCTTCGCGGGATCGACAATGCCGGCCTCGACGAGATCGACATATTGCTTGCGCGCGGCGTCAAACCCGAAACTGCCGACGCCACTCAGCATGCGCGCCACGACCACGCCGCCATCCGTTGCCGAGTTCTCCGCGATCTGGCGAGCGGGGGCCTCGAGCGCGCGCTTCAAGATCTGTACACCGGTCTTTTCGTCGCCTTCGCAGAGTGCTTCCTCCTTGCCGACGGCTTCGATGCATCGAAGCAAGGCAAGCCCGCCGCCCGGCACGATACCTTCTGCAACGGCCGCCTTCGTCGAACTGATGGCGTCGTCAAGCGCCTCTTTTCGTGATTTCATCTCAGCTTCAGTCGGCGCTCCGACACGGATAACGGCAACCCCGCCCGACAGCTTGGCGAGCCGCTCCTCAAGCTTCTCCTTGTCGTACTCGCTGGTCGTTTTCTCGATCTCGCGGCGGAGTTGTTGCAGCCGCGCATCGATCTGGCTGCGTTCGCCCTTGCTGCCGATCAGCGTGGTGTTTTCCTTGTCGGCAACCACACGGGCGACATGTCCCAACTGCTGCAAAGTGGTGTTTTCGAGCTTCGAACCGAGATCGTCGGAGATGACCTGGGCGCCAGTGAGGATTGCAATATCCTGCAACATCGCCTTGCGTCGCTCACCAAAACCGGGCGCCTTGACGGCGCAGCCTTTGAGCACGCCGCGAAGCTGATTGACGATGAGCGTGGCCAACGCCTCGCCTTCAATGTCTTCGGCGATGATCAGGAGCGGTTGTGCCGACTTTGCGATCTGTTCGAGCAGCGGAATGAGGTCGCGCAGAGCGCTGATCTTGTGGTCGCACAACAGGATGAATGGCTCTTCAAGAACCGCTTCCATGCGATCGGCATCGGTCACGAAGTAGGGCGACAGGAAGCCGCGGTCGAATTTCATCCCTTCCACCACGTCGAGCGACGTTTCGGTGGTCTTGGACTCCTCCACCGAGATCACTCCATCGCTGCCGACTTTCTCGAGCGCATCGGCGACCAGCGCGCCAATCGATGGATCATTGTGAGCCGAGATGGTGGCGACCTGAGCTCTTTCCGCCTTTGTCTTGACGGGGCGCGCCATGGCATGGAGGGCCGCTATCGTCGCGTGGGCAGCGCGGTCGAGGCCCCGCTTCAGATCGATGGCACTGGCGCCGGCGACCACGTTCCTGACGCCGTCGGCAAGAATCGCATGTGCCAGGATCGTCGAGGTGCTTGTTCCGTCGCCAACGAGATCGCCGGTCTTCTCCGCGGCCTGACGCAGCACCTGCGCTCCGAGATTCTCCTCCGGATCCTTGAGGTCAAATTCCTTGGCGATCGTGACGCCGTCGTTGCATACGATCGGGGTGCCCCAGCTCTTCTGGATCAACACTGATTTTGATTTGGGGCCGAGCGTCACGCGCACGGCGTCCGCAAGCAGCGAGGCTCCGCGCAGGATCTTTTCACGGGCCGCGGAATGAAACAGCACCTGCTTGTGAGGCATCAATCGCTCCTCAGAAGGACGGCTTTCATCAGATCAAGATAGAAGTGACGCCGTTTTGGACGCTTGATCCTGATCAAGCCTAGGCCTGGGAGCAACTCGCCGGTCGGATGCCGAGTGGTCTTGCATTGCCTACCGAGCAAGCCTACGCTGTTGCAAGCTTTAGTAGAAAACAGCTTTGCTGCGGTAACGCGCCGCGCAGCTTGCGCTGCGAAATTCATTGGGAGCGGGACGTGCGCTCTATTCCAATTCCTCGGCTCAATGGGGCTTTTTGGACCATCGTCCTTCAACTGATGGCCTGCTTGCTTCCCGGCCTCACCTGGGCCGATGCTCCCGGCAAGCCGGCGTTGACGGTTATTCTCGCGCGCAATGAAATCCTCGCCGGCCAGACGATGGGCTTCAGCATATGGATCGAGAATGCGACCGAAGCCAGGATCATGGACGCGGGTCTTAGCTTGTTTGGTCCTCCTTCTTTGAAGATCGGAAGCCTCGGGCCAGACGGCACATGCGACGTGAAAGACACCATCGGTCTCGGCACCGTTGAGCCCGGTTCGACTTTGGTGCGCAGCAGAATGTGCCTCAAAGCCGATTCCAGCATCGCAGAGCGGGACGAGAACCTGGCGTTCAGTATCAGTTATTCGCTCCAAAACGTGAAGGACAACAAAACGATCGCCGGCGCATCTGTTGCGGAAAAGAAGATGAGCATCGGTCTTTTCGGGACTGAGAGCGTGGGCGGTGTTTCGCTCCGCCTCGCGTCGTACGTCATTCCCGGCACGTTCTTCTTGATGATTTTGCGGCTATTCGCCCCCAAGGAGTCAAGAGTTGAACTGGGCGCGACCGAGTCCGTTACACTCAGCATCTTTATCTCGACTCTTTTGTTCCTTGGGACGGCGTACCTCATTCCTTCCTTGCAGCTGCATTTTGCGGGGATCGGATCGACTGTGAGCGCGATCGCGTTTCTCGCGCTGTGTGGCGCTGCAATTGTGCTTGGCGGAATCTTGGCTGCCGTCTTGCAAGGTATTTCGATGATCGGCGCCCGGGAGCGCAACGCGCGCATTGTCCAGGAAACCGACAGGGTCGGCCCGATCATTCAGAAAGCCGTGCGTGCGGCCGGGGGCAAGCTCGATCCGGTTATGATGATCGCGGATGGCAAGCAATATTTCGGCTCGCTTGTCGTGCCTGCAAGCAATGGCGGCAGGATTTTGCTCGGCTGGTTTCAGCTCAAGGCGCCTGATGCGAAGTGCCGATCGGAAATGAAAGAATGGTTCGATAAAGACGAGTTCATCAAACCCATTGATGCAGCAGCCCGATGGGGAGTCGAACCGACCATGTTCGACCCGATCAAGGAATCAAGAGCCGGCAATCTTGAGCCGACCGAATTTCTCTGGATGTACTTTGACGAAAAGGCAGCGCGGTTGCCGGCCGGGCGCGAGGATCTTGCACAAATGAAACCGCTCACCTTAACCTGAAGAGCCGGCCGGGACCGGCCTTGCGGCCGGTCCCAGGAGATCGCTGCCGCCTTGCTCGCCTGGTCGGTAAGCACTGGCGACATATTTGGGCAGTCGCCCAGCTGTACAGCTCGTTGAGAATAGCGCGCAAAGCGCGAGAAGACAATGGTTTGCGGATGACCGGCGAAGCGAGATGCCGGGGATGCTGCGCTTGTGAGGAAATCGATCTTGTGAGGAAATCGATAATGGCGCGCGCTGTCTATTGTGTTTTTGACGTTCACCTCTGGTCGCAGCCGTTCGTTGCGGCCGATTTTGATCCACGGGTTCACTTCCTTTGGTCCTCTCGTGATTATCGCGAGATGCGCAGCCAGGGGGCCAAGATCGAGCTCGCGAACCTTGTCCTTCTTCCACTGAATGATGAATTCGACCTGCGCCGGAATCACTTCTGGCCGCGCTATCAGGCGGTCGCTAGCAATATCCCGGGGACCATAACCTCGTTTGGAGATGCCTGCGATCTCGTGTGGCCTCTACGCTGCAGGCCCAAGAATCTCGACTTAACGCTGAACGAGGCCGTGTGGCACACGACGGGGAAAGTGCGGTCAACCATCTGGCTGTGGCCGTTCGGCTGGTCTTCCACGCTCGAGATCGACCTGCCTGCAGACGATGAATTTGACGGCCTGCTGGATATTGGAATCGCGTTGCGTGAGAAAGACCCGGCGCCTTTGCTCTTGAAGGGGAAGGCGGTCGGGGTATCAGGCGCGCTCGCTCATCTCTCCCAACTCGTCAGGCAGGATCTGTGCACGCCGGCCGCACAGGGAAAGGCGATGGAAACGACCCGCCTTCCGCGCTACGTAGTCTGCGCGCTTGAACTGTCGAAAGGATTTCAGATCCGTGAGAACATTCCTGTAGCGGATCAGATGCTGCTGATCGGGGCCGTGCGTGGACAGGAGCTCGACCTTGCCAAGTTTCTCAGCAATCGTCCGCTATTTACTCGGCTCGGCTACGGCAATTTTGCCGTTACAGATTTCGATGCGGGGACCGCAATCGTGCAGCGGCATTGGCAGGACCGGCCGGGCACAAAGCTCGAAAGCAATCATTGCTTCTACGTCAATACACGGAACTTTTTCTCGATTTTTCTGACACTTCACCGAATGATCGCCTACATCACCGTGAAATCAAAGGACGATGCAAGGGCGGTGGCGGCCGCATCGGTGCTTGCGTCGTTACCTATCGAGTACCAGAACAAGCTCTGCTCGGATTTCGCAGCCAACTACGCGCCGCTGCACGGCGTTCCTGTTGCCGGCAATAAGAGTCCCGCTGGGCCAGCTTCTTGAGGCAACCGTATGCAGTATCGATCCGCTGATCGTTCAGTGGATCGCAGGTTGAAGTGCAGGGACATACGAAGCGGTCTTGCGCGAGGTGCGCCGCCGGGTGCCGCGCTCACAGGTGCATCGCAGGCCTTGCGGCGCATGCGGCGGGCTCAACACGTCAATCGGCACCAGGTGCGCCTCGGAACACGTCCAAGACATCGTTCCACATTGCCGGCGTCATTTCCATCTCGTGGCGCACGTCAGGATAGAGCCTGAAGTGCGCGTCCAGCCCGGCAGCGTGGTACAGCTGCCGTGCGGGCCAACCAGCTTAACGACCGGCTCTGCGTCCTCGCCGCACGTGAAGCCAACCGTGCCATACAGACGCGTGCGGCTGTCAGGGCTGTCGCCGAAGGAGGGGGAGATCTCGCCGCACACGCTGCGCCACACGGCGGCGACGTGGCTTATGCAGCGGCGCGCTATCCGTGGCAGGTCTCAGGCCTTCTCGGAATGTCGGTCAAGGTGCTGCTCGACACCTTCGGCCATCATCATCCGGACTGCATGCGCAAGGCCGCGGCCGCGATTACCTCGAGGGATCGCAAGCAGAACGTATCGGTGGTCGAAACGGAGGTTCACCTCGAAAAACACTTGGCGCGTAAGCCGTAAACTCTTGAGCTCATTGGTGGGCCCGGCAGGACTCGAACCTGCAACCAGACCGTTATGAGCGGTCGGCTCTAACCATTGAGCTACAGGCCCCGCGACGCTGAGGTCTTGCCGGCGGCGGGCAGGAGCGGGCCTGTCCGGCGCGGCGTCGGAACCCCAACGACGGCTCGGGCTCCGTTTACAGCCTGGCCAGCCATCCGGCAATGCCGCTGCCCGATTGTTTTGGCGCGCTTCCGTCGCCGCCGGTCCGTCCAGGCGCGCCGCGACGCTAGTCCACCGAAACCCCGGCGAATTCCACCACCTTGCGCCACTTCTCGGTCTCGTCGACGACCAGCTTGCCGAACTCCGCCGGTGTCATCGCGCGCGGGATGCCGCCGGTCTCGGTGAGTCGCGCCACCAGCTTGGGGTCCTTCAGCGCCTCGCCGACCGCCTTGTTGAGGATCTCGACGATGTCGGGCGGCGTGCCCTTGGGCGCCGAGATGCCGTAGAAGCCGACCGATTCGTAGCCCGGCACGGTCTCGGCGATCGCGGGCACGTCCGGCACCGTCGGCCAGCGCTGCGGCGAGGTGACGCCGAGTGCGCGGACGCTGCCGCCGCGCGACTGTTCCAGCGCCGTCGGGAGGTTGTCGAAAATCAACTGCACCTTGTTGGAGATGATATCGGGAAAGGCCAGCGCCGAGCCGCGATAGGGCACGTGCAGCATGTCGCATTTGGTCATCGCCTTGAACAGCTCGGCCGCCATGTGCACCGAGGTGCCGTTGCCGGAGGAGGCGAAGGCGATCTTGCCCGGGTTGGCCTTGCAGTAGTCGATGAACTCCTTGACGGTCTTGGCCGGCACGTCGTTGCTCACCACAAGCATGTTGGTGAGCTGCATGATGCTGGCGACCGGCACGGTGTCACGGATGAAGTCATAGGGCAGCTTCTTGTAGAGCGAGGTGCTGATCGCGTTGTTGGGCGCGACGAACAGCAGCGTATAGCCGTCGGGCGGCGAGTTGATCGCGGCGGCGGCCGCGATGTTGCCGCCCGAGCCGGTGCGGTTCTCGACCACGACCTGCTGGCCCAGGTGGTCGGACAGCCACTGCGCCATGATGCGGGCGACGATGTCGACGGGCCCGCCGGGGGCAAAGCCGATCAGCCAGCGGATGGGACGGTCCGGATAGGCGGCGAGCGCCGGTCCCGGTTTGGCGGCGAGTCCCGCCGCGACGATCAACCCGAACAGCAGCGCGCGCGCCAGCTTCATGCTCGTCTTCCCCCATTGATTGTTGTCGTTCAGCTCGCATGCGGCGGCCCGGTCGCCCCGGCCGCCGATCGTTCAGTGCGCCGTCACTTCTTGATCAGCGGGCACGCCGGATCCGGCGGGCCGAACGCGTCATCGCCTTTGATGGTCGCGAGGATCTTGTAGTAGTCCCAGGGATATTTGCTCTCCTCCGGCGATTTGACCTGCGCCAGCACGAGATCATGCACCATCAGATTGTCGGCTCGCAGCTTGCCGTTGCGGGCGAAGAAGTCCTCGACCGGCGTGTCCCGCATCTTCGCGGCGACCGCGAGGGGATCGTCGCTGCCCGCCGCCTTGATGGCGTTGAGATAGTGCATGACGGCGGAATAGACGCCGGCCTGCCACATCGTCGGCATCCGGTTCATCTTGGCGAAATAGCGCTTCGACCATTCGCGCGTCTTGTCGTCCATGTCCCAGTAGAACGAGGTGGTGAGCAGGAGCCCCTGCGCCGCCGGAAGGCCGAGCGAATGGATGTCGGTGACCAGCGCGAGCAGCGCCGCCATCTGCTGGCCTCCCTTGAGCAGGCCGAACTCGGATGCGGTCTTGATCTCGTTCATGTTGTTGGGCGGGCCGGCGGCGATGCCGATGATCTTGGCCTTGGATGCCTGCGCCTGCAGGATGAAGGACGACAGATCGGGCGTCGCGAATGGCGGCCGCACCGCGCCCACGACCTTGCCGCCATTGGCGATGACGACGCTGGAGGCGTCGCGCTCAAGCGAATGGCCGAAGGCGTAGTCGTCGGTGATGAAGAACCAGCTGTCGCCGCCGCGCTTGACGACCTCCTTCGCCGTGCCGGTGGCGAGTGCGCGGGTGTCGAACACCCATTGCATCGCGTAGGGCGAGCAGAACTTGCCGTGAAAATCGGCGGCACCGGTCGACTGGGTGATGAACAGCTTCTTCTTCTCGGTGGCGATGGTCTGCACGGCGAGGCCCACCGCGGAGACCGGCACGTCGACGATGAGATCGACCTGCTCGGTGTCGTACCAGCGGCGCGCGATCGCGGCACCGATGTCGGGCTTGAGCTGATGATCGCCGACGATGACGCTGATCGGCTTGTCCAGCACCTTGCCGCCGAAATCATCGACCGCCATCTGCGCCGCGGTGACGGAGCCTTGTCCGGTCGGCGTCGAGGCCGGGCCGTTCATGTCGCTGAGCACGCCGATCTTGACGACGTTGTCGGAGATCTCGGCCTGCGCGGCGGTCGTGACCAGCAGCGCGGCTGCGGCCCACGCCGCCCGCTTCAAACAGCTGAGTTGCAATCAGTCCTCCACCGGTAGCGGCGTGACGCCGTTGTTTGTTCCGGCTCTGCCGGCCGGTCCGCCTATCTGCAATCAATCCAGGGCGGCCGTCAATCATGCCGGACGGCGGAGCGGTGGAGCGATCCCGTGCGCTGCAATGCCGCAAGCAGTGAGGTCGTCGCGCGCGCGCAGGATTCTCGGCCGTTCAGGCCTTGGCGGTCTTTTGCTCTTCGTGCGCAGCCTCCCACACCTCGCGCGCGGCGTCCGCATTCATGAGCGCGATACCGACGCCCACGATCAGGTCGGGCCAGATCGAGGGCCACACAAAGGCGGTCACGAGACCGACCGCGATGATCGCGATGTTGGCGAAGGCGTCGTTGCGTGCGGACAGGAAGGCGGCGCGGGTGAGGCTGCCCTGGTGGTCCCTGACCCGCGCCAGGATCAACGCGCAGCCGAGATTGACGATCAGCGCGCCGAGGCCGGTCACGGTGAGCGGCAGCGGTGCGGGTACGATCGGCGTGAAGAACTTCTCGCCGGCGGTCCACAGTCCGGCGACCGCCGGCGCCAGCAGGATCAGCGCCAGCACCTTGCCGAGCAGCGCCCGCCGCGGCGCGCTCCAGCGCAGCGCCAGCGCAATCAGGATGTTGACCGAGGCATCCTCCAGAAAGTCGACGCTGTCGGCGAACAGCGACACCGAGCCGATCGCCAGCGCCACGGCGAACTCGATGCCGAAATATCCGAGATTCAGCGCGGCAACGGCAAGCACGGCGCGGCGAACGATGGTTGTCGCGTCCATCAGGCGTCCTCAATCCTCGAGAGCTGCGAGCCGCTCCGCCTCGGCGAGGTCGACTGCGGTATTGGCATTGAAGAACGGATCCAGCGGCACCGTCGGCCAGCTCACGGTCGCGACCTTGTAGCGCGCCGTGAAGCGGGTGACCTTCCGGATGTCCTCCGCGACCAGGGCGTGCCGGAGATCCTCGCGCAGCCCGACCGGCCACAGTCCGATCACCGGGTGGATCTGTCCGCCGGACGCCGCCAACGCCAGCTTGGCCTGCTCGGCCGCCCGTGCTGTCGCCAGCCGCGCGACGAGATCACGCGGCAGGAATGGGCAGTCGCCGGCGGCGCTCAGCATCCACCGGGCCTCCGGCATGTGCGCCGCGACCCAGTCGAGGCCGGCGAGAATGCCGGCGAGCGGGCCGGGGAAGCCTGCGACGCCATCCGGAACGACGGACAGGCCGTTGCCTGCGAACCGCGCGGGGTCGCCATTGGCGTTGAGGATCAGCCGGCTGCACTGCGGCGCCAGCCGCGCGATCGCGCGCTCGAGGATGGTGCGGCCGTCGACCATGCGCAACGGCTTGTCGCCGCCGCCCATCCGCTGCGCGCGACCGCCGGCGAGCAGCACGCCGGGGATCGAAGTCGAGGTCATGGCTGTCATCGCGGGTTCGTTACCACGACTGCTGCCAGGGCGTCAGCGTTGCGCCGCGCGCGATCCACCATTTGCGCCTGCCCGGCGGCCATGCCGGCATGGCCCTCCCCACGGGCCCTTGCCTGGTCCATGGGGCTGCTGGCATGACATCGCCAAGAGTGGACGTGGCGTTCCACGGGGCCTTCGGGCCATCGATCGATCCCGCGCTCCTGGCTGTGCGAAAACGCCGGGGCCTTTCTGGAGACCGCGATGAAAGTCATCGGCCTCGCCGGCTGGAGCGGCGCCGGCAAGACCACGCTGCTGACGCGGCTGATTCCTCATCTCAGGGGGCAGGGACTGCGCGTCTCGGTGATCAAGCACGCCCATCACAAGTTCGACGTCGACGTCCCGGGTAAGGATTCGTGGCGGCATCGCGAGGCCGGGGCCGAGGAGGTCCTCGTCGCGTCGGGCACGCGCTGGGCGCTGATGCACGAGCTGCGCGGCGCAAGGGAGCCGGCACTCGCGGAGCTTCTGGCGAAATTGTCTCCCGTCGATCTGGTCGTCATCGAAGGGTACAAGGCCGGGCCGCATCGCCGCATCGAGGTGCATCGCACAGCCAATGGCAAGCCGCTGCTGTTTCCCGACGATCCAGGCATTGTCGGGCTCGCCAGCGACGGCGATGTCGAGACGGCGTTGCCGCGCGTTCATCTCGACGACATCCCGGCGGTCGCGGCGCTCGTCCAACATCTGGCGACGCCGCGGGCGGATATTCTCGCGCTGTGCGACAAACCTGGTGTTCCGTGATGGAACTCGCTCGAGCTCGCGCTCATCGCTTCTGGCATCCCAGGAACCCTGCTCCGAGCTCCATAGGATGGTGCCGCCCCGGTTGACGTGCCGGAACCGCTTCTCCATGGTCGCGCGCATGATGACGAGGCTGGATCTGACGGGCCTGAAGTGCCCATTGCCGGTGCTGAAGACCCGGAAGGCGCTGCAGACGCTCAAGGCGGGAGAGCGGCTCGAAGTGTGCTGTACCGACCCGCTTGCCGTGATCGACATCCCGAATCTGGTCCGGGAGACCGGAGATCGGGTCGAGAGCGTCGATCGCACTGAGCGCGGCATCCTATTTCGGATCGAGAAGGCCGCGGAAGCGGCCGGATCCGTGCGGCGGTGAACATCCTCTGCTGCGGGGTGCTCGAACTACGTAGTTCGCGCGCGGTCTTGGTCGGACTGTCAAGAGATCGCGCTGCTTCCTATCGTCGCAGCGGCGCCAACCCGAGCTCACAACAATGCCGCGTTCTCAGTCCAGGCTTGCGACGCTGTTGCAAGGCAAGGACAAGTTGTTCTTCTTCACGTTTCCGCGAGCGCGCGCATGCTGATGGTCGGCACATCTCATTAGTTGATTTCATCAGGGATGGTCGTGACGCGTCGAGAAAGTAATCGAGAGCAACATGACTACAGCCGTGAGTGGCGGTCGCGTTGGTTGCACGTGAATTTGTGTGTGTGTTAGCAACACATTCGCGCTGCAGTGCGATCAATCCACCAAGATTGACCGATTATTACCATTTTACTATCGACAATTTGCCTCGGTTCTGCACCAATTGGGGCGCTTCCGCGGAGGTTGCGGGGGGCGAGTCATGCCCGCTGGGGAGCGGGCCAGGCAGACCAGCGGCACAAGAATGGTGAGGGCATAACGTCTCGGGTGGGGTGTTATGCGCATCGAGGCAGTGATGAGCGTTTGTGCGTTGCAAGACTGCTCTGGTACGCGATAGCGGGCGGGGTGAGTGGGCGTATTGATTCTGATCAAGGGGACAGAACATGACGTTGTTGCGTTGGACGAGAGTCCGTAGGGGAGGGATGCATGGCTACCATTGAAAGCGCGGGCACGCTCCCGGGCGCGCAGGCGGGGATCTTCGATCGTGAGCACACGGTCGCCAAGGCGGGGTTCAACCGCTGGCTGGTTCCTCCGGCTGCGCTGTGCATCCATCTCTGCATCGGCATGGCCTATGGCTTCTCGGTGTTCTGGCTGCCGTTGTCGCGCGCGATCGGCGTGACCAAGACCCAGGCCTGCCCGGACATGACCCTGGTGCAGGAGCTGTTCACGACGACCTGCGACTGGAAGGTCGCGAGCCTCGGCTGGATGTACACCCTGTTCTTCGTGCTGCTGGGCGGCTCCGCTGCCGTCTGGGGCGGCTGGCTCGAGCGGGCCGGACCGCGCAAGGCGGGTGCCGTCGCGGCCTGCTGCTGGGGCGGTGGCCTCCTGATCGCGGCGCTCGGCATCTATGTTCACCAGCTCTGGATGATGTGGCTCGGTGCCGGCGTCATCGGCGGCATCGGCCTCGGCCTCGGCTACATCTCGCCGGTGTCGACCCTGGTGAAATGGTTCCCGGACCGGCGCGGCATGGCGACCGGCATGGCCATCATGGGCTTCGGCGGCGGCGCGATGATCGGTGCTCCGCTCGCCAACCTGCTGATGAACTACTTCAAGACCCCGACCTCGGTGGGTGTCTGGGAGACTTTCGTCACGATGGGCGTGATCTACTTCGTCTTCATGATGATCGGTGCCTTTGCCTATCGCGTCGCTCCGGTGGGCTGGCAGCCCGAAGGCTGGACGCCGCCTGCGGTCAAGAAGGCAATGATCTCGGAGCACCATGTGCACCTCGACAACGCGCACAAGACTCCGCAGTTCTGGCTGGTCTGGTGGGTGCTCTGCTTGAACGTGTCGGCCGGTATCGGCGTGATCGGCATGGCCTCGCCGATGCTGCAGGAGATCTTCGCCGGCAAGCTGATCGGTTTGCCCGACGTCAGCTTCAACCAGCTCGACGCCGGCCAGAAGGCCGCGATCGCGGGCATCGCGGCAGGCTTTGCCGGCCTGTTGTCGTTGTTCAACATCGGCGGCCGCTTCTTCTGGGCGTCGCTGTCGGACCACATCGGCCGCAAGAACACCTATTACTGCTTCTTCCTGATCGGCATCGTGCTCTATGCGCTGGCGCCGACCTTCGCAGCGATGGGTTCGAAGCTGTTGTTCGTGGCGGCCTTCGCCATCATCCTCTCGATGTATGGCGGCGGCTTCGCGACGGTGCCTGCCTATCTGGCCGACCTGTTCGGCACCCAGTTCGTGGGCGCCATCCACGGCCGTCTGCTGACGGCCTGGGCGACGGCCGGCATCATCGGTCCGGTGGTCGTCAACTACATCCGCGAGTTCCAGCTTGCCGCCGGCGTGCCGCGCGACCAGCTGTACAACACGACGATGTATATTCTCTGCGCCATGCTGCTCGCCGGCCTGATCTGCAACTTCCTGATCAAGCCTGTCGATGACAAGTGGAACATGAGCGCGGACGAAGTCGCGAAGTACCAGGCAGAGCTCGCCAAGAACGAGTCGGCGATCCAGCACGGGTCGTTCGGCATCGGCAAGGGCGGTCTCGACGTCAAGGCCGCCCTGTTCTGGGCCTTCGTCGGCGTGCCGCTGGCATGGGGTGTCTGGAAGACGTTGGAAAGCGCGGTCAAGATCTTCTGACCGATCGGCGATGAGACAAGCGGGGCGGCCGGATCGGCCGCCCCTTTTTTTGCGGCGCAGAGGCTTGGTTTCCGGACGACTGGATCAGCGCCATCGTCGCGCAAAAGAGCGCGGTGTAGCCGATCATCTCGTCCCAATGGTTCAGGCCCGCGGCGAACACGCCCTTGCGGCGCAGCACCGCAAGCATGGCACACAGGATCATGGTCATCCAGAGCAGGGCGGCGAGGCTGCGACCGAAGCCGATGCGGCCGAACGTGGCGAACAGGATGAGGATTGCTAGTCGCAGCACAACTCGCAGCAGGATCCTGGCCGCCGGACGCTCAGCGGGCTTGTCGGTGGAGATCAGCGTCGAGCAGGTAACACCGGCTCAGAAGTTGTCGCAGCAGAGCAGGTCGGCAAGCCCCGGTTCGGCCTGGACGCCGCGCCTTGCGTCAGTCTGCGAGACGCCGGGCTCGAGACGGCGGGCCTCGGCCGCTGCGTGGAGAATGGCGAGGGCGAGATCGGCGTGGCGGGCTTCGACGCAATGATCGAGCCAGTCCGGCAATTCGCGCTGTTGCGACAATGCGCAGTGCCATTCGCCGTCATCATAGGCGATGCGCCGGAGCTGCCATCGTGGCAATTGCAGCGCGACCAGCTCCAGCGCGGCATCGATCCGCGCGTCGGTCTCCAGCAATCGTGCGATCCGCAGCCGGCGTCGCCCTCGCGCCGACAACGGTGAGACGTCCTCGTCTTCGCCAAGCAGGGCCGTCAGCATCGCCGTCGTGGTCTGCGCGAGTTGTACCCGCTCGGGCACATCCGGTCGTGTCGTCAAGGCAGCCATGCCGGCCTCCCGTCGTCAGTGAGCGATGGCCCGATGGGCCTTGATCGGCAATGTGGTCGACGGCGGCGTAGGAATGCGAGAGGGGCGAAGGCGCGAAGAAATAGCCGGCGCATAAAGACGCCTCGGCGGCATGGCCGGTTCATATGCGGCTGCGGCCGCGCGGTTCTGCCGGGGGGCGCGAGAACGCCGCGGTCTTTATGAGATTCCTATAACTCTGTCGGCAGTGCTGTCTCGAAAACCTATGAGGCCGGATGCCATCTGTCCGCCATGGAACGGACCGTGGCCGCACCGGCGCTCCCGGCCGCTCCAAGCGTTGCGCGTCTTTCGCGCGCATGAGGAGCACACCATGCTGGACATCCTGCTGCTGGCGCTGGCCGCCGGCTTGTTCGCGCTGGCGATCGGCTACACCTACGCCTGCGAGCGGCTCTAGGAGACGAGCCATGATCTTCGACTATTCGTTCGCCGGCGCGGTATCGCTCGGCCTTCTGATCTACCTCACCTACGCGCTGTTGCGGCCCGAGCGGTTCTGACCGCCACCGTCGCACCTTCAAGGACAACATCCCCATGACTGTGATCGGCTGGATCCAGATCCTGCTCTACTGCGCCGTCATCGTCGCGCTTGCCAAGCCGCTCGGCTGGTACATGACGCGCGTCTTCAATGGCGAGCGCACCTTCCTGTCGCCGGTGCTGCGGCCGGTCGAGTCCGCAATCTACTGGATCGGCGGCGTCGACGAGCGCCGCGAGCAGCATTGGCTGACCTACACGGTCGCGATGCTGCTGTTCCATGTCGGCGGCTTCCTGATCATCTACGGCGTGATGCGCTTGCAGGCCGTGCTGCCGTTCAATCCCGCGGGACAGTCTGCGGTCGCCGAGGATCTCTCCTTCAACACCGCGATCAGCTTCCTGACCAACACCAATTGGCAGAACTACGGCGGCGAGAGCACGCTCTCCTATCTCGTGCAGATGCTCGGGCTCACGCACCAGAACTTCCTGTCGGCCGCGACCGGCATCGTGCTCGCGATCGCGCTGATCCGCGGCTTCTCACGCGCCTCGGCGCGGACCGTCGGCAATTTCTGGGTCGACGTCGTCAGATGCACGCTCTATGTGCTGCTGCCGCTCTGCATCGTCTACACGCTGTTCCTGGTCTGGCAGGGCATCCCGCAGACGCTCGGGCCCTATGTCGAGGCCACGACGCTGGAAGGGGCGAAGCAGACCATCGCGGTCGGCCCGGTGGCTTCGCAGGTCGCGATCAAGATGCTCGGCACCAATGGCGGCGGCTTCTTCAATGCCAACGCCGCGCATCCGTTCGAGAACCCGAACGCGCTGTCGAACTTCATCCAGATGCTCTCGATCTTCGCGCTCGGTGCCGCGCTGACCAACGTGTTCGGCCGCATGGTCGGCAACCAGCGCCAGGGCTGGGCGCTCCTCGCCGTGATGGGCGTCCTGTTCATCGCCGGCGTCGCCATCACCTACTGGGCCGAGGCCAACGGTACGACCACGTTGAACGCGCTGGGACTGACGGGCGGCAACATGGAAGGCAAGGAGGTCCGCTTCGGCATCGTCGCGTCGTCACTGTTCGCCGTGATCACGACGGCCGCCTCCTGCGGCGCGGTGAATGCCATGCATGACAGCTTCACCGCGCTTGGCGGCATGATCCCGCTGATCAACATGCAGCTCGGCGAGATCATCATAGGCGGCGTCGGCGCCGGGCTCTACGGCATACTGCTGTTCGTCGTGCTCGCGATCTTCGTCGCCGGCCTGATGGTCGGGCGCACGCCGGAATATGTCGGCAAGAAGATCGAGGCGCGCGAGGTCAAGATGGCGATGCTGGCGATCCTGGTGCTGCCGCTGATGTATCTCGGCTGGACCGCGGTCGCGGTGGTGCTGCCCTCGGCCGTCGCGTCGATGGCCAATGCCGGTCCGCACGGCTTCACCGAGGTGCTCTACGCCTACACTTCCGCGACCGCCAACAACGGCTCGGCATTCGCAGGACTCACGGGCAACACCTTCTTCTACAACCTCACGCTCGCGTCGTCGATGTTCGTCGGCCGCTTCTTCATGATCATTCCGGCGATGGCGATCGCGGGCTCGCTCGCCGGGAAGAAGTCGATCCCGCCCTCGGCCGGCACGTTCCCGACCACGGGCGGCCTGTTCGTCGGCCTCGTGGTCGGCGTCATCCTGATCATCGGCGGCCTCACCTTCTTCCCGGCTCTCGCCCTCGGTCCGATCGTCGAGCATCTCGCGATGGCCGCCGGCACCGTGTTTTGATCTCGGAGCAACCTCCATGGACACCATGAAACTGCAGAAGCGCTCGTCGATGTCGACGATGCTCGACCCGAAGATCGTGCTGCCGGCCATCAGGGCCGCGGTTGTCAAGCTCGACCCGCGGCTGATGATCAGAAATCCGGTGATGTTCGTGGTCGAGGTCGTCGCCGCGCTCACCACGGTGATCTTCCTGCGCGACGTCGTGACCGGCGGAGCGGATCTCGGCTTCACCTTCCAGATCATTATCTGGCTGTGGTTCACCGTGCTGTTCGCCAATTTCGCCGAAGCCGTCGCCGAAGGCCGCGGCAAGGCACAGGCGGATTCGCTGCGCAAGACGCGCACCGAGAGCCAGGCCAAGCTGCTGACGGGCACGAACCCGGCCGATCACACCTACAAGCTCGTGCCCGGCACCAGCCTGAAGGTCGGCGATCTCGTGCTGGTCGAGGCCGGCGACACCATCCCTTCCGACGGCGAGGTGATCGAGGGCGTCGCCTCGGTCAACGAGGCTGCCATCACCGGCGAATCCGCGCCCGTCATCCGCGAATCCGGCGGCGACCGCTCGGCGGTGACCGGCGGCACGCAGGTGCTGTCGGACTGGATCCGCGTCAGGATCACGGCCGCGCAAGGCTCGACCTTCATCGACCGCATGATCAAGCTGGTCGAGGGCGCGGAGCGGCAGAAGACGCCGAACGAGATCGCGCTCAACATCCTGCTCGCCGGCCTCACCATCATCTTCGTGTTCGCGACGGTGACGATCCCGAGCTACGCGGCCTATGCCGGCGGCTCGATCTCGGTGGTGGTGCTGGTGGCGCTGTTCGTGACCTTGATCCCGACCACGATCGGCGCGCTGCTGTCGGCGATCGGCATCGCTGGAATGGACCGCCTGGTGCGCTTCAACGTGCTGGCGATGTCGGGCCGCGCGGTCGAGGCCGCTGGCGACGTCGATACGCTCCTGCTCGACAAGACCGGCACCATCACGCTCGGCAATCGCCAGGCGACTGCATTCCGTCCCGTCAAGGGCGTGAGCGAGCAGGAGCTCGCCGACGCGGCGCAGCTCGCATCGCTCGCCGACGAGACACCGGAGGGCCGCTCGATCGTGGTGCTCGCGAAGGACAAATACGGCATCCGCGGCCGCGACATGGCCGAGCTCGGCGCCACCTTCGTGCCGTTCACGGCGCAGACCCGCATGAGCGGCGTCGATGCCGGCGGCTCCTCGGTGCGCAAGGGTGCGGTCGACGCCATCCTCAACTCCATCGGTGGCGGCCCGACCCAGCCGGTCTCCGGCAACACGGCGCGCGCGGTCCAGCCGGTCGAGAGCGAGCTTGTCCGCGAGATCCGTGCAATCTCCGACGACATCGCCAAATCCGGCGGCACGCCGCTCGCGGTCGCCAGGGACGGGCGCCTGCTCGGCGTCGTCCAGCTCAAGGACATCGTCAAGGGCGGCATCCGCGAACGCTTCGCCGAGCTGCGCCGGATGGGCATCCGCACCATCATGATCACCGGCGACAACCCGATGACCGCGGCGGCGATCGCCGCCGAAGCCGGCGTCGATGATTTCCTGGCGCAGGCGACGCCTGAGGACAAGCTCAAGCTGATCCGCGACGAGCAGGCCAAGGGCAAGCTGGTGGCGATGTGCGGCGACGGCACCAACGATGCGCCCGCGCTGGCGCAGGCCGATGTCGGCGTTGCCATGAACACCGGCACGCAGGCCGCGCGCGAAGCCGGCAACATGGTCGATCTCGACTCCAACCCGACCAAACTGATCGAGGTGGTCGAGATCGGCAAGCAGCTCTTGATGACGCGCGGCGCGCTGACGACGTTCTCGATCGCCAACGACGTCGCCAAATATTTCGCGATCATCCCGGCAATGTTCCTGGCGTTCTACCCGCAGCTCAACGTGCTGAACGTCATGAACCTGGCGAGCCCGCAGAGCGCGATCCTGTCGGCGATCATCTTCAACGCGCTCGTCATCATCGCGCTGATCCCGCTGGCGCTGAAGGGCGTCGCCTACCGCGCCATCGGCGCCGGCGCGCTGCTCGGCCGTAACCTGATGATCTACGGGCTGGGCGGCATCATCATCCCCTTCATCGGCATCAAGGCGATCGACCTGATCGTGACCGCCTTGCATCTGGCTTAAAGCCCCAACCGCCGTCATTGCGAGCGAAGCGAAGCAATCCAGGACTGTCTCGGGCCACGCGACTCTGGATTGCTTCGTCGCTTCGCTCCTCGCAATGACGGGAGAGACACAGGAGATTCTCATGCTCAAAGAAATCCGTCCCGCCATCTTGGTCCTGGTCGCGCTGACCCTGATTACCGGGCTGCTCTACCCGCTCGCCATGACCGTCGTCGCCGGCACCATCTTTCCGGCGCAGGCCGAGGGCAGCCTGATCACGCGCAACGGCAAGGTGATCGGATCGGCGCTGATCGGTCAGGAGTTCAAGGACGACAAATATTTCCACGGCCGTCCGTCGGCGACCTCGGCCGCCGATCCGAACGACTCCACCAAGACGGTTTCTGCGCCCTACAACGCCGCCAACTCGTCCGGCTCCAATCTCGGCCCGACCAGCAAGGCGCTGGCCGACCGCGTCAAGGAGGACGTCGACAAGCTGAAGGCGGAGAATCCCGCGCAGGCCGTGCCGGTCGATCTGGTGACGACCTCGGCGAGCGGGCTCGATCCGGACATCTCGCCGGAGGCGGCGCTGTTCCAGGTGCCGCGGGTGGCCAAGGCACGCGGCTTGCCGGAGGCGAGCGTCCAGGCCGTGATCGCCCGGCAGACCCAGGGCCGTCTGCTCGGACTGCTCGGCGAACCCCGCGTTAACGTGCTGGCGCTCAACCTGGCACTCGATGCTGCCAAACCGCAATGACGCCTTGAAGGTCTTGGCCTTGAAGGTCTTGGTCTTGGCGCCGAGGTCCCTCCGTCTATAATGCCGCATGGCCAGTCAACGCCGCGATCCTGACCAACGTCCCTCGCCGGAGGCCCTGCTCGAAGCGGCCCGGCGGGAGGACAGTCCTGCCGGCAAGCTCAAGATCTTCGTCGGCGCCGCCCCCGGCGTCGGCAAGACCTATGAGATGCTGTCGAGCGCGCATGCCAAGCTGAGGGCCGGCGTCGACGTCGTGATCGGCTTCGTCGAGACGCATGGCCGCGCCGAGACCGAGGCGCTGGTGCGCGGCCTGGAGATCGTCCCGCGCAAACGTATTTCCTACAAGGACCAGATCGTCGAGGAGATGGATCTGGATGCCGTGATCGCGCGCCGCCCCAAGCTCGCGATCGTCGACGAGCTCGCGCATACCAATGCGGTGGGCAGCCGCCACCCCAAGCGCTATCTCGACGTCGAGGAGCTGCTGTCGCACGGCATCGACGTCTACACCGCGGTCAACGTCCAGCACATCGAGAGCCTCAACGACGTCGTTGCCCAGATCACCCATGTGCGCGTGCGCGAGACCGTCCCGGACTCGGTCCTCGACCGCGCCGACGCCATCGAACTGATCGACCTCACGCCCGACGATCTGATCCAGCGACTGAAGGAGGGCAAGGTTTATGTGCCCAAGCAGGCAGAGCGGGCGCTGGAGCATTATTTCTCGCCCGGCAACCTGACCGCGCTGCGCGAGCTCGCGCTGCGCCGGACGGCCGAGCGCGTCGACGAGCAACTGCTCACCCACATGCAGGCCAATGCCATCGCCGGCCCCTGGGCAGCCGGCGAGCGCATCCTCGTCTGCGTGTCGGAGGATCCGCGGGCGACAGGGCTGGTGCGCTACACCAAGCGGCTCGCCGACCGTGTCCACGCGCCGTGGACCGCCGTTACCATCGAGACTCGGCGCAACCTGCAACTCACGGACAAGCAGCGCGACCGGCTCGCCGATACGCTGCGGCTAGCCGAGACCCTCGGCGGCGAGGCGCTGACGATTCCGGGCGTCGGCCGGCGTATCGCGGATGACCTTATCAACTTCGCGCAGGCCAACAACGTCACCCAGATCATCATCGGCAAGTCGAGCCGCTCGCGCCTGTTCGAGATCATCAGGGGCTCCGTGGTCCACGACCTCGTCAGGGGCGCCGGCAACATCAGCATCCACGTCATCGCCGGCGAGGAGGCGCCGGACACCACGAGCAGCTCGGTGCAGACGCGAGCGCGCAGCGAGCCGCTGCAGCCGAAGCCCTATCTGAAGGCGCTGCTGATCACGGCTGTCGGCCTTGGCCTCGCCGAGCTGATCCAGCCCGTCTTCGGCATCGAGAACGTCGATCTGGTGTTCCTCACGGCCGTGGTCGGCGTCGCCGCACGCTACGGCCTGTGGCCGTCACTGCTGGCGAGCCTCGCCGCCTCGCTCTGCTACAACTTCTTCTTCCTGCCGCCGCTGTATACGTTCACGATCACCGATCCGACCAACATCGGCGCGTTCTTCTTCTTCATGTTGATCGCGATCCTGGTGTCCAACGTCGCCGCGCGCGTTCGCGTTCAGGCTGACGCCGCCACCCACCGCGTCCGGACCACCGAGCAGCTCTATGCCTTCAGCCGCAAGCTTGCGGGCACCGCGACCCTCGATGACGTGCTGTGGGCCACGGCCTATCAGGCGGCGTTGATGCTGAAGGTACGGGTCGTGCTGCTGCTGCCGCAGGACGGCAAGCTCACGGTCATGACCGGCTACCCGCCGGAGGATCAGCTCGACGACGCCGACCTCGCCGCCGCGAGCTGGGCCTGGAGCAACGACCGCGCCGCTGGGCGCGGCTCCGACACGCTGCCGGGCGCCAAGCGGCTGTTCCTGCCGATGCGCACGGGGCGCGGCTCGATCGGCGTCATCGGCATTGATGACGATCGCACCGGGCCGCTGCTGACGCCGGACCAGCGCCGGCTGCTCGATGCCCTGGTCGACCAGGGCGCGCTCGCGATCGAGCGCGTGCTGCTGGTCGAAGACATGGACAAGGTCAAGCGCACCATGGAGCAGGACCGGCTGCGCTCGGCACTGCTCACCTCGATCTCGCACGATCTGAAGACGCCACTCGCCTCCGTGCTCGGCGCGGCCTCGACGATGCGCGATCTCGCGGCCCAGCTGTCCGACAAGGAGAAGCTCGACCTGCTCGCCACCGTCATCGACGAATCCGAACGGCTCAACCGTTTCATCGCCAATCTCCTGGACATGACCAAGCTGGAATCGGGCGCGATCGTGCCGAACGCCGCGCTCCACGACGTCGGCGAGATCGTCGGCAGCGCGCTGCGGCGCGCGAGCAAGATCCTCGCCGGTCATCATGTCTCGCTGGTACTGGCGCCCGATCTGCCGATGGTCGAGGTCGACGCGGTGCTGTTCGAGCAGGTGCTCTTCAATCTGCTCGACAACGCCGCCAAATATGCGCCTCCCGAGACCTCGATCGCGATCCGCGCGGCCCGCGACAGCAACTGGATCATGCTCGAGATCCGTGACGAAGGCGACGGCATTCCCGCCGCGGAGGTCGAGCACGTGTTCGACAAGTTCTATCGCGTGCAGAAGGGCGACCAGGTGCGGCCTGGCACCGGTCTGGGGCTCGCGATCTCGCGCGGCTTCATCGAGGCGATGCATGGCCGCATCTTCGCCGGCAACCGCACCGATCGGCCCGGCGCGGTCCTCACCATCCGCCTGCCCGTGCCGGCGCAGGCCAGATCGCTGGATACGGCCGCATGACCGGCGCTCCGATCAAGGTGCTCGTGATCGACGACGAGCCGCCGATCCGCAAGCTGCTGCGGATGGGCCTGACCACGCAGGGCTACGAGATTCTCGAAGCCTCGAACGGCAGGATCGCGCTGGAGCTGTTGGGCCAGGAGCCGGCGCTGATCATTCTCGACCTTGGCCTGCCCGACGTCGACGGGCTCGAGCTGCTGCGAACCATCCGTGGCCGCAACGAGGCCGTGCCGGTCGTGGTGCTGTCCAGCCGCGGCGACGAGGCGGGCAAGGTCCAGGCGCTCGATCTCGGGGCCGACGACTACATCACCAAGCCGTTCGGCATGGACGAGCTGCTGGCGCGGCTGCGCGCGGCGCTGCGGCACCAGTTGCAGGTGCAGGGCGAGCGGCCGGTGTTCCGCACCGGCGATCTCTCCGTCGATCTGGTGCGCCGCATCGTCAAGGTCGGCGAGCGCGAGATCAAGCTGTCGCCCAAGGAGTACGATCTGCTCCGCGTCCTGGTGCAGCACGCCGGCAAGGTGCTGACGCACCGCTTCCTGCTCAAGGAGCTGTGGGACGAATTGACCGACGCGCAATATCTGCGCGTCTATGTGCGTCAGCTCAGGCAGAAGATCGAGGCCGATCCCGAGCGCCCGCAATTCGTATTGACCGAGACCGGCATCGGCTATCGGCTGCGCGCGCCGGACTGAGCTTTGGCCGTATCGGCCGACTGGTCCTGTGTGTCAGGGGCGTTGGCATCGCCATTCGATGGGCGAGCTTGCGTGTCCCGCGGGCGGCATCAGCTCGTTTCGTTATATTTTCGAGCAATTTTGACCAGCCGGTCATCTCGCGCTGCGGCACAGTACGTCCGCTGGCGCCCGTTCTCTGGATCAACGGATGATCGAGACCGCGGTCGTGCCACCTCATCGGCGCAGCTGATCGTGCGTTTGCATGCACGACGGTGTAAACACGGGACGTGCCATGTCTCGGCTTGTCAGAACACGATCTGAATTTGGGGGGACGAGGCTGCCGACTGCGGCGCAGAGATTGTCATCGGCGATACCGGGAAGAGCATCATGCCTGAAATTCATCTCAATCAAGGTCAGCCCGACGCGTTGCAGTGCCGCTTCGGCATGAAGGCCGGCCTATGTCCCGGTGAGGGGTTCTGCGCGTTCGATCTTTCAGCCTGCAGGGACTGTTCGAGATCGCAGCACAAGATCCAGACCTTGACGGGTTCGGAAGACCCGATGAGATCAAAGATATTGCACACCTGGATTTCGTTTGCCGTTCGTCCATCGACGTCGTTCTTGGCTCCCATCAGTGAGGTCGGTCATGGAAGAATACATTCATCTGCAGAACCTCATCCTGTTCAGGAAACGTCTCGCTGAATTCAACGATGAGTCCAAGCGGACGGTGCTCCTGAAATTGCTGACTGAGGAAGAGGCCAGGGACGCATCATTCGGAACGTCGCCTTGTCCAGTTGCGCCTCATGCGGCGGATCAGAACGTCTGATTGGCTTCTCGGTCTATCCGTCATCGAAACGACGAGCGCGAAGCTGCATTGGAATCTCGATGTATCGGCGGGCTTCGATTCCCGCGATCGTGAAAGCATGGGTGGAGGTACGCGGCATCAGCTTGCGCTTTGGAACTTTCGTCTCGCCGACGCGGTTTACGTGTCGCAATCGGGAGGATGTTCATGGCACGACAATACTCGCGCAAGGCATCGGCCAAGGTCGGCCGGGCCATGAAGAAGCGCAAGGCCGGCACGCTGCGCAGCGGCGGTTCCGGTCGCAAGGTCAAGAGCCGCAAGCAGGCCATCGCGATCGGCCTGTCGGAGGCGCGCCGCGAAGGCAAGAAGGTGCCCGCGAAAAAGAGCGCGAGGGCCTCGGCGAAGAAGACGGCCAAGAAGGCGAGCAAGAAGAGCACGAAGAAGACTACCAAGAAAACGACGAAGAAGAAGTCGAAGAAGAGCTGACGAGGCGATCATTCGGGCTACGATCATCGCGCACGCCATGACCCGCAGCCGTCGCAAAATTCTCCGCTGTCGTCCCGGCGAACGCCGGGACCCATAACCCCAGGGAGATGTTATTGCGCGGGATGTGGGACAAGTCTTGTCTTACAACACCCGCCGCGGAGTATGGGTCCCGGCGTTCGCCGGGACGACGGCGGTGGGTGTGGAGGCCGCTTGCGCCACGCAGGCAGCTGCTGGCTTTCACCCCGCCTTCCTCTGCCGCGCCGCCGACCGATGCGCCTTCTTCGCCGGGCGTCGATGCGTGCTCGTCCGCCGCGACGCCGCACGCGCTGTCTTTTTTCGGCTCTTGCCGTTCAGGCTCTGCTTCAGCGCATCCATCAGGCTGACGACGTTGTCGGGCCGCTCCGCCGGCTCCGGCAGCTTGATCGGCTTGCCCGAGGCCTTGCGCTTCACCAGCGCCTTCAGCGCGGTCTCGTACTGATCCTTGAACTCCGAGGGGTCGAAATGGGCTGCCTTGGTCTGCAAGATGTGGCCGGCCAGCTCGACCATGTCCTTGCTGATCTTCGGCGCCTTGATGTCGTCGAAGAACTCGGCTTCGTCGCGCAGCTCATAGGGAAAGCGCAGCGTGGTGCCGAGCATGCCCTTGCCCATCGGCTCGATGGCGATGACGTGCTCACGGTTGGTCAGCACGATCCGCGCCAGCGCCACGCGCTCCTGGTCCTTCATGGCGTCGCGGATAACCGCGAAGGCGTCGAGCGCCGCCTTGCCGTCGGGGGCGATGTAATAGGGGTGGTTGAGATAGCGCTGGTCGATCTCGTCGCGCGGCACGAAGCTATCGATGTCGATCGTATGGTTGCTCTCGATCTGGACCGCCTCGAGCTCCTCCGGCTCGATCTCGACATACTGTCCCTTGGCGAGTTCATAGCCGCGGCCCTTCTGGTCGCCCTCGACGATGTCGCCGGTCTCGGCGTCCACCATCTGCTGCTTGAGCCGGTTGCCAGTCTCGCGGTTGATCAGATGGAAGCGCGTCTTCTCGACCGACGTCGACGCCGGATAGAGCACGACGGGGCAGCTGACGAGCGAGAGTTTGAGCGAGCCTTTCCAGTAGGCGCGGGGGGCCATCGTGGTCTCCTTGGACAATCCGAACGAGGCTGCAACGGGCAAGCATCGGTGTGGGTTCCATGAGCCCGGCGAAGGTCGCTTCGGGAAAAAATAATTCGCTTGACGACTTCGTAAAATCAGCATTATGGTCCGGACCGTTCCGTTGCGTCGGAGGGGACGTATCGCGGTCGTCACGGACGTCGGCAGCGGAATGCGATGGGTGTGCCGGGTTGCAGCGTGATTCAGTCGCGCCGACGAACAATCCGGCATGCACGGTCAAGTCGCGCGGTCCTGATACCCCGATGCTGGTATCCAGCGCAATGCGCGCAGGCGCATTGTCGTGACACGGTGGCCAACAAGCCCGGCGCACCGGGGAGAACGCGAAGCAGCCGTTAAAGCCGTCGCGCAGGGAGGGCCGGGATGTCTCGGCTGCACCTGTGGTACCTGCCGCCTGCATTTCTTTCTGCAGGCGGGCCATGGGGGCGGCGAGCTCCCGGCCTTCCCTGCGCGCCCTCTCGACTGGCAGAGGGCGGACGCCAGCACAGCCTGGGCCCTCCATGAGCCGCGGGAACGCGGAACTTTGCCCGAAGTTATCCTGCCGATGCGGCCGGTTCCACGAGTTCGCCGGCTTTGCTACGCTACCACTCAACGCGAGGGATCACCGTGGCGCTCGGGAAGCTTTCCACCTATCGCAAGAAGCGCGATTTCGACAAGACGGCGGAGCCGTCCGGCGACGCCAAGGTCGCGCGTACGGCGCGGCCGCGCTTCGTCATCCAGAAGCATGACGCAACGCGCCTGCACTACGACCTGCGGCTCGAATTCGACGGCGTCTTCAAGTCGTGGGCCGTCACCAAGGGGCCGTCGCTCGATCCGCACGACAAGCGACTTGCGGTCGAGGTCGAGGATCATCCGCTCGACTACGGCGATTTCGAAGGTACGATCCCGGAAGGCGAGTATGGCGGCGGCACCGTCATGCTGTGGGACCGCGGCTATTGGGACAGCGAGGACCCGGAGCGCGGGTTCAAGAAGGGCGATCTCAAATTCACTCTCGAGGGCGAAAAGCTGCATGGCAGCTGGGTGCTGGTGCGGATGCGCCACGATCGCACCGGCGGCAAGCGGACCAATTGGCTGCTGATCAAGCATCGCGACGAGTTTGCCCGGGAAGGCGAGGCCAACGATATCCTGGATGCCGACAAGTCGGTCGCCTCGGGCCGCACGATGGAGCAGATCGCGGCCGGCAAGGGCAAGGCGCCGAAGCCGTTCATGCTCGCCAAGACGCAGCGCATGAACGCGGATGCGGTGTGGCACTCCAACCGCAGTGACAGCGAAACCAAGCCGACTACGAAGGCCTCATCGCCGAAAGCGAGGGCCGCGAAGGCAAACGGCACCAAGGCCCGCGTTGCGCCGAAGACGGTATCGTCGCTGCCCGATTTCGTGCCGCCCGAGCTTTGCACGTCGGTCGCGCAACCGCCGAGCGGCGAGGGCTGGGGGCATGAGATCAAGTTCGACGGCTACCGCGTGCAGATCAGGGTCGAGGGCGGCGAGGCAACCCTGAAGACCCGCAAGGGCCTGGACTGGACCGCCAAGTTCGGCGCGATTGCGGAGGAGGCTGCGAAGCTGCCGGACGCGATCATCGACGGCGAGATCGTCGCGCTCGACAAGGACGGCAATCCGAACTTCTCCGCCCTGCAGGCGGCGATCTCGGCGGGTGAAACCGACGAGCTGATCTTCTTCGCCTTCGACCTGATGTTCGCCGAGGAGTTCGACCTGCGCCGCCAGCCTTTGCGCGAGCGCAAGGCACGGCTGGCGAAGCTGCTGAAGGCGCATATCAAGGGCAAGACACCGCGGATCCGCTACGTCGAGCATTTCGAGAGCGACGGCGAAGCCGTGCTGGAGTCGGCGCGCAAGCTGAACCTCGAAGGCATCGTCTCGAAGAAGTTGGACTCGGCCTATCATTCGGGACGGACGGAGAGCTGGACCAAAGCCAAGACCAGGCCCGGCCACGAGGTCGTCATCGGCGGCTGGAAGACGACCAACGGCAAATTCCGATCGTTGATGGTCGGCGTCAACAAGGACGATCATCTCGCTTATGTCGGGATCGTCGGCACCGGCTTCGGCCAGGACACGGTGAAGGAGATCATGCCGGCGCTGAAGGCGGCGGCATCCGACAAGAGCCCGTTCAGCGGCAAGAACGCGCCGCGCAAGACGCGTGACGTGCATTGGCTCAAGCCCGAGCTGGTCGCCGAGATCGAGTTTGCCGGCTTCACCGGCGACGGCAATGTCAGGCAGGCCTCGTTCAAGGGACTGCGCGAGGACAAGCCGGCCCGCGAGGTCGTTGCCGAGGCGCCGGTGATGACGACGAAGGTTGCCAGGCCGGTGGCGCGGGCCGCCGCGAGCGTCGCGACCGTCGGCACCACGCTGCACAAGACGCCGTCACGCACGAAGGGCTCGGCGACCGTGATGGGCGTTGCGATCTCCAAGCCCGACAAGGCGCTGTGGCCGGACGCCGGCGACGGCGAGCCCGTCACCAAGCTTGATCTTGCGACCTATCTGGAAGCCGTCGGCAACTGGATGATCGGGCATCTGAGGGGGCGGCCGTGCTCGATCGTGCGTGCGCCTGATGGCATCGGTGGCGAAAAATTCTTCCAGCGGCACGGCATGCAGGGCATGTCGGACCTGCTGGAGCTGGTCAAGGTCTCGGGCGACCGCAAACCATATCTGCAGATCGACCGCGTCGAAGGATTGATCGCGGTGGCCCAGGTCGCCGCCGTCGAGCTGCATCCATGGAATTGCGCGCCGGACGCCTATGACGTGCCGGGTCGGCTGGTGTTCGATCTCGATCCGGCGCCGAACGTCGCGTTCGAGGAGGTGATCGCGGCCGCCAAGGAGATGCGCCAGCGCTTGAAGAGCCTCGGACTCGAGAGCTTCTGCAAGACCACGGGCGGCAAGGGTCTGCATGTGGTGACGCCGTTGCTGCACGGCGCGCGCGACAAGGTGAGCTGGCCCGAAGCGAAGGCGTTTGCACAGGGCGTGTGCCAATGGATGGCGAACGACCGCCCGGAGCAGTACCTGCTCAACATGTCGAAGAAGCTGCGCAAGGGGAAGATCTTCCTCGACTATCTGCGCAACGACCGGATGTCGACGGCGGTCGCCGTGCTGTCGCCGCGCGCTCGCGAAGGCGCCACCGTGTCCATGCCGCTGACCTGGGCGCAGGTGAAGAACGGGCTCGAACCCGAGCGCTACACCGTCCGCACCGTACCGGCGCTGCTGGCCAAGACCAAGGCGTGGGATGGTTATGAAGATGCCGCTGGCTCTATCAAGGCGGCCATGAAGACGCTCGCAGAGACGTCGTAGTCGCTCGGGCAGACGTGCCGTCTGCCCGAGTCCGATCGCATCAGAAGATCAGATACGTCCGAGCAGGACGAGGATCAGCACGATGACGATGATCAGGCCGAGACCGCCGCCGCCGTAGTAGCCGGTGCCGTAGAACGGACCGCCGCCGATGCCGGAGAAGCCGCCGAGCAGGGCGATGATGAGAATGATCAGGATGATAGTTCCGATGGACATGTGCTTCCCTCCAGTGCCCGGCAGCGGGGCGACAACGTGCTCTGCCGTCGACGAGAAAACTGGCCGGAACTTCGAAAGTTCCGTAAGGGAACAGCTAAAATGCGGATTGTGTCTTTGCGGTCGTAGCCACTGATGACTACGTAGAGAGGGTTGTTAGTCAGGAGATCGCGATGTCAAGACCGCTTGTCGTTTCCATTCCGCATCGCCTCGGCAAGGACGAGGCCGTGCGCCGGCTCCAGGCCGGTCTCAGCCGCGCCGCGACCAGCGTTCCGGTCCTGAAGGTCGACGAAGAGCGCTGGGAGGGCGACAAGATGATCTTTCGCGTTCGCGCGCTCGGTCAGGCGGCGTCGGGCCATGTCGACGTCGCCGACGATCACGTGCGTGTCGAGGTCGTGCTGCCCTGGCTGCTGCAGCGCTTTGCCGAGGCGGCGCAATCCGCGATCCGCAGCCGCGGCCAGTTGCTGTTGACGAAGAAGAGCTGATCAGGTCGGGGCCGCTGCTGTCCGACGTCGACCAGGCGGGTGGGCTGCCGCGTCGGTCCGCGCCGGGATCGCCGCTGCAGGCAAATGCGTGAAGATGGAGGACACCGCCAGGATGCCGTCCTGCATGTCCCCCGGTATGTAGCCGCGGGCATGAACCTCGGCTTCGAAACCATCTGCGTGGGGCCACACCCGGCCACCGTCGGTGAAGGGTGCAAAGTTGCGCACGGTGACGACGACGACGGCGTCGCGCCCACGCCGCCGTGCGAAGGCAATGACGTGATCGGCATGACGTCCGCTCACCTCGAGCGGCTCGTAGGAGCCGTCGGTGAACACGGCGGGCATCTGGTTGCGAAGCTTCAGCAGCTCCCGCGTCCAGGCGAGCTTGATGCGGCCGTCCGGCCAACGGTCCGCGAGGTGGGCCCAGTCGGGAGTCTCGCACGCACGCAGCGCGTGCTCACGCGCGGCGAAATCGACCGGGCGGCGGTTGTCCGGATCGACCATCGAAAGGTCCCAGAACTCGGTGCCCTGATAGAAATCCGGCACGCCGGGCATCGTCGCCTTCAGCGTGAGCTGGGTCAGCGAGTTCAGCGCGCCGAGCAAAGCGAGTCGCCTGGAAAGCGTCTCCAGCGACTGCAGGAACTCGGACGAGCGCTCGCGATCCAGGATGCGGTCGATGAAGGCGCGCAGGCCGTTCTCATAGGCCTCGTTCGGATTGAGCCAGCTGGTCTCCTCCTTGCCCTCGCGCGCGGCCTTCAGCGCATAGGCCTGCAGCCGCTCGGGCAGGGTGCCATCGGTGCCGCTTGCCGGCCAGATGCCGACGAGCGTCTGGTACAGCATGTATTCGAACGCCGCCGAGGGCGCGCGCATTTTGCCATCCGTGATGACGTGCGGCGCGTTCAAGGTCTTCCAGCGCGCCATCGCGGACGTCCAATCGTTGGGCAGCTCGGTGATGGCGGCGAGCCGCGTGCGCGCATCCTCGCCGCGCTTGGTGTCGTGGGTAGCAGTGGCGGTCATGCCGTGCGGCCAATGCCTGGCGCGGTCCCGCATCAGCTTGTGGAAGTCGGCGATCGCCAGAGCATGCGCCGCTGGATCGCCACCGACCTCGTTGAGCGCGAGCAGTCGGTGGAAGCGGTAGAAGGCGGTGTCCTCCAGCGACTTCGCCATCATCGGCCCGGTGAGCTGCTGCACCTTGAGGGCGAAGCGGCGCACACGCGGGACGCTGTGGTTGGTGCTGCGGTCGCGCTTGATGAGATCCATGGTCAGCGCATCGCGCAGGAACTCGAAGATCGAGCCGTCGGAGGCGAACCATTCGGCCCGGGCGCCTGCGATGGCGTGGTCGATCAGCTTGCGGTCGGTCTCGGTCGGGCCGGCTGTGGTGAGATAGGTGCGATAGACCGGGAAGTGAAGAACATACAGCTCAAGCGCCTGGCGCAGGATGTCTTCCGAATAGTCGCGCGTCGAGTAGTGGCCGTTGGCGATGCGCGCCAGCAGGCGGGTCAGCACGGTGAACTCGCTGGTCAGCAGAGTCTCCAGCACGCGCCGCTTGGCCTCCTTGATCACAGGCGCGAGCTTCGGCGGCTTGTTGCTGATCTGGCGCCAGATCTCGTCCAAGGGCTCCAGACCTTTGCCGTCGATCAGGACCTGGGTGATGACGTTCATCCACTCGTAGCCGGTGGTGCCGTGCACGCCGGCAAAACCCGGCAGCTTCTCGTGCTCGCAGAGAATCTTCTCGATGACGACGTAGAACGGCCCGGCTGCGGGCCCCCGAGCGTCGCGGATCAGCCGCCGCAGGCGCTGGAAATATTGTGCGGGATCGCGCAGGCCGTCGATATGGTCGAGCCGCAGACCCTGCAACTGGCCATCCGCGATCAGCTTCTTGACCAGCCGGTGGATCGCTTCGAACGTGCCGGCATCCTCGACGCGCAGGCCCGCCAGCGTGTTGACGTCGAAGAAGCGGCGGTAGTTGATGTCGCTGGACGCAAGCCGCCAATGGCCGAGCTTGTAGTGCTGTCGCTCCAGCAGATGATGCAGAGCGAGCGTCTGCGCACCACGGTCGCCGGCCTTATAGGCTGCGATCCCCTGGGCAATGACGTCGGCCGCGCCGGGAATGGCCTTGAGGGCCGCCTTGAACGCCGGCGCTTCCTTGCGGTTCGGATGGCGCAAGCCGCGATAGCGCGACGCCAGGTCGAGGATCGCCTTGCCGGCCTCGCTGCTCTCGTCACCGGCCTCCTTGACGATGATGCGCAGTACCTCGCCATAGCGCTCCGGCGCGATCGGCAGCCGATGCTCGAAGTACCAGCAGGAGAACGAGCCTTCGTCCGGATCATAGCGCAGCTCGATGTCGCCATGTTCGAGCGCGTGGCCGTAGGAGGTGCCGATGATCGGCAGCAGCACGCCGCCGCGCGCGCGGTACGGCAACTGGTCCCAGTCGATGTCGAACGAGGCGGCGTGCGGCGAAGCCTGGCCCCATTCGAGCACGTCGAGCCACCATGGATTGTCGTCGAAATGCACGCCGACATGGTTCGGCACGAAGTCGAGGATGAGGCCGAGATCGTGCTGCTTCAGCGCCGCGCACAGTTTCGCAAAGCCGTCCTCGCCGCCGAGCTCGGGATTGAGCTTGGAATGATCGGTGATGTCGTAGCCATGCGTCGAGCCCTTCCGCGCCGTCATGAAGGGCGAAGCGTAGACGTGGCTGATCCCGAGCGCCTTCAGATATGGCACGACGCGTGCGGCCGATTCGAAGTTGAAATCACCCGTGAGCTGCAGGCGATAGGTCGCGAGGGGAATGGCCGGAGGCATGCTATCCCCCGATGCTCCAGAACACCGACCACGGCGGCAGGCGGTCTCCAGGCGTGCCGCCCCAGATCGGGGTGCCCGGGACGCCGGTCGGCGAAGCCGCGAGTTCCTTGTCGGAGACGTTGGCAAGCAGATTTAGCCGGCTGCCATCGCCCATCAGCCAATGCGCGCTCAGGCGACCGTCATCGGTCACGTCCGCCTCGCCGAATTTCGCTCCCGGAAGCCGCGGCGCAACCTCCTTGTGACGCACCGCAAGGAGCGCGCGCACCAGCGCGAGACGCTCGCGCCCCGGCGACTCATTGCGGGAGTCCCAGTCGATGATTGCGGACTGGAAGGTTTCGATGTCGAGCGGATCGGGAACCTCGTCGCCATATTTGGCGTACGCCCACTCGTACTCTCTGCGGCGTCCGTTGCGCACGGCATGCGCGAGGTCGCCCTGGAAGTCGCAGAAGAACGGGAACGGCTGCTTCGAGCCCCATTCCTCGCCCATGTACAGCATCGGGACGGTGGGCGCGAGCAGCGTCACCGCGAGTGCCGCCGCGATCCCTTCCGGCGACGCCAGCGCCTCCAGGCGGTCGCCGAACACGCGGTTGCCGATCTGGTCGTGGTTCTGCAGGAAGTTGACGAACGCGCCGGGGGCCAGATGACCGCTCGGCTCGCCCCGCGGATCGCCGCCCCAGAATGCCGCGGGTTCGCCTTGGTAGACGAAGCCGGAGGCGAGCGCGCGAGCGAGATCGCGGCGCGGCGCCTGCTGGTAGTCGCCGTAATAGCCGCCGCTCTCGCCGGTCAGGATCACGTGCCAGGCGTGATGATAGTCGTCGTTCCACTGCGCGCGAAATTTGCCGCGCGGCGGCTCCTCTGCGGAATCCAGCATGCTGGCGCGGTTGTCGCCGTTTTCCAGCACGAGATGGATGTGCCGCCCGGTTGCTTCGACCAGCTTGCCCACGGCGGCGCTGAGATCGTGCAGCATCGGGATCTCACCCTCGTTGGACAGGATGTGATTCACGGCGTCGAAGCGCAGGCCGTCGAAGCGATAGTCCGTCAGCCAATGCAACGCGTTCTGAATCGCGAAGGCGCGCACTTCGGAGAGCCGGTAGTCGATCGCGCTGCCCCACGGCGTATGCGCGTCGGTGAAGAAGGTCGGCGCATAGCGGCCGATGTAGTTTCCCTCCGGGCCGAAGTGATTGTAGACGACGTCGAGAAACACCATGATGCCACGCAGATGCGCCTCGTCGATCAGCGCGCGCAGATCATCGGGACGCCCATAGACGCTGTCCGGCGCGTAGAGCAGCACGCCGTCATAGCCCCAGTTGCGGGAGCCGGCGAAGTCCGCCAGCGGCATCAGTTCGAGCGCGGTGATGCCGGTTTCGACGAGATGATCGAGCTTGTCGATCATTGCGCGGTAGGTGCCTTCCGTCGTGAAGGTGCCGACATGGCTTTCGAGGAACACGGCATCCTGCCATGGACGACCGCGCCAGTTTTCGGAGCGCCAGGTGTAGGCACGGTGGTCGATGATTTCGCTCGGGCCGGAGACATCCTCCGGCTGGAAATCCGAGCCGGGATCTGGAACGTCGAGCTCATCGTCAATACGGAACTTATACCGCGTGCCGGCGCCGGCGCCGGCGACGTCGAGCGAATACCAACCGCCATCCCCGCGTTGCATCTCATGCTTGACGTCGAGGATCAGATCGACGCGCCTGGCGGCAGGCGCCCACAGCCGGAACGTCGTGCCGTCCTGCGTGAGCCGAGGTCCGAATTGACGGCCGTTCATGACTGGCCCGCATACGCCAGCACGGAGCGGGACGGGGCCTTGAGGTCCGCACCGGACGCGAAATCGATCGGCGTCTGCTGGGCTTCGGTGGTGTTCAGGACCTGTTGCCACGTCTTGTACTCGGCAAGCTTGGGCAATTTGAATCCGATCTCTTCGGGGGCCGCGTTCAGAACGATAAAGATCGGAGCCTGTTCCTGTTCCACCGGAGCGAGCACATAGGCGAGAAATCGTCCGTCGGGAAAGGTCCAGTCGGTTTGCGTCATCTCCTCCGCCGAAGGCGTCAGCCACAGCACGCCGAAGCTGCCGTCCGGGCGGCGGCCATCGAGCCAGCGGCGCGCGCGAATCTGGCCGAAGCGGCGGCGCAGCTCGGTCATGTGCGCGATGAAGTCGATGAGATCATCGCCCTCGCGGCCCATGCCGCTCCAGTCCACCCAGCCGACCTCGTTGTCCTGGCAATAGGCGTTGTTGTTGCCATGCTGCGAGTTGCCGACCTCGTCGCCTGCGAGCAGCAGCGGCAGGCCCTGTGCGAGGAACAGACAGGCGAGCTGGTTCTTGCGCGACTGCCGCCGCAGCGCCGTGATCGTCACGTCGTCGGTCGGCCCCTCATGACCGAAATTGTTGCTGTGGTTGTCGTTGGAGCCGTCGCGATTGTCCTCGCCGTTCGCTTCATTGTGCTTGCTGTTGTAGCTGAAGAGATCGGCCAGCGTGAACCCGTCATGGACGGTGACGTGATTGACGCTGGCGCGCTGGGTGCGGCCGTCATGGTTGAAGATGTCGGACGAGCCGGTCATGCGGCTCGACACCTCGCCGATCAGGCTGCCTTCGCCGCTCCAGTAGCGACGCATGGCGCTACGATAGCGGTCGTTCCATTCGGACCATTGCGAGGGGAATGCGCCGACCTGATAGCCGCCGAGACCGACGTCCCAGGGCTCAGCGACCAGCTTGACGCTCGCCAGCACCGGGTCCTGGCGGATCGCGGTGAGAAAGCCGCTGCGCCGGTCGAAGCCGTGCTTCTCGCGCGCCAGGGTGGTGGCAAGGTCGAAGCGGAAGCCGTCGACGTGGCAGACCTCCACCCAGTAGCGCAGCGAGTCCATCACCATCTGGAGCACACGCGGATGCGTCAGGTTAACGGACGAGCCGCAGCCGGTGAAATCGTCGTAGAAGCGCGGATTGTCGGGCTTCAGCCAGTAGTAGGACGCGTTGTCGATGCCGCGATAGCACAGGGTGGGTCCGAGATGGTTGCCTTCGGCGGTATGGTTGTAGACGACGTCGAGCATGACCTCTATGCCGGCATCGTGCAGCCTTGCCACCGTCGTCCGGAAGGCATCGAGCGGATTGTCCTGCGCGTAGCGAAGCTCCGGCGCGAAGAACGAGATCGTGTTGTAGCCCCAGTAGTTGACCAGCTTCTTCTCGACCAGCATGCGGTCGTCGATGAAGGCGTGGATGGGAAGCAGCTCGATCGTCGTGACGCCGAGCCGCTTCAGATGCTTGATCATCGCCGGCGACGACAGCCCGCCATAGGTGCCGCGCAGATTGGGTGGGACGTCGTCGCGCTTGTTGGTCAGGCCCTTGACATGGGCCTCGTAGATGATCGTGTCCTCCCACGGGATCTGCGGCCGCATTTCGCGCCGGCCCCAGTTGAAGGTCTCGTCGATGACGACAGCCTTGGGCATGCCGCGGGCGTTGTCGCGCCGGTCGAACGAGAGATCCTCGCGCGGCGAGCCGGCGCGGTAGGCGAAATGGGCGTCGCTCCAGACCAGCCGGCCGGCGAGCCGCTTGGCATAGGGGTCGAGCAGCAGCTTGTTGGCATTGAAGCGGTGGCCCTGCTCCGGCTCGTAAGGACCGTAGACACGGTAGCCATAGAGCTGCCCCGGCGAGACATCGTTGAGATAGCCGTGCCAGACATCCTCCGTCCGCTCCGGCAGTTCGATGCGCTCGATCTCGCGCCGGCCCTGGCTGTCGAACAGGCAGAGCTCGACCTTCTCGGCATTGGCGGAGAACAGGGCAAAATTGGTCCCCCGTCCGTCCCAGGTTGCTCCGAGACGGGCGTGGCTTCCAGCGGCCAGGCGCATTGCGTCAGGCTTCCGGGAGGAGAAATACCGCTGCCATGGGCGGGAGGATGAGGTTGAGCTGGTGTTCTTCAGAGGCATGGACCTGGCCGACGTTGCCGACATTGCTGCCGCCATAATGCAGGGAGTCGGAATTGAAAGCTTCCCTCCATCTGCCGCCGAACGGCACGCGGACCCGGTAATTGTAATACACGTTGGGCGAAAAGTTCACGACCACGACGCAGCGCGCGTGCTCATCGAAGCCCTTGCGCACCCAGGCGAAGACGTTTCGGTCGGAGTCGTCGGTCGTCAACCACTCGAAGCCGGCAGGCTCGCAGTCCCGCTCATGCAGCGCCGGCACGTTGCGGTAGAGGTGGTTGAGGTCGCGGATCAGGGCCTGGATGCCGGCATATTTGGCGTCGCCGAGCAGATGCCAGTCGAGCGAGGTATCGTGATTCCACTCGCGCTCCTGGGCGAGCTCGCAGCCCATGAACAGGAGCTTCTTGCCGGGATGCCCGAACATGAAGCTGTAATACGCACGCAGGTTGGCAAAACGCTGCCAGTCGTCGCCCGGCATCCGGCCAAGGATGGAGCGCTTGCCGTGCACGACCTCGTCATGCGACAGCGGCAGGATGAAGTTTTCCGAAAAGGCGTAGTGCAGGCCGAACAGGATCTCGCCGTGGTGATATTTGCGGTGGATCGGGTCCTTGCTGATGTAGCGCAAGGTGTCGTGCATCCAGCCCATGTTCCACTTGTAGCCGAAACCGAGCCCGCCCATGTCGACCGGGCGAGACACCTGCGGCCACGCCGTGGATTCCTCGGCAGCCGTGGTCGCCTGCGGGAAATGGCCGAACACGTCGATATTGGTCCGGCGCAGAAACTCGATGGCTTCGAGGTTCTCGCGCCCGCCATATTTGTTCGGAATCCAGCCGCCGGATGGACGGCTGTAGTCGAGATAGAGCATCGAGGCGACCGCATCGACGCGCAGACCGTCGATGCCGTAGCGCTCCAGCCAGAACAGCGCGTTCGAGCGCAGGAAATTGGCGACTTCGGTGCGGCCGTAATTGTAGATCAGCGTGCCCCAGTCGAGATGCCGGCCCTGCATCGGGTTGGCGTGCTCGTACAGCGCGGTGCCGTCGAAATGGCCTAGGCCGTGCGGGTCATCCGGGAAATGGCCTGGCACCCAGTCGAGCCACACCGCGAGGCCCTCGCGGTGGCACGCATCAACCAGCGCACAGAAGTCCTCAGGACTGCCGAAGCGGCTGGTCGGCGCGAACAGGCCGGTCGGCTGATAGCCCCAGGAGCCGTCGAACGGGTGCTCGCTGACCGGCAGGAATTCGATGTGCGTGAAGCCCATGTCGCGTGCATAGGCCGGCAGTTGCTCGGCGAGTTCGCGATAGGTCAGCCACTGGTTATTGTCCTTGCGCCGCCACGAGCCGAGATGCACCTCATAGATCGAGACCGGCCTGTTCAGCTTGTTGATGTCATGCGGCGCCGGCCGAGGTTGCGGCAGGCTGGACTCGTCGACCACGATCGATGCGGTCTTGGGACGCATCTCGGCCGCGAAGGCCATCGGGTCCGATTTCAGCGGCAGGTGCTCGCCCTGCGGGCCGATGATGTCGAACTTGTAGTGGTCGCCGGCCCTGGCGCGGGGAATGAACAGCTCCCAGTAGCCGTTGCCGCGGACGCGCATCGGGTGGCGCCGCGCATTCCAGAAGTTGAAATCGCCGACCACGCTGACGCGACGCGCGTTCGGCGCGAGCACAACGAATCCGACGCCGTCGACGCCGTCGAGCACCATTGGATGCGCGCCGAGCTTGTCGTAGAGCCGCTCATGATTGCCTTCGCCGAGCAGATGCAGGTCGAAGTCGCTCAGGATCGGCAGGAAACGATAAGGATCTTCGAGGTCGGTGACGTGGTCGCCGAATGTCGCCCGAAGCCGATAGCGCTGCAGCGACGGCATGGTCCCGGTGAACAGGCCGGCATCATGGATGCGCGTCAGCGCGGCGACGTCGCCGTGCTCGCCGACCACCTCGACGCGGGAGGCCTCGGGCAGGAACGCGCGCACGACGGCCCGCCCGTCGACATTGTGCTGACCGAGATAGCGAAACGGGTCGGCATGCCGACCTTCGATGATCGCAAACGCCTCGGGAGAAAGATGGGTCATGAGGACTCGCTGGCTGATGCTGGCTCGGACAGGACGCGAAGCAGGTTGCTCAATGCGATGCGCAACCAGTCCGGCCGGTGAGCCAGATCATATTCGAGCGCTCCGAGGGCTTTTTCCAGCATGAAAAAGTTAAGGAGCGCCTCCGCCGTATGCGGATCGTCCGGCCAGAGGCGCTGACTGGCCTTGATCTCGCGATAGCCAGCCAAGAAGGCGGTCGCTGCCTGGTCGCGCCATTCCGACAGCGCGGCGGCGATACGGCCGTGATCGTCCTGGCTCGCCCTCAGGGCGCGCTCCTGGGCGACGCGGACCGAGCAATCGATCGAGCGCAGGAAGCCTGCGATGTCGCGCGCCGGCGGCGCCTTGCGCCGACGCTCGGCAAGCGGCTGCTCCTCGTCACCGTCGAAGTCGATGATGAAAATATCGTCCTTGACGATGAGGATCTGGCCGAGATGGAAATCGCCATGCAGCCGGATGTCGCTGCCGCCGATATGGTGCGGGATCAAGCTGCTGAGTCGCTCCGACAGCTCGCCGCGCCTGGCGAGCACCTGGTCGACCAGCCCTCGTTCCGGATCCTTGAGGTGATCGCGGCGCTCGCTCAGGCCCGTGAGGATCCGGTCAGCCTGGCCGCGCAGCCGGTCGATCCAGTGATCGAGATGATCTGCGTTCGCGGGCTCGGGCGCGAAATCGACGATGTCGCTGCGCGAGGCGAGCGCCGCATGCAACTCGCCGACGCGACGGCCTGCCTGCGCCATGTAGCGCAGATAGGGCGACAGCTCCTCGCTCTGCCGCTCGTCGCCGCTCGCGGCGAACACGCGCTGGTCGTCGACGTAGCGATCGAGATAGGCGGCGCTGACGGTCCAGCCGTCGCCCTGGTTCTCGACGAAGCCGTGGACGCAGCCGACGGTCTGCCGCTCGCCCTCCTGGATCACCTCGACACTGCCGAGCAGCGGCGGGACATTGCCGAAGCCTACGGTTTCCGTGAGGAAACCGCCGATCTCGATCTCCGGGTGCGGACCAGCCTCCAGCTCGCGGCGGAGCTTGATGAAGAACTCGTTGTTGACCACCGCCTTGCTGCTGCAGCGGTCGGTCTCGACCACGCGCACCTGTTCCGATTCGCGGATCTGCTTGTCGGGAAACCGCGACGTCGGCCGGAATTCGAGGCGCACCCCGTTTTCCTCGACCGTCAACGCTTGCTTCAGATTGTGCAGGAGCAGCGCAAGAAAGATCGGGCTCGTCGCTGCATCGAGCAGCGTTCCCTCGCGGGCGCCCTGGCGCACGGCGGCGAAGGCCTGCGGATTGTAGCGATCGCGATCGAAACGCACCCACTCGATCTGCATCGGCAGCAGATAGCGCCGCTTCTCGTCGCGCTCGGCGGCCTTGAAGAAGATCAGCCAGGGCCGGTTGTCGCCGATGTCGCAGAACGGGATCGCCGAGGTCAGCGTCGGATGGATCGCGTCCGCCGAGCGCTCGGGGTACCATCGCGCGCGCGCCAGATGACCGGGCAGAACGTCGCGTTCGAACACGCTGCGAGTGCGAGCCAGCGATACCCAGGTCGAGCCGAGCGGCACGACCAGCGTCTCGAACTCCGGTACCGCGCGCTGGATGATGGGCTCCGACTTCTCGCGCTCCTTGAGCTGGAACCAGTAGAATCCGTAGGGCGCGAGCGTGATCATGTAAGGCAGCTCGCCGATGGCGGGAAAGCGCGAGCGGCCGAGCATTTCGATCGGGACGCGATCCTTGAACGGCGAGAGATCGAGCTCGGTCGCCTGCGCCGAGCGCGACAGGTTGGCGACGCAGAGGATGACCTCGTCCTTGTATTGGCGGACATAGGCCAGAACCGACCGGTTGGCCGGGCGGATGAAGGTCATGGTGCCCCTGCCGAAGGCCAGCGTCGACTTGCGCACCGAGATCAGCTTCTTGGTGGCGTTCAAAAGCGACGAGAGGCTGCGCGACTGCGCCTCGACATTGACCGCCTCGTAGCCGTACACCGGGTCCATGATCATCGGCGCGTAGAGCCGCGCCGGGTCGGCGCGCGAGAAGCCCCCATTGCGGTCGGGCGTCCATTGCATCGGCGTTCGTACGCCGTTGCGGTCGCCGAGATAGATGTTGTCACCCATCCCGATCTCGTCGCCGTAATAGATGATCGGCGTGCCGGGGAACGACATCAGCAGCGAGTTCATCAGCTCGATCTTGCGCCGGTCGTTGTCCATCAGCGGCGCGAGGCGGCGGCGGATGCCGACATTGATGCGCGCACGCGGATCGTTGGCGTAGGTCGACCACAGATAGTCGCGCTCGACGTCGGTGACCATCTCCAGGGTCAGCTCGTCATGATTGCGCAGGAACAGCGCCCATTGGCAGGTCGCGGGAATGTCGGGCGTCTGGCGCAGGATGTCGGTGATCGGGAAGCGGTCCTCCTGGGCGATCGCCATGTAGATGCGCGGCATCAGCGGGAAGTGGTAGGCCATGTGGCACTCGTCGCCCTGGCCGAAATACTCCTGCACGTCCTCGGGCCACTGGTTGGCCTCGGCCAGCAGCAGCTTATCCTTGGCGTAACTGTCGAGCTCGACACGCAGGCGCTTGATGATCGCATGCGTCTCCGGGAGGTTCTCGTTGTTGGTGCCGTCGCGTTCGCAGAGATAGGGAATGGCGTCGAGCCGGAAGCCGTCGACGCCGGCATCGAGCCAGCGCTTCATCACCTGGACGATCGCGTTGACCACGCGTGGATTGTCGAAGTTGAGGTCCGGCTGGTGCGAGAAGAAGCGGTGCCAGTAGAACTGGCCGGCCTCCGGATCCCAGGTCCAGTTGGACTTCTCGGTATCGGTGAAGATGATTCGGGTGCCGAGATATTTCTGGTCGGTGTCGCTCCAGACGTACCAGTTGCGGGCGCTGGAGCCGGGCGGGCTGCGCCGGGCGCGCTTGAACCAGTGATGCTGGTCGGAGGTGTGGTTGACGACGAGTTCGGTGATCACCCGCAGGCCGCGCCGCTTGGCTTCCTGGATGAAGCGCTTGAACTCCTTCATCGTCCCGAAATCGGGATTGATGCTGCCGTAATCGGCGATGTCGTAACCGTCGTCGCGGCCGGGCGAGGGGTAGAACGGCAACAGCCACAGCGTGGTGACGCCGAGGTCCTGCAGATAGTCCAGCTTGTCGGTCAGGCCGGCGAAGTCGCCGACGCCGTCATTGTTGCTGTCGGCGAACGCCTTGACGTGCAGCTGATAGATGATCGCGTCCTTGTACCAGAGACCGTCGCCGTCGGGCTCGGTCTGCAGGCTGGGCGAATCCAGGGATGACATCAGGTTCATGAGGCCCTCACCTAGGAGAGAGGATGATGATGCGGCTGCGATCGGAGGCGTCTCGAAAGATGTCTCGGCCTCGACAGATGCGGCTCTCCTCAAAAGAGGGCAGAATAGGGGAGAAAGCGTCTTTGAGGGCGACGCTCTCGAACGTGTGCGCAAATTTGTTCACGGTGATGCCATTGACAATAAAACGGCGTCCCAGTTCGCTAGAAACCGAGACGACCCCAAATTACAAAGCCGCAAGGCTCGTTTTGTTCCCCGGGGAACGACGGCCTTGCCGCGGCGTTAGGGGCTTATCCTCTTGCCGTCCCACAACAATTTTACGACGTACGACTTGCCGTTACGTCCAGATCGCGTGCCGAATGGATCTCTACAGCGAAGCCCATAGTCTCGGAATCCTGACAGAATTCTACGATGGTCAGGGGCACCGTCGTGTGACCGACGAAGCGGCCCTCAAGATCATCGTGGAGGCCTTTCCCCGGCCCACGCCGCATCGGCTGCTGAGCGATGCGGTGGTGATTCGCTCCGGGCAGCCCGCGCGCAGCCGCCTGACCGAGGCGGCGAAGCTGCCGGTCAGGTGGACCATCAGGCGTGGCGACGCTGAGATCGCGAAGGGAGACGCCGGCGAGGCCCTGGTCGAGTGGCCGGGTGATCTGCCGGTCGGCAGCTACCGCCTCGAGCTGGTGGATGCGTCGTCGTACCGCGAGGAGCTGCCGCTGCTCGTCGCGCCGGCGAAGGCCTTCGCCGGTGATTTCGACCGCGTCTGGCTGCTGGCGGTCCAGCTCTACGGCATTCGATCCGGCCGCAACTGGGGCATGGGCGATTTCACCGACCTTGCCAATCTCATCACGCTTTGCGCCGAAATCGGCGCCGATGGCGTCGGCCTCAATCCGTTGCATGCGCTGTTCGACGATCGGCCGGGCGATTTCAGCCCTTATGCGCCGAACAGCCGGCTGTTCCTGAATGCGCTCTATGTCGATGTCGAGCAGGCCCCGGGCTTCGCGAAGGGGCCCGGCAGCAAGGTGCTGGAGCCGGTGCGGCAGGCCGAGCTGGTGGACTACAAGGGTGTGGCGGCGTTGAAATGGCCGGCCCTGCGTGCCGCCTTCGACGCTTTCATGGCTGCGCCCGACGCCGCGGCCGCTGCGGAGTTCAAGGCCTATCGGGCCGAGCGTGGCGAGCTGCTGGCCCGCTTCACCTGCTTCGAGGTGTTGCGGCATCGCTTCCAGAAGCCCTGGTGGGACTGGCCCGAGGAGTGGCGGCAGCCCGATGCTGCGCGCTGCGCGGCGCTGCTCAGCGGCCCCGACCGGAGGGAGGCCGAGTTCATCGCCTATGTGCAATGGCTCGCCGAGCGACAATTGCGCCATTGCCGGGATCTCGCGCATCGGCTGGGAATGAAGGTCGGCTTGTATCTCGACGTCGCGGTCGGCGTTCAATCCGACGGCTTCGATGCCTGGAACGAGCAGGGCGCCATTTCGCGCACGCTCTCCGTCGGGGCGCCGCCCGATCCCTTGAACACGGTCGGGCAGAACTGGGGGCTCGCCGGGTTCAACGCGCCGGGACTGGCGCTGAAGAATTTCGAGCCGTTCCGGGAGATGGTTCGGGCGTCGATGCGGCATGCCGGCGCGATCCGGCTCGACCATGTGCTCGGTTTGAAGCGGCTGTACCTGGTGCCGCACGGATTTCCGGCCAAGCAGGGCGCGTACGTGCAGATGCCGTTCGAGGCGCTGCTGGCCGCGACCGTCATCGAGAGCGTCGCCAATGAATGCATCGTCATTGGCGAGGATCTCGGCACCGTGCCGGAGGGCTTTCGCGAACAGATGGCCGATTGGGGCTTGTGGTCCTACAAGGTGATGATCTTCGAACGCGACGACAACGGCCGCTTCCGCGATGTCGACTTCTATCCGCCGAACGCGCTGGTGACGCTGAATACCCACGACCTCTCGACCTACGCCGGCTGGCGCTCGTTCGGCGATCTCAAGACCAAGCGCGGGCTGGGCATCGATCCCGGTGAAAGCGACCAAGATCGCTGGGATGCGTTGGGGCTCTGGGACGAGGTGCTCCGCCAACACGGCATTCAAGCCAACGACGTCCACTCAGCGATCGCCTTCCTGTCGCGGACGCGGTCCCGGCTGCTGGTGATTTCCCTGGAGGATCTGCTGGAGGTGGTCGATCAGCCCAATATTCCCGGCACGATCGACGAGCATCCGAACTGGCGCCGCAAGATGCCGATCAAGCTCGAGGACATCGCCGGTGCGACCAGCGTCGCGGCGTTGAAGGCGGCGACCGCCGAACGGATCAGCCCGGCCGGCGTTTAGAACGGGGGGATTGCGGGGGGCAGTTGCACGCGGATAACAAATGTCCTGCAGGATCGAAGACTACGCCCTGATTGGCGATTGTGAGACGGCTGCCCTGGTGAGCCGGAACGGGTCGATCGACTGGCTGTGCTGGCCGGCGTTCGATTCCGACGCCTGTTTCGCCGGCCTGCTGGGTGATCGCAGCCACGGCCGCTGGCTGATCGAGCCGCGCGGCGACGTCCGATCGACGTCTCGACGTTATCGCGGCGACAGTCTCATCCTCGAGACGCGATACGAAACTGCGACCGGCACCGTCGAGATGATCGATTTCATGCCGCCGCGGGGCAGGGCCTCCGATGTCGTTCGGCTGGTCCGCGGCGTCTCCGGCCGGGTCGCCATGCGGATGGAGCTGATCATCCGCTTCGGGTTCGGCATCGAGATTCCCTGGGTCAAGCGTTCCGAGGATCGCTCCGCGCTGCTCGCCATCTGCGGCCAGGACATGGCGGTGCTGCATACGCCCGTCGCGACCCGCGGCGCGGACATGACCACGGTGGCGGAGTTCGAGGTCGCTGCCGGCGAAACCGTGCCTTTCGTGCTCACCTACGGTCCGTCGCATCTGCCGGCGCCCAAGGCGATCGATCCGGATCAGGCGCTGGATGACACCGAAACCTTCTGGGCCGACTGGTCGCGGCGCTGCACCTATCAGGGCGAGCATCGCGCACTCGTGATGCGCTCGCTGATCACCTTGAAGGCGCTCACCTACGCGCCGACTGGCGGCATCGTCGCCGCGCCGACCACCTCGCTGCCGGAGAAGCTCGGCGGCCGGCGCAATTGGGACTACCGATTCTGCTGGCTGCGTGACGCGACGTTCACGCTGCTCGCGTTGATGAACTCAGGTTACACCGAGGAAGCGCTGGCCTGGCACAACTGGCTGCTGCGCGCCGCGGCCGGCGCTCCCGCCTACATGCAGATCATGTATGGCATCATGGGCCAGCGGCGGCTGATGGAGTGGGAGGCCGAGTGGCTGCCGGGCTACGAGGGTGCCCAGCCGGTGCGGATCGGCAATGCCGCGCATGCGCAGCTCCAGCTCGACGTCTACGGCGAGCTGATGGATGCCTTCCATCAGGCCCGCATGACCAAGCTCAAGCTGGACGACGGCACCTGGGACCTGGAATGCGCGGTGCTCGACCATCTCACCGACGTCTGGGACCAGCCCGACCACGGCATCTGGGAACGCCGCGGCGATGGCCGTCATTACGTGTTCTCCAAGGTGATGACCTGGGTGGCGTTCGATCGCGCGATCACGAGCGCGGAGAAGTTCGGGTTCAAGGCACCGTTGGAGCGCTGGCGGCGGCTGCGCGAGACGATTCATCGCGATGTCTGCGCCAAGGGCTACGACGAAAGCCTCGGCAGCTTCGTGGAGTCCTATGGCTCGCGGCTGCTCGATGCCAGCCTGCTGCTGTTGCCGGCGGTCGGCTTCCTGCCGTGCTCCGATTCGCGCATTCGCGGCACGGTCGACGCGATCGAGGAGCATCTGCTGCGGGACGGCTTCGTGCTCCGGCACGATCCGCGCGAGGTCCCGCCGGACGAGCAGCAGCCGATCGAAGGCGCGTTCCTGGCCTGCACGCTGTGGCTGGCCGACGCGCACGTCCTGGCGGGCGATACGGAGAAGGCCGAGACGCTGTTCCGCCGCGTGGTGAACATCGCCAACGACGTTGGGCTGCTGGCCGAAGAATACGACACCGAGGCACGGCGGCAGACCGGCAACTTTCCCCAGGCGCTGACCCATATCGCGCTGATCAACACGGCGCATAATCTGAGCAGCGCCAAGAAGGCCAGCGACAAACCCGCAAGGCAGCGGTCGGGAGCCTGAGCCGCCGCGCGTCAGCTTGCGGATGAGCCTTGCGCGTTTTCCGCCAGGATCATCTCCATGGCATTGGCAAAGCCTTCGTCCTGATTGGACGTGGTAATGCGCTTGGCTTTGCTCTTCACCTCGTCGCTGGCATTGCCCATGGCGATCGACAATCCGCTCACCTCGAACATCGCGACATCGTTGTGCATGTCGCCGATGGTCGCGACCTGGTGGAGCGGAACGCCGAGCCGCTTGGCCATCGCCGTGACGAAGGTGCCCTTGTTGCGCCCGGGCGGAGTGATGTCGAGATAGTAGCTCTGCGAGCGGACCGCCGTCGCCTCGGTCCCCAGCGTCTGCTGCATCTGGCTCTCGCAGTGCGCCAGCAGCTCGAAATCGCTGCTGGCGCCGACGATCTTGCAGGCGTTCGACAGATAGTGGGAGAAATCGTCGACGATCGTCGGCTCCGCGCGTATCGCGCGCCGCTCGTTCGGGACGTATTCGCCGTCCGGATTGCGCGTCAGCCAGGCATCATTGGTGAAGACCCAGATGTCGACCCTGGATTGTTGGAGAAGATCGACGCAGCGCGCGGCGGCGGCGGGCGGGATCAGGCTCTGCTCGAGCGGGCGCATATCGGCGTCGATGATCGAGCTGCCGTTGAACGGGCCGACCGGAAGGCTGATCTGCAGCGGCTCGATCAGAAAGCGCATTCCGATCGCTGGGCGGCTCGAGGTGAGCGTGAAGGCGACGCCACATTCGTGCAGCCGTCGCGCCACCTTCGCGGCCCGCTCGGTCAGAACCTTGTCCTTGGTCAGCAGCGTGCCGTCGACGTCGGATACGACGAGAGCGATGCGGGTCATGAGCCCTTCCTGTTCGCGGGTCAGGCGCAGCCCCGACCGGCGTGAAGCTGTTGCATGATGTCGTCCACGATCGCCGCGACTGGCGCGTCGACCGAGACTGTAATGGGACGCTCGGCGGCGTCAGGTGGTTCCAGGGTGGCGAATTGGCTGGCGAGCAGGCCCGGCGGCATGAAGTGCCCCTTGCGATGGCTCATCCGTCTGCCGATCAGCTCCTGACTGCCTTGGAGATAGACCATGCGGACATCGTTACAGCCGCCGACCAGGATATCGCGATAGGCCTTCTTGAGTGCAGAGCAGGCGATGATGATGTGCTGGCCCGCAGTACGGCAACGCGCGATCTCCTGGGCAATCGCCTGCAGCCAGGGCCAGCGATCCTCGTCCGTGAGCGGGTGGCCGGCGCTCATCTTGGCGACGTTTGCGGGCGGGTGAAAGCTGTCGCCATCCTCGAAGCGCCAGCCGAGGCGTTGCCCCAATGTTTTCCCGATCGTGCTCTTGCCGGAGCCGGACACGCCCATGATGACGAGCGCATGGGGCAGGTCAGATGTCGCCACTTCGCCCCTCCGGCCAGGCCTCGCTGTCGATGAGCAGGATCGTCTCCCGATTTGAGCGGGCGCGATTGGCCGGCAGGTCCTCACCGGCCAGCACCCGCGTCATGATCGCGCGCTTGTCGGTACCGGCGATCTCAAACAGCATGGTTCGGCAGGAGGCGAGCGCAGGCAAGGTCAGGCTGATCCGCGGCACGAAGGGAGCGACGTGAGCCTTGTCGACGCCGACGACCCAGCGATCGGCGACATCAACGGCGGGAAAACCGGGGAATAGCGACGCGACATGGCCGTCGGGGCCGATGCCGAGCAGCACAAGGTCGAACAGCGGCCGCGCGGGGGCGAGCCGCCCGGCGCCGTAGAACGCTTCCAGCGTGCGCTGATAGTCGCGGGCACTGGCCTCCGGGTCCGACCTATCGGTCGCGATCGGGTGGATGTTGGCGGCCGGCGCGCAGGCATCGAGGAACGCGTGGCGGGCCATGGTCATGTTGTGCAGGGGATCTCCGGCCGGAACATAGCGCTCGTCGCCGATGAACCAGTGCACGCGCGGCCATGCAATCCGCTCGCGATAGGCGTCCGTCGCCAGCAGCTGATAAAGCTGCCTCGGGCTCGATCCCCCGGTGAGGCAGACGGCTATGGTCCCCGGATTTGCGTCGATGCGGGCCAGGAGATGTTCGGCCGCGACCCTCGCCATCGTCGCCTGGTCCGCGACTCGCACGAGTTTGCGGTTCTGCGGCCCGGCCACGGCTAAATCAGCTTGCGCCAGCTGCGGCCGTCGCGGGCCAGGAGATCGGCCGCCGCCTCAGGTCCCTCGCTGCCGGCCGCGTAGGAATGCAGGCCATCGCGGCCGGCCTTCTTCCACGCCCCGATGAACGGCTCGACGGCCTTCCAGCCGGCCTCGACGCTGTCGGCGCGCTGGAACAGGATGTTGTCGCCGATCATGCAGTCATAGATCAGCGTCTCGTAGCCGGTGGCGGGCTCGGCCTGGAAATAGTCCTTGTAATTGAACTTCATCTGCACGCCATCGGTGCGGATGGTGGGGCCGGGCACCTTGGTGTTGAACTGCAGCGTGATGCTCTGGGTCGGCTCGATGCCGATGACCAGATAGTTCTCGGCCAGGGTCTCGATCGGCGTGCAACTGAACATCGCGAACGGCGCCTGGCGGAACTTGATCGCGACCTCGGTGCGCTTGGCGCCGAGCGCCTTGCCGGTGCGCAGATAGAACGGAACGCCGGCCCAGCGCCAATTGTCGATCGTGAGCTTGAAGGCGGCATAGGTCTCGGTGGTGCTGTTGGGGCGGACGTCCTTGCTCCTCAGATAGTCGGGCAGCTCGGCGTCGCCGATCATGCCAGCCGTGTACTGGCCGCGCACCGAATTGAGCAGCGCCTCCCGTTCGCTCAACGGCTGGATCGCCGACAGCACCTCCGCCTTCTCGGAGCGGACGGTATGCGCATCGAACCGTGCCGGCGGCTCCATCGCCACCAGCGACAGCAATTGGAAGAGATGGTTGGGGACCATGTCGCGCAGCGCGCCGGTCGCGTCGTAGAAGCTGCCGCGCGTGCCGACGCCGAGCTTCTCCTCGACGGTGATCTGCACGTGGTCGATGTGATGCCTGTTCCAGATCGGCTCGAACATGCCATTGGCGAAACGCAGCACCAGGATGTTCTGCACCGTCTCCTTGCCGAGGTAATGATCGATCCGGTAGATCTGGTGCTCGGTCACGAGCTGCAGAAGCTCGTCGTTCAGCTTCTTGGCCGAGGCGAGGTCGGTGCCGAACGGCTTTTCCACCACGAGGCGGCGCCAAGCCTTGCCGTCCTCGCGCAGCAACCCGACGCGCCCGAGCTGTTGCGCGATCGGCGCAAAGGCGCTCGGCGGCGTCGCGAGATAGAACAGCCGATTGCCGTGGGTCTCCCGCGCGGCTTCCAGCTTTTCCAGCTTCGCCTTCAACTGATCGAAGCTTTCCGGCTCCTTCGGATCGGCCTCAATCGCAGTCACGCATTGCAACAGGCGCTGCGCGATCTCATCCTCGATCGGGCGTGTGGCGTATTTGCGTAGGCCTTCCATGAGATTGTCGCGCAGTTGCTCGCTCGACGTGCCCTTGCGGGCAATGCCGACGATGCAGAACCTGTCCGGCAGCAGATGATTGGCCGCGAGATTGTAAAGCGATGGCAAGACGAGCCGATGGGTCAGATCGCCGGTCACACCGAAGATCACGAAGGCGCAAGCGTCAGGCTTCTGATGTTGCGGCTGGTGCGGATGCAGCGGGGTCACGCGCGGTCGTCCCTGGGCTTGACGATCTCGGGCGCGCTCTGGCGCGCCGGGTCTGGGTGCTGTTCAGGCTCCTTGTGCCCGCCAAAGCCTTCGCGCATCGCCGAGAGAATCTTTTCCGCGAAGGTGTGCTCCTGGCGCGAGCGGAAACGGGCGAACAAGGCGGCGGTCAACACCTCGGCCGGCACCGCTTCGTCGATCGCCGCATTCACGGTCCAGCGGCCCTCGCCGGAATCCTCGACATAGCCGGAATATTTCTCCAGACCGGGCTGCCGCGCGAGCGCGCTGGCGGTGAGGTCGAGCAGCCAGGACGGAATGACGCTGCCGCGGCGCCACACCTCGGCGATGTCAGCGAGATCGAAGTCGAAGCGATGCGCCTCGGGCAGCGCCGCGCTGTTCGCATTCCTGAGGATGTCGAAGCCCTCGGCATAGGCCTGCATCAGGCCATATTCGATGCCGTTGTGGATCATCTTGACGAAATGGCCGGCGCCAGTCGGCCCCGCATGGATGTAGCCCTGTTCGACGCGCGGGTCGCGGCCGTCACGGCCCGGTGTGCGCGGGATGTCGCCCATGCCTGGCGCTAGCGTCGCGAAGATCGGATCGAGTCGGTCGACGACCGGCTTGTCGCCGCCGATCATCATGCAGTAGCCGCGGTCGAGGCCCCAGACTCCGCCGGAGGTGCCGACGTCGACGTAGTGCAGACCGCGCTCCTTGAGCGCCTTGCCGCGGCGGACGTCGTCCTGCCAGAAACTGTTGCCGCCGTCGATGACGACGTCGTCTCGGCTCATCAGCTTGGTGAGCTGCTCGACGGTGGCTTCCGTGATCTTGCCGGCCGGCAGCATGACCCAGGCGTGCCGCGGGAGGGCGAGTTTGCCGACGAACTCCTCGAGGCTCGCGGCGCCGGTGGCGCCCTCGGAAACCAGCGCGGCGACGGCCTTTGCGTCGCGATCATAGACCACGCAGGCGTGTCCGGCGCGCATCAGGCGGCGCACGATGTTGCCGCCCATCCGCCCGAGACCGATCATTCCCAATTGCATCGACGATGCCCTTCCTAGCTCAGCGCTTCACTGATCGCGCTGTCGAGCATCTTCAGGCCCGATTTCAGATTGCCCTTGAGATGGACCCGAAGAGCCCTGCGCCCGCGCTCGGTGAGCACGTCGAAGTCGCCGCGCGCCTGCGCCGCCTTGATCACGCCGAAGCTCGCCTTCTGCCCGGGGATCGGCAGATCCTGGGCATCGTCGGCCGTGATCTGGAGAAACACGCCGCTGTCCGGACCGCCCTTGTAGGCCTGGCCGGTCGAGTGCAGGAAGCGCGGACCGAACTCGGCGCAGGTGGCGAGGTGCTTGGCATCGCGCAGCCTCAGCCGGATCCGCTGCAGCGTGTCGATATTGCCTGCGTTGCGGTCGATATAGCCGAGCAGGGCGATGTAGTCGCCGTCGCCGGCGCGGCCGAGATGCGCCTTCAGCCAGGACGCGAGCGTGCCGTCGGCGCCATGCTCGCGCAGGCTCTCGACGTTCTGTGCATCCGTGTAGAGCTCGCAGCCCTTGATCGAGACCACCGGCTCCTCGGCCGGCAGCGCGCCGCTCTGCTCGAACGCCGCCGTCAGTTCGCGGGTCTTGATCTTGGCCGATTCGACGTCGGGCTGGTCGAACGGGTTGATGCCGAGCACGGCGCCGGCAACGGCGGTCGCCATTTCGAAGCGGAAGAATTCCTGGCCGAGCTGGTCGATCGACTTCATGACGATGCGCACGACCGGATGGCCGGCCTCCTCGAGCGCGGCGAGCTTTGCATCATGGCCGGCCACGTCGTCGCCGCCGATCCTGATGTCGATGAAGAAGCGATCATGACCGTAGACCTCGGGCGAGGCGACTGGCTCGCCATCGATCGGGATGAGGCCCTTGCCTTCCTTGCCCGTGGACTCCGCGATCAACTGCTCGGCCCAGGCACCGAAATCGGCGATCTTGGGCGAGGCGAAGATCGTTATCTTGTCGCGGCCTTCGAGGCCGGCGAGACCCATCGTCAAGCCGAGCTGAACGCCCGGGTTCTGCAGCGGCGGCACGTCGGGCCCGCAGGAGCGCACCATCGACAGCGCCTGCGTGATCAGCCTGCGCACGTCGATGCCGGCGGTCGCGGCCGGCACCAGGCCGAACGGCGACAGCACCGAATAGCGGCCGCCGATGGTCGGCTCGCCGTGGAAGATGCGGGCGAAGCCTTGCGCCTTGGCCGCCTTCTCCAGCGACGAGCCGGGATCGGTCACGGCAATGAAGCGATGGCCGGCCTTCTTCGGCCCGATCGCCTCGGAGACGCGCGCGAAGAAGTAGTCCTTCATCGCGTTCGGCTCGGTGGTGCCGCCCGACTTCGAGGAGACGATGAACACCGTACGGGTGATGTCGATCGCCTTCTCCATCGCGCGCACCTGCGCGGGGTCGGTGGAATCGAGTACGTGCAGCCTGGGGAAGCCGGCCCTGCGCGGGAACGTCTCGGCGAGCACTTCCGGCCCGAGGCTGGAGCCGCCCATGCCGAGGACCACGGCGTCGGAAAACTTCTGTCCCTTCACCCGCTGCGCATAGTCCTCATAATCGCCGATATCGGCTTTCTCCGCGCTGGTCAGCCAGCCCAGCCATTTGTGCTCGTCATGGCCGGTCCAGACGGTCGCATCCTTATGCCAGAGCCGGCGGATCCTGGCGTCCTTGCGCCAGTCCTCGGTAGCGGAGGCGACCTTCTTCTCGAGATCAGCAGCAACGGCGATCGTCTGCTGCCCAAGTCCTGTCCCCAGCACGACGGCGCGCTTGTGCGCAACCGCGCCGTAGAGCTTGTCGGCGGCGTCGGCGAACTGCCTGACGCCGTCGACCACGAGATCTGCGGTGATGTCGTCGAGCGAGATGCCGGTCTTCGCCAGATCCTCCAGGGCGGCCTGGGCGGCATCGACGTCTTCCTCCAGGCTGTCGCGCACCTCTCCGTGATCGCGGAAGGCGTCCAGCGTGGCCGGCGGCACGGTGTTGACGGTGTTCGGCCCGATCAGCTCCTCGACATAGAGGACATCGCTGTAATCCTTGTTCTTGGTACCTGTGGAGGCCCAGAGCAGCCGCTGCGGCTTGGCGCCTTGCTCGGCCAGCCGCTCCCAGCGCGCGCCTGCGAACAGCCGCTTGTAATCCTGATACGCCATCTTGGCGTTGGCGATGGCGATCCTGCCCTTGAGCGCCGCCAGCCGCTCCTTCTCCGAGGGATCGTTGGCCTGGGCGATCTTCTCGTCCAGTTGCTTGTCGACCACGCTGTCGATGCGGCTGACGAAGAACGACGCCACGCTGGCGACATGCGACGGATCGCCGCCGGCGCCGACGTAGGCCTCGAGGCCGGCAATGTAGGCTTCGGCGACCTGCCGGTAGACGTCTTGCGAAAACAGCAGGGTGATGTTGACGCTGATGCCCTTGGAGATCAGGTGCTGGATGGCCGGCAGGCAGGCGTCGGTCGCCGGCACCTTGATCATCAGATTCCTGCGGTCGACCGCCTTCCAGAGCTGTTCGGCCTCGGTGATGGTCGCTTTGCTGTCCATCGCCAGATAGGGCGAGACTTCGAGGCTGACGAAGCCGTCATTGCCATCGAAGCGGTCGTAGACCGGCCGCAACACGTCGGCAGCATTCTGGATATCCTCGACGGCGACGGCCTCGAACAGCTGCGTCGGCGATCGATCGCCGTTCTTCAGCGCCGTGGCGATCGGCGCGTCATATTCATCGGAGCTGCCGATCGCCTTCTCGAAAATCGCGGGATTCGAGGTGACGCCCTTGACGCCATCCTCATCGATCAGCCGCTTGAGGTCGCCTTTGGCGACGAAGCCGCGTGCGAGGAAATCGAGCCAGACCGCCTGGCCGTGTTCTTCGAGAGCTTTGACCGGATTCATGATGCCTATCTATGTGCGTCGGCTTGCTTTTTCGGGTTCCCGCCTGGCGGCCTGCCAAGTCGTGGACCTCACATGAACAACTATGCGCCAGCCCACAGGAGAACGCCATTCATAATGGATTGATCCCTCTGGAATCCCAAGAGCTTCGCGCCGGGCTCGACGTGCCGGCGGCGCGCGCCCGCGGGAGGCGTGCAGGCAGCCTGAAGCCTGCTGCCGACCGTTCGACCAAGGCGTGGGGAAGGTTCGCCAAGCGCGGCCAGCGTTCGGCTCGCGTCGGCCTCCGCGACTCCCGCGTGCCGGAGGTCTCCCATCGTGGCGAGCAAATGCCGTCGATCAAACCTTCTCCGCCTTGCAATGCCGGAAAGCGGCCACATGTGTTCTGGGTAATGGTGCCTCACGTCACGGATCAAGGCGAGCGTCTTGCGATTGTCGCGTCGGCTGCGGCTCGTGATCGGCGGATAACCCATGATGCTTTCTGCTTGCAGACATTCGGTGGCGAGCCGCAACCTGATCATGGCAATGATCAGCATCGAGTGATCCGTCCGGTTTCGGCCGCGCGTTACGTCACGGCATTCGGTTCTAGCGGTGAACATGTGTGCAGATGGCTGTGAGATGCGCGCGTTCATCGCTCGCCTGATCACGATGGCGTCGCGTGAGCGATGGTTGATGTGCTCGCAGCGGGGCCATCTGTTCGACCACCGTGGCCGGCGCGCATCATGTCGCTCCGCGAATGAGACATTCGCTGCCTGGCGCAGCTGCGCGACCGTTGGCGTTCACTCGCGGTTCACTTCCGGAAGACAGACTGATCCCGGTGCTGTCTCGCCGCCAGTTCACGTGGCTTCACAACACCTTGTGCGGCGCAGGAAGACTACGGTGCCGGGGTATTGCGGATGTTGCGAAGCAGAGACAATGGGGTACAAATGGAGAGAGTCGGCCGGCTTTTGCCGAACTATTGAGCGAAGTGCATGTTGATAGGGCATATGCTGCATGCACTTTGCGTTGCGGAAAAGGACGAAGACGGTGCCCAATGGGGGCTAGCGCGCTTCACTCTGAGTCGGTTCGGGATCAGCAGGAACGTACTTGGATCTCGGCCCGTTGCAGCAGTGCAGCGGAACCTACGTGGAGAGGGATCATGTACAACGATTCGTTGTTCAACGCGTTCGCAAGGTCGTTCGAGGCACGCAGCCAGACCGACATGTCGATGCAGGAATATCTAGAATCGTGTCGAACCGACCCGATGCGATACGCGAACGCCGCTGAACGACTACTAGCTGCGATCGGTGAGCCTCAGATGATCGATACGGCCAAGGACCCACGCCTTGGCCGTATTTTTTTGAACCGGACGGTTCGGCTGTATCCCGCGTTCGCCGGCTTCTACGGCATGGAAGACACGATCGAGCGCATCGTCGGCTTCTTCCGGCACGCCGCGCAGGGTCTCGAAGAGCGCAAGCAGATCCTCTATCTGCTCGGACCGGTCGGCGGCGGCAAGTCGTCGCTCGCCGAACGGCTGAAGCAGTTGATGGAAACTCATCCGATCTACGTGCTCAAGGCGGGAGATGAGTTGAGCCCCGTGTTCGAGTCGCCGCTCGGCCTGTTCGATCCCGACACGCTGGGCCCGATGCTCGAGGAGAAATACGGCATTCCGCGCCGCCGCCTGTCGGGCCTGATGAGCCCGTGGTGCTACAAGCGGCTCGAAGCCTTCGGCGGCGACATCTCGCAGTTCCGCGTCGCCAAGATCCAGCCGTCGCGGCTGCGCCAGATCGGCATCGCCAAGACCGAGCCGGGCGACGAGAACAACCAGGACATCTCCTCGCTGGTCGGCAAGGTCGACATCCGCAAGCTCGAGACCTACGCGCAAAACGATCCCGACGCCTACAGCTATTCGGGCGGCCTCAACCGCGCCAACCAGGGCATCCTCGAATTCGTCGAGATGTTCAAGGCGCCGATCAAGATGCTGCATCCGCTGCTGACGGCGACGCAGGAGGGCAACTATATCGGCACCGAGAACATCGGCGCGATTCCCTACAATGGCGTGATCCTCGCCCACTCCAACGAGGCGGAGTGGCAGAGCTTCAAGACCAACAAGAACAACGAGGCCTTCATCGACCGGATCTGCGTCATCAAGGTGCCGTACTGCCTGCGCGTCACCGAGGAGCGCAAGATCTATGAGAAGCTGATCCAGGGCTCCGAGCTCTCCGCCGCGCCGTGCGCGCCCGCGACCTTGGACACGCTCGCCAGATTCTCGGTGATGTCGCGCCTGCGCAAGCACGAGAATTCGACGTTGTACGCCAAGATGCGGGTCTATGACGGCGAGAGCCTCAAGGAGTCCGATCCGAAGGCGCGCAGCGTGCAGGAATATCGCGACGCCGCCGGCGTCGACGAGGGCATGGACGGCATCTCCACCCGCTTTGCCTTCAAGGTGCTGGCTGCGACCTACAATCACGACACGGCGGAAGTGTCGGCCGATGCCGTGCATCTGATGTACGTGCTGGAACAGTCGATCAAGCGCGAGCAACTGCCCGAGGAGATCGAGAAGCGCTACCTCGAATTCATCAAGGCGGATCTGGCGCCGCGCTACGCCGAGTTCATCGGTCACGAGATCCAGAAGGCCTATCTGGAATCCTACTCCGATTACGGCCAGAACCTGTTCGACCGCTACGTCGACTACGCCGATGCCTGGATCGAGGATCAGGACTTCAAGGATCCCGATACGGGACAGCTGCTCAATCGCGAGCTGCTGAACCAGGAGCTGACCAAGATCGAGAAGCCGGCCGGGATCGCCAACCCGAAGGATTTCCGCAACGAGGTTGTCAAGTTCTCGCTGCGCTTCCGGGCCCAGAATGGTGGCAAAAATCCGTCCTGGACCTCCTACGAAAAGATCCGCGAAGTCATCGAAAAGAGGATATTCTCGCAGGTCGAGGATCTGCTTCCGGTCATCTCGTTCGGTACCAAGAAGGACGGCGAGACCGAGAAGAAGCACGACGACTTCGTCGCGCGCATGGTCGAACGCGGCTACACCGAGCGGCAGGTCCGCCGGCTGGTCGAGTGGTACATGCGCGTGAAGCAGGCGGGTTGATCGTGGTCCGGCGCCGATGTTCACTGCAGGTGCGGCAGGCCATCGGTCTGACGTCGGCGCCAGGGCTACGAAACGAGCGAAACGTTCGACGCTGAGCTTCGCTGGGAGGCGTCGGACAGGCAGAGGGTGCCGTTGCAGTGTCGGGTCCGATACTGCACCGCGGCATCGCGGCGGGGGAGAGCAGGAGTCGAAGCCGCTGCAGCAGGAGGCGTATGGAACGTGGTCATGCACATCATTGATCGGCGCCTGAATCCGGGCGGCAAAAGTCTCGAAAATCGCCAGCGATTTTTGCGCCGCGCCAAGGCCCTGGTTCAGGGAGCGGTCAAGAAGACCTCGCAGGACCGCGACATCAAGGACGTGCTGGAGGGCGGCGAGGTCTCGATCCCGCTCGACGGCATGGACGAGCCTCGCTTCCGCCGCGAGGGCGGCACCCGCGACATGGTGTTGCCCGGCAACAAGAAGTTCGTCGAAGGCGACATCCTGCCGCGCTCCGGCGACGGCAGCGGCCGCAAGTCGGCGCCCGGACAAGGCGACAGCGAGGACGCGTTCCGCTTCGTGCTGAGCAAGGAGGAGTTCGTCAACCTCTTCCTCGACGATCTCGAGCTGCCCGATCTCGCCAAGCGCAAATTCGCCGAGGCCGAGAGCGAGGGGCTGGTACGCGCGGGCTATTCGACCTCGGGTTCGCCGGCCAATATCTCGATCAGCCGCACCGTCACCCGCGCCTTGGCCCGCCGCGTCGCGCTGCGCCGTCCGCGGCCGGAGGCGATTGCCGAACTCGAAGCCCAGCTGGAGCAGGAGACCGACGACGACAAGCGCGCCGCGCTTCTGGCCGAGATCGAGGCGCTGAAGGCGAAGGCCAAGCGCATCCCCTTCATCGATCCGATCGACATCCGCTACCGGCGCTTCGAGGCCGTGCCGAAGCCGATCGCACAGGCCGTGATGTTCTGCCTGATGGACGTGTCCGGCTCGATGTCGGAGCACATGAAGGACCTCGCCAAGCGGTTCTACATGCTGCTCTACGTGTTCCTGACCCGGCGCTACCGCCATGTCGAGATCGTCTTCATCCGCCATACCGATCGCGCCGAGGAGGTCGACGAGCAGACGTTCTTCTACGGACCGGCGTCCGGCGGCACCTTGGTGTCGAGCGCCCTGCAATGCATGCACGACATCGTCCGCTCGCGCTTCCGCCCCTCGGACTGGAACATCTACGCGGCGCAGGCCTCCGACGGCGACAACGCCACCTCGGATTCCGAGAACGTCGCGCGGCTCTTGACCGACAACATCCTGCCGGTGTCGCAGTTCTTCGCCTATCTCGAGGTCGGCGAATCCGGCACCTATTCGTTCGAGATGCCTGACTCGGCGCTGTGGTCGCTGTATGAGCGGCTGCGCGCCAATGGCGAGCCGCTGTCGATGCGCAAGGTCCGCGACCGCAGCGAGATCTTCCCGGTGTTCCACGACCTGTTTCAGCGTCGCGGCACCACGCAGGAGAGGGCGGCGTCATGAGCGGGCTGCTGTTCGAGGGCGCAGACTGGAATTTCCTCACCCTGCAGCGCATCCACGATGCCTGCGAAGCCGTCGCCGAGAAGGAGCTCGGGCTCGACACCTATCCCAACCAGATCGAGGTGATCACGGCCGAGCAGATGCTCGACGCCTATTCCTCGGTCGGCATGCCCCTGTTCTACAAGCACTGGTCGTTCGGCAAACACTTCGCCTATCACGAGGCCTCGTACCGCAAGGGCCTGATGGGCCTCGCCTATGAGATCGTGATCAACTCCTCGCCCTGTATCTCCTATCTGATGGAGGAGAACACGGCGACGATGCAGACCTTGGTGATCGCGCACGCGGCGTTCGGCCACAACCATTTCTTCAAGAACAACTACCTGTTCAAGCAGTGGACCGACGCCGACGGCATCCTCGACTATCTCGATTTCGCCCGCGGCTACATCGCGCAATGCGAGGAGCGTTATGGCCGGCTCGCGGTCGAGCATACGCTCGACGCGGCGCATGCGCTGATGTCGCACGGCGTCGACCGCTATCCGGGCAAGAAGAAGCTCGACTTCCGCGAGGAGGAGAAGCGCGCCGGCAAGCGCAGGCTCTACGAGGAGGGCCAGTTCAACGATCTCTGGCGCACGGTGCCGACCGGCCCGGTCAAGACCAATGCGATGCTGAACGTCGAGCGCCGTCGCGCGCTGCTCGGCCTCCCGCAGGAGAACCTGCTCTATTTCCTGGAGAAGACCGCGCCGCGGCTGGCGCCCTGGCAGCGCGAGTTGCTGCGCATCGTTCGCCACATCGCGCAGTATTTCTATCCGCAGGGCCAGACCAAGGTCATGAACGAGGGCACGGCGACCTATGTGCACTATCGCATCATGAACCGGCTGCACCAGGACGGCCGCCTCACCGACGGCAACTTCCTGGAGTTCCTGCAGTCGCACACCAACGTCGTGTTCCAGCCGGAGTTCGACGATCCGCGCTTCTCCGGCTTCAACCCGTATGCGCTCGGCTTTGCGATCATGCAGGACATCGAGCGCATCGTGAAGGACCCGACCGACGAGGATCGCGAGTGGTTTCCGGACATCGCCGGCACCGGCGACGAAATGGCGGTGCTGCGTGACGTCTGGGCGAATTATCGCGACGAGAGCTTCATCAGCCAGTTCCTCAGCCCCAACCTGATCCGGCGCTTCAAGCTGTTCCATTTGCATGACGATCCGGCCGAACGCGCCGGCATCCTGGTCGACGCCATCCACGACGAGCGCGGCTATCGCCGCATCCGGCGCGAGCTGTCGAAACAGTACGATGTCGGCTACATCGATCCTAACATCGAGGTGGTCGATGTCGATCTCGCCGGCGATCGCCGCCTGATGCTGCGACATACGGTGGTCAAGGGCGCCCAGCTCAACGAGACCGACACCAAGCGCGTGCTGCAGCATCTCGCCGATCTCTGGAGCTACGACGTGTCGCTGGTCGAGGTCGACGCCGCCACCGACAAGGTGCTGAAGGAGTACGTGCTCAATCCCCGGATACAACCGGCGGCCGCCTAGCGCGGCCGCCAAGCCCTGAGCGACGTCAGATTTCCGCGAAGATCTCCAGCAGATTGCCGTCGGGATCCCTGAAGAACAGCGTCCGATGGCCGAAGGGCTGGTCCCTCGGCTGCTCCAGGAGCGCGACGCCCTTCTCCGCCAGCTCGGCCGCGCAGCGGTCGACGTCGTCGCGTCCCACCTTGAAGGCGAGTTGAAGCGCCGCGCTTCCCGGCGGTGTCGGCTGGTCCGATGTCAGCCGCTGCGGCCGAGCGAGCGCGAGCGTGTTGGCGCCGATCTGAAATTCGATCCACCCCTGCGACAGTTCCCGGAGCAGCGGAAAGCCCAGGACCTCCTCCTAGAACTGCCGCATGACGTCCCAGTCGCGGGCGAGGATCACCGTGTAGTCGATGGCGCGAATGGCGCGAAATGCGGACACCCTCTTTACGTCATTGGTCATGATCTCTCCCTCCCGGCCGGCCTCACCGAGCTTTTCCATCCCGCGTCGAGTGGCGCAAGGCTGATGAGCCCGCTATGGTGCCCGCCGTTGGCCGGGTGGTTGCAGCCGGCCGTTGCGGACGATGATCAAAGCTCGGGCGTAAGGCGCGTGGTTGGACCAAAGCAGACGGCGGCAACGGATCGGCGGGACCGGTTCATTCCGATACGCAAGTCCGACGTCCTGGACGCCGTCATTTCGCATGGCGGCCTGGAAGACGGCTTGGCGGCCGACCTGCGCCAGCTGGCGCACATGCTCGGCGCCATCCTGCACCACGAATATTTCGACGAGCTCGATCGGCTGCGCGACGTCTATTTCGACTTCGATCCCGAGGTCCCCGCCGGCCGCCATCGCTCCGCTCAGGAGCTCGACACCGCCTATTGCAACCTCACCGACGAATTCGTCCGGGTGCTGGGCGAAGCGAACTTCATCGAGATCAGCCACGATGAGATCGAGCGCGCCTTCGCCGAGCACGCGCTTGTCAGGGTCAAGCTGAGGGCGCCGGTCTCCGACTTTCGCGCCGTCCGCATGTTCCGGCGCGGCACGCATCAAGAGACCATCGAGGTCCCCATGCTGTATGGCCTGCGGCGGCGCAAGCAGGAGATCGAGGTCTACGACGACATCATCCTGATGGTCGCGACCAAGCCAGACGAGCCGTCTCAGAAGAAGCGCAAGACCGCCGCTTGGCGTGGCCGCAACAAGATTCGCGGCGGCGCGGTGCTGTTCAAATATTTCCGCCACATCGCGCGCTTCGACCTCGAGGCGCTGCTGCCGAACGTCCGCGTCGTCATGGGCCTGCGCGAGCAACTGACGCTGGGCGTGCCGGCGCTGGTCGGCGGCGTACCGATCCTGCTCAAGCTGGCTTCGACGCTCACCGTGCTGTTCATCGTCGCCGGCTTTTATCTCGGCCTCAGCGGCACCGTGCACGACAACGATACGGAGCAGGCGCTGGCGGCGCTGTCGGGATTGTTCGCGCTCGGCGCCTTCATCCTGCGGCAATGGGGCAACTTCCATCGCCAGTCGCTGATCCATCAGAAGCAGGTCACCGACAACATCTACTTCCGCAACGTCAACAACAATTCCGGCATCTTCAACTATTTGATCGGCGAGGCCGAGGACCAGGACTGGAAGGAAGCGATGCTGGCCTACAGCGGCCTGCTGCTGGCGTCGGTGCCGCTCTCGCGTGCTCCATTGGGCAGCCATGTCGAGGAGTTGCTGCAGCAGATGTTCGGATTGAGCCGCGCGTTCAATGTCGAGGAGGCCTTGATCAGGCTGCGGGAGTTTGGGCTCGTCAGCGGTGATGACGAGGCGCTGTCGGCGCTGCCGTTGCGCGAGGCGATCGCGCAGCTCGATCGCGTATGGGCAAGCGCGTTGCGGGCGTAATCGTCATCAACGATGACGGGCCTCATGATTCAAGACGCGCCTGCGGCGCTCCTCACGATGAGGAGCGAGGGCGCGGCTCACCAGGATATGCCGAGCTGTCGCAACGAACGATTTGACAGTTAGTGACTCCGTCATGCCCGGGCTTGTCCCGGGCATCCACGTGGTTATCAGCGTGCCGAACGACGTGGATGGCCGGGACAAGCCCGGCCATGACGTGGAGATAGACAAGCGCAAAACTCCGATTGTGAAATGCGATCGCCCCGCCAGAAGCGGGCGCAATGCACTCCACCCTTGTCCTGAGGAGCCCGCCGGAGGCGGGCGTCTCGAAGGACGGCTACAGAGCACACGCTTTCCACGCAGCGGTCTGCCTAGCGCAGACTCGCATTGATTTTGTCGAGCGCGGCCTGCCCCGGGCACAGATCCGCCGCCTCCAGCCGGTTGAGCGGGCGTTCCACCGTGTTGAGGTGGCTGTGCAGATCGTCGGCCTCAGGGTCGACATAGAGCAGGCCGGTCACGATCTGGCCTTGCGCGGCATGCTTCTGGAGGAAGGTCATGGCTCCGAGCCGGTCGTGCGGGTCGTAGTCGGCGTCGATCTTGCGCAGCGCCAGCCTGGAGCCGTCGTGCTGCTCGACGATCTGCACCGTGCCCGGATCCTGGTCGATCTCGATCGGATCGCGCCCGGTCAGCACGTCCAACCGGTTCACGGCATCGTTGTGCTCGCGGACATAGTCGAAGCTCTTGGTTGAGCCGGCGTGATTGTTGAACGCGATGCACGGGCTGATGACGTCGATGAACGCCGCGCCCTTGTGCCGGATGGCGCCCTCGATGATCGGCACCAGCTGCTTCTTGTCGCCGGAGAACGACCGCGCCACATAGGTGGCCCCGAGCTGCAGCGCGATGCCGACCAGGTCGATCGGATTGTCGGTGTTGGTGACGCCCTTCTTCGACTTCGACCCGCGGTCGGCGGTCGCCGAGAATTGGCCCTTGGTCAGGCCGTAGACGCCGTTGTTCTCGACGATATAGGTCATGTTCACGCCGCGCCGGATCGCGTGGGCGAACTGGCCGAAGCCGATCGAGGCGGAATCGCCGTCGCCGGAGACGCCGAGATAGATCAGCTCGCGGTTGGCGAGGTTGGCGCCGGTCAGCACCGAGGGCATGCGGCCGTGCACGGTGTTGAAGCCGTGCGAATTGCCGAGAAAGTAGTCCGGCGTCTTCGACGAGCAGCCGATGCCGGAGATTTTTGCCACCCGATGCGGCTCGATCGACAGCTCGAAGCAGGCCTCGATGATCGAGGCCGTGATCGAATCGTGGCCGCAGCCGGCGCACAAGGTCGAGATCTTGCCCTCGTAGTCGCGATGGCTGTAGCCGAGCGCGTTCTTCTTGATGCCGGGATGCTGGAACTTCGGCTTTGCGATGTAGGTCATGAGAGCACCCTGTCGCCCAGTGCCGTCATGGCCGGGCTTGTCCCGGCCATCCACGTGGGAGTCCGAGGAAAGAGAGGCGTGGATGCCCGGGTCAAGCCCGGGCATGACGGTGGAGAGAGTGGCTGTAAAGTCATGACACCGCCTTGCGCAGCGGCGTGACCTTGATGTGGTCCTGGTGGTCGCCGATCGCATCGGCGATGAAGCGCGCCGTGATCGGCGTGCCGTCATAATGCAGGATCGGCACCAGCCGGACCGGGTCGATGCCGTTCTCGGTGACGATGAGCTGGCGCAACTGCGCGTCGCGGTTCTGCTCGACCACATAGACGAAGTCGTGCTCGGCGATGAAGCTCGCCACGCTCGAATGGAACGGGAAGGCGCGGATGCGCAGGCGGTCGAGCTGGCAGCCGCGCGCCTCGAGCAGTCCGATTGCCTCGTCCATCGCCGGCGCGGTCGAGCCGAAATAGATCACGCCATATCTGGTCGGCTTGCTCGCATTGGCCTGCAGCGGCCGCGGCACCATGTCCTGTGCGGTCTGGAACTTGCGCAGCAGGCGCTGCACGTTGTCGGCATAGACGGCGCCTTCCTCGGAATAGCGTGCGTAGCGGTCACGCGACGTGCCGCGGGTGAAGTATGAGCCCTTCGTCGGATGCGTGCCGGGGTAGGTGCGGAACGGGATGCCGTCGCCGTCGACGTCGAGATAGCGGCCGAAGTCGCGGCCTTCCTCGAGCATCTCCGCCGTCATCACCTTGCCGCGGTCATACTGCTTGGCATCGTCCCACTTCAGCGGTCGGGACAGCCGCTGGTTCATCCCGATGTCGAGATCGAGCATCAGGAAGATCGTGGTCTGCAGCCGCTCGGCAAGATCGAACGCCGCAGCGGCAAACTCGAACGCCTCCGCCGGATCCTCGGGGAACAGCATCACGTGCTTGGTATCACCGTGCGAGGCATAGCCGCAGGCGATCAGGTCGCATTGCTGCGTCCGCGTCGGCATGCCGGTCGAGGGGCCGGCGCGCTGCACGTTCATGATCACGGCCGGGATCTCGGCAAAGTAGGAGAGGCCGATGAACTCGGTCATCAGCGACACGCCGGGGCCCGATGTCGTGGTAAAGGCGCGGGCGCCGTTCCAGGACGCGCCGACCACCATGCCGATCGAGGCGAGCTCGTCCTCGGCCTGCACGATCGCGTATTTGGCCTGCCCGGTTTCCGGATCGTGTCGCAGTTTCTTGCAGTGGTTGCTGAACGCTTCGGCCAGCGACGACGACGGCGTGATCGGGTACCAGGCGCAGACCGTGGCGCCGCCATAGACGGCGCCCAGCGCGGCGGCGTTGTTGCCCTCGATGAAGATGCGGTCGCCGACCTTGTCGGCCTTCTTGATGCGCAGGCCGATCGGGCACTTCAAATTCTGCAGCGCCCAGTCGCGGCCGAGATGCAGCGCGTGGACGTTGGAGGAGAGCAGCTTCTCCTTGCCCTTGTACTGCTCGCCGATCAGTTGCTCGATCAGCTTCGGATCCATGTCGAGCAGCGCCGACAACGCGCCGAGATAGATGATGTTCTTGAACAGCTGGCGCTGGCGCGGATCCGAGTAGGTCGAGTTAGTGATCGCGGTCAGCGGGACGCCGATGACGGTGATGTCGTCGCGGAACTTGGTTGCCGGCATCGGCTTGGTGGAATCGTAGAACAGATAGCCACCCGGCGCGATACCGGCGACGTCCTTGTCCCAGGTCTGCGGGTTCATCGCCACCATCAGATCAGTGCCGCCGCCGCGGGCGCCGAGATGGCCCGCTTCGGTGACGCGCACCTCGTACCAGGTCGGCAGGCCCTGGATGTTCGACGGGAAGATGTTGCGCGGGCTGACCGGCACGCCGTGGCGGAGCACGGCGCGCGCGAAGAGTTCGTTCGCGCTGGCCGAGCCGGAGCCGTTGACGTTGGCGAAGCGGACGACGAAGTCGTTTACGCTGCTGAGCGGCGCTTGCTGGGACATGCGTTACCTGCGTGAGTCGTCTCGATGAAATATTTCTGCATGTCCCACGCACCGGTGGGACAGCGCTCGGCGCACAGGCCGCAATGGAGGCAGACGTCCTCGTCCTTCACCATCACCCGCCCGGTCTTCAGATCCGAGGACACGTAGAGGCTCTGGTCGACATGCGGCGCCGGCGCCTTCAGGCGCGAACGCAGATCCGCCTCCTCGCCGTTGTCGGTGAAGGTGATGCAGTCCATCGGACAGATGTCGGCGCAGGCGTCGCATTCGATGCACAGCGTGTCGGAGAACACCGTCTGCACGTCGCAATTCAGGCAGCGATGCGCCTCGCCGAGCGCGAGCTTGACGTCGTAGCCGAGCTCGACTTCGGCGCGGATGTCCTTCAGCGCGACCACCTTGTCGCGGTGCGGCACCTTGAAGCGCTTCTCGGACGAAACGTCGTTGTCATAGCTCCATTCATGGATGCCCATCTTCTGCGAGGAGACATGCACCTCGGGCAGCGGCCGCTCGGTGATGTCCTCGCCGGACAGCAGGCGGTGGATCGACAGCGCCGCCTCGTGGCCCTGGGCGACCGCCCAGATGATGTTCTTCGGACCGAACGCCGCATCGCCGCCGAAGAACACTTTCGGGTTGGTCGAGACGAAGGTTGTCGGATCGACCACCGGCATGTGCCATTTGTCGAACGCGATGTCGCAATCGGCCTCGATCCAGGGGAACGCGTTCTCCTGGCCGACGGCGACCAGCACGTCGTCGCAGTCATAGGTCACATCGGGCTCGCCCGACGGCACCAGCGAGCGACGGCCGCTGGCGTCATATTCGGCCTTCACCTTTTGGAAGGTGACGCCGGTGAGCCTGCCATTGTCGTGATCGAAGGCGACCGGCACGAGATAGTTGAGGATCGGAATGTCCTCGTGCAGCGCGTCCTCCTTCTCCCAGGGCGACGCCTTCATCTCCTCGAAGCCGGAGCGCACGATGACCTTGACGTCCTCGCCGCCGAGCCGTCGCGCGGTGCGGCAGCAATCCATCGCGGTGTTGCCGCCGCCGAGCACGATCACGCGCCTGCCGATCTTGTCGGTGTGTCCGAACGAGACGCTGGAGAGCCAGTCGATGCCGAGATGGATGTTCGCGGCGGCTTCCTTGCGTCCGGGAATGTTCAGCTCCCGGCCGCGTGGCGCGCCGGAGCCGATGAAGATGGCATCATAGTTCTCGGCCAGCAGCGTCTTGAGGCTGTCGACGCGATGGCCGGCCTTGTAGTCGACGCCGAGGCCGAGCACGTAGCCCGTCTCCTCGTCGATGACGCTGTCGGGCAGGCGGAATTTGGGGATTTGCGAGCGCATCATGCCGCCGGGCTTTGGGTCGGCATCGAACACGGTGCAGTGATAGCCGAGCGGCGCGAGATCGCGCGCCACCGTCAGCGAGGCCGGGCCGCCGCCGACCAGCGCGATGCGCCGGCCGTTCTTCGGGGCAGGGCGCGGCAGGCGCTGATGGATGTCGTCCTTGAAATCGGCCGCAACGCGCTTCAGGCGGCAGATCGCGACCGGGCTTTCCTCGACACGCCCCCGTCGGCAGGCGGGCTCGCAAGGGCGATCGCAGGTGCGTCCGAGAATGCCCGGGAATACATTCGATTTCCAATTGATCATGTAGGCGTCGCTGTAGCGACCCTCAGCGATCAGGCGGATGTATTCAGGGACCGGAGTGTGTGCGGGACAAGCCCATTGGCAGTCGACCACTTTGTGAAAGTAGTCGGGGGCCGAGATATCAGTCGCTCTCATTCATACCCTGTCCGCGCGGCGAACCATGAGCGCGCGGCCTTCCTGACGTGAGGACGACTGCTTGTTCAGGATCGGCTAGGGATCGATGTGGGTCCGGAGCAGGTCCTGTTCGTCGCCCTTCTGTTTTTTGAATGGCTCAATTGAATAGTCTTATCAGACTAGAGCCATTCCAAGGCGCGCACAAAGGCAATTTTGCAAAGCTGCCCCTCATGCACAGTGTGCGGCGCCGCATTGCCGGCCTGATGCTGCCACGTGTTGCGATGCGGTATGTTCGGTGACGATAAATTGCGAGGACGATGATAAAATAAAGAATGGAGGGTGGAGCACGCGGGCTGCCACGCGCTCCACCGTCATGCCCGGGCTTGTCCCGGGCATCCACGGCGTTCCCAGGATGCCGCACAACGTGGACGCCCGGGACGAGCCCGGCCAGGACGATGTGGAGAGAGGCGGGATCTAACTCACTTCGCCGCAGCGATGTCGGCGCGGCTCAAGTCCCACATCAGGCGATAGATGCCGGCCGAGATCTGCGTCGCCAGCGGACCGTCGATCGCCGCGAAGCGGGTGGTCATCAAGGTGGCGATGGCATGACTGTCGGTACCGTCGATGAGGATGAACCAGTCGGCATCGCGCGAGCTCGCAGGAACTCCGGCCGCGGGACCGGAGAGGTCGGCATCGCCTTCGAGCAGATGCATTGAGATGATGCCCCTCAGCTTGCTTGGGTCGAGCTCGACCTGCAGCGCGTCGCGCAACGCTTTGTCCTGCCCGGGTTTGGGCCGCAGGCGGATGATGCCCAGCACGGCGCCGCGACCGGCGCCGATCGAGATCGTGATGCGCGCGACGCTGCGGATCATGTTCTTGAACCGCGCCATCACCGCCTTCGACCATTCCGTCGGCGACTCCAGCCGGGCGCGGTAGGCCGCGCTGTCGAGCACGTCGATCGTTTCGGTCGAATACAGGCAGAGATATTTCGGGCTGCCCTGCTCGGCGACATAGCGTCGCGCCTCGATGAAGCCGGGGATGGCCACGCGCTCTTCGAGATGCTCGCTGTCATACCAATGGTTGAAATCGGCTTCATGCTCAGCATCGATGTTCATCGATGTCAAAAGCATGCCTTTCCCGGCGATGGGCATTGCAGATGTCCTTGTTCAGCGGCCAATTCCTCATGGTGAGGGCGTCACTTGGCGCGTCTCCCGGACAATGCTGCGCATTGCCTGGTGAACCATGAGGCGGGGGATGTCTGGGGCCTCATCCTTTGAGACGCCATGCTGCGCATGGCTCCTCAGGACGAGGAGAGATGACCATGTGTTTAAGGCGCAGTCGTGCGCGTCGCCATATCGCAGATGGCTTTCATGACCGCATCGCGGATGCCGGGATCATAAAGATTGTGACCTGCGGCTTCGACGACACGGATTTCGGCGTCGCGCCAGATTTCGGCCAGGCGCGCGGAGGTGGAGGGCGGACAGAGCAGGTCATAGCGGCCCTGCACGATGATTCCGGGAATCCCGCTGAGCCTGCTCGCATCACGCAGCAACTGGCCTTTCGCCATGAAGCTGTCCTGCGAGAAGTAATGCGCCTCCATGAACGGCGTCGCCGGCAAGGCGGTGCCGGAGCGGATGGCGAGCCGATCCAGATGGGCGCGGGCCGGTTTGATCTCGGACAGCGCCCGCTCGGTGTCGTGCCAGGCGCGCGCAGCCGGGCCATGAATCGCCGGATCGGGATCGAGGATGCGGCGGAAATAGGCGTCGCACGGGTTGGCGCGTTCGTTCTCCGGCAGCATCTCCAGGAAGTCGCGGTGCAGGGCAGGGTGAAAGCGCGCCAGCGTCTCGCCGAAGGCCGTCTCCACTTCCGCACGGGTGCCGAGGAACGTTGCCCGCAGCACCAGCCCCGTGACGCGCGTCGGGTGCGCCTGCGTATAGGCCAGCGCCAAGGTGGCGCCCCAGGAGCCGCCGGCGACGATCCAGCGGTCGAAACCGAACTTTTCGCGGATCGCCTCCATGTCGGCGATCAGGTCGGGCAGGGTGTTGTTGTCGCGGCTGCGCGCAGGACGCGAGCGGCCGGCGCCGCGCTGGTCGAACAGCACGGCATGGAAGCGCTCGGGATCGAACAGGCGGCGGTGATCCGGCTGGCATCCGGAGCCCGGCCCGCCATGCAGATAGACCGCGGGAATGCCGCCAGCGCAGCCGCTGCTCTCGACATAGATCTGGTGACCGCCGGAGACATCCAGCCATTCCGACGTCAGCGGCGCGAACGGATCGCTGCGGCGCGCGGAGGCGCGGCCGGCTTCGGCGTCAGGCATCATTGCTCTCGGGCGTGCCGCCGGCGAAGTTGCGATAGAGGAAGCGGTCCTTGCCCGAGGCCGCGTCACGCTCGGCCTGCTTGAAGATGCTCTCGTGCAGCGGCGACAGCGTGCAGGCCGGATCGGTATTCCCCGCATCGCCGGTCAGCGCGAACGCCTGGCAGCGGCAGCCGCCGAAATCGATCTCGCGGAACTCGCAGGATTTGCACGGCTCCTTCATCCAGCCGGTGCCACGGTAGCGGTTGAAGGCCTCGGAGTTCTGCCAGATCCAGGCGATCGAATGGTTCGACCGCACGGACATGAAGTCGAGCCCGGTGATGCTCTCGGCAGCGTGGCAGGGCAGGATCTTGCCCGAGGGAGAGATGTTGAAGAACTGCCGGCCCCAGCCGCCCATGCACTTCTTCGGCCGCAGCGCGTAGTAGTCCGGCACGACGTAGTCGATCGTCAGCGTGCCCTTCAGCCGCTCGCGCGCCTCCTCGACCATGCGGTCGGTCTCTTCGAGCTGGGCGTAGGTCGGCATCAGGCTGGCGCGATTCTTCAGCGCCCAGCCGTAATATTGCACGTTGGCGACCTCGAGCCGGTCGGCATCGAGATCGATCGCCATCTGGATGATGTCGGGCAGCTGATGCAGGTTCTGCCGGTGCATCACGGCGTTGACCGTCAGCGGCAGGTCGAGCTCGCGGGTCCAGCGCGCGACCTCGAGCTTCTTGACGTGGCCGCCCTTGTAGCCGCCGACGCGGTCGGCGATGCCGGCCTCGCTGCCCTGGAAGCTGATCTGGACATGGGACAGCCCGGCATCGGCCAGCTCCTTCAGCCGCTCCCGCGTCAGCAGCACGGCCGAGGTGATCAGGTTGGTGTAGAGGCCGACGTCGTTGGCATGCTGCACCAGCTCGACCAGATCCTTGCGCGCGGTCGGCTCGCCGCCGGAGAAGTGGATCTGCAGCACGCCGATCTCGGCGAGCTCGGACAGCACCTTCTTCCATTCCGTGGTGGTCAGCTCCTGTCCGGCGCGATCGAGTTCCAGCGGGTTGGAGCAATAGGGGCATTGCAGCGGACAGCGATGCGTGAGTTCGAGCAGCACGGCGAGCGGAATGCCGTAGGTTTCGGCCACGGAACCGCGCCGCTCCAGCACGGCGAGACCGTCATTGCTGTCGATGGGCGGTGAGGTGTCGGTCAGCTCGGTCATGATGTCGTCTCCCGAACCTCGGTCAGGAATCCCTTGTCGGCGAGATCCTGCAGCATGGCAACCACATCGGTCGCGATGACGTCGCGAGGCGCGGCATATTTCGCCGCGAGCTCGTCGATGATATCAGCGACGCTGCGCGCGCCATCGCACAGCTTGAGCACCTCGACTGAGATCTCGTCCGGCGCCAGCACGCGCTCCGGCGCCAGGATCACCCAGACCTGCCGGGTCTCGTCGAACTTCAGCTTGGCATGCCGCGGCAGCACCACGCGGCTGGTCTCGGCAACTTGGATGTGACGCGGGGCCATGGCGGGTCTCTAGCCGATGATTGTTGCGTTCTGTCCGATGCCGCGGCATCGGCGGTGCCCACCCTCCCCTGGAGGGGGAGGGTCGTTGCGCATCGCCCGCGATGCGCAACGGGGTGGGGCGATCTCTCCATGCGCACCGCGGCAGGTGGCTTCACCCCACCCCGCCTCGCGCTTCGCGCGAGCCGACCCTCCCCCTCCAGGGGAGGGTGGCACCGGTACCCTTGAGAGAGCCGCGAAGACCACGCTCAGCCCTCCTTCGGCACGAAGGCGCCGGGCGGGATGTGGCCCTCGACATAGGCATGATACAGCGCGTCGAGCTGCACCCACAGCACGTTGGTCTTGAAGATCAGCGCGTTGCACACGGCGGCGCGCTGCTCCGGCGTGGTGGCGTGCTCCTTGACGTAATGCAGCGCGAAGTTCGCGTCGCGCGGCGCCTGGGTGAGACGGCGCTTGAAGTAGCTCATGGTGTCGTTGTTGACGAAATCGTAGTGCTCGAGCATGCCCGAGATGCGCTCTTCATGGATGCTCGGCGCGAACAGCTCGGTCAACGACGAGGCGATCGCCTCCAGCGGCGAGCGGTCGCGGCAGAAATGCACATAGGCTTCGACCGCGAAGCGGGTGGCCGGCAGGATGCCTTCGGTCGATTCGACGTAGGCCGTGTCGAGGCCGAGACCTTCGGTCAGTTTGATCCAGCGCTCGATGCCGCCCTCGCTGCCGACATCGCCATCATGATCCTCGATGCGGTGCCGCCATTCCAGCCGCGTGGCGCGGTCGCGGAAGCGCGTCATCACCATCGCGTCCTTCAGCGGGATCGTCGACTGGTAGTAGTAGCGGTTGAGCGCCCAGGCCTGCACCTGGCCCTTGTTGAGCTTGCCGCCGTGAAGCAGCTTATGAAACGGGTGGTGGTTGTGATAGCGCGTCGCGCCGATATGGCGAAGTGCTGCTTCCAATTCGCTTGCACTGTTCAGCGTCACGCCGCGTCCGATCGACAGCGCCGTCATTCCGCTCAGATTGACCTCACTCACAGTACGATCTCCATCCCTTCAGCGGGGATTTCCCATCCCTCGCGTTCCAACGTTTGCCGCTCGGGTGAGGCGTGCAGCCACGCCGGATTGGAGTTGTTGATGTGCAGGAAGACCTTCCTGCCGATCGCGAGGTCCGCCAGCTGCTTGATCGCGCCGCTTTCTCCGGACATCGCGATATGTCCCATGCTCTGCCCGGTCTTGTTGCCGAGTCCGGCCTGGATCATCTCGTCGTCGCGCCACACCGTGCCGTCGAACAGCACCAAGGGCGCGCCCCTCAATCTCGTTCTCAGATCATCGTCCACGCCGGCACAGGCGGCGATGACGTAGCAATATTGCCCGCCTTCGAGATCGGCGATCTTTAGGCCCAGCGTGTCGCCGGTCGAGGAGCTGCCGCCGGGATGCTGCTTGTCGCGCAGATACCACGCGCTCGTTCCCGAGACGGCGAAGGCCGTGATCTCCAGGCCCGAGGGCCGGCCGTCCTGCAGCAGCGGCCGGAACGGTACGTCGATCACGATCGGCACGCGCTTGACGGTCTCGTCCTTCAGCACATCGAAGATGTTGTTCGATCTGAGGATCGCAAGCACCTTGGGGTGCGCATGGATCGAGAAAGGTGAACTCTCGCGCATCGACAGCAGCCCCGTGACCGCGTCGATCTCGCCATTGGTCAGGATCACGCCGGCGATCGGACTGTGGCGCAGGGTGCCGGGCTTCGGATGCAGTTGCGGCGTGCGGGTAACCTGCTGGCGCAGATCGGGCGAGGCGTTGATCAGGAACCAGTTGGCGCCATCAGCGCTGACCGCGACCGAGGCCTGGCTGTTGCTGATCTCGGGATGATCGGTGCGCGCGGCACGGCACACGGCGCAGCCGCAATTCCACTGTGGCACTCCACCGCCCGCGGCGGCGCCCAGGACGACGAGGCGAAGCATGAGCCGTCTCCTGGAATTCAGCTGTGGTGGCGCACGCGATTACCAGCGGCAGGATCACCGACAGGCAGGCTGACCGACGGTCAGGACCGCCCGCGGGAAGGTGACGAGGGTGGGACATCCGACCAGCGCACGGGCTGGCACATACGCGGTCGCTGATCCCCACCCTCAAGCGTCGACGTCCCGATCGCCGAGACCTGGACGTCACACCCGCGAATTATTTGCGGGCCGCGCAGGCGTACATGTTGATTTCCATGCCGACCGGCACTTCAACGATCTTCGGTGCTTTCCAGGCCATTGTCCTCTCCTTCAAGTCGGGACGGTTATCGTCCTCAGCAATAAACTACCGTGCTACGAAAAGTTCGCCAGTGGAATCTTTTTGTTTGAGCCTCTCAGGCCTGTTTATTGCAGTGCGAAGTTGCAGATGCGAGTTGCTGCCGTTTTCGTCGGAACGAGCCGTGAAAACAACGAATTCGTGATCGATGGCTTCGCAACACCGTTCAATTCGGTCCCTAGCTTGGGGGGCTGAGCTGGCCGGATAAAGCAGTCGTGAGATGTTCGAGACTTCAAAACCCCAGCGCGCGACCCCATTGGAAGCTGATGATGCCTAGATATTTCTTCAACACACGGATCGGCGAGGAACTGGTCTCCGACACCGACGGCGAGGTGCTGCGCAGTCCCGACCGCGCCTGGGAAGTCGCGCGCGACATGATCAAGGAACTGCTGCGGACCGAAGGCGGCAACGCGGCGCTGATGACGGCCGTCATCGAGGTTACCGACGAGGACGGTGAGATCGTGCTGGAGTTCCCGTTCTCCGAAGCGATCTTCAACATGCCGGCGCAATCGATGACGCGCCATTGAGCGCAGAACGGCCGCATCGCCGCTTCCCGAACGCCCGCGTGCTTGCGGCCGAGATCAGACCGAATGGCGCGGGCGCGCGATGTCGCCGCGCGTGCTGGCGATGCCCATCTCGAAACTGTCGGCGATGCGGCGGGCGCGGACGATGAAGAGCTCCGCGAGCTCCGGCGCGAGCAGGTCCTTCGCCGTCGCCTCGAACAGTTGCAGCCAGCGGTCGAAATGCGGCCCCTGCAACGATAGCAACAGATGCGGCCGCATCGGCGCGCCGCTGTAGCGGCCGGTCTTCAGGAACATCGACGACCAGAAATCGCTGATCCTGCCGATATGGTCGTCCCAATCCTCCACGGTACGGTTGAAGATCGGGCCGATCAGCTCGTCCTCCCGTGCGCGCCCGTAGAAGGTCTCGACCAGCAGGCGGATCGAGGCGTCGTCGAGTTCCGGATGTTGAACTGCGAGGGGATGGCGGTCAGGCTGGGCGGCAGGCATCGTCATGGCGTTGCATATAGGCACTCGCGGCGCCGATGGAAACGCCGGGCCGCCACGTCCGATCTCGTGGCGGCCCTGTCGTTCGCTCACGGCAGGCTGACGAACTCCACCCAGTTCGGCTTCTTGCCCACGGCGTAGGATTTCGGGCTCGTGAGCGCGCCGCTGGCCGGGTCGATCCGATACACCGTCATGCCGTTCGACACTTCGCCGACGGCGGCGAGATAGCGCCCGGTGGGATCGATGGCGAAGCCGCGTGGCTGGGTCTCGGTCGGCACGCTGCCGATCAGGCTCAGGCGCCCGCTGGCCGCATCGACCTTGAACCCGGCAATCGTGTTCGAGCCGCGCTCCGAGGCGTACAGGAACTTGCCGTCCGGCGTCACGTGCAGATCGGCCGCCCAGGGCTTGCCGGTGAAGCCTGAGGGCAGGGCGGTGGTGCGCTGCTGCTCGCTCCAGCTGCCCTTCTCCGCGTCATAGGCATAGACCGCGAGATCCGCGTTGAGCTCGTGCAGAAGGTAGATGAACTTGCCGTTCGGGTGGAAGATGAAGTGGCGCGGCCCTGACTTCGCAGGCGTCTTCACCGTCAGCGCCTCCCTGGCCGTCAGCGTGCCCGTCGCGCCGTCGAAGGCGAAGCCGAGCACCTGGTCGGAGCCGAGATTGGTCGCGAACACGAAGCGGTTGTCGGGCGAGGGCAGGAAGGCGTGGGCGTTCAGCCCGGTCGGGATCACCTGGCTCGGCGCCGCGACGACGCCATTGGCCTGGATCGGATTCACCGTCACCTTGTTGCCGCCGTAGGAGGCGCTGAACAGCACCTTGCCGGTGCGGTCGAAGGCGATGTTGGCCATGCTGTCGGCGAGCGGGCCGTTGCCGATGTGGCTGAGCTGACCGGTCTTGGCATCGATCGCAAAGCTCTCGGCCTGGAACGGCTGCGAGCGGATTCCGGCGATCAGCACCGTCTTGTCCGGGCTGACCGCGAGCGGGGTCGACGAGCCCGGCTTGTCGACGCCGACGAAGGAAGCCGTCTGCACCGGGATCATCTCGCCGGTCGCGGCATCGAACTTGAACACGTTGATGTCGTTGCTGTCGGCGTTGCCGACATAGGCATAGGTCTCGGCGTGGCCCGCGCGCGGCGCCAGCGTTGCTGCAGCGGCGAGAACGAATGTTGCGGCCATGATGGTGCCCGGTCTGATCATGTGGTTTCCCCCTTTTGTGATGTGCTTGCTTCAGCTCTTAAAGTCGAACGTGAAGCTTGACCAAGCCTGATTCCGGATCGATCGATGCAGGATGGGTATTGATCGCGACCGCACTTCGCACCCATGACACGCGGCCAGTTTGTCTCTCCGTCATGCCCGGGCTTGTCCCGGGCATCCACGTCGGTCCACGCGCGCTGCACGACGTGGATGGCCGGGACAAAGCCCGGCCATGACGAGGAGGCGGGGGCGAGTGCAACAAGACCCATGCGGTTTGCTGCCGAAGCTATGCTGGAGTGCCGCGCCGCGACGGCTTTCTCCCGACAAGTGCTCGCGCTAGAACAAGCCCCGACACCACGGAGCTCCCCATGACCGATCTCTGGCGCCTGCCGGCTGCCGACCTCGCCGCCCTCATCAAGTCGAAGCAGGTCTCCGCCCGCGATGCCGCGACCGCGGCGCTGGCGCGGCTCGATGCGGTGAACCCCGCGATCAACGCCGTGGTCGACCATCGCCCCGAGGACGTGCTGCAACAGGCCGACGCCATCGACTCCCGGCTGGCGCGCGGCGAGGATCCGGGGCCGCTCGCCGGCGTGCCGGTGACGATCAAGGTCAATGTCGACCAGGCCGGCTTCGCCACCACCAACGGCCTCAATCTGCAGAAGGACGCGATCGCCTCGGCTCACAATCCGGTCGTCAACAACCTGGTCAAGGCCGGTGCCGTGCTGCTCGGCCGCACCAACACCCCGGCGGTGTCCTATCGCTGGTTCACCAGCAACCTTATCCACGGCCACACCAAGAACCCACGCGACCCCGGCATCACGCCGGGCGGCTCCTCGGGCGGCGCAGGATCGGCCACCGCGGCGGGCATCGGCCATATCGGGCATGGCACCGACATCGCCGGCTCCGTCCGCTATCCCGCGTACGCCTGCGGCATCCACGGCCTGCGCCCGACGGTCGGCCGCATCCCGGCCTTCAATACACAGTTCCCCGAGCGCCCGATCGGCCCGCAGATCAGCGCCGTCTCCGGCCCGCTCGCCCGCACGGTCAACGACGTCAGGATCGCGCTGGCCGCGATGTCGGCGCGCGACGTCCGCGATGTCTGGTGGATGCCGGTGCCGCTCGAGGGCCCGCCGCTGCCGAACCGCGTCACCCTCTGCGTCAACCCGGACGGGCTGAACCCTGTGCCGGAGGTCGTGGCCGCCTTGCGCGATGCCGCCAGGCGGCTGGAAGCCGCCGGCTGGACCGTCGAGGAGATCGCGGACACGCCGCCGATGCAGGAGGCCGCGCTGCTGCAGACCCGTCTCTGGCTCGGCGACGGCTACGAGGCGCAGCTCGCGGCTGCGGAAAAGGAGGGCGACCCAGGCGCGCTGGCCTGCCTGCGCGGCGTCAGTGACAAGGTTCACCCATTCGACCTGTCGCAGACGCTCGCGCGCCGCGCCGCGCTGACCCGGCAATGGCTCCTGTTCATGGAGCAGCATCCGCTGCTGCTGATGCCGGTGTCGGGCATGCTGCCGTTCGCCGATCAGCTCGACCGCAAGGACGAGGAGTCGTTCCAGCAGGTCTGGCACGCCCAGCTCACGCAGATCGCGATTCCGTTCTTCGGCCTGCCGGGCCTGACGGTCTCGACCGGCATGGTCGGCCGCGTCCCGGTCGGCGTCCAGCTTGTCGGCCAGCGCTTTCGCGAGGACGCGTGCCTTCTCGCTGGCGAAGCGATCGAGGCTGGCGGTACCCCGCCGTCGCCGATCGATCCGGTGCTGGGCTGATGGCCAGCATCTATGATTTCACCGCGACCTCGCTGAAGGGCGAGGAGGTGCCGCTGAAGCGCTTCGAGGGGCAGGTGCTGCTGATCGTCAACACCGCCAGCGCCTGCGGCTTCACGCCGCAATATCGCGGCCTCGAGGCGCTGCACCGCGCCTATGCGGACAGGGGCTTTGCCGTGCTCGGATTTCCCTGTAACCAGTTCGGCGCCCAGGAGCCCGGCACGGCCGAGGAGATCGGCGCGTTCTGCGCCGGCAAGTACGACGTCACCTTCCCGCTGTTTGCGAAGATCGACGTCAACGGTACCGATGCACATCCGCTCTACAAGTTCCTGAAGGGCGAGAAGACCGGCCTCTTGGGCTCGGCGATCAAATGGAATTTCACCAAATTCCTGGTCGATCGCCGTGGGAATGTGGTGTCGCGCCATGCGCCGACCACCACGCCCGAGGCGTTGAAGAAAGAGATCGAGGCACTGCTGTGAGCGACAACGAGACGACTGCGACCCCATTTCCTGACCGGCTGTCGGTCGATCCGAAGAGCCCCTATTACAATGCGGAGATCCTGTCGCGCGACGTCGGCATCCGCTTCAAGGGCGCCGAGAAGACCAATGTCGAGGAATACTGCATCAGCGAAGGCTGGATCCGCGTCGCCGCGGGGAATGCCAAGGACCGCCACGGCAACCCGCTGACCATCAAGGTCCACGGCCCGGTCGAGCCGTATTTCAAGGATTGAGGCGACTGCGCCGCGGGCCTCTGGTGGTCGTATCCGCCAACCTCTGCCCTCAGCGATGAGGCAAACCGCCAACCCAGGACTCGTCATGCCCGGGCCTGTCCCGGGCATCCCCGTCGTCATTCCAGGTGCACGACATGGATGGCCGGGACAAGCCCGGCCATGACGGTGCGGAGAAGGGCGGGGTCGAAGCAGCTTTAGCCCCCGCGTCGCGATGGGTATTTTAGAACGTTGGTCGTAGATATTTGAGCGTCGTTCAAAATCATATTGAACGTCGCTCACAATCCGCTACACTCACCCATATCCGCCCCGTCGGCACCGGTCCCGACGCGCGACGTCCCCAGGCGTTTGCGCGATCGGACCCCTGCGTGCCGTCTCCCGGCGGGGTCACAGAGGGTGATGACGATGGCCTATTCGGAACAAGATCTGCGCGCCGCCGCCGGTGCAGGCGCGATCGGGCCCGACGAGTTGCAGCGGTTGCTGACCTACCTCGAGCAACAGGCGAAGGCGGGTCCGGCGGCGCACGCCAAATTCGATGCCGCGCATCTGCTCTGGTACGCTGGCGCGCTGATCGTGATCGGCGCCATGGGCCTGTTCTCGACGGTGGCCTTCTCGCAGATGGGGGGCCGCGCCCTGACGGCCTGCGCGCTCGCCTATGCCGCCGCGTTCGGCTTCGCCGGCGACCACCTCTGGCGCCGGAGCTTGCGCGTCCCCGGCGGCCTGCTGATCGCCATCGCCGTGTCGATGGCACCGCTCGCCGTCTACGGCGTCCAGGCCGAATTCGGCTGGTGGGGCAAGTTCGGCAAGCCCGGCACGGTTCATGACTTCTACGTCTGGATCAAGGGCAGTTGGCTGTTCATGGAGATCGCCACCATCGCGGCGGGCGCGATCGCGCTGCGCTTCTATCGCGTACCCTTCATCGTCGCGATCATGTCGGTCGCGCTGTGGTTCATGTCGATGGACCTCACGCCCTGGATCTTCAACGTCAGCCATTTCGACTGGGAGATGCGCCGCGTGGTGTCGATCTGGTTCGGCCTCGGCATTCTCGCGGTGGCGTGGATCGTCGACTACACCAGCCACAGCCGCGACTTCGGCTTCTGGCTGCACTTGTTCGGCCTGATGGCCTTATGGGGCGGCGTCAGCGCCACGGAAGGCGCGACCGAGCTGGGCAAGGCCATCTACTGCCTGCTGAACGTCGGCCTGCTCGCGATCGCCGTCATCATCGTCCGCCGCGCCTACGCCGTGTTCGGCGCCATCGGCATCACGATGTATCTCGGCCACCTCGCCGACGTCGTCTTCAAGGACTCGCTGCTGTTCCCGTTCGCACTGTCGCTGATCGGCGTCGCGGTGGTCGCGGTGGGACTGGCGTATCACCGGAAGCAGGGGGCGATTGCGGAATGGCTGGCAGCCAATCTGCCGCCGGCGGTGCTGCGGTTGCGGCCGCAGCGAGCTGCTGCGTAGGCTGGACAATCAACTGAATGTATGGCCGTCCTATCGAACACCAGTGGCGATCGCTAAGCAGAAGCTGTGGACCGTAGCGGGAGGGAGTAGATATGGAGGAGCGGCTGCTACGCCTGCCGATCGCCGCAGTGTCCGGGCCTATGAAGCGAGAAGTCGTGCTCGCGGAAATGACGCGGCAGGACGGGGAATATGTAATCCGGAGCATTCCTGGGTTCGCCTATGATGTCGCATTGGACGATATCGTCAGAATTGTCGACCCGAATTCCGGTCGCTTCGAGGTCGTGTCGCGAAGCGGGCAAGTGTCTATTCGCGTCTTCATCGAGGGACCACTTGATAGGTCCGACGTGCACGCGGTGATCGATGCGGTTCTTTCTGAGAATGGAAAGTACGAAGTGGGAAAGAACAGTGAGGATGCCTCACTCCTGCTTCTCAGTCTTCATATCGGTCTCGGTCTAGACAAGATCAAGTCAATCATGAATTTGGTGGCTGGTCCCGCCGTTCAATGGGAGTTCGGGAACGTGTACGACGATCATGGCAACTTCACAAACTGGTGGGCGCATTGATTTCGATGGCGGGATTGCGATAGCACGTCACCGAACACCCGAGGAGGTGAAGGTCGTTCTGCCGCCGCAGGGCTATGGATCGAAACGCAACCTCTTACCCCCCGCGATGAGCACGCTGCTGAGATATCAGTGACAGTGCACAAAACCTCTCGCATTTGGAGACGACGCAGTTACTGCTTCTCCCTCAGCAGGAATTTGGCGAGCCGTACGGCTGCCCAAGTTCCTAAGAGGCTGCCCAGACCTACGCCAGCCACGATGCCCAACAGCACGACGATGCTCCAGTCGCTGTGAATGCCTCCCGGCGCGAAACTGAGAGCGAAAAAGCCGATGGCCAGAGCAGCGTATCCAAGCATGGCGGCCCCCAGCGCGAAGCCGATCAGGCCTGCGACGCCGATGAACCCTGCTCGTGTGGCTTTCCCCATCCAAACATCTCCGACAATGGGCTGTCCCCGGGACGCAAGAATTCTCTTGCCATCTGTCGGGACTGGCCAGTCTGGATCGTCCTTGGGCCGAACACAAATGCTGCACGCATGCAGTGAGCCGTCAAGCTCGAGTTACGGTGACGCTGCATAAATCTGTTCGTCGAGATCGGCGATGTGGCCGCGCTCCCCCGCGGTCCTTGCTTCGCGTCAGCCTGCTGCCGTCCTGGACGTCCATTTCATGAGTAAGGACTATTGATCACGCCGACTGGCACAGACGTCACGACGGAGCCGCTCACGCCCGAAGGCTTTGCGCCCTATGGCTGGGCGCGCGGCAAGCCCTGTCCGGAGGCGTCAGGCGCCATCGCCTTTAAATGCGCCGCGAGCACGTTCTGGCATGAGCATGATTTCAACGCGCGCGCAGGCGGCGAGGTCGAGGTGCTGCGGGTCACCTACCGGCCCGGACGTCGTCCAGCGCCGTGAGTTGGGGGCCGCGCTGCTACAACTCGAAATGTCGATGCGTACGAGGCTAGCCTACGCTCGCCAGAACGATTTCCCGGAGCACGCGAGTCGGCGGAATCCACTGATCGTCGCTGCCGTAGTTTCCTGCCGTGAGGGCGATGACGAGCTGCAGCGCAGGGATGATGAACAGGCGCTGGCCGCCCTCGCCCTGTGCCATCCACATGCGCTCCAGGCGCCCGACCGCCCATCCCTTCGGCTTGCCGAAAGCTACATCGAGAAGAAACCATTGATAGCCGTAACGGCGAAGCTCGTCGGAGCTGACCACCGGCGTCGTGCAACGCGTGATCCATTCGGCGGGAACGATCTGTCGGCCATCGCACTGCCCGCCGGAGAGCATCAACGTTCCGATCCGCGAGAAGTCGCGGACCGACATCCGCGCGCCTGACGCCGCGAATGGCTCGCCGTCTGGTCCGGCTGCCCATTGTGTCGGCCCCATGCCGAGCGGATCGAAAAGAAACTCGCGTGCAAAGTCATGCAGTGACTTGCCCGACCCCTTGGCGATCAAACGGGCGAGCAACGCGGTTGTTCCGCCGCAATAGGTCCAGTGCGCACCGGGCCTGTCGACGATCGGCCGCTCCAGAATGTAGCGATAGCGGTCGGGGGCGTCGTCCATAGCGATTTCGCTGTTGCGGGGATCGGCGTAAGGCAAGCTGCTCTCATCCCAATCCGTTCCCATGGTCATTGAGAGCGCGTGATGCACGGTCAAGCGCGAGCGATCCTCGTTGACGAGATCACGATATTCCGGGAATCCGGACAGCAGGCTCGCCTCCGGCGTCGGGACCTTGCCTTGCTGAAGAGCGATCCCATAAAGCAAGGCCACGATGCTCTTCGAGCAGGATCGCAGGTCGTGGAGCGTCTGCGCCGTAAACTTGACCGTCCCGAGATCGCCAACGCCTCTCTCGCGATCCTGGCCTTCAAAATAGCGCTCGACGATCAGCGTGCCGTTCTGCAGAACGACAAGGCCGTGGATGTTCCACACGCGCCGCTCAGCGAGCGCCTGATCGAGTCGCTGGGTGACGCCGGCTGCGAATGTGTCGGAATCGAATGCAGCCCGGTGCCCGCGCGCCGGCATGATCGGCGATCCCATGGCGGCTGCTCCTATGGCTGACAGGATCTGGCGACGAGTGGGCACTGAGACAACGTCCTCACCGGGATGTCGGCTTATATCAGCCGGGCGCCTTCCGGTGAAGGTCGGTCTGACGGCCGGTGCAGCGACGCATCGAACGCTAAGGCTTGTCGGGATCGGCCAGTCTGGATCGTCCTTGGGCGGACACAACTCCTGCACAGCTGCAGTGGGACGTCAAAATCGAACCAGGAGCAATGTTCATGAGGATAACCGTCGAAACCACCGTCGCAGCCCCGATCGATCAGGTCTGGCGTGCCTATACGACGCCGGCCGACATCGTGAGATGGAACGCGGCCTCCGACGATTGGCATACGACCAAGGCTACGGTCGACCTGAGAGAGGGCGGCGCGTTCTCGTCGCGGATGGAGGCCAAGGACGGCAGCATGGGCTTCGACTTTGCCGGGACCTACACGAAGATCGTCGAGCACAAGCTGATCGAATATGCCTTCGGCGACCGGAAGGCCGAGGTCCACTTCGAGCCCGGCCCGAAGGGCGTTGTCGTTCGTGTCGCCTTCGATGCCGAAACGACCCATTCAATCGAGCAGCAGCAGGGTGGCTGGCAGGCCATTCTCGACAGCTTCGCGCGGCATGTGGAGGCGAAACGCAAGACGTCGTGAGGACGAGGGGGCCGTGGTCCCGACGGGCGCCACGAGCGGCGCCCGAATCTTTCATCTTGACAAATTCCGAAAATCAGCAATGATGCGCATGTCCTGTCCTTTTCGCAGAGGGGCGTACGCGTCGTCACGAACGTCGGGGCAGGGATGCGGTGGCCGCAGCGGCGACGGTGGACGACCGGCGTCGCTACGGACGGAGAAGTCGTGTGGTCCTGACCTCTCGACGCTGAGGTCTGCGCAACGCGCCAAAGGCGCGTTGTCGCAAAATGGGGGCAAGAACGCCGATCCCCAGGGAGAGCACGAAGGACACCGTTCAAACCATCGCGCAGGGAAGGCCGGAATGCACCGGTCGTACCTGTGGTTCCTGCCCCGTGCACTTTCTCACGCACGGGGGCCATGGGTTGCGGCCAGCACCCGGTCTTCCCTGCGCCCTCTGTATTTGTCGGAGGGACATGCTTCGCAGCAACTCGGGCGCCATGCGCCGCGAGGCTATGATCGCGCGTCCCCAAGCTGTTTGAAATGTGAAACCGGTCCAACCTCATCGTCGTCCCGGCGAACGCCGGGACCCATACGCCGCGGCGGATGTGGCTTGGCGAGGTCTAACGACTGGCCTGCCTCAAACGACGACCTGTGGTTATGGATCCCGGCGTTCGCCGGGATGACGACGGTGGCTGTGGCGTAAGCACAGTCTCTCACGGGCGTCATTGCGAGCGAAGCGAAGCAGTCCAGGGCGACGCGAAAGACTCTGGATTGCTTCGTCGCTTCGCTCCTCGCAACGACGGAGTTTGGAGTGGGCGGCGTGCCCAGCAATGGCGCGAGGTGGATGTGAGACAGTGCTGCAGTCTGCCGCAAGCCCTACGACGACAGCCGCATATCCAGCAGCCGCCGGCCCTCGGCGCGCAGCAGCTTCTTGACCGCGCTCGAGGCCACGACCTCGCCGTCATTGGCATAGGCTTCGTGGTTCTTCTCGATGTCCTCGAGCCGATACAGGTAGTTCACCATCACGGTCGCGGATTCGCGCTGGCCCTTGGACGAGAGGTCGCCGAGCCAGTTGATGCGCTCGAGTCTCGCGCCGTTGCCGAGGTGGAAGCGGGCGACGGGATCGATCACCTTGCCCTTCGACGTCCGCGCCTTCAGGAAGTAGTGCGCGGCGAGCGGCTCGATCACCGGGCGCAGCTCGGCGGTCATCTCGGCATCCTCGACCCAGCGCGGCTCGTTCAGCAGCTTGAGCACGTTGCGATCCTCCTCGGTCGCATCGGTCGTCGACTTCAGCCAGTGCATGAAGCCGGGCACCGGCGACAGCGTGACGAAGGTGTCCAGCTTCGGCAGCTCGCGCCTCAGCTCCTCGACCACCTGCTTGATCAGGAAGTTGCCGAACGAGATGCCGCCGAGGCCGCGCTGGGTGTTGGAGATCGAATAGAATACGGCGGTGCGGGCGCGGTCGGCCGGCACCGGCGGACGATCGACGGCGAGCAGCGGCGCGATGGCGCCGGGGATGGTCTCGGTCAGCGCGATCTCGACGAAGATCAAGGGCGCATCGGGCATCGCGGGATGGAAGAAGGCGTAGCAGCGGCGATCGACCGGATCGATGCGGCGGCGCAGATCGTCCCAGTCGTGGATCTCGTGCACTGCCTCGTAGCGGATGATCTGCTCCAGAATGTTCGCCGGCGTCGACCAGTCGATCTTACGCAGCACGAGAAACCCCCTGTTGAACCATGAGCTCAAGAGATGCACGACGTCGCGATCGAGCGCAGCGAGTTCCGGATTGCCCTTGATGAGATCCAGGAGATCGGTGCGCATCGCCACCAGCTCGGGCGTGCCGCCCGGCGCGCGGTTGAGCCGGCGGATCAGCTCCTGCCGGCGCGGCTCGGAGGCGAAATGCAGCGCGCTCGCGCCTTCGTCCGATGGCGTCGCGCGCCAGTCGTCGATCGCCTTGGCGAGCCTGGCCTTGTCCGGCCCGAAATCATGCACCAGCGCGGTGAAGAACGCCTTGCGGCCCTCGGGGTCGAGATCGTGATAGCCGTCGAGAACGTCGCGGGCCATCGCCGTGCCCGAGGCCTCGCCGGCGCCGGACACCAGCGCCTCGCACAGCTCGGCCAGGCTTTTCGCATCATGCTTGTCGACAGGGGCGCCGCCGCCGCGCAGCAGCGTCCGGCCTCGCTCGGAAATTGTGGTGATCAGGTCGGTGAAAAAGGCGTTGGCCATCTGATGTCGGTCGAATCCCGGAGCGTGATGAAGGCGATGTTACATGGATTTATGGCAAAGCTGGCGACATTCAAACATAACAAATCGTCAACGCCGCCGTCGCGGTGTGCATATGCGGCCGGCGAGTCATGCACCTGTCTGCTCCGCGAATTCGGTCGGAGTGCGGCCGGTAACCTGCCTGAAGGCATGCGAAAACGCCGGTACGCTGGCATAGCCGAGATCGGCGGCGAGCTGCTTGACGGAGAGGTGACGGTCGGTGGACAGCCGCTCGATCGCGGCGGCGATCCGGGCGCGCTGGCACCACGCCTTGAAGCTCAGCCGCGTCTCCGCCGCGAACAGCCGCGACAAAGTGCGGGCCGAGCTGCCGACCTTGCCCGCCAGGGTCGCCAGGTCCTCCTCGCTCGCGGGAGAGGCGAGGACGAGCTGGGCGGCACGTCTCGCGCGCGGATCCTGCGGCAAGGGGATGAAGGTCGAGGAATCCTCGGCGCGGCGCAATTCGAGCAGAGCGAGCCGCACCAGCAGCGCCGTGCGCTCCGGCCCGCCGTCCGCCGCGAACAGCGCCAGGATCGCCTGATGCAGCAGCGGCGACACCTGCACGACGAATTCGCGGTCGAGCCGCGCGCCCCGTGTCTCCCGCTTCAGCCAGTCCAGCTCGAAATACAGCGTCCGCATCTGGCTGTCGGCCAGCATGTCGATGGCGTGGCCATGGCGCGCCGGCACCCAGACCGCGCGGTCCGGTGGCACCAGCCAGCGTCCCCGCGGCGTCGTCACCTGCATCGTGCCGCGCGAGGCGTAGATCAACTGGGATTCACGGTGCATGTGCGGATCGAGCCGCGCACCTTTTTGATAGAGGCGCGCGATCAGATGGACGCCGGGCTCGGTCGTCACCCGGTCGGCGCCGAGCGGCTTCAATGGCGTGTCCACGATGGTCATTGGCGGCTTCTCGTTGGTCGCGTCGACTATAACCGATCCGTCAGGAATCGAGGACAGCTCCCATGAACAGCGCCCGCCGCGTCATCGGCTTCGTCAACGCGGCCCATTTCATCGACCATTATGCGATGCTGATCTTCGCAGCCGCGGTCATCATCATGGGCCCGGCGCTCGGCATGGCCTATGCGGAGCTCTTGCCCTATGCGACGCCGGGCTTCATCGCCTTCGGCGCCGGGTCGCTCCTGACCGGCTGGCTCGGCGACCGCTGGAGCCGGCGGCACATGATGCTGATCTTCTATCTCGGCATCGGCTTGTCGATGATCTCGGTCGGCTTGGTGCAGACGCCGTGGCAGCTCGGCGCGGCGCTGCTCGCGATCGGGCTGTTCGCCTCGATCTATCACCCGGTGGGAACCGCGATGCTGGTGTCCTACGCCGACCGGCTCGGCCGCGACATGGGGCTGAACGGGGTGTTCGGAAATCTCGGCGTCGCCTCGTCGGCGCTGGTCACCGGCGTGGTCGGGCAATATCTCGGCTGGCGCTTCGCCTTCATCGTGCCCGGGGTGATCACGGTGGCGATCGGCGTGGTGTTCGCGCTGTCGGTCGTGCATGAGGACCGCCGCGGATCGAAGCAGGCGGCGGCGCAGGCCCGTGTCGCGCGCGACCAGATGTGGCGCGTGGTGCTGGCGCTGCTGCTGGTGGTGATCGCGATCTCCACGACGTTCAACGCGATCACCGTGGCGCTGCCAAAGCTGTTCGCGGAGCGGCTGGCCGGGTTGACGCAGAGCCCGGCGCTGCTCGGCGTGATCGCGGCCGGCGTCTACGTGTTCGGCGCGATGACGCAGTACACGATCGGGCGGCTGCTCGATCGCCACGCGCTGAAGACGATCGCGCTGCCGCTGTCGCTGGTGCTGGCGCCGCTGCTGTATCTCGCCGCCGACGCGCGCGACTGGGCGCTGATCGTGGCCTCGATCGGCATCGTCATGGGTGCGTTCGGGCAGGTCACCGTGAATGACGCCATGGTCGGCAAGTACACGGCCGAGGAATGGCGTTCGCGCGCCTATGCGGTGCGCTATTTCATCGGCTTCACCGCGGCCGGCGCCTCGGTCGGCCTCGTCGCCTGGCTGTATGAGCGCGGCGGCTTCGTCACCATGCTGCAGGCCTTCGCCGCGCTCTGCCTGGTTGCGGTCATCGCCGCGCTGATCCTGCCGCCGGAGCTTCCGGCGGCGCAGCCGGCGCTGCGGCCGGCGCCGGCGGAGTGAGAATGCGATCCACCCAAATTTTCCCAATTGCCAGGCATCCGCCGCCGGCGCAGCCTGGGCCGATATGCGCGTGCGCATACTGATGAGACCCGATTGGCCACCATGCGGGCGGCTGCGCTGGCGACAAGTCATTGAAGCACGACACCATTGAGGATCGACCGATGATCAATCGCTTCAGGAGAATGCTGGTGCTCGGGATGGCCGCGGCGGCCGGCCTTGCAGCAACGCAGGCGCTGGCGCAGAGCGATGCGCAGCGCAATGCGATCAAGTCGGCGTGCCGGTCCGACTACATGGCGAAATGCGCGAGCGTGCCGCCCGGCGGCACGGCGGCGTTCCAATGCCTGCAGAAGAACATCGCGAGCCTGTCCTCATCTTGTCAGACGGCGGTCAAGGCGCTCGAGCCTGCCGCGGAGGCCAAGCCCGCGGCAGAGGCCAAGCCCGCGGCAGAGGTCAAGCCCACGGCAGAGACCAGGCCCTCGGCGGAAGCCAAGCCGCCGGCGGAAACCAAGCCTGCCGCGGAAGCCAAGCCGGCTTCGGTACCGTCCGCCCCGACCAAGCCGGCCGTCGCCGAGGCGAGCAAGCCTCCCGAGCCTCCGAAGGCCGCGGCGCAGCCGGCCGCGGCCGTTGCGGCCGTGCCTACGCAGTCCCCGGCGGCCAAGCCGGCTGCAGCGGCGTCAGCGCCTGCAGCCCAACCGAGCGAGGCGCAGGTGGCCGCGATCCGGAGTGCCTGCGGCTCCGATTACCGCAAGGTCTGCAGCAGCGTGCCGCCGGGCGGCGCCGCGGCGCTGCAATGCCTGGAGCAGAACAAGGCCAAGCTGTCCGCTCCCTGCGCCCAGGCGATGGCGTCTTCGCGCGGCGGCGCCGCGCCGGCGACTGCGGCTGTCGCCGCGCCCGCGGTGACAACCACTGCTGCACCGCCGGCGCTGGCGCCGGCGCTGGTGCTGCGACCGCTGCGGCCGCTCGAGGAGTTGCGCATCGTGAGGGCCGCCTGCGGCGCCGACGCGCGGGCGTTGTGCAGCGGCATCGAGCCGGGTGGCGGTCGAATCGCGCAGTGCCTCGCGGCCAATGCCGGCGCGCTGACGCCTGGCTGCAAGGGCATGCTCGCGCAGTTCGCGGCCAATCGCTGATGCGGAGCGGCTGCCGTCCATGGTTACCATCCGAGATGCATACGAGCGCGATCCACCCAAATTGTCACAATTGTCGGGCGGGGAAGTCCCAGGCAAGGTCGCGACGGGGTGGATATTTGACCAATGAGATCATGATCAGGAGTTTGAAGATGAGCGCCATTGTCTCACGTGCCATTATTTCCACGCTGTGCGGATTGTTCATCCTGGCGGCGATGCCGTTCGTGTCGATGTCGGATGCCAACGCCGTGGTCTGCGCTCGGGGCGTCGTGCGGGCCGGCTGCGCCGGTGCGGCGGGCGCCGTGGTGGTTCGCAAGCCGCCGGTGGCGGCTGCGGCGTGCCGCACTGTCATCGTCAATGGCGTCGCGGTTCGGCGCTGCGTTTAAGCGACGCTTAATCGGTTTTCGGTATCGAGTTATTTGAAACCGTAATTGCGACGCGCAAGTTTTGCGCGTCGCATGCTGCTTTGCGCAAGCGAGGTAAGTTGTATTTAACGGTGCTCCCGGCAAGGTGCGGCTCGTATCCAACCTGCAATCCAATGGGAGAGGGCCATGGCGTTTTGGCGCTGGCTGCGTGACGCAGCCCTGGCAGCTGCGGTAGTCACGTTTGCCGGCAACGCCGCCGGCGCAGCCGGCTTGAAGGAAGAAATCGCGCCGACCGGCAAGCTTCGTGTCGCCATTGCCGTTGGCCCCGCCGGCGGTGCGTTCTGGTGCGTCAAGTCGGACAGCGGCTATTCAGGCGTTCCGGTCGAACTCGGCAAGGCCATGGCCGCGCAGGTCGGTGTGCCCGTCGAGTTCGTCGAGCATCCGAATTCCAATGCGATCACCGATGAAGCTGCTCGGGGCGTCTGGGATGTGGCCTTCATGCCGAAGGACGCGGAGCGCGAAACCAAGGTCTCGTTCGGTCCGGTCTACGATTCGGTCGAGACCACCTTCATCATCCGCGCCGGTCTCGACGTCGCCAACATCGCGGCGCTGGACCAGGCCGGCACCGAGGTTGCGGCCATCAACGACACGACCGTGCTGCGCGGTGCCAAGGCTTTCCTGAAGAAGGCGACCGTCACCGGCTTCAAATCCTACGAGGAAGTCTATGCGCTGCTCAGCGCCGGCGAGATCGACGCGCTCGCGCTGGCGCGCGATCAATTGAATCTCATCGCCAAGCAGATTTCCGGCACCAAGGTGCTCGCCGAGACCTTCAAGAAGACGGACACCGCGGTCGCGGTGCCGCTGAAGCATCCGCAGTCGCTGGCCTTCGTCACCAAGTTCATGACGGATTCCAAAGCGAACGGTCTGCTCAAGAAGGCCTACGGCGCCAACAATCTGAGCGAGTCGACTTTGCTCACCCAGTAAGCGCACCCGACGCTGCGTGGCCGACTCTCCCACGCCACCGGCGGGGGAGAGCCATCGTCTCAGCCGGCACGCTTCATCGTCAGTTCGGCGCCCGCCTCACAATCGGATCGAGGCCGCTTTCCGCGATGACGTGACGCGCGTCCGGTGATTGCAGGAACTTGATGAGCGCCTCGCCGGCCTCCGGCTCCTTGGCGGCCGTAGCGATGCCGGCGGAGAACACGGTGATCTTCTGCAGTCCGGCCGGCAGCGGCCCGACGATGTCGATGCCCTTCACCGGCTTGAGCTCGCTGATCTGCTGAAAGCCGATCTCCGCTTCGCCCTGGGCGACGATCTCGCCGACGGGAGTGGCCGGAATCATCCGCGCCTTGCCTTTCATCTCGTCCTTGATGCCAAGCTTGTCGAACATCTCGGTGGAGACGTAGACGCCGCTCGCGCTGTCCGAATAGGCGATGGTCTTGGCGGCGATCAGCATGCGTCTCACGGCTTCCGCGTTCGAAATATCGGGATGCGGCGTCCCCGACTTGACCGCGACGCCGATCGGCGAGTTGGCGAGGTCCGCGCGGCTATCCGGCGTCACCTTGCCCTTGGTGGTGAGATCGCTGAGTGCGTAGCCCACCATGATGAGGACATCGGCAGGTTCGCCGCGCTCGAGGCGAACGGGAATCGCATTCGTGGTTGTTCCCATCGACGGGCCGTAGGCAATCGTGACCTTGTGACCCGAGCGCCGCTCGAATTCCGGCACCAGGGATTTGAACGCAGCGGTCATGCCGCCGGAGATCATGACGTGGACTTCTGCGGCTTGGGCCGCGGTGGTCAGGAGGAACGCGGCCGAAGCGGCGAGACCGATGGTGCGGAGATGGGTCGAGAGGATCATGGCAGGCTCCGAGGCGAACGGCTGGAGGCCGGGGGCGCCTTGGATAGCCCGACTTTGTCGGGAAGGCCAGCGCTCCACAGGGCCGGCCATCCCTCTGCAATGCGTCGCGCTTGCGGCGTCACTGTGTCTGCAGCGCGGCGAGACTGTTCGCCGCCACCTCAGCCGGCCTGATAGGCCGGCGCGGATGCGAGAAAGTCGTTATACGCGTCCGCATCGGGCGGCGTGAACATCTCGGCCAATGGATTGCGCCGTCGGCGCTGAGCGCCGATGTCGGCAAGCAGTTCATCGAAATGCTTGAAGTGATAGGGCGCGACGCAAAGTCCGCCATACACGCCCGCGGCAGGGCGCTCGATCCGCTTGAAATGCAGCATCATCTCGATGTTGTCGCGCATCTCGCGCTCGCTCGGTTGATGCGCCAGCTGTTTGTCGGCATACCGCACCAGCCAGTTGGCGGCCATGTCCGCACAGAGCACGGTGCAGAAGCTCGAATTGAAGCCGACGAATCCCATGTCGGGAAGATCGGGATTGGCGATCAGCCGATAGAGCCGGTACTGCCCGTCCGGATCGACCAGTCTGGCGCGGTCGGCATCCGACAGAAACGGGACCCCGAGCTTGTAGCCGATGGCGAGGATCGCGACGTCGGCCGGAATTCGTTCACCGCCGCTGGTCACGATGGTGTTCGGCTCGTAATGGCCGAAGGTGCCGTAGACGGCCTTGATCCGGCCGTCTGCGACCATCGGGAAGAAGTCGGGCGTCGCGATCGGGACGGAGCAGTTCACGCCGTCCTCGATCCTGCCCTTCGGCACCATGTTGCATTTGGCGAGCTTCAACTGCGTCTTGAGCAGGCTCTCCAGGCCGCGCCAATTGGCCCAGACGAGCGGCTTGGCCAGCAGATGGGCAAGGCGCGAGAGCGGGCCGATGCCCCAGCTTGGGAACATCTGCTCCTGGGCGCGGATATAGAGGATGCGCTTGAAGTTGATCAGACCGCCGACGAAGTAGGGAATGCGCCACACCGCTTCACGAAGCACGATCGTGACCGAGCGCGCGCCGGAGCGCACGGCGTTGACCGCGATGTCGGTTGCCGATTTCGAGCCGCCGAGGACCACCACGTCGCGCCCCTTCGTGAGCGCGGCATCGTTGTATTTCGAGGAATGCAGGATCAAGCCGCCGGCGGCCACGAATTGATCTTCGCCGCCAAGCGACAACGTCTGCGGCTCGTTGAACTGACCGGTGCAGACGGCGACGAAATCGAAATCCTCCCGGCTCGTCCGGTCTCCGGTTTTGAGGTCGAGGCTCCATCCAGGCTTGCCGTCACTGCGGCGCTGCATCGCAAGCACGGTCGTGTTCAACCGCATCAGGCGGATGAGGTCGTGGGATTTCGCGTAGTCGGCAAGATAGGCATGGACCTGTGGTCCCTTCGGCCATTCGGGGTAGTGATCCGGCATCGCCTTGTCGGTGTAGCGATAGAGCTCCTTGGGGCTCTGCGTCTGCACGTCGGGATAGGACCGCGCGGGCTCCCAGACGCCGCCGAGATCGGCGCTCCGCTCGAGGATGGCGACGTCGTGCCCGCGGGCGGTGAATGCTTTGGCTGCAGCCAGGCCGGAGACACCGGCGCCGATCACACAGACATTCTTTCGGCTGATCATGGGACCTCCTTGTTGTCGAGCGCGCAGCCGCGTTCGGGCGGCATTCGCCCGCCGCGCTGCAGAAGCCCGCGAGAGTTTGATGGTGACGAAGGTCGCCCGGCGCGACCGAGACGTGCGATGCCCACGGATGCGGCAGCATCGAAATCAGGGCGAGAAGGATCTCGCCGATCGCATCTCGTTGGAGCGCAGCCGCTGCTCATGCTGCAGGCGCACGGAGCCGATAGCGATGATCGCGCGCCGTTCGTACCGCAACAAAGGGCGGGAGCGCCCGCTGGGGCCCGCGCTGCCGCCTAGTCGTTGGCCTCCGGCGGCAGGAAGTCGACCTCGTGTTCCGCCGAGATCCGCACCACTTCGGCTGGATCGGCGAGATTATCGAGCATGTTGAACAGCGCTTCCAGCTTCTGCATCGGGGAGACCCAGAACAGCGCGCGCGCCGGCTTGTCGGATTTGTTGAAGTAGCCATGCGGAATGCCGCGCGGCATGCGCACGAGGTCGCCGGCATTCGCCTTGACCCAGACGCCGTCGAGCTTGAGGTCGAGGACGCCTTCCTGCACCAGGATGAACTCGTCCTGGGTGGGATGAACGTGAACCGGCACGAACTGCCCGGGCTCGCTGTTGGTCTCGAAGGCGAACGTGGAGTCGGTGACGGCTTTCGGATAATAGAGCTGACCCAGGATATTCCAGGTCTTGCCGGCATAGCCGGTACCTGCGCGCGTGATGCCTTTTTCGAGTGTGATCATGGCGGATCTCCTTGCTGCACGCGTGGAAGGATCAAGCCGGGGCGACGCCGAGTCTATCCAGAAAACGAATCCCTCGACGTCAGTTGCTAATTATTATAGGTTTCAAACGATCTCGACGGGCGACGTAGGCCATGACTGCAGATGCAGCCGCTGATCGTAGTTGGAAGTCTCCGGCTGTGCCGCGGCTTACAGCCTATGGCCGTGTTGCAACGCACGATGTCGATGAGGCGGCTGAACAAATAGGCCGCATCTTCTGTCCGCATGGGCTGCAACCGGAGGCGGATACTGCGCGCGATTTCCTCGCTCTGCATAATTGCGCGGCATTCGATGGCTTTTCCATCAACTACGTCGCCTATGGCGGTGCGGTAACCATCGATCCGGGCTGTCTCGACCGCTTCTTTCTGCTGCAGCTCCCGCTGGCGGGGACCGCGCGGGTCTTTGCCGGGGCCGGCGAGGTCGCGACGGCGCCAGACCATGCGGCATCACTGCTGTCGCCGACATTGCCCACGCGGATGGTCTGGGACGCTTGCGCTCAGTTGATCCTGTTGCTCGACCGCCGTCTCGTGGAACAGCGCGCAGCAGCGCTGTCCGGGCGCGCGGTGCAACCGATCGAATTCGATCCCGCAATCGCGTTGTCGGGATGTCCTGGCTCGCGGCTCCGGGCTCACATGCTCGAGCTCGCGGACCTCGCCGAGCGTCTCGGCGGTGGGCGCGGCCTGCCACCGGTTGCGGCAGCCAATTGGCGCGAGACGCTGCTGGACATTCTGTTCGAGCAGCCCGGCAATGGCCTGGCGGAGGCGATCAGGCTGCATTCCGGCCGGGTCGAGACATTGCCGCAGGCCGTCCGCCGGGCGCGTGATCTTCTGGCAGCGCACGCAGCCGAACCGCTCGATCTGGCGCAACTTGCGGCGTCGTCAGGCGTGGGGATCCGGGCGCTGCAGGGCGGCTTTCGCCGCCATTTCGGGATGTCGATCTCCGACATGCTGCTCGACATCCGGCTGGCGCGGCTCAATGCGCAATTGATGGCGGCTCCACCGGAGGCGCGGATCATCGACATCGCTTTCGACCTTGGCTTCACCCATCTCGGGCGGATGGCGGGGGCCTATCGCAACAAGTTCGGGGAGGCGCCGTCGGCCACGCTGCAACGCGTGCAGCGCGGTCGCTTCACGAATTGACGTGCACGAAATCCCGCAGCAGCGGATAGATCTCGTTATTCCACTTCTTGCCGCTGAACACGCCGTAATGGCCGACGCCGGCCTGCATGTGATGGACGCGGCGATAGGCGCGTACGTTGGTGCAGATGTCCTGCGCCGAGAGCGTCTGGCCGATCGAGCAGATGTCGTCACGCTCGCCCTCGACCGTCATCAGGCCGATGCGCCGGACTGCTTTCGGGTCGACGGGACGGCCGCGATGCATCAGTCTGCCTTGCGGCAGCAGATGCTCTTGGAAAACGTCGCGCACCGTCTCGATGTAGAACTCCGCCGGCAGATCCATCACCGCGAAGTACTCGTCGTAGAAGGTCTTGATCGTTTCGGCCTTCTCGACCTCGCCTTTGGCGAGATGGTTGGCGAGATCCATGTGCTGCTTGACGTGGCGCTCGAGATTCATCGAGACGAAGGCCGTGAGCTGCACGAAGCCAGGATAGACCTTTCGGAAGGCGCCCCTGCATTGAAAGGGCACGTAGTGGATCAGGTTGTCCTCGAACCAGTCGATCGGCTTGCTCTTGGCGAACTCGTTGACCTTGGTCGGCTGGATCCGCGTGTCGATCGGTCCGGCCATCAAGGTCAAGGTGGCGGGGCGCGACGGATGGTCGTCCTCGCACATCACGGCGGTGGCCGCGAGTGCCGACACCGACGGTTGGCAGATCGCGACCATGTGCGGCCGCGGACCGAGCTGGCTGAGAAAACTGATGAGATGATCGGTGTAATCTTCCAGACCGAAGCGGCCATGATCGCGCGGGATGTCTCGCGGATTGTGCCAGTCTGTGATATAGACGTCGTGATCCTGCAGTAGCGTCTTCACGGTGCCGCGCAGCAGGGTGGCGAAATGGCCGGACATTGGCGCGACAAGCAGCACCTTGGGCTGCTCCGGCGCAGCGTCCTTCTTGAAGTGCAGGAGCGAGCCGAACGGCGTCTTGAACGCGACCTCTTCGGTGACGGCGAGTTCGCGGTTGCCGACCATCACGCTATCGATGCCATACGCCGGGCGGGCGTAGGTCAAGGCTGAGCGGGAGATCAGCTCGAGCGCGGCGGACAGACGCCGCATGGCGCGGCTGGATAGCCCTGATGGGATCAGGTTGAGATAGCGCATGGCGGCTGCCGCGCTCTGGCGCCACGGCTCGGTCAGGTCCATGTGGTTCTGATAGGCTTGGTACAGCAGCGCCATCGCGTCCGATCCATTACATGCATTGCTGTATGCAATATCGGAGCCAGAACGGCCGAGTCTTGCCTGAAGAACTGGCATGTCGCTTGCTCGATGATATCTCCGACGTATCCGGCTCCGCGCATGATGCCGGTCGCACGAGCGGCACGATGGGCGAACGACAAACGACAATGCGGCAAGAGGGTAGGGCGACATGGCCAAAGCGACGTTGACCATCAGCAGCAAGAATTACTCGTCGTGGTCGCTGCGCGGCTGGCTGCTCGCCAGGTTTGCCGGACTGGATTTTGACGAGGTGATCGTCGGTCCGGACGACGCATCGGCTCGCGCCGAGATCCTGCTGCTGTCGTCCTCGATCCTGGTGCCGTGCCTGCGCCACGATGGTGCGACGATCTGGGATACGCTGGCGATCGGCGAGTACCTCAACGAGACCTTTCCGGAGGCGGGCCTGCTGCCAGCCGACCGCATCCAGCGCGCGCATTGCCGCTCGATTTCGGGCGAGATCCATTCTGGCTTCACGACCCTGCGGGCGTCGCTGCCGGTCAATCTCAAGGGCCACTTTCCGGGCTTCAAGGTCTGGACGCGGGCGCAGGCCGACATCGATCGCATCTGGGCGATCTGGCGCGACTGCCTGGACATATCCGGCGGCCCATTTCTGTTCGGCCAGCGTGGCATGGCGGATGCGATGTATGCGCCGGTGGTGACGCGCTTCGTGACTTATGACGTGAAGCTCGAGCCGCGGCTCAGGGCCTATGCCGACCTGATCATGGCGATGCCGGAGATGCAGCAATGGATCGAGGCCGCCAAGGCCGAGCCCGAGGAGATCGAGGAGCTGGAGGTCGAGTACTAGGTGTTCTGCCGTCAGCGGCGCGTGCCCGCGGCCCTTTGCAGCCGCGGCTCCAGCGAGAACGGCTCACGCCGCGGGCAGCGGCTGCTCAATTTGAAGCCGGATTTGCGTCTTCTCGGCGCGTGGCGCGAGCTGTCAGCACGTCACCATTGCCGTGTGGCGTCGGCCAAAACCCGGTTGTTGGCAATCAGTTCGGCTCACGATGCCGCCCTGGCCTGCCGATCTCTGCGTTGCAGACAGAGCGTGGCGTGGTTTTCGCATGGCACAATCCGCTTTCGGACGTGGTGGCCGCTGTGGCCGATCGTTGGGCCGCAACGGTTGCCGATGTCGCGATCAACCGGTGGAGGCCGTCATGAACCAGCATGCAGTGGTGACCAAGTTCTCGCACGTGAAGCCCGAGGACACCGACTACAAGGGCGGTGGGTTGCGCGACTTCTTCCTGTACCGCGATCTCGGCATCGCCGACGCCACCGGCGGCCAGGTGATCTGCCACCTCGTCAAGGCCAATCCGGATTGTCCGCCGGTGGATGGCACAGGTTGGCATCGCCATGATTGCGATTTCCAGATCGTCATCATGATGAAGGGCTGGGCCCGCTTCATGTACGAGGACAAGCCGACCCTGGTGAAGGCCGGCGACGTCGTGCACCAGCGTTCCGGCATCGTGCACTACCTCTACGATTATTCCCCTGACATGGAATATATGGAGATCGTCAGCCCGGCCGACTTCAAGACGGTCGAGATGCCGCCGGCGACCGACAACGTGCCGCCGGTCACGCCCTGGGCCTGAGCGCCCGATCTCCTTCTTCGTTAGTCTTTGGCATCCGGTTGCGGCAAGCGGCCGGAGGCTTCCCCTCACGATGTGGTGGGTCGTCTCCGTTGTGTCCGACATCTAGCGTGAACAGATCGCGCACCCGATGCGGCATCCGATTCGGACGCGATTCGTTCCAGCAGCGTTCCAAGGATTAAGACTGCGAGGCAGCGCCGTCGCATTTTGAAACACGGCACGCGCGCTGCCTGTCTCGCGCCTGGGTGCTCTACATTGCCCCTTGCGACTGGTCTGGCGCCGGTCCATCACCCGCGAGGGGAGCATCGATCATGACATTGACCACATTGGCTTGGCTCGCGCTCGCGGCCTACGGCGCGCATATTCTCGAGGAATACACGTTCGATTGGCGCAATTGGGCGCGGGCGGTGATGAAGCTGCCGGTCGAGTGGAGCGACTTCTACGTGACGAACGCGCTGGTGGTCGTGCTCGGCGCGGTGCAGGCAGAGCTTGCCGAGACGTGGCCGCCGGCTGCGCTCACCTACGCGGCGCTGATGATCATCAACGCCGTCTTCTTCCACATCCTGCCGTTCCTGCGCAGCGGAGGCAGATTCTCGCCGGGGCTGGCGACGGCGCTGATTCTGTTCTTTCCGATTGCAATTGCGATGTGGCGGCGAGCGTGGGGTGACGGTGTGCTCGACGTTGGAACGGCTGCCCTCGCGATCGTCGCCGGCTCGCTGCTGATGGCCTATCCGGTCGTGATGCTCAATCTGCGTTCAAAACCATATTTTCGGCAAGACCGGCCCTGAGCAGAACTCAGGGCCCGGCATGATCAATAAGACGAAGCGCGATCGGCAACGAAGCTCGGCTGCGGACGGCGTCCATTGCGCTCGTCAAATCGCGCGCGCGGGAACCGCCAGCCGATGACGGTGGCTTCGAGCGCGCCGCCGGATTCCTTGTTGTGCCATTTGCCATCAATGTAGAAGCAGGGGAACGGCAGTTGATAGGTGCCGCTGTGATCCTCGCACAGCACCTCGACCGTCTGTCCGGGCGGCGGCTCACCGCTGCCGTCGAATTGCGCCAGCCGTTTTTCGCGCGTAGCCATTCTGTCCATCTCCCTAAAAACGGGTCCCAGCCGGAACTTCAATGCGCGATTGAGGTCTCAGTATGGTATCAATCAGGAAACTCCGTCAGTTCCACGCAAAATCATGTGTTGGGCAAGCCAATGAGAAAATTGTGATGCGAAAATTCATTGCCGCGCGAATCATCTTTGCCGCGAGCGCGCTCGCGACAGGTGTGAGTTCTGCCGGACATGCGCAGGATATTCCGGGCATCGAAATCTGCACTGCAGAAAAGGCGATGGATCGACGGACATCATGTCTGCAGAGCAATATCGATTTCCTGCAGAAGACGATGACCAAGCAATCGCTCGATCAGCAGCAGAAGCTCGATGCGGCGAATCGGCAGATCCAGGCGCTGAAGGCTGCGCTGATCTCGCAGCAGGGCCTGATCGACGAACTCAAGGCGTCGCAGGCGAAACTTGCGGACGAGCTGAGGAAGAAGGCCGATGCGCCGGCCGCCAAGGACGCGGCGCCGGCGAAGCCGGCCGGCAAATAGCACGGCCCGCAGCGCAACAACGATCAAGCGCATGTGGATCTCCGCGCGCAGGATCGGGCGCTTCGATAGGAGAGAGGCGTGTCCACCAACCCGGCCCAGAAAGCGCTCTGGTTCATCGAGAGCCATCTGTCGGCGCCATTGACGCTGGATGAGGTCGCGGCCATCGCCGGCGTGTCGCGCTTCCACATCGTGCGCGCGTTCGCGGCGGCGACCGGCGTCTCGGTGATGCGCTATGTCAGGCTGCGCCGTCTCAGCGAGGCGGCACGGGCTCTGGCCTCTGGCGCACCCGACATTCTCAGTCTCGCGCTCGAGGCTGACTACGGCTCCCACGAAGCGTTCACGCGCGCGTTCCGCGACCAGTTCGGCGTCACGCCGGAAGCGGTGCGCGCCCGTGCGCGCCTCGATGGCCTCGCACTGCAGGAGCCGATCCTGATGGACCAGACCCCGCTCGATGATCTCGCCGCCCCACGCTTCGTCACCGCGCAGCCGCTGCTCGTCGCCGGCCTCGGCGACCGCGTCAGCGTCGACAATGGCGCCGGCATCCCGGCCTTGTGGCGTCGCTTCAACGAGATCGTGGACGAGGTTCCGGCGCGCCGCGGCGTGGTGGCTTATGGCGTGTGCTGCAACGGCGACGATGCCGGCAATTTCGACTATATCGCGGGCGTCGAGGTGGCCGATTTTTCCGACCTGCCTCGGACCTTCAGCCGCGTGCGGGTTCCGGCGGCGACGTTCGCCGTGTTCACGCATTCCGGCCACGTCTCGTCGATCCGCCGCACTGTACACACGATCTGGAATCGCTGGTTGCCGCAGTCGGGCTATGAGGTCGCCGATGCGCCGAACTTCGAGCGCTATGATCGGCGTTTCGACCCGCTCACCGGCAATGGCGGCCTGGAAATCTGGCTGCCGGTGATCCGCTAAACATCGCGCGCGGTACCAACTTGCGTCGACACGCTGCAAGCGTCTCCCTCAGCAGGGCTGCTCTGCGGTCTCGCGCTCAGCCGCTTGCTTGGCAAGCCGTGCCGGCTTTGCGATAACTCACGCCTAACAACCATGCGCCGCAGCGCGGCGACGAAAGCGGGAGGTCGTCCGATGTCCGACATGCGCGTGCTCGCCACAGATCTGGAATTTCCGGAAGGGCCCGTGGTGATGCCCGACGGCTCGGTGGTGCTGGTCGAGATCCGCGGCAAGCGCCTGACGCGGGTGTTTCCCGACGGCCGCAAGGAGATCGTGGCGCAGATTCCGGGCGGGCCGAACGGCGCAGCCCTCGGGCCCGACGGCAAGATCTACATCTGCAACAATGGCGGCTTTTCCTGGATTCCGACCGGCAAGATGATCATGCCGGGCCCACAGCCCGAGGACTATCTCGGCGGCTCGATCCAGCGCGTCGATCTGCAGAGCGGCAAGATCGAGACCGTCGTCAGCCGCTGCGGCGAGCACGCGCTGCGCGGGCCGAACGATCTGGTGTTCGACCGTCACGGCGGCCTGTGGTTCTCGGACCTCGGCAAGCGCCGCGCCCGCGACATGGACGTCGGCGCGTTCTATTACCTCAAGCCCGGCATGAGCGAGATCATCGAGGCCGTCCACGGCATTCTGCCGGCCAACGGCATCGGGCTATCGCCGGACGAGAAGACGGTCTACATCGCGGAGACGCCGACCGCACGTCTCTGGGCCTACGATCTCGCCGAGCCCGGCACCGTGAAGCCGCGCGAGGTGATCTATCGCGGCGAGCGCGGCCGCCCGATCGCGGGGCTCGGAGGCTACCAGATGTTCGATTCGCTCGCGGTCGAGGCGAACGGCAATGTCTGCGTCGCCACGCTGGTGACCGGCTGCATCAGCGTCATCGCGCCCGACGGCACGCTGGTAGAGCAGGTGCCGACCGGTGACCGAGTCACGACGAACATCGCCTTCGGTGGTCCCGAGCTGAAGACGGCCTACATCACGCTGTCGGGCAGGGGTGAGCTGGTGGCGATGGACTGGCCGCGACCGGGCCTGGCGCTGAATTTTCTGAACAAGTGACGCTCTACGTGATAGTTCCGTCATCGCGAGCGTCAGCGAAGCCATCCGGAGCGGCACATGCGACTCTGGATTGCTTCGTCGCTCGCTCTCCTCGCAATGACGGACACTGCTGATGCCCTTTCTTGAACCAGTCACCCTTCGCGGCCCGCATGCGAGCCTTGTGCCGCTGTCGGCGGACCATCACGACGCGCTGGTCGAGGCCGTAAGTGACGGCGAATTGTGGAAGCTGTGGTACACCGCAGTTCCGAAACCCGAGACCATGGCCAAGGAGATCGAGCGGAGGCTCGGCCTGTTCGCCACGGGAAGCATGCTGCCGTTCACGGTGCTCGATGCCGACGGCCGTGTCGCCGGCATGACCACCTACATGAACGTCGATGCCGCCAACCGCCGCGTCGAGATCGGCTCGACCTGGTATGCGAAGCGGGTGCAGCGCAGCGCGCTCAACACGCAGTGCAAGCGGCTGCTGCTGGCGCACGCCTTCGAGGCGATGGACTGTATCGCCGTCGAGTTCCGCACCCATTTCTTCAACCACCAGAGCCGGCGCGCCATCGAGCGGCTCGGCGCCAAGCAGGACGGCATTTTGCGCAGCCACCAGATCGCGCCGAACGGCACGCTGCGGGATACCGTCGTCTACAGCATCACCGCGGCCGAATGGCCGACCGTGAAGGCGCATCTCGACTACCAATTGAATGACAAGCCGCGCTGACCGCGCTATGGCCGCTTGCCGCCTCGCGCGGCTGATGATGACGAGACCGGGACGAACGACCAGATGGATACCTTCGACTATGTGATCGTGGGCGCCGGCTCCGCCGGCTGCGTGCTGGCGAGCCGCCTCAGCGAGGACCCTGAGGTCACGGTGTGCGTGCTGGAGGCGGGGCCGCGCGACTGGCATCCCTACATCCATCTGCCCGCCGGCTTCATCAAGACCTTCTACATGAAGAGCATCAACTGGGGCTATCAGCAGGAGCCGGGGCCGTACACGGCGGGGCGCAGCATCTACGCGCCGCGCGGCAAGACGCTCGGCGGCTCCTCCTCGATCAACGGCCATGTCTACAATCGCGGCCAGCGCCAGGATTTCGACACCTGGGCGCAGATGGGCAATCGCGGCTGGAGCTATTCCGACGTGCTGCCGAATTTCAAGCGCATGGAGAAGCGCATCGGCGCCGGCGAGGACCAGTATCGCGGCCGCGACGGCAACCTCATCGTGACCACCATGGAATGGAAGGACACGCTGTGCGAGGCTTTCATGGATGGCGCTGTCTCGCTCGGTATCCCGCGCAACCCGGACTACAACGGCGCCATTCAGGAAGGCGTCTCATACGTCCAGCGGACCATCCAGAACGGCCGCCGCGTGTCGTCGGCGACCGCATTCCTGCGTCCGGCCAGCAAGCGGCCGAACGTCGAGGTTCGCACCCACGCCCATGCCACCGGCGTTGTGCTGGAAGGCAAACGCGCGGTCGGCGTGCGTTACAGCCGCGGCGGGCGCGGCGGGGCGCCGGTCGAGGTGCGCGCGCGAAAAGAGGTGATCCTGTCCGGTGGTGCCTACAACTCGCCGCAGCTCTTGCAGCTCTCGGGCATCGGCGCGCCCGCGCTGCTGCAGGAGCATGGCATCGAGGTGGGCCATGCGCTCAACAGCGTCGGCGAGGGCCTGCAGGACCATTACGCGCCGCGCACGGTGGCGCGTGTCAAGAACATCAAGACCGTCAACGAGCTCGCGCGCGGCCTCAATCTATGGGGCGAGGCGCTGAAATGGGCGGTGACGCGGCGCGGCATCCTGTCGCTGTCGCCGACCATGGTCTACTGCTTCTGGCATTCCGGCGAGACCGCCGAGCGCTCCGACCTGCAGCTCACCTTCACGCCGGCGAGCTACAAGGAGGGCGTGCAGGGCCAGCTCGAGGACGAGCCCGGCATGACGGTCGCTTCCTGGCAGCAGCGCCCGGAGAGCCGCGGCTACGTCCGCATCCGCTCCGCCGACCCGTTCGCGCCGCCGCTGATCCAGACCAACTATCTCACCGCCGAGCTCGACCGCCGCGTGGTCGTCGCCGGCATGAAGCTGGCGCGCCGGCTGCTGGCCTCGGCCCCGCTCGCGCCGTACTACGCCTATGAGGATTTCCCGGGACCGAAGGTGAACAGCGACGACGAGTTCCTGGCCGCGGCGACGCAGCGCGCCACCACCACCTTCCATCCCGGCTGCTCCTGCCGGATGGGCCCAGCGGACTCGACCTGGGCAACGGTCGACGACCAGCTCCGCGTCCATGGTCTCGAGGGCCTGCGCGTCGCCGACGCCTCGATCATGCCGCGCATGATCTCCGCCAACCTCAACGCCGCGACCTTGATGATCGGCGACAAGGCGGCGGACCTGATTTTGGGCAAGGCGCCGGTGGCGGAGAGTTTGTCGGCGTAGTTGGGGCCGTCGCCGCTTATCGTTCGAGCCCGTGTCGTGCCGCACGACCAGTGCGCCCCCCTCCCCCTAGCGGGGAGGGGAGTGCACCGCCTGCGCGGCAGACTATGCTTCCGATCACGAGCTTGACTACTTCACCAGCCTGAATCTCCCGCCCTCGACCTTGATCAGGAACGCCGAGCGTTCGTCGTAGCCGTTGTGGTCGGTCGGGCTCATGTTGGAGAGGCCGTTGTTGAGATAGATATCCTTGCCGCGCTCGAGTTCGTCGCGCAGCGCGGCGCGGAATTCCGGCGTGCCGGGCTTGGCGGCCTTCAGCGCGCCGGGAATGGCGCCCTTGAGCAGGGTTGCGGTGTCCCACAGATGCGCGGCGAAGATGTTGGGCTTGTCGCCATTGGCGGCCTGATAGGCGGAGACGAACGCGTCGTTGGCGCGGCGGAACGGATCCTCGGGCGCCAGATCGTCGGCGATCGAGAACGCTTCGCCGGCGAACACCGCGCCCTCGACATTCTCCTTGCCGAGCTTGATGAACTCCTGCGTCGCGACGCCATGGGTCTGGAAAATCCTCCCCACATAGCCGCGCTCGCGCAGCGCCTGTTGCGGCAGCACCGCCGGCGTGCCGGCCGAGGCGATGAACACCGCGTCCGGATTGGTGGCGATCACCTTGAGCGCCTGGCCGGTGACGCTGGTGTCGCCGCGGGCATAGACCTCGTGGGTGGTCACCGTGAGCCCGAGCTTCGGCGCCAGCTTCGTCACCTCCTGATAATAACCCTCGCCATAGCCGTCGGACACGCCGATGAAGCCGAGCGTCTTCACCCCGCTCTTGGCGATGTATTTCAGCATTGCCGCGGCCATGATGTCGTCATTGGGCACGACCTTGAATGCCCATTTGCGCTTGTCGTCCATCGGCTGCACGATCGCGGTCGAGGCCGCCAGCGACAGCAGCGGCGTCCTGCTTTCGAGCGCGACGTCGAGCATCGGCATGGTGACCGGCGTCAGCGAGGAGCCGATGATGACGTCGACACCATCCTGGATCACCAGCCGGCGCGCGTTCTGCAATCCCTTCACGCTGTCGGATTCGTCGTCGAGCGCGATGTAGACGATCTTCTCGCCGTCGATCTCCTTCGGCAGCGCGGCCACTGCCTTGATCTGCGGCTGCCCGAGCGCCGAGCCGGGCCCGGTTGCGGACACCACGATACCGACCTTGATGTCGGCGCGCGCGGGCGCGCCGAAAGCCATCGTTGCAGCAATTCCGATCGCCGTGAGCGCGGCCCTCATCGCATATCCTCCCCGTTGAGCGTGCTCGGCGCGTTGACTGGCCGAGACTTTGGCCGATGAGCGTAGCCGGACCGGCGGCCTCGTGTCTGTCCCCGTGGTTGGTGACGCGGGGCGGCGCTTCCAGCCAGGGCGGGTTGCTGCTAGGTTTCGGCGAACAAAGAGATCCGGGAGGAACGCATGGAGGCTCAGGAGCCTGGCATCGAGGCGGCCGGTGCCGTCGGCGCGATGGTGCTCGCGATCGGACAGCCCGCATTTCCGCAAGTCCTGATCGAGACGTTGCGCATCCTTGCCGATGTCGGCCACTGCATGGTGTTCGTCTTCGAGGACCAGCGCTCGGCGCGCTGCCTGCTCAGCACGGGGAACATCGCGATCGGGCCCGACCTCGGCGCGGCCTATTCGGAGCACTTCCACACCGCCGATCCGAACCGGGATACGATCTTTCGCGAGCGCGCGGAGGCGCGCCACATCCTGCTGCCGAACTTCGCGCGCCGCATGTACCCGAAGGGCTACCGCAAGCTGTTCTTCGAGGACTCCGAGATCGTCGACAAGGCCGCCACCGCGATCTGGGTCGGCGAGCACTGCACCTACGTGAACTTCTATCGCACTGCTGCCCAAGGCGGTTTTGCGCCCCACGAGCGCCAGCGCATCGCCGCGGTCGCCCCGATCGTGGGGGCCATCGTCGCGCGTCATTGCCAGGATCGCGCTGCCGCGATGGATCCGGCCGACAGATTTGCTTCGTTGTTCGCCGCCGGCGGACCGCTGTCGGTCCTCACCGCGCGGGAGAAGGACGTCTGCCGTCGCATCCTCGAAGGCTTCACCTCCGAGGCGATCGCTGGGGCTCTCGGCATCGCCCTCAACTCCGTCTTCACCTATCGCAAGCGCGCCTATGAGAAGCTCGGCATCGCCTCGCAGAACGAGCTGTTCGCGATCGCCCTCCGCCTGATGACGACACCGCGGCCGCTGAACTGAGCGAGGGGCTCGCCTGCTGTCACCCATCGCCGGGACAGACGTTGCCGGAGCGTGCGGCTAGCCTGCGCCGTCAGAACCGGAGACCGAGAGTGAGCACAGCACCGCATTTCGACATCGATACCGCCGCGTTCTGGGCCGATCCCTATCCGGCGCTGGCTCGCATGCGCCAGGAGACGCCGATCGCCTTCGTGCCGCAGCTCGGCAGCACGCTGTTGTGCCGTCGCGACGACATCTTCGTCTCCGAGAAGCAGATCGACGTCTTCAGCTCACATCAGCCGCAGGGCTTGATGAACCGGCTGATGGGCCACAACATGATGCGCAAGGACGGCGCGGCGCATATGGCCGAGCGCCAGGCGATCGCGCCGGCGGTGTCGCCGCGCGCGGTGCGGGTGCACTGGCTGGCGCAGTTCCAGGCCCACGCCGACCGGCTGATCGACGCGCTCGATCCTGCGACGGACGTGGATCTCGTTCGCGATTTCGCGCTGCCGTTCTCGGCCGAGTGCCTGAAGCTGATCACCGGCCTCACCAACATGCGCTTCCAGGACATGAATGCGTGGTCGCAGGCCATGATCGACGGCATCGCCAACTACACCGGGGATCCCGCGGTCGAGGCGCGTTGCAACGCCGCGACATCAGGCATCGACGCTGCCATCGACGACATGCTGCCGGTGCTGGAGAAGACCCCGAACCAGAGCCTGCTTGGCGTGATGCTCGCCACGCAAATGCCGATGGAGAGCGTCCGCGCCAACATCAAGCTCGCCATCTCGGGCGGCCAGAACGAACCGCGCGATGCGATCGCCGGCACGGTGTGGGCGCTTCTGACGCATCCCGAGCAGCTCGCGCTGGCCATCCATGGCGAGGTGCGCTGGCTCCAGGTGTTCGAGGAATATGCCCGCTGGATCTCGCCGATCGGCATGTCGCCCCGGCGCATCGCCAAGCCCTGGACGATTCGCGACGTCGCCTTCGAACCGGAGGAGCGCGTGTTCCTGATGTTCGGCTCGGCCAATCGCGACGAGGCGCATTTCACCGACCCCGATCGCTTCGACATCCGCCGCGACGTCTCCAAGAGCATCGCCTTCGGCGCAGGCCCGCATTTCTGTGCGGGCGCCTGGGCCTCGCGCGCGATGATCGCCGACGTCGCGCTCCCGACGCTGTTCGCGCGGCTCAAGAACCTGCGCCTGCGTGACACCGAGCCGGTGCGCATCGGCGGCTGGGCCTTTCGCGGCCTGCTCAATCTGCCGGTGACCTGGGACGCGACGCAGGATTGATCCTCGCCGCGGCCCTTGCGGGGGGGGCGCCGTGCTCAGGCGGCCTCTACGCCCTGCCTGCTGCGATCGCCTGCGCCTCTGCGGCTGCGCGCTGCATGCTGGACGACATCTCGCCGGTGACCGTGCTCTGCTCCTCGACGGCGGCGGCGGTCGAGGTGACGTATTCGCTGACGTTCTGGATCTCGACCTTGATCGCGTTCAGCGCATTCACGACCTCGCTGGAGATCCCGTTCAGTCCGGCGATCTCCGCGCCGATCTTGTCGGTGGCGGCCTTGGCCTGCGTGGCGAGATTCTTGACCTCCGACGCGACCACGGCAAAGCCGCGGCCGGCATCGCCGGCGCGCGCCGATTCGATCGTGGCATTGAGTGCCAGCAGGTTGATCTGCCCGGTGATGTTGCCGATCAGCTCGACGATGCCGCTCATCGCCTGCGTCGCCTCGCTCAGGCGCTTGGCCTGCGAATCGGCGGAGGCGACCCGGTCAGCCGCCCCCATCGCGGTCTCGCGGGACTTCGTCATGGCCTCGGAAATCTCGCGCACCGAGGCGTTCAATTCCTCGGCACCCGCGGCGACGGACTCCATCATGCCGCGGACTCGCTCATTGCCCATCCGCACCAGCACTTGCTTGGTGACGTCGGTGGCGTATTTCACGACCTTGAACGGCTTGCCGTTGAGGTCGAGGATTGGATTGTAGGAGGCCTGAATCCAGACCTCGCGACCGCCCTTTCCGATCCGCTTGTATTCCGCGGTCTGATATTCGCCGCGGTTCAGGGCGGCCCAGAAGTTGCGGTAGGCCGCACCGTCGCGCTCTGACGGATCGACGAACATCGAATGATGGCGGCCCTTGATCTCGGACAGCGTATAGCCGAGCGCCTGCAGGAAATTGTTGTTGGCGTCGATGATGGTGCCGTCCAGTTCGAACTCGATCACGGCCTGCGATTTGCTGATGGCGGCGATCTGTCCGGCGAGATCGGCATTCCGAAGCTTCTGAGCGGTCACGTCGGTGGCGAACTTGACGACCTTGAAGGGCTTTCCGTTCTGATCGAACACCGGATTATAGGACGCCTGAATCCATACCTCCTTGCCGCCCTTTCCGATTCGCTTGTATTCCGCGGCCTGATATTCGCCGCGGTTCAGGGCGGCCCAGAACTCGCGATAGGCGGCACTGTTGCGCTCCTCCGGCGAAACGAACATGCTGTGATGTTTGCCCTGGATCTCCGGAAGGCTGTAGCCCAGCGCATTCAGAAAATTGTCGTTGGCGGTGACGATGGTGCCGTCCAGGTTGAATTCGATCACGGCCTGTGATCGGCCGATGGCCGCGACCTGAGCGCTGTAGTCGAGGTTCTGCAGCCGCACGCTGGCGTCGGACCACTCGACGACCGTTCCGGCGCGGCTTCCGTCCGGGTGCTTCAAGGGCTGCGCGATCAGATCGAACGTCCACTTGCCGATCTTGATGGTGGCCCGGTGCTCGGAGGCGAGGGCCTGCAGCATGCGGCGCTGGTGGGTCGGGTCCTTGTGGAAGACGTCGATGTTGGTGCCGATGAGGCCGTCGACGCGGAAGTTCGGCAACTGCGTCTTGAGATCGGCCTCCGCCTCACGCATCAGCGCCCGTACCGCCTCGTTCATGTAGACGATGTTGAGCTTGTCGTCAGCGACCATCACCTTCGCGGTGATCGCGTTTGCGGCCAGGGCGGCCAGGGATGCGGCGTTGTTCTTGCGGCCAAACATGATGGTCTCCTGTGCAAACGATCACGCCAGCGATGTGCACATCCTCGTGATCACGCGGTAGTTGCTGTGATCCAGAGACGGCGCTGACTGCGATCATTCCTGAACTCGATGATTCCCGTAAATTCCCGGGGGCTTTATTCAATCTAACAGCTCGTCAGTAAGATTCGGTTAGGCAGCAATCTGCAGAGATGTTCTGATTGTGCAGGAATGGCCGTGAATCTGCGGGGCGTGTTCAAGTGTCGCAGGGCCGGGATTGCCTTAGATCACGATCGACATGATCCTCGGCGCTAGGCTCCAACCAGATTGGATGGTATCGGCTTCGACATGCCAGAGAAGGACATTGCCGAAGTCATCGCGGTGCCGAGGGTGTTTCTCGACAGCCTCGGCATCGGCATCTCGATCGTCGACAGTGCAACGGGACATATCCGGTTTGCGAACGCCGAATGCTGCCGGATCGTCGGATACACGCTGGAGCAGCTCAAGACCGGTGGGCTGACCTTTGTCGATCTGACGCATCCAGAGGACCGGGAGCGCAATCGGCTGCAGCACGACAAGCTGCTTGCAGGCGAGATCGCGACCTATCAGCTCGACAAGCGCTATCTCCAGCCGGACGGAAGCGTCGTGTGGGGACGCGTGACCGTCAATCCGGTCAGGGACGCCAGGGGCCGCCTGAAGTGGTTCTGCGCCGTGGTCGAGGACATCACGACAACCAGGATCCTGGAAGAACAGCTTGCAGCCGCGGAGAAGCTCGCTGGGCTGTCGACGTTCAACCTGATCGTCGATGCAGACGAGTCCAAGGGAGATTTTCCGCCGGCGTCGCCATCGTCGCTGCGCGACATGTTGTGCCACGTGCATCCCGAGGATCGGAACGGGCTCGAGCAGGTCATCCGTCGTGCGATCATGAAGCGAACCGGCTACACGCGCGACTACCGGGTGCTTGGCAAAGCCGGTGCGGTGCGCTGGGTCCGTGGCATGGCGACCTCCGTCTACAGCCCGTCCGACGGACGAACCCATCTCGTCGGCGCGACGATCGACGTCACCGCGGATCATCTCGATCGCGATAGCCAGGTGCCGGAGTCCATTCGCAGGATCCTGGAACACATTGAGACGAACTGGGATCAGAAGATATCGATCCAGCAACTCGCGGTTCGCTACGGCGTCAGCCCCCGCACGGTCTATCAGTACTTCGCGAAGAGTGGTGTGTCCTTGGCCGAGAAGATCAAGCTGACGCGAATCCAACATGCGCACCGCATGCTGTATGATGCGAAAGCGGGTGACACGGTGACGTCGATCGCCCTGCGATGTGGCTTCAGCAATCCGGGGCATTTCGCCAGGGAGTATCGAAAGATCTATGGTGAGACGCCGTCGGAAAGTCTGAGGCAGGCGTCATTGCCGCTGGCGGCGCGGGGTGAAGCCGCCGCTGCTCCGTCCGCCCGCTGATCGTCAGCCGACCTTCACGGCATCACGTCTGGATGGAGCACCGGCCAGATGTGCCCGACGGGCAATCTCCGCATGCTTCGTATGCGCGAAATGCCCGTCGGGTTAGTTTGCCGCAGCCGCGCCGGCTTGCGTCGTCGGGCAAATCAGACCGATGGTCTTGCCCATCCCGCCTCGAGCAGAGGGACGTACGCGTCGTCACGAACGTGGAGGTGGGCTGCGATGGACGTGACGGCTGTGCCAGACGAGCGCAGGCGGCACGGACGGCGAAGTCGTGTGGTCCTGGCCTCT
>NZ_JBNPTX010000017.1:0-136417 GCF_051167875.1 Bradyrhizobium sp. HKCCYLRH3097
AGCGGCAATCCCACGCCAAAATTTCTGCTGTTCCGCACGCCCCGCAACTGGTGGGCGCCCCAATGATCCCAGCTTGCTCCGCGTTGACCGTTTCTTTCGAATGCCCATCGCAACCTCCTCATCGAGTGTTGCGACGACCAATTGAATCCGCCGGGATGTCCCAGCCGAACCTGTGGTACCTGCCGCCTGCACTTCTTTCTGCAGGCGGGCCATGGGGGCGGCAGGCTCCCGGCCTTCCCCGCGCCCTCTCGTTCGAGAGAGCGATCGTCGACTGATAGCTCGGATGCCAATGCGTCGCGAGAGCGCCTGTCGACGCTCTCAGCTCACACTCATTCGAAGAAGATGAATTCGTGGTCGCCGGTGTAGCCGGAGCGCTTGAATTCGAAGGCCCATTCCTCTGGGGTGTGGAAGATGCGGCAGGTGAGCTGCCAGTACATCAGGTTCACCTTCTCGCGCTCGTTGCGGTAGCCCTCGACGCAGAGATACTTGGCGCCGCGGCTGACGCGCTCCATCTCGCGCAGGGCGGCATCGAGATCGTAGTTGTAGAGGTTGTGCAGCGTGTTGATCGAGATGACCAGATCGAAGTGCTTGTCGGGGTAGGGCAGCTTGGCCGCGGTGCCGACTTGGCAGAACGGCTTCACGCTCTCCATCGTGTGCTCGATGCCGTAGGAGGAGACGTCGATGCCGGCGACCTCGAGATCCGGGATGGCTTCGCGGAAATCGTGCAGGATGAAGCCCTTGCCGGAACCGACGTCGAGCACGCGCATGCCGGGCTTGATGCCGTAGGTCGCGATCATCGCATCGGCGACCTTGCGCCAGCGGCCGTCATATTTGTAGCCGCCATAGCCGGTCTCGCGGCTGCCGTCCCAGTAGTCGTAGTCGTACTTGATCGCCATCTCCGCGACATCGGCCTTGTCGCGCTGGGTAACGCGCGCGAGATAGTCGCGCTTGGTCGATTTGTGGACGAGACTGACGAACTCGCGATAGGCCATGAAGATCTCCGGGCGTTACGATGTCGGTTAGTCGGATGTGGCGCCGATGAGGTCGAGCTTGGCGTCGGCCTTGGCTAGCTGTTCGGCACAGCGCTGTGCCCAGGCGCCGGTGTCGGCGAAGGCGCGTCGGGTGGCGCCAAGCGGCAGGAAGTCGTTCAGGATGATGCAGGTCCACTTGACCTGATAGGCGTCGAGCAGCAGGCGGCAGCGCGCGACGCTGGCCACGTCCAGCCCAAGGCCTTCCGTCAGCCGGTCGATGAAATGCTCGTGCACGGCCAACGGCACCGGCACCTCCGGCTGGCAGAAGAAGTCCGACACCAGCTTGGCCGGGTCGTCGCGGCCGGCATATTCGAAATCGAGGAAGGTGAGCTTGCCGGCATTGTCGATGAGCGCGTTGTGGAAGCCGAAATCGGACGGCGACAGGCAGACCTGATCGGCGGGAATGGCTGCATCCAAGGCAAGCCCTTCGGCCCCGGAGCCACTCAGAATGGTCGCCTTCACGTCTGCCCAGGCCGGCTGCAGCCGCGCCGCCACGAACTGCCGGGCTTCGGCCACGTCAGGCACGTCGGCATCGAGCGTCGCGAGCCGTGCCACCCGGCGCTCGACGGTCGCAAGGTGCTCGGCGAGCGAGAAGCAGGCTTCCGATCCCGGCGCGAGAGCGGGGCGGGGCGGGGCGTTCACAGCGAGTACGAAGTCGATGGCGGCATCGACATGAGCCGGCGCCAGCTCGGCAGCCGTCAGCTTGCGTCCTTCGACGAAGCTGTAGAGGCCAGCCTGCTCGGCGCGGTCGCAGGCCAGCGGTTCCGGCACGACGCGGACGCCGCGCGACCAGGCATGGCTGATGAAGCTCCATTCAGCGCCGAGCCGGTCGCGGGTATCACGGGCATCGGTGAAGTAACGCTTGAGCACGAGGGGACCGGCCTCGGTATCGACGCGAAAGACCTGGTTGTTGCGGCCCCCCGCCAGCCGGGTCAGCGCCGTCGGGCTGGCCTTGCCGGCCTGCACGGCGAGGCGCTGGGCGAGCGCCAGCAGGGCGGCGTCGGCGTTGGCCTCAGCCGCGGTCACGGACGACATCCGCCGCGATCTCGGCCCACGAGGCGCGGCGCTCGTAAGGGACGGCCGTGGTCGCGAACTGGTTCTCCGGGTCGAACAGCACCTTGCGCATCCCTTGCGGGAATCCGGTCATGCCCAGGATCTCCGGCAGGTCGTCGACAAAGACCTCGCAGGCCAGCGCATGCGCACGGGCGACCTTCTCGTCCTTGGTCAGCTCGAAGAACACCCGGTCCGGCGCGATCTGGCTGGCGGCCGAGCCCATCAGTCCGCGGTCGGTCAGGAAGCCGCGCGCCGCGGCATGCATGTCGTGCTTCGGACCGAGAATGGGGTGTCTGGTCTTATGACTGACGATGAACAGGTCATGGCCGGCGCGGCGGGCCGCGGCGACGAACTCCGCGAAGCCAGGGTAGGGCGACACCAGGTCCATCCGGGCGCCGTAGACATAGCCCTGCAGCTCGGTGAAGTCGTCCTTGCGCCCGCTGCCGTTGAGATGGTCGCGGACGCTGTTCTTGTCGCGGCCGAGATCGGCCGGGATCAGGCCGCGCTCGAGCGCGGCCGCATGAAACACGCCGTCATAGCAGGCGATCGTGTTGTCGAAGTCGATCCCGATCCGCATGGCCTGGACTTAACGCAGCGACATGTCGATCAGCGGACGGCCGACCTTGCCGGCGGCCAGATCCTGCAGCGCCTGGTCGGCCTGGGCGAGGCTGTAGGGCTTCGACAAGAGATCTCGCACCGGGAAGCGGCCGGAGCTCAGCAGCCGGCCGTAGCGGCCGTAGTCGCGATCCGGAACGCTGTCGCCGCCCCAGGTGCCGAGCAGGCTCTTGCCCTGGTTGAAGACGCCGGGATTCAGCGTGAGCGCCGCGCCATGCTTGGCGTTGCCGATCACGACCGCGCGGCCGCCCTGCTGACGGGTGGAATTGATCACCTGCTCCATCACGGCCGGAATGCCGGAGGATTCGACCGCGAGATCAACGCCCTGCGGCACGATCTTCTTGATCTCGGCCAGCACGTCGCCCGATGCATCGATGACATGCGTTGCGCCGTAGATCTGGGCAAGCGCACGGCGGGTCGGGTTCGGGTCGATGCCGATCACCGGCATCGCGCCGGCCAGCGCGGCGGCCATCAGCGCGTTCAGGCCGATGCCACCGGTGCCGAACACGGCGACCGCGTCGCCCGGCTGCACCTTGAGCACGTTGTAGACCGCGCCCATGCCGGTCGGCGCGGCGCAGCCGAGCAGCACCGCGACGTCCATCGGCAGGTCGGGCGGCAGCAGGGTCAGGCGGTTCTCGCTGACGACGGCATGGCGCTGGAAGGTGGTGACGCCGCCGGCGTTGACCTTCTTGCCATCCCAGTCATAGACGGCGCCGCCAGCCTCGATGCCCGTGCCCTTGATCCAGGACAGCACGACCTTGTCGCCGACCTTGACCTTGGTGACGGCGCTGCCGGCCTCGATCACCGTGCCGGTGCCCTCGTGGCCGAGGCAATGCGGCACCCATTTGTCCTCGCCCTTGTCGCCGCGCCACTCCATGACCTGGGTGCCGCAGGCGCCGGAATAGGCGATCTCGACCAGCACCTGGCCCGGCTTGAGGGCGGGGGTCTCGATCTCGGCCAGCACGAGCGGCTGGCCGGTCTGGACCAGGAGGGCAGCTTGGGTCTTCATGTGATGTCTCAGCTCAACGCGTGGATGATCTTGTCCGCGATCTGGTGGCCGGTCAGTCCCAGCACCTCGCGGGCATATTCCTGTTCGCCTGATTTCTTGAAGAACGCATCCGGCGTGCCGAAGCGCAGGAACTTCTGGTGCTTCGTCTCGGTATCGGCGAGCCATTCGGACACGGCGGAGCCGAAGCCGCCGATCAGCGAATGCTCCTCGATGGTCGCGACCAGCTTGAAGCGGCTGAAGGCCTGCTTGAGCTTGTCCTCATCCAGCGGCTTCACGGTGTGGAAGCTGACGATCTCGGCGGAGATGCCCTTCTCCTTCAATCTGTGTGCGGCTTCAATGACTTCCGGCAGCATGTTGCCGGTCGAGAGCAGGCAGACGTCGGAGCCTTCCTCGATCGTGATCGCCTTGCCGATCTTGAAATCCGCGAGGGGGCCTTTGTGAACGACAGGCTCACCCTTCTTGCCCATGCGGATGTAGACCGGACGGTCCTGCTGCATCGCTGCGCGCAGCGCGCCGCGCACCTCGAAGGCATCGCCCGGGCAGATCACGACCATGTTCGGGATCGAGCGCAGGAACGAGATGTCCTCGCAGGCGTGGTGGGTCGGGCCGAGGCCGGAATAGGCGAGGCCGGCGCCGACCGCGACGATGGTCACGGGGACTTCGTGATAGCAGACGTCGGTGCGGATCTGCTCCAGGCAGCGTGTCGTCACGAACGGCGTGATCGTGTAGGCGACCGGGCGAAGGCCGTTCATGGCCATGCCGGCGGCGACGCCCATCATGTTGGCCTCGGCGACGCCGCAGTTGAAGAAGCGGCTGGGGTGCTTGTCCTTGAACTTGTCGAACAGGCGGTTGCCGATGTCGCCCGAGAGCATGACGACGCGGCTGTCCTCGTTACCGAGCTTGGTCAGTTCGTCAGCGAAAGCGTTTCTCATGACAGGCCGAGCTCCTTGAACGCCTTCGTCACTTCGTCTGCGGTGGGGGCGCGATAATGCCAGTTGTTGTCGTCTTCCATGAACGACACGCCCTTGCCCTTTACGGTGTGGGCGATCAGCGCCACCGGCTTGCCCGAGCCGTTCGGGATGTTCTGCATGGCTTCCGCCAGCGCGCCGACGTCATGGCCGTCGATCTCGTGCGCGTCCCAGCCGAAGGCGGCCCATTTGTCGCGCAGCGGTGCCAGCATCAGGGTTTCGTTGGAGCGCGCGGTCGCCTGCCACTTGTTGTAGTCGACGACGACGCAGACGTTCTCCAGCTTCTGGGCGGCGGCGAACATCGCGGCCTCCCAAACCGAGCCCTCATTGTTCTCGCCGTCCGAGAGCAGGGCGAACACGCGAAAACTCTCGCCCTTGATTCGACCGGCGAGCGCCATGCCGCAGCCGAGCGGCAGCCCGTGGCCGAGCGAGCCGGTCGCGGCCTCGACGCCGGGCAGCAGGTTCGCCGGCGGATGCTCGGCGAGCCGGCCGCCGTCCTGGCAGTAGGTGTCGAGCTCCTCGATCGGGAAGTAGCCCTTCATCGCCAAGGTCGCGAACAGCGCCGCGGCGGCGTGGCCCTTGGAGAGGATGAAGCGGTCGCGCAGCGGATCGGTCGGGTTTTTCGGGTCGATGTTGAGCACATGCCAATAGGCCGCTGTCATCGCATCGGCGCAGGACAGCGACGAGGCCAGATGCGCGGCCTGGGCCTTGTGCGACATCTCGATGATCTTGCCGCGCAGCTTCGCCGCCTGCGCCTTCAGGGCGGCTGCGTCAGGCTTGGCCGCTGTGCTCCGGACTGCCACGTTCATCGTGCTCTCCAGTCGCGCTTCACCGGGAAGCGCAGGGGTCGATCAGGGTTTATGTTCGTACTTGGTCGGCAGCTTGGCCATGACATCCTCGAAGCGTCGCGCCCAGGCGATGACGTCGTCGATGCCCTGTTCCAGCGAGAGCGTGTCGCGCCAACCGAGCTCGGTGCGCAGCTTGAAGCTGTCGAGCGTGTAGGCGGTGTCCTTGCCCGGCCGCTCCGGGCCGATCTCGACGCAATCCTCGAACGACTTGCCGAGACGGGCCAGGATCATCTCGACCAGGGTGCGGATCGAGACCAGCTCGTAGCCGGAGATGTGATAGGTTTCGCCGAGCTTGCCGCTGCGCCCGATCTTCACCGTCGCGTCCGAGACGTCGGTCATGTGGATGAAGACGCGGATCGACTTGCCGCCGCCGTCGAGCCGGAGCTTCTGCCCGGTCATCGCGGCCACGATGGTGCGCGGCACGATGCGGTAGAGCTGCTGACCCGGACCGTACACGTTGGCGGCGCGCGTGAAGACCACCGGGAACTGGTAGTTGGCGAAATAGGTCCGCAGGCTCATGTCGCCGGCGGCGCGCGACACCGCATAGGGCGTCGACGGATTGAACGGTGCGTCCTCGCGGACCCAGCCCTCGGTCGAACCGTAGACCTCCGGCGTCGTGACGTGGACGTAGCGGTCGAGGCCGTCATAGTTGCGCAGGATGTCGTGCAGGCGGACGGCGGAGACGACGTTGGTCATCATCCAGTGGTCCGGGTACAGCCAGCTCTCGCCGACCATGCTCTGCGCAGCGAAGTTCACGACGTGGGTCGGCCGCTCGGCTGCCAGCAGCGCCTTCAGCGCATCGAGATCGTGGTTGAGGTCGACGCGCTGGAAGCGGACCTTGCCGGCCCGCTTCTGCCATTTGTACGGCAGGAACGCGTCATGCGGCTCGTCCGAGCGGCTGGTCGCGATCACGTCGTGACCGGCCGCAGCCAGGAAGTCGACGAAGGTTGCGCCCGAAAACGAGTTCGAGCCGAGGATCAGGTACTTTTCGTTCGCAGCCATCGTCCTTGCCCGTCAGACCTCGCGCGTCGTGATGATGTCGCCGCGCTGGGCGTACAGCCACTGCATGATCATGTGGCCGATCACCATCTGCGCGTCCTCGGCGATCTGCATGTCGTCGACCGCGAAGTGGATCGGCACGTCGGCGAGCGCCTTGGCCTTGCCGCCGGAGAAGCCCAGCACGGCATAGCTGGTCATGCCGATCTTCTTGCCTTCTTCGAGCGCCTTCAGGATGTTCGGCGAGTTGCCGGAGCCGGAGAAGGTGATCAGCACGTCGCCCTTGCGCGCGAGCACCGCGAGCTGCAGCGAGAACACCTGGTCATAGCCTTCGTCATTGGCAAGGCAGGTGATCACGGACGGGTTCGACGACAGCGAATGCACGCGCAGGCCGGAGCCGGGCGTCTTCGACAGCGCGTAGAGGAAATCGTTGGCGAGGTGGTTGGCGTTGCCGCCGCTGCCGCCATTGCCGCAGAAGAACACCTGCCGGCCGGTCTGCCAGCAATCGCGCAGATCATAGGCGAGCTTCTCGACCGGGCTCCAGTCGAAATCCTTCAGCACGGTGCTGAAGCGGCTGGTGTAGTCGGCGAACAGGCTGCCGGGGGTCTTGAAGGCCAGGACGTTCATTTCACGACCTCCTTCTCCATCCATTTCAGATTGTACCAGCGGTCGTCGTTCTTGAGCTGGCCTTGCGAGTACATGCCGATGATTTCCTTGATCGCGTCCTCCACCGTCTTCTTCGGCCGGAAGCCGGTCGCAAGCAGGCGATCGGAGTTGACACGATAGCTGCGCGGGTCGTTCGAGGGCGTCACGATGACCTCGGCCGGCACGTGCTTGGTGACGAGCCTGGCGATGTCGAGGATCGAGATGTTCTCGAAGCCGGCATTGTAGATCCCGGTGTGCTCAGGATGATCGAGCAGGAAGAGATACAGATCGGTGATGTCGTCGATGTGAATGTTCGGGCGAGTCTGGTCGCCGCCGAACACGGTGATGCGGCCGTTCATCAGCGCCTGCATCGTCAGCATGTTGACGGAGACGTCGAGCCGCTGGCGCGGAGAGTAGCCGCAGACGGTCGCGGGGCGCACGATCTGCACCACCATGTCGTCCTTGTAGGACAGCACGATGCGCTCGCCGCACATCTTGGTCTTGTTGTACTCGGAGATCGGCAGCAGCTCGAGATCCTCGGTGACCTGCTCCTCTTCCTTGACGCCGTAGACGCTGCCGGAGGAGGCGTAGATGAAGCGCTTGATGCCGTGGCGATAGGCGCGATCGGCGAGCTGCATCGTGGCGAGGCAGGAGATCTCCCAGGTCAGCTTCGGGTCGAGATCGCCGCAGGGATCATTGGCGACGCTGGAGAGATGAATGATGGCGTCGACCCCGGTCAGGTCGATGGCGTCGGGATTGCGGACGTCGCCCTGGACGACGGTGAGATCCGGATGCGGCTCGAGGAAGTTGCCGAACCACATGATGTCGAATGCAACGACCTTGTGGCCGGCCTTCAAGAGCTTCGGCACAAGCACGCTGCCCTTGTAGCCGCACGCTCCGGTCACGAATATCTTCATCTGAGCAATCCCCGTGGCTCGCCTGTCGTGTCGCCGGCTGGCGCGTCGCGCGCACCTTTATACAAATTGGCAGAAGAAGGTGACCAGCCCGGCGGCAAAACCCGCCCGTCAAGCGTCCCCGCCACGGCGTGGTTCGTGATTAAACTCCAAATGGGCCCGGCGCAAGCTTTCCGGGTTGCCGATGTCCCGATGATAACCGCTGGTTTCCACGCAGAAAATGCGTCCCAAATAGTTGGGGATGATTTCCGTGGAGAGATCGACGATCGGCTTTCCCAGCGCGGCGATGTCGGCGATGACGGCGGGATCGAATACATAGACCGCGCCATTGGCGAGGTTCCCGGGCGGATTCTTGACCTTCTCGTGGAAGGCGATGACCCTGTGCTGATCGTCCAGCTCGAGAATCCCGCACGAGCTCGGATCATCGGTGCGGAACGCGAGCATCGTCATGATGCAGCCGGGCGGGCGGTTGCGATGGGCGGCGAGCAGCCCCGCGACGTCGAAATCCGTCAGATTGTCGGCGTGAGCCACGAGGAAGGGCTGGTCGCCGAACCAGGCGCGGTTGGCAAGCACGGTGCCGCCCGTCCCGAGCAGTTCATCTTCGTGAACGAGATCGATGCGGTCCCGCCAGCGCGATTGCGCCACGTGGGCGCGCACCTGTTCGGCGAGCCAGTGTGTGTTGAGCAGCGCGCGCTCGATGCCGCCTTCGAACACGAGATCGAGCCAGTAGTCCAGCAATGGACGGTCGTGCACACGCACCAGGCATTTCGGCGTCGTATTGGTCAGCGGGCGCAGCCGGCTTCCGATCCCCGCCGCGAGCAGGAGGGCACGCATGACGACATCCTACTCCTGGCTGAATCCGGTCTCGTCGATTTCCCGCACCAATTCCGCCGTCGTCAACGGCAGATTGCCGACGCGGGAAACCTGGAGGGCGGCCGCCAGCGATCCGAGATAGGAGGCCTGCCAGATATCGGCGCCCGCGCGCAGGCCCATCGAGCAGGCCATGAAGAAGCTGTCGCCGGCACCGGACACGTCCTTCGGGGATGGATTGAACGCCGGCAGGCGGTCCGAGGTGAAGGTGCCGTCCGCCATGGTGTTGATCAGCGCGCCCTCGGCGCCGAGCGTGATCACCAGGTTCTTGGTGCGGGCCCGTTCGACCAGCCGCTCGCTGATCACGGCGAGACCCGAAATGAAGTCGTTCAGTGCGACGCGCGCCTCGCGCTCGGTCGGCGTCAGCAGGGTCATGCCCTTGAAGCGGGAGACGTCGCCGGTCTGCGACGACACCTGGCTGTCGGCCGCCATCATCACGCCCTGGGCGCGGGCGCGATCGGCGATCGCGTCGACCAGATCCTGCGGCAGGCAGCCGTAGTTGAAGCAGGAGAACAGCAGGAGATCGCAGGTCTTCAAGGCGCGCTCGACCGAGGTCAGCATCTGCCGCTGCAGGTCGGCATCCGACGCGTGCTGGCGCAGATGATTGACGCGCAACAGCGTCTTGTTGAGCGCGCGAAAACGCTGCTTGCGCGTGGTCGGCCGGCTCTGGTCGGTGAAGGCGTTGAAGTTGACGCCATGCTGTTCGAGCGTGTTGCGGGCGAACCGCGCCGCTTCGTCGTCGCCGACCAGGGTGAAGAATTTCACGTCGGCGCCAAGCCCGTGCGCATGCGCCGCAACCGCACCCGCGCCGCCGACGAAGGTGCGGGTCATCAGCGGCGTCACGACGATGGTCGGGTCCTCCTGGGACATGCCGACCGCATCGCAGGTGACATATTCGTCGACGATCAGGTCGCCGATGACGGCGACCCGCATGCCGGACAGCTTGCGGAGCAGATCCTTCAGATTCGTGATCTCGAAGCCGTGGCGCCTGGGAAATTCCTGCGGCTTGCGGACCGTGGAGATGTCGATGTTGGCGTCGCGTTCCAGCAGCGACAGCGACGCAAAGCGCAACTCACCGGACGAGAAGATCAGCCGTCCGCCATAGGCGTCCACGGCCTCCTGCTCGGGATTGGCGCGATCCTCGAACTCCTTGCCCTTGACGACGACGGTTGGCTTCAGATGCGCGATGAAGTCGGACGCCGACGTTTCCAAGCGCACGACATGGTGCACAAAGGCGATGGAACGCACATTTTCGAGGCGCATGTCCTGCGCCAGGGTCACGCCAGGCGTCGAATCGGGATTGACGCCCACGACCAGCACGTCGGCCTGCTCGGCGGCGAACTTCAAGAGCCGTAAATGTCCGGGGTGCACGACGTTGAAGTTGCCGGACACGAACGCAATCGTCTGCCCGGAGTCGCAGGAGGCGCGAACAGTCTGACAGGCCAGATCCATCTCACTCATATCGATCACCTGATCCAAGGAATTCGCCTCCGGTTCGATCGGGCTGAGGTCGGATAATCGGCCACCGTGTCATTCGCGGGCCGAGGAACTCCGATGCAAAGCGTCGCTGTCGCCCGGCACATCTGCACCGCGAATCCCGTTCCGATCTGCATCTTTCATGCTCGACATTGATTTCGTTGCGAAAAAACAAGCACGGTCCCCCGATCGGAGCGATGGAGGGGCCGGCGGCGGTCATTTCCAGCGGTCTCTTTATCAGGTGTGCGCAGCAGCACAAACAGTCCTGTTAGCTTACGGTTGTGTGGTCGCGTTGGAATGCGGCTTCCGGAGAGCTCATCATCCTTTCTCCGCGATGCTCAGCATCTTTGCTGACGAATCAGGCGGAGGATGGATCCGAGGATGCTCCGACGAGAGACGAACTGCTTCGCTGGTGGGCGGGCCAATCGGAAAAGCCTCGGAGGACGCAAGTCTCTCGCAGCATGCCTCAGTGATAGAGATCGAACTGTTCACCCTGTCCCTTTTCGAGATCGGCTGCCAAGGCGCTGCGGTCGATCCGCGGAAACAGCTTGCTGAACTCGGTCCGGTCCAGCAGGGCGAGGTAGGTCTTGAGCATGCCCCTTTCCGAGGGATGCGCGGGATCGAAGAAGTTGCCGGAATCGCGCGATATCTCGGTGCGGCTCATATCGAAGAACTGGATGCCAAGCTGCGCAAATCTTTCGACGGTCTGTGGACTCCTGATCTCGCGCCAGAGCCCGGAATAGGGCCAATAGGCCTCGTCGGTGTCGAGAAAGGCGCCAGCGCTCTCCAGGAACGGATATTGGATCGCAACCACCGAGAACCCGCGCTCGCGGGAAAGCCTGGAAAGTCGCTCGATCTCGCCAAATTCGCGTTCGCTGAGATGAGGGGCGCCCGGAAACGAGGAGGTGACGTACTGAGCGCCGCGCGCCAAGGTTTCGGCCGCCGCATTTCGATAGGGTGGTGCGACCATGACGGAACCATCCTTGCGGAATCCGAACTTGCCGCGGATTGCCTCGGTGCCGACGAGCCTGTTGTTGTCAACGGGCTCGAGTTGCGGCGTCATCATGGCCGAACGGATCGCATCGAGATCTCCGTGATTCCGCATGACGAAGTCCGCGACGTCGTGCAGCTTCCGCCGATGCGAATCGATGCCTTGGGCGAAGTCCATCGTGCGCTCTTTCCGCCAGACGTCAGCGAGGAAATCGCCAAAGAGGAAGTAGTCCAGCGCCACGACGACCACGCGCGGCTTCGCCACCGTGGTCGCGCGATCGACGAAGTCCACAACGTGCGTGAGAGGCCAGGCCGTCAGGCACGCATTGTAGGCCACATAGGGACGGAACATCTGCTCGCGCGCCTGACCGCAGCGCGAGCTTCCCACCAGCAGAACCTCGGGCTGGACCTGTTTGATTCGTTCGAGCTTGTAGGGAGCGTAGTCCTTGAAGGTGCCGAGCCAGACCATCCGTTCGGTGTGCGATTGCTCGGCTGCGAGCACCGAGAGCGGGACGGTCGCGCCCAATCGCCAGCCGAGCCATTCGAAAACAGCCAGCAGCGGCAGGAAGACGATGGCGAACAGAGCCACTACGATCGCAAGATACCGCGCCAAAGTTCGAGCCCGCCTTGGTGATTGTGCTTCGGGAGTAAGCGAGTTTGGCTCGCAATCCGCGTCGTGCTGGAAGTTGATTGCGCCAGAATCAGGCTAATGGCTGGGCGTAGCCGCTGCAAGCGGACGATGCGCCGTCGGCACGCCGCCCGCCTGGACAGCTTCGACAAGAACATATCCGCCTTCATAAGGCCGAATGTCGGTGGGAGGGTCCGAGGCCCGTCGCTCGCCATCTCCTGCGCGTTCAGAACTGGAAGTAGAGGAACTGGGAGGTGTCTCCGGCGATGATGTTCATCAGAACCGCCGCCACGAGCGCGATCGAAGTTCCGATGGCCCACGGCAGGGACGGTCGCCACTTCAGGTTCAGAATGCTCCAGGGACGAGGGTTGTGGTAGGTGTCCAGCCCGACCTTCCAACGCTCGAACATCGTGTTCACGTTGGGCAGGGTGAAACAGGCGACATAGCCTGCCAGGATTGCGATCATGAGGCGCGGATCGACGAGGTTCGTTGCCGTGATCTTCTCCGGGTTGGACAGGGCGAGCATCCCCTTGATGAGCCTGACCGCGGCATTCGGATTGTCGGCCCGGAAGAAAACCCATGCCAGAACCACGACGAACTGTGTCAACAAGAGCGCCGCCACCGCATACCAGGCGGTCGTCGACAGGCGGGTGAGGGCCGGTCGCTGTGCGACGAATTTGCTCCAGCGATGATTGACGATCAGAAACAGCCCGTGCAGCGCTCCCCAGATGATGAAGGTGAAGCCTGCTCCGTGCCAGAGACCGCCGAGCAGCATGGTGGCAAAGAGGTTGGCGTTTCTCCGGTGCTCGCCGTAGCGATTGCCGCCAAGCGGGATGTAGAGATAGTCGCGGAGGAAGCGCGATAGCGAGATGTGCCAACGGCGCCAGAACTCGACGATGCTCAGCGACTTGTAGGGGGAATCGAAGTTGAAGGGCAGCCGGATCCCGAACATGATCGAAATGCCGATCGCCATGTCGGAGTAGCCCGAGAAATCGAAGTAGATCTGCAGCGAGTAGGCGAGCGCGCCGCCCCAGGCGTCCATCAGGTGAAGGTGGCTCGAATTGGCGGCGTGGAACACGGGATTCGCGATCAGGCCGAACCCGTCCGCGATGAACGACTTCTTGAAAAGTCCGATGGTCAGAATCGTAAGGCCGACCGCGACCTTCTCGATGGAAATTCGTCGGCTCTCCTCCGAGCCGAATTGCGGCATCATCTCGCGGTGATGGAGAATCGGGCCGGCGACCAGATGCGGAAAATACGTGACGAACAGGCCGTACTTCACAAAGCTTCGTTCATCGGAATACCCGCCATAGGCGTCGGCGAGGTAGGCGATCTGGGTGAAGGTGAAAAACGAAATGCCAAGCGGGAGAACGATCGCAAGCGAGGGGTGCTTCGACGCGGTGATCGCATTGAGGATCTGGATGCCGAAATTCGTATATTTGTAGAACGCGAGCGCGGCCAGGTTGAGCGTGATGGCAGCGGAAAACAGGCCGGTGCGGAGCTTTCCGGTCTGTCCGGCAATCAGCAGGCCCATCGTATAATTGAAGACGATGGAGATTAGGATGATCGGGACGAAGTGGATGTCCCAATAGCTGTAGAAGGTGAGCGACGCCGCGGCGAGCCAGCTGAGGCGCACGACAGGGGCGGCGAAAAAGCGAGCCAGCAGAAAATAACCGACCAGGGTCACCGGCAGGAACAGGAACAGAAACTCAAACTGCGTGAAGAGCATAACAAGTTTCTTGATGTTGCTGCATATTGCGCTGCTTTATCAATGATTGAGGACGCTGCCAAGTTGCGTGCGCCTGTCCAACTGCGAATTTCGGGGGATGCCGCCTGCTGACGGCAGCGACGTGCGGCCGGCCTCTCGAACAGGGCGGACCCTTTTCGATCAATGATTCTTCTGCTATGGCAGCTCAAAATTCGACCCAACGACGCCAATCCAACGCCGCCATGATGGGGGGCGCGCAATCACTCTCGCCGACGACCGCAGCGGCGAAGAAACCCCTCGATGGATCATGCAGATGACATCCCGATAGGTCTGCGCTCCCGCGCAAAGCAAACTTGGGAGGAGTGGGAAGCCCTCTGTTCCACCGGCTGACGTCGTGTCTAGACTCTCGTCGTCGGAGCCGAAAGCAGCTGCCACGACACCCACCGAGACAACCTATCGAGCGGAAATTGCGTCATGTCGACAGTCGGCCGGTCTGCACCGGAAAAGTCAGCTGAACCGGCCGGATTCGGGCGCTATCTCATCGCAGTCGGAATTGTCGGCCTGGCGGCCGCGTTCGCGTTTTCGCTCGGCTTGTCGCTCTTCTCGTTCGACGCGTGGACGTTGCGCGATGGGCTGTTGCAGATTCCGCGCCAAAGCGACACCAACTGGTATCGTAATTTCGGAGGCCGCAGCATTCCGCAGATCCAGGACCAGGATATCTTCTACAGCAATCTGGGAGGATCGGTCGGAGCCGCCGAGCAGGCTGACATTGTCTTTCTCGGTCCGTCCTTCGTCAGCTATGCCGTAGACCGGCAGACGCTCGCGCAATCGCCGGTGCTCGGTCGATTGGGGATCTACAACATGGCCTTCGTGGGCATTCGCGGCGGTGAGTTCTCGCGGCTCGTGATCCAACGCTGGAAGATCCGTCCGCGTCTGTGGATCATCAATGCCGACGATCAGTTCGTGCACTTCTTCAGCAACGACCTCAACGTCACTCTTGGTCCGCAGAAGCAGCCCATTGCCGCCGTCCAGCGCAACCGACTACGGGGGTACCTGACGGTGGTCGGCCGCAATCTGCACTGGCGTATCGAGGACTTGATTGCGGCGTATCAGAACGGCCATTTCTCGCCCACCGGCCTCTATCGCAACATCGCTGATGGTGACATGGGGCTGGATGACAACCCGGGCTATGTCGCCTTGGGCAACAAGCCGATGCTGTCGGCCCGCGATCCCGACTGCCATACGACCCCCGCGATTGTCGACTATGCGAAGAGATTTCTCCATGAAGTGGGCGGAGAGGCCGTGCTCACATTGGTCCCGCATAGCCAGTCCTGCGTCCAGCAGGCCGCAGAACTGGCGAAGGAATTGAACATCGAACTGATCGCGCCGCCATTCGATGGCCTGACGACGATCGACGGCGGCGGCCATTTGGACAGGCACGGGGCGCAGATCTTTACGAGCTATCTCGCTCGCGAGATCGTCAAGACGGCGGCTTTCAAACGGGCATTTCCCGTTGGAGCTGGCGACGGCAAATGATGCCGATCTTGCTGAATTCCAACCAAGGAGGAGCCGCCGGCTCCACGCGGGTTCGTCCGACACGCTTCGTCCGAGCCCTCGCTTATCAGGTGGGGCTCCCCGAGACCAATCGGCGCCGGGCTTAAGATTCTGAATTCTCATTTCATCCAGTTTTGCTCGCGTTCATCCCCATGTTCGGCTTGGAAAATTCCCGGCACCTCTGTTATAGCTGCCATCCAATCGGCTCAATCCTTGGTTGGCATTTGCGGCGGCGATGTCTCCACGGGGACTTCTCGCATTGGACCCGGCGAGCGTACTGTCCTTATCCCGAGACGTGATCCTTGGCGCGCAGGCGACTCGAACGGCCGGTCGTCCAGGCTCCGCCTTGATCCGAACGCGCGGAGTCCGGGATTTCAAGGTTGTGTGGAACTTGGTCGTATGAAACTGCAAAAGCAAAGGCCGATGCGCGGCGGCCGCCGACGGTTTGTCTACCAGGTCTTCGTCATAGTCGGAGCGACCCTCAATCTGCTGCCGCGACGCGCGGTGTTCCTTGGTCTGGTCATCGCTTTCGCCGCGAGACTTCCACTCCGGCGGCGCCTTGCTCAGGCCTATTTTCCCTATGCGACGTCGCATCTTGCAGCTCGGCCGGAGTTTCGTTTTTCGACGGCTCTCAGCCGATATTTCCCCGGCGCTTCGATTCAAGCCCTGAGCAGCATCGGCGCCTATCGCGAGGCGGCCAGGACTGTCGGCCGCGAAACCTTGGCGTTCGATGATGCGGACACCAGATACGCGCTGGTTCGATCCTTGTTCGAACTGGGCGAGTTTTCGGAAGCGCGCGATGCCGCGGCGGGAGCGAAGCCCGAACAGCTCGAAGCGACGGTCGATCTCGCCTTCTACAAGGCCATGGTTGACGTGATCGAAGGGGATGAGGCTGCGGCGCTCGACGCGATGTTCTGGGCGGGCCGGAGCAGCCTGCATTTTTTCCGTCCCCACCAGAACATCGCAGCTCGGAATTCACCGCGCTATGTTCCCAACAGCCTCGATTTCCTCTGCGGCGCTCCCGGCCGGCTGTTCGACCTGTGCAACTTCACGGGCCAGCGCGTGATGCATGTCGGTCGCGGCGAGATTGCAATTCGGTTATATGAGCGCGCCTTGGATGCGCAGCGGGAACTGCGGGCATCGCCGCCACCGCTTTCTGATGAGTTGAAGCGTCTGCTCGACCGGCTCGGCGTCACCTTCGATACGCTGCGGCTCGTTCCTGAGGAATGGGCGACGCAGATCGGCCATCTCGGCATGCTCGACATTCTGTTTCGGATGCGAGAGCTGGGCTGGTGGTCAGGCGAAGCCGTGATCGTCGTCCGTCCCGATAGCATCGCCAACGCGGTCTTCTTCAAGCTGTTTGAAGGTTTCGGCAAGGTCGTAGTGATCGGCGAAACCGTATCGGAGCGATTGGGTGAGGAGCTGCTGTCCTTGCAGCGCTGGTGCGGGTTGAACTTCAACGCGTTCAGGCTGCCGGATGGGCGGGTCGTGCCCTGGCAGGATGCGGGTGCCATCGCCATCGAGCAATGGGAGCGTGAGGGCAGAGGGCATCCGTTGCGTGACGCCTACGACCGGAGTGCGGCCGCCGCTGCGGCTCGCTTCGATGCGTTCCGTTCCAGGTACGGCATGAAGCCCGACGACTGGTATGTGTGCCTGCACACCCGGGACGCAGCGCATTATTTCGAGTTCATGGGCACAGGGCAGACCCACCGCAATGCGCCGATCGAGACGTCTTTGGACGCCATTCGTCTGATCGCCTCCCGTGGCGGATGGGTCATCAAGCTCGGTGGTCCGAACTCGCCGAGGCTTCCGCCGATGGCTCGCACGATCGATTACGCGCTGAGCGAATTCAGATCGGAGCCGATGGACATCCACCTGATCCGACACGCCCGCGCCTTCATCGGGACGACGTCCGGGTTGACGAATGTCGCTGTCAGTTTCGGCATTCCTTGTGCGATCGTGAATGCGATCACGACCGACGCCCAGCTATGGAACAGCAACGTCCGTTTTGCCCTCAAGCCCGTCAGACTGGCAGACGGCACCGTGCTGACGCAGCACCAACTGACGACGTCGCCCTGGCGCTGGCGCGTGTTCGATGCGGCCGTGCTGGGCCGGAGCGGCGCGCATCCGGAGACCAACTCGGCGGACGACATCCGCCACACGGCGGATGAGGTCCTGGCCATCGCCGACGGTCGGTTGGCTGAATTCGAAGGCGATCACGATGGCGCACGACTGCTGTCGCGCTGGAGGCGTGCGCTGGGGCTGCCCTATTACTACGGCACCAGCCGTCCGAGCCTCGGTTTCCTGGCCAATCATGAGACGGAATTGCTGCACGACGCTGGTGAGGGTCACTGAGCCATGCAGATGGGGGACGAAGCGGCGGAGAGGGGACCATGTGCGGCATAGCCGGCCTGTTTCGCCCCGGCGGAGCCGACCAGGCCCAACTGGCCGGGATCGTCGAACGGATGACGGCAGCGCTGGCGCATCGCGGCCCCGATGCGTCCGGCAGTTGGATCAGTGCTGCGAAGGGGCTTGCCTTCGGACATCGCCGTCTGGCGATCCTCGATCTCTCCGAGGCCGGGGCGCAGCCGATGCACAGTGCCTGCGGACGCTACACCGTCACCTTCAACGGCGAGATCTACAACCATCTCGATGTCCGTGCAGAGCTGGAGGCCGCCGGCGCCGCGCCGAATTGGCGCGGTCATTCCGACACCGAAACGCTGCTCGCCGCGATCAGCCGATGGGGCGTTGAGCCGGCGCTTCAGCGCCTGATCGGCATGTTCGTCTTCGGGCTCTGGGACGCCGAAACTCGGCAGTTGATCCTGGCGCGCGACCGCTTCGGCGAAAAGCCGCTGTTCTACGGCTGGAGCGGCGCCGATCTGGTGTTCGGCTCCGAGCTCAAGGCGCTGGCGGCGCATCCCTCCTGGGCGCCGTCGCTCGACCGCGCGGCGCTCACGGCGTTCATGCGCTATTCCTACGTGCCTGCGCCCGCCACGATCTGGACCGGCATCCGCAAGCTGCCACCGGCGTCGTTCGTGAGCTTCGCCTCGGATGCGGCTCCCGGCGGCTGGCCACTGCCGCAACCCTATTGGTCGCTGCGCGATCGCGTCGCTGCCGCCCAGGAGGATCGCATCGCCGACGAGCGCGAGGCCGTCGATCGGCTGGAGCAGTTGCTGTCGGTCGCCGTGAAGCGGCAGTGCCTGTCGGACGTGCCGCTCGGCGCGTTCCTGTCCGGGGGCGTCGATTCATCGACCATCGTGGCCTTGATGCAGGCGGGGGCGAGCCAGCCGGTCCGCACCTTCAGCATCGGCTTTGCCGAAGGTGGCTACAACGAGGCCGAGGACGCCCGCAGGGTTGCCCAGCATCTCGGCACGGATCATACCGAGCTGTACGTCGATGCGCGGACCGCGATGGACGTGGTGCCGAAGCTGCCGCGGATCTATGACGAACCGTTCGCCGACTCCTCGCAGATCCCCACGCATCTGGTCGCGCAGCTCGCGCGCCGGCATGTGACCGTCGCATTGTCAGGTGACGCAGGCGACGAGCTGTTCGGCGGCTACAACAGGCATGTCTGGGGCGGCGCGCTGCAGGCGCGTCTTGGTCGCGTGCCGATGCCGCTGCGGCGTGCCATTGGCGCCGTTCTCGGCGCGATCGCCCCAGAGCCGGCCGAGACGGTTCTCAGGGCGCTGCAGCCGGTGTTGCCGGCCCGATTGAAGGTTCGGCATGCCGGCGATCAGGTGGCCAAGCTCGGCCGCGTCATTGCCGCCGACGGCTTTGATGGCCTCTACCGGGCGCTGTGCTCGATCGATCAGGATCCGGCCGGCACGGTGGTGGGTGGCACGGAGCAGGAGAGTTGGGCGGGGAGCGAGATGCGGCAGCTCGCGGCGCGGCTCGATCCGCTCGACCGCATGACCCTGGCGGATTCCCTCAGCTATCTCAGCGACGACATCCTTCAGAAGGTCGATCGCGCGGCGATGGCGGTTGCGTTGGAGACGCGTGTGCCGTTCCTCGACAAGGACGTCGTCGAGTTCTCCGCCAAGGTGCCCGCCGGCATGAAGGTGCGGGACGGCCGCGGCAAATGGCTGGTGCGGCAGGTGCTGTATCGCCACGTGCCGGCCGAGATGATCGATCGGCCGAAGACGGGCTTCAGCATTCCGCTCGACGCGTGGCTGCGTGGGCCGTTGAAATCCTGGGCCTCGGACCTGCTGTCGCCGGAGCGGCTGAGGCGGCAGGGCCTGTTCGATCCGGTGCGGGTGACGCGCATGTTCGACGAGCATCTCAGCCGCCGCCACAATCATTCCTACTGGCTGTGGAACGTGCTGATGGCGCAGGCCTGGCACGACGAATGGGCGCGCGCCGCTTAGAGCATGATCCGGAAAAGTGGAAACCGGTTTTCCGAAAAGATCATGCTCAAACAAAGAGATGAGATCATGATGCGATTCCGTGGAATCGCATCATGATCCAGGTCAGTCTTCGACCGTCGCGGGAACGGCGAGGCGGCCGGCGCCTTTTTCGGCGCTGAGAATCCACACCAGCCCGCCCATGCCGCCGACGATGAAGTAGACCGCGCCGAACAGGATCGAGACCACGGTGCCGTCCGCCGGCGCCAGGCCGGCATAGCCGAAAGCCACCATCATCGTCGCCTCGCGCACGCCCCAGCCGGCGATCGAGATCGGCAGCATCGTGATCAGCATGATCGGCGGGGTCAGCAGGAACAGTTGTTCGAATGCGGCTGGCGCCGCGATGGAGCGCACCGCGCACCAGGCAATGACGACGGCCAGCACGTGAATTGACAGTGACAGCGCGGCGATCTTCGCAGCCGTGGTTCGGCCGAAGATCACCTTGTTCGCGATCACCGAGCAGGCATAGACGTGACGCGTCGGCCACCACGCCTTCATCCACGCCGCCGGCAGATGGCCGATGGTGAGGAAGCCGACGCCGGCCGCCAGCGCGGCGGCGTCGACCAGCACCAGGGCCAGCCGCCCGTGCTCGTCGGCGATCATGCCATAGCTCCACGGCAGGCTCGAGACGATGATCAGCGCCAGCGCAATGAAGCCGACGGCGCGGTCGGTCAGGATCGAGTAGCTGGCCGCGCGCCAGCCGGCGCCGGTGCGCCCGATCAGCCAGAGACGCACGGCATCGCCGCCGATCGAGGACGGCAGGGTCTGGTTGAAGAAGGCGCCGATCATGTTGTAGCGGAACGCCTGCAGGTCCGTCAGCGGCGCGCCGCACAGCGCGGAGATCTCGCGCCACCGCAGGGCGCCGATGAAGATCTGCACCAGCGTGATGGCTACCGCCAGCCCGATCCAGCCGATGTTGATCTGGCTGAGCCGCTCGCGGATCGCCGCAAAGTTGATCCCGCGCAGAGCGAGATACAGCAGGGCCAGCGACACCACGATCCGGAGGAGAAGAATCAAAAACGCACGCATGCCAGGCTGGCTTCGCTCTTGGTTGAAACGGTCCAAGCCGAGTGCGATACGCGCAACTCCCGTCCTGGCAAGGCCGGACCCCGGTCGAGGGGGAGCCTTAGCCGCCCCTTGCGGTCCTGATGCCCCGGTGGCTAAACAGTCGCAGGGGTGGCGTCAATGGCCTCCGAAACGACCGGAATATCAATTTATGTCTCATGGCCGGAAGATTGCGGTGATAGGCCTTGGCTATGTCGGCCTGCCGGTCGCGGCTGCGTTCGCGCGGACAGGCTGCCCGACGATCGGGTTCGATATCGATGCGGTCCGGGTCGCGGAGCTGAAGGATGCAAGGGACCGGACCTGCGAGGTCGATGCGGCCGACCTGCGCCGGCCAAGCCTGCGCTTCACCAGCGAGCCGGATGATATCGCGACTGCCGATTTTTTCATCGTCACCGTTCCGACCCCGATCGATAGCGCGCGGCGGCCCGATCTCGGCGCCATGCTGGCCGCGACGCGCATGGTGGGAGCCGTTCTGAAACGCGGCGACATCGTCGTCTATGAGTCGACCGTGTACCCGGGCGCCGTCGAAGAAGACTGCGTCCCGTTGCTGGAGAGCTGCTCGGGGCTGAAGGCGGGGACGGATTTCAACGTCGGCTATTCGCCGGAGCGCATCAATCCTGGCGACAAGACGCATCGCTTCGAGACCATCACCAAGGTGGTCTCGGCACAGAATCCGCAGACGCTCGCGATCGTCGCCGCCGTCTACGGCTCGGTCGTCACCGCTGGCATCCATCGCGCGCCATCGATCAAGGTCGCCGAGGCGGCCAAGGTGATCGAGAACACCCAGCGCGATCTCAACATCGCCTTCATGAACGAGTTGTCGCTGATCTTCCAGGCACTGGAGATCGATACCGGCGACGTGCTCGCGGCTGCCGCGACCAAGTGGAACTTCCTGCCGTTCACCCCCGGCCTGGTCGGCGGCCACTGCATCGGCGTCGATCCCTATTACCTCACCTACCGCGCCGAGAAGGCGGGCTACCATCCCGAGGTGATCCTGGCGGGCCGCCGCATCAATGACGAGATGGGCCGGCGCATCGCGCGCGAATGCATCCGCGGATTGCTGCGGCGGAAGGGCCGGGGGGGCGTCGTCACCATTCTCGGCATGACGTTCAAGGAGAACGTGCCGGACATCCGCAATTCGCGGGTGATCGACATCATCAGCGAATTGCAGTCGTTCGGCGTCGAGGTGCAGATCGCCGATCCCCTCGCCGATGCAGCGGCGGTGCACGAGGAGTATGGCATCGGCCTGACGGCGATCGAGGCGCTGCGCCCAGCCGACGCGGTGGTGTTGGCCGTGTCGCACGATCAGTATCTCGCCGGAGGCTGGGCTCTCGTGCAGGGCCTGCTGCGCGAGGAGAGCGGCCTCGTGCTCGACGTGAAGATGAAGCTCGACCGCGCGAGCAAACCCGCCGCCATCGAACTGTGGCGACCCTGATGGAGCGACCATGGCAGATCATCCCATCCTCGTGACCGGCGCCGCCGGCTTCATCGGATTCCACCTGTCGCAGCGGCTGCTTGCGGAGGGGCGCCGGGTCATCGGCATCGACAACGTCAACGCCTATTACGATCCAAAGCTGAAGGAGGCGCGCCTCGAGATCCTGAAGGCGCAGCCGGGTTTCGTTTTTCATAAGCTCGATCTGGTCGACCGCGCCGGCATCAAGGCGCTGTTCGCCCAGCATCGCTTTCCCGTCGTGGTGCATCTCGCCGCTCAGGCCGGCGTGCGCTACTCGCTAGAAAATCCGCACGCCTATGTCGACGCCAATCTCGAAGGCTTCATCAACGTCCTCGAAGGATGCCGCCATCACGGCTGCGAGCACCTGCTGTTCGCCTCGTCCTCATCGGTCTATGGCGCCAACACCAAGCTGCCGTTCTCGGTCAAGGACAATGTCGATCATCCGATCAGCCTCTATGCGGCGAGCAAGAAGGCCAACGAGCTGATGGCGCATTCCTACAGCCATCTGTACCGGCTGCCGTCAACCGGCCTGCGCTTCTTCACCGTCTACGGCCCCTGGGGCCGTCCCGACATGGCGATGTTCATCTTTGCCAAGGCCATCCTCGCCGGGCAGCCGGTCAAGCTGTTCAATCAAGGCCGGATGCGGCGTGATTTTACCTATGTCGACGACATCGTGCAGGCCATCGTCCGCCTGATCGGCCGCCCGCCCCAGGGAAACCCGGATTGGGATGGAAACAGGCCCGATCCGTCGAGCAGCCGGGCGCCATGGCGGATTTACAATATCGGCAACAATCATCCCGAACAGCTGATGGACGTGATAACGTTGTTGGAGAAGGAATTTGGGCGGCCGGCCATCAGGGAAATGCTGCCGATGCAGCCCGGCGACGTCGAGGCGACCTATGCTGATGTCAGTGACCTCGAACGCGACATCGGCTTCCGGCCGGCGACGTCGATCGCCGACGGCATCGGACGTTTTGCGAAATGGTACCGCGACTATCACCGAATTTAACGGGTTGATTCATGACCGGACGCATCATTCCTCTCATCATGTGCGGCGGCGCCGGGACCCGGCTCTGGCCGGCCTCGCGGGAGGTTCGCCCGAAGCAGTTCCTGCCGCTGTTCGGCGCCCGTTCCACGTTCCAGGACACGCTGCTGCGCGTATCCGATGCCGACTTGTTCGAACGGCCGATCATCATCACCAATCTGGCCTATCGCTTCATGGTGCTGGAGCAACTGGCCGAGATCGGCATCGAGGCGGACGTGCTGCTGGAGCCGATGCGGCGCGATTCGGGCCCGGCCATCGCCGCCGGAGCGGCGTTCGCCCAGTCGCGCCATCAGGACGCTGTCGTGCTGGCACTCGCGGCCGATCACGTCGTCCGTGACACCCCCGCTTTTCTCGCGGCGTGCCGGCAGGGGCTCGCGGCCGCCGAGGCCGGCCGCATCGTCACCTTCGGCGTCAATCCGGAGCGCGCGGCCACCGAATATGGCTATATCAGCCCGGGTGCATCGGTATCCGGGGAAGTGCGGGCCGTCGCGAAATTCGTCGAGAAGCCGGATCAGCCGACCGCTGAGCGCTACATTCGCGAAGGCTATCTCTGGAACAGCGGCAACTTCATGTTCCGCGCATCGGTCCTGCTCGATGAATACCGCAAGTTCGATGCGGGCAGCGTGCAGACGGTGATCGACGCTGTCTCCAAGGCCGGCCGCGACCTCGGCTTCATCATCCTGGACTCCGATGCCTTCGCGGCGGCCAAGCCGATCTCGATCGACTATGCCGTGATGGAAAAGACCGAACGTGCCGCCGTGGTGGCGGTGTCGTGCGGTTGGTCTGATGTCGGCTCCTGGCATGCGGTCTGGGAACTGTCCGACAAGGACGGGCAGGGCAATGCCGCGCGCGGCACCGCCGTGTTCGAGGATTCCCGCAACTGCAACGTGGTCACCGACAAGGCGCTGGTCGCGCTCGAGGGCGTCGACGACCTCGTCGTGGTGGCGGCGCAGGATGCCGTGCTGGTGTCGCGCCAGCGCGATGCCAACGGGTTGAAGCGGCTGGTCGCCAAGCTCAAGACCGTCGCGCCCGAAGTGACCGAGGCGCACATCAAGGTGCATCGGCCCTGGGGCAGCTATCAGTCGGTCGACAATGGCGAGCGTCACCAGGTCAAGCGCATCATCGTCAAGCCCGGCCAGCGGCTGTCGCTGCAGAAGCACTATCACCGCTCCGAGCACTGGATCGTAGTGCGCGGCGCGGCGCGGGTCACCATCAACGAGACGGTCAAGACCGTGCACGAGAACGAATCGATCTACATTCCGATGGGCGCGGTGCACCGGCTGGAGAACCCGGGCAAGATCCTGCTGGAACTGATCGAGGTCCAGACCGGGTCCTATCTCGGCGAGGACGACATCATCCGCATCGAGGACGATTACCGTCGCGAGTAGGGCGGGGTCTCGCCGCGAATCACGCGAGCCGTGCTAGATAGCCCCGGACGTCGTCCGCCGGAGAGCTTCCTTGCAAAGCACGATCGGATCGCGCGCGTTCCAGAACGCGCGCCTGCAGAAGAAGAACCGCAAGCAGGCCGACGGCCTGCTGCCGAAGGCCGTCGAGGCCTACCGGTCGGGCCGGCATGCCGACGCCCAGGCCATCTGCGGTCAGGCGCTGGCCCTCGTGCCCGATCATTTCGACGCCCTTCACCTTCTCGGCGCCTCCGCGCTCGACAGCGGTCGGCTCGACCTCGCCGAGCAGGCCCTGACCCGCGCCGTCGCGGTGGAGCCGCGCAATGCCGAGGCCCTGGCCAATCTCGGCCTCGTGCTGTTCAGCATGAAGCGCTACGAGGAGGCGCGCGCGGTGCAGGAGCGCGCCGTCGCGCTCAAGCCCAATTTCGCCACCGCGCTGACGAGCCTCGGCAACACCCTGATGAACATGCAGCTGTTCGCGCAGGCGATCGAGGTGCATGACCGCGCCATCGCGCTGAAGCCCGACTTCGCCGACGCCTACTGCAATCGCGGCATGGCGCAACTGCTCCTGCTGCGCAACGAGGAGGCCAGACAGAGCTTCGACCGCGCCTTGGCACTGGCGCCGCGGCACATGCAGGCGACCTTCGGCAAGGGGTTGGTCAGCATCAATCTGCGGCACCTTGAGCAGGCGCTCGCCGCCTTCAACGCCGCCCTTGCCATGAAGCCGGGCACGGCGGCCGTCATCGCGCAGCGTGGCCGTCTCTATGTGCAGATGGGACGGTTCGCCGAGGCCGAGGCCGATTTCGATGCCGCGCTGGCGACCGACCCCGGGCTCGAGGCGGCGCTGCTCGGCAAGGCGCATGTCTGCGTGCTCACCGAGCGGATCGCTCCGGCGATGCTCGCCTGCAAGCGGGTGCTGGAGCAGAATCCGGCGTCGGAGGTCGCGCTGATCTGGCTCGGCACGTGCCTGGCGAAGCAGGGCGACACGGCCGGCGCCATCCAGCACTTCGACCGCGCCCTCGAGATCAAGCCGGATTTCGAGGATGCAATGATGAAGAAGATCTTCGCGCTCGATTTCTATCCCGGCGCCGACGTCGCCGTGCATCAGGCCGTCCGCCGCGAATGGTGGGAGCGGATCGGCGCGCACATCCCGCAGCGCCAGCTCGCCGCCATCGACCGCGATCCGGATCGCCGCATCACGGTCGGTTACGTGTCGTCCGACTTCCGCAGCCATTCGGCCGCGCTGACCTTCCTTCCGGTGCTGCGCCATCACGACCACGCGGCGTTCAAGGTCATCTGCTACTCGTGCTCGCCGCTGGTCGATTCGGTCACCGAGCAGTGCAAGGCGGCGGCCGACGGCTGGGTCGACGGATCTCAGCTCTCCGACGATGAGTTGGCCGATCGCATCCAGGCCGACCAGGTCGACATTCTCGTCGACCTCTCCGGTCATTCGGCCGGCAACCGGCTCACCGTGTTCGCCCGCAAGCCCGCGCCGATCCAGGTCACCGCATGGGGCAATGCGACCGGCACGGGATTGCCCACGATGGACTACTTCTTTGCCGATCCGGTGACTGTGCCATCGGCGGTGCGGCCGCTGTTCGCCGAGCAGGTCTACGATCTTCCGGCGCTGATCACCACGGATCCGCTGCCGGACGCGCAGCCGACGCCGCTGCCGATGCTGCGCAACGGCTACGTCACCTTCGGTGTCTTCAACCGCGTCGACAAGATCTCCGACGAGGTGCTGAGGGTGTGGTCGGCGCTGCTCCAAGCGTTGCCGGACGCCCGCGTCGTCATCAAGAACGGCGCGCTGGAGGATGCATTCCTGCGCGACACGCTGATCGCCCGCTTCGCCGCGCACGGCGTCGGCGAGAGCCGCCTCACCTGTCTCGGCGCTTCGATGCGCCATGAGCACATCGCGGCGTTCGCCAACATCGACATCTCGCTCGATCCGTTCCCGCAGAATGGCGGCGTCAGCACCTGGGAATCGCTGCAGGCCGGCGTTCCCGTGGTTGCCAAGCTCGGCAACAGTGCAGCGTCGCGGGCCGGCGGCGCGATCGTCAAGGCGATCGGGCTCGACGACTGGGTGGCCGAGGACGACGAGGGGTACATTGCGATCGCCCTGAAGCACGCGGCGCGGCCGGCCGAGCTCGCTCAGCTCCGTGCGGAGCTGCCGATGCGGGTGGCCAACTCGGCCGCCGGCAACGTCGAGACCTACACGCGCAAGGTCGAGGAGGGGTATCGCCAGTTCTGGCGCCGCTATTGCGCTACTGGCGGCTGAGGCCCATCCGTCGCGGCCTGAAGCAAGGTCGCGCGTGAACAAGCCCGATATGTAGATCCACGCGTTATTCGGAGGCCGTCTTTGGCAAGCGATGTCGGTTCCCGTGCGTTTCAGAATGCGAGACTGCAGAAGAAACACCGCAAGCAGGCCGACGCGATGATGCCCACGGCCGTCGCCGCCTATCGCGGTGGTCGGCGGGCCGAGGCCCAGGCGATCTGCGGCGAGATCCTGGCGTTGCTGCCGGACCATTTCGATGCCCTGCATCTGCTCGGTGTGACGGCGCTCGACGGTGGCCAGATCGATCTCGCCGAGCAGGCCCTGACCAGGGCCGTGGAAATCGAGCCGCGGCATGCCGAGGCGCTCTCCAATCTCGGTCTCGCGCTGTTCAACCGCAAGCGCTTCGAGGAGGCGCGCAAATGCCAGGAGCGCGCCGTCGCGCTGAAACCGAATCTGCTCGTGGCGCTCACGGGCCTCGGCAACACGCTGATGCGCCTGGGCCGGCCGGAGGAGGCGATCACCGCGCATGACCGGGCGATCGCGCTCAAGCCCGACTATGCCGACGCCTATTGCAATCGCGGCATGGCGCTGCTTCCGCTCGCCCGCAATGCAGAGGCCAATGCGAGCTTCGATCGCGCGTTGTCGCTCAACCCGCGTCACATGGAGGCGATGTTCGGCAAGGGGCTGGCCAGCATCAATCTGCGTCACGTGACCGATGCGCTCGCGGCCTTCGATGCGGCGCTCGCCATCAAGCCCGGTGCACCGCAAGTGCTCGCCCAGCGCGGCCGGCTGCATCAGATGGCCGGGCGTTTCGACCAGGCGAAGGCGGACTACGAGGCGGCGCTGGCGCGTGATCCGATGCTGGAGATGGCGTTGCTCGGCAAGGCCCAGCTCGGCCATTTCAAGGACGTCGCCCAATCCGTCGACGCCTGCCGCAAGGTGCTGGAGCAGAATCCGCGCTCCGAGGAGGCCTGGCTGTGGCTCGGCGTCTGCTATGGCAAGCAGGGCGAGGTCGCCTCGGCCGTCGCACATTTCGATCGCGCCCTCGAGATCAGGCCCGATTTCGCCGAGGCGATGACCGCCAAGATCTTCACGCTCGAGTTCATGCCGGAGGCCGATTTCGCGCTCCAGCAGGCGGCGCGGCGCGAATGGTGGCAGCGGATCGGCGCCCACATCCCGCGCCGGCCGGCGGCCAAGCGCGATCTCGACCCGGAACGACACCTGACGATCGGGTACGTCTCGTCCGACTTCCGCAATCATTCGGCCGCGCTGACATTTCTGCCGGTACTCAGGCATCGCGACCCGCAGAATTTCGCGATCGTCTGCTACGCCTGCTCGCCGGTGCAGGACAGTGTGACCGCGCAGTTCCGTGCCTGCGCCGATCTCTGGGTCGACGCCGTGCAGATGTCGGACGACGAACTCGCCGACCGCATCACGGCCGATGGCGTCGATATCCTGGTCGATCTCTCCGGCCACTCCGCCGGCAACCGGCTGCCGCTGTTTGCCCGCAAGCCCGCACCTATCCAGGTCACGGCCTGGGGCAGCGGCACTGGCACCGGCCTGCCGACCATCGACTACTTCCTGGCCGATCCGGTGACGGTGCCCGACGCCGTGCGTCATCTGTTCGCCGAGCAGGTCTACGACCTGCCGGCGGTGATCACCACCGAAGCGTTGCCGGACATCGCGCCGACACCGCTGCCGATGCTCAATAACGGCTTTGTCAGCTTCGGCGTGTTCAATCGGCTCGACAAGATCTCCGACGCTGCGCTGATCGTCTGGACCCGCATCATGCAGCAGCTGCCGGACTCGCGCATCGTGATCAAGAGCAGCTCGCTCGATGATCGCTTGTTGCGCGACCGTCTCCTGGCGCGCTTCGCCGCCCATGGTGTCGCGCCGGAGCGGGTCGTCTGTCTCGGCTGGTCGACGCGCGAGCAGCAGATCGCGCAGTTTGCCCAGGTCGATATCTCGCTCGATCCGTTTCCGCAGAATGGCGGCGTCAGCACCTGGGAATCGCTGCAGGCCGGCGTGCCGGTCATCGCCAAGCTCGGCCACAGCGCGGCGTCGCGCGCCGCCGCCGCGATCGTCACGGCGGTCGGGCTCGGCGAGTTCGTCGCCGAGGACGACGAGGGGTATGTTGCGCTCGCCGCGAAGTGGGCCTCTCAGCCGGCGGAGCTCGCCAAGCTGCGGGCTGCTCTGCCGGCGATGGTGGCAAGCTCGGCCGCGGGCAATGTCGAGACCTACGCGCGCAAGGTCGAGGAGGGCTACCGCCTGTTCTGGCGCCGCCATTGCGCCGGCGCCGGCTAGTCCTGGTGTCGCGGCATCCGCTCGTGCCGCGTGTGAGTTCACCGCGTTCCCGCGATCTGCACGCTCCTCGTGGAGGCAAGTCTCTTGGCAAGCAATGTCGGCTCTCGCGCCTTCCAGAATGCGAGATTGCAGAAGAAGCATCGCAAGCAGGCCGATGAGCTCATGCCGCGCGCCGTGGCGGCGTATCGTGCCGGCCGTCACGCCGAGACGCAGGCGATCTGCGGCCAGATTCTGGCGCTGCTTCCCGACCATTTCGATGCGCTGCACCTGCTCGGCGTCACGGCGCTCGACGGCGGCCAGCTCGACCTCGCCGAGCAGGCCCTGACCAGGGCCGTGGAGATCGAGCCGCGGCATGCCGAGGCGCTCTCCAATCTCGGTCTCGCGCTGTTCAACCGCAAGCGCTTCGACGAGGCGCGCAAATGCCAGGAACGGGCGATCGCACTGAAGCCGAATCTGCTCGTGGCGCTCACGGGCCTCGGCAACACGCTGATGCGCCTGGGCCGGCCCGAGGAGGCGATCGCCGCGCATGACCGGGCGATCGCGCTCAAGCCCGACTATGCCGACGCCTATTGCAATCGCGGCATGGCGCTGCTTCCGCTCGCCCGCAATGCAGAGGCCAATGCGAGCTTCGATCGCGCGTTGTCGCTCAACCCGCGTCACATGGAGGCGATGTTCGGCAAGGGACTCGCCAGCATCAATCTGCGCCATTCCGACGAGGCGCTCGCGGCCTTCGACGCCGCGCTCGCCATCAAGCCCGGTGCACCGCAGGTGCTCGCCCAGCGCGGCCGGCTGCATCAGCAGGCCGGACGTTTCGACAAGGCGATGCCCGATTTCGAGGCCGCGCTGGCGCTCGATCCGCGGCTGGACGTCGCGCTTCTGGGCTTCGCGCAGCTCAGCGCCATCAAGGACAATATCGCGCCGGCGATGGATGCCTGCCGCAAGGTGCTGGAGCAGAACCCGCAGTCGGAGGTTGCCTGGACCTGGCTCGGAGAATGCTTCTGCAAGCAGGGCGATCTCGCGACGGCCTTGCAGCACTTCGAGCGTGCGCTCGAGATCAAGCCGGATTTCGGTGATGCGATCACCGCGAAGATATTCCTGCTCGACTTCATGCCGGATACCGATTTCGCTCAGCACCAGGCGGTACGCCGGGAATGGTGGACCAGGATCGGCAGCAAGATCACGCGCCGGCCGCCGCCGGTCCGCGACCGCGATCCGGAGCGGCGGCTCACCATCGGCTACGTCTCGTCCGATTTCAGGAATCACTCGGCTGCCCTGGTGTTCCTGCCGGTCCTGCGCCACCACGACCATCAGGCGTTCAGGGTCGTCTGCTATTCCTGCTCGCCGCTGCAGGATGGCATGACCGAGCGATGCCGTTCCGCCGCCGACCTCTGGGTCGACGCCTGGCAGATGTCCGATGAGGAGCTGAGCGATCGCATCGAGGCCGATCAGGTCGATATCCTCGTCGACCTCTCCGGCCATTCCGCCGGCAACCGGCTGCCGGTGTTCGCGCGCAAGCCGGCGCCGGTGCAGGTCACGGCGTGGGGCAGCGGCACCGGCACGGGGCTTCCGACCATCGACTACTTCTTCGCCGATCCGGTGACCGTGCCGGAGGCTGTGCGTCCGCTGTTTGCCGAGCAGGTCTATGATCTGCCGGCCGTGATCACCACCGATCCCTTGCCGGGATGGCAGCCGACACCGCTGCCGATGCTGCGCAACGGCATCGTCACGTTCGGCGTCTTCAACCGGATCGACAAGATCTCCGAGCCTGCGCTCGCGCTCTGGTCCCGCCTGATGGGCGCGCTGCCGGGCTCGCGGATCGTCATCAAGAACGGCGCGCTCGATGCCCCCTTGCTGCGCGACGGCCTCGTCGCGCGGTTCGTGGCGCATGGCATCGCGCAGGAGCGCATCACCTGCCTCGGCCTGTCGACGCGCGACCAGCACATCGCGCAGTTCGCAGGCATCGACATGTCGCTCGACCCGTTCCCGCAGAATGGCGGCGTCAGCACCTGGGAGTCGCTGCAGGCCGGCGTCCCCGTCATCGCCAAGCTCGGGCAGAGCGCCGCGGCGCGCGCGGCGGCGGCGATCAACACGGCGGTCGGGCTCGGCGACTTCGTGGCCTCCGACGATGACGGCTACATCGCCATCGCGCTGAAATATGCTGCCGCACCCGCGACGCTGGCGAAGCTGCGTGCTGAACTGCCGGCCATGGTTGCCAACTCGGCCGCCGGCAATGTCGAGACCTACACGCGCAAGGTGGAGGAGGGCTACCGCCAGTTCTGGCACCGGTACTGCGCCTCCTCCTGACCGCATACTACAGCCGCGCCGCGCCGACGATGCGCCCGTCCGCCGCTTCGAGAATCACGGCGGCATCCTCGCCCTCCGGCATGGGTTCGGTGAGGCGCAGCGCGGTGCCGCTCCAATCCCCGAGCGGACGCACCGAGCGCACCACGTTGAGCTCCTCCAGCGTGCGGCCGCCATTCTCGCCGCGGCGGATCGCCGTTTCATGCCGATGATCGAAGCCGACCAGGAGGAGGCGTCCGCGTCCTTCGCCGCCGTCGACCTCGACCGTGAGCCTGTCGCCATCGCGCGCGAGCTTGAGCCGCGCCGCCGTCGCGCTCGCGCCCCTGGCGCGATCGATCGCGGCTCCCACCTCGGCCCTGTTGGAGCCGACATGACCCGTCACCCCGTCGACGACGATCTCCGGCGTGTAGGAGCCGTCGCCGAAGCGGCTGCCGTAGCGGGCCTGGCGGTCGGTGGCGGCCGGCAACGAGAACGGATCCTTCCAGCCCAGCCGGTCCCAATAGGTGACGTGAAAGGCGAGCGGCAGCACGTCGCGGCGCTGCCGCACCAGCTCGTTCAGATAGGCATTTGCAGGCGGGCAGGAGGAGCAGCCCTGCGAGGTGAAGAGCTCGATGACGACAGGCCGATCCACCGCGGCCACCGACGGCGACCACGGAGCAAGCGAGGCGAGCAGCACGGCGAAGGATGAGGCGTAGCGGAGCGAGGCAAGGCTGAGGGTCATGGGTGTTCTCCCGCGATGTGACGTGATCTCCTTCGCCGGCGGGATCCACCGTGTTACCTCCCGCCGTAGCCAACACGCAGGCGTGAAGACGCATCGACCGTGACCTTCGCGGCCTGTCGTGACGCGTGAGCAGGGCGCTCGCCACACGTGAAGGGCATCGTGCACGCCGTTCAAAAGACAGCGCTTTTCGTCCGCACCCGATGTAACTTTCTGAATCAAATCGTGTCCTGAAAAAGGTTTCCGCATTCGCCTCGCTTCAAGCGGCATGCTAGGAGAGCTTCGACCGGTGATTTGCCGTTCGTTAACCGTTGCGGCCAATCCGTGACGTCGCAATCCGGGGACATTGATGGGGTCGATGACATGAGTTCCAAGGGGGCGGGCCACAAGGCCGAGCTGAGGCAGGCGCTGCGAGTCGGCGTGATCGGAGCCGGCGTGATGGGCAGCAATCATGCCCGCGTGCTCGCCGGTCTGCCCGACGTGCACCTCGTCGGCGTCGTCGATCCGCTGCCGGCGCATCGCAGCCGCGTCACCGAGCTTGCTAACTGCCCGACCTTCGAGACGCTCGATGAGCTCGTCGCCGAGGGCGTCGACGCCGTGACGATCGCCGCGCCGACCCATCTGCATCACGAGCTCGCGCTCGCCTGCATCGCCCGCAAGGTGCATCTGCTCGTCGAGAAGCCGATCGCCTCCACGGTCGAGGAAGGCAAGGAGATCGTCTCGGCCGCGCACCGCGCCGGCGTCACCCTGATGATCGGCCATGTCGAGCGCTTCAATCCGGCGGTTGCCGCGATCAAGAAGGCGATCGCTGGCGAGGACATCCTGTCGATCGCGATCACCCGCGTCGGCCCGTTCCCGCCGCGCATGTCCAATGTCGGCGTCGTCATCGACCTCGCCGTGCACGACATCGACCTGATCCGCTGGTTCACCGAATCCGACATCATCGAGGTGCAGCCACAGCTCTCCAGCGCGGTCGCCGAGCGCGAGGACATCGCGCTTCTGCAGTTCCGCACCGCATCGGGCGTGTTGGCCCACATCAACACCAACTGGTTGACGCCGTTCAAGGCGCGCAACGTCACCGTGGCGACGCGCGGCAAGTACATCATGGGCGACCTGCTGACGCGCCAGGTCACCGAATGCTTCGGCTTCAAGCCGGACGGCAGCTACTCGATGCGGCATCTCCCGGTCGGCCATGACGAGCCTCTGCGCGCCGAGCTGATCGCGTTCCTGCATGCGGTGCGCTCGGGCACGTCGCCCGCCGTCACCGGCGACGAGGGCGTCGCGAGTCTGGCGATCGCCACGCAGTGCCTGGAAACCTCGAGCCATCGTCCGGCCGAGGCCGCCGCCACCAAGCTGCGCGCGGCCGGCTAGCCGGCCCGGCCTTCGCTTCATCCTCATTTCCGTTTGCGAACATGTGTCAGAGCTCATGAACCAGCACCTGCGTCATCAGCCTATTCCGTTCATCGACACCGCCGCGCAGCGCCAGCGGCTCGGCAAGTCGCTCGATGACGCCGTCGCCCGCGTGCTGGCGCATTGCCAGTTTCTCGGCGGCCCCGAAATCATCCAGCTCGAGAAGGAGCTGGCTGAATTCTGCGGCGCCAAATACGCCGTGAGCTGCTCCAGCGGCACCGACGCGCTGCTGATGGTGCTGATGGCCCAGGGCATTGGCCCCGGCGACGCGGTGCTGTGCCCGTCCTTCACCTTCTGCGCCACCGGCGAAGCGGTGGCGCTGACCGGCGCCACGCCGGTGTTCGTCGACGTGCTGGAGGACACCTTCAACATCGATCCGGCCTCGCTCCGCCGCGGCATCGCCACCGCGAAGCGGCTTGGCCTGAAGCCGAAGGCCGTCATCCCAGTCGACCTGTTCGGGCAGAGCGCCGACCACGATGCGGTCGCCGCGATCGCGGGGGACGAAGGCCTGTTCGTGCTCGACGACGCAGCCCAAGGTTTTGGCGCCAGCTACAAGGGCCGCCGCATCGGCACCTTCGGCCTCGCCACCGCCACCAGCTTCTATCCGGCCAAGCCGCTCGGCTGCTTCGGCGACGGCGGCGCCATCCTCACCGACGATGCCGGCCTCTTGGAGCGCCTGCGCAGCGTGCGCGCCCATGGTGGCGGCAGCGACAAATACGACAATGTCCGCCTCGGCCTCACCGCGCGGCTCGACACCATCCAGGCTGCGGTGCTGATCGAGAAGCTCAGGATCTTCGAGGACGAGATCGCCGCGCGCAACGCGGTGGCCGAGCGCTACACCGCGGCGCTGGCCGACGTCGTGAAGGTGCCGCGCCTCGCCGAGGGCTGCACCTCGGTCTGGGCGCAATACACCATCCGCCTGCCCAAGGGCGTCGACCGCGACACCTTCGCTGCCGCGCTGAAGGCGCAGGGCATTCCGACCGCGATCTACTATCCGAAATCGATGCATCAGCAGACCGCCTACCGCATCTTCCCGAGCGCCGATGGCGGCCTGCCGGTCAGCGAGCAGCTGTCCAGCGATGTCATCAGCCTGCCGATGCACGCCTATCTCGACGAGCCGACGCAAGGGCGCATCATCGACGTCGTCCGCGGCGCCGTCCGCGCCTGAGGCCTTACGCATCCTTGACGTCACGCCGCTTGCTGCGGCGCGGCTCACAGCGCCGGCGGGCGATCTGCCCCGTTGGCAGCCCCAAATCACACTGTCGTCCCGGCGAACGCCGGGACCCATACCGCGTGATCTCTGAAACGGGCAGGCGGCCCGATCCACGCGCCCCATCGGCCGCACGGCGTATGGATCCCGGATCAGCGCCCGCCGCCGCTTTGCGTCGGCCGGCTTGTCCGGGATGACAGCGGAGTGCTTGGCACGCATCTCGCTCCGTCTCCGGTGTTGTTCGTGCTGACGCCGCATCGACACACTCATCGTCATTGCGAGCGAAGCGACTTGTCCGCCATAGCCCGAAGGGCGACGGCGGAAGCAATCCAGAGCCCCGGGTGCGACTCTGGATTGCTTCGTCGCTTCGCTCCTCGCAATGACGGCGGTGAGACATAACTCCGCTCTCTCGCGGCGCTGATCGCGTCCGAGCTTTGCTGTTCGTCCTGCCCTCTCCTCGAAGAGGGCACGGGGAATGCCGGGCGCTGGCCGCACCCATGGCCCGCCTGCGAAAAAAATGCAGGCGGCAGGAACCACAGGTTCAGCCGAGACATCCCGGCATTCCCCGCGCGATGGATGGAACGGCTGCTTCGCGTTCTCCCCGGTGCTCCGGGCTTTTTGGCCACCGTCATCGGCACTGCGCTTTGCGCATCAGCACCAACTTGGCATCAGCGTCGGGATGCCAGGACTACGCGACTTGACCGTGCGCATCGACGTCGTTCGTCGGCATGGCGAACCACGCTGCAACATCGACACGCCCACCGCATCCCGCCTCAACGTCCGTGACGACCGCGAAGCGCCCCTCTGATCGAGACGGGACGGCGACATACAATCATGATTTCTGATAAAAAGAAATAGGAATATTTTTCCGAGGCGGGCTGGATGGAGGGATACGCTTGAAGCGGCTCGCGAAATAGGTTTCTTGGAGCAGGCAATACTGACGGCGCGAAGCACGCCGGACAGCAGCTGCCGCGAGAATGGCCTCATCGCGCCATTCCTGAGTTGCACGACAAGGGGGGTCGCTTGTCGCGGTTTCTCGTGCCTTGCGCTGTCGCGGCCATAGCGAGGTCGGTCCAACAAAGTCGAATGAGCCAGGGCCATTTTTGCTGAGCAGATCCAGTCTATCGTCTGCAGCCAGATTTGGGGACGATCATGCCAAAGAGAATGACGCAGAAGCTGCTCGATGCGTTCGCAGATCAATCATGGTCCTATGAGGCCTTCTCGCCCGACGGCCGACGGCATCTGGTCTGCCCGCATTGTCGCGCGATCGTTCTGCTGTTCGAGGGCCTGTCGTCGGTGGACAGGAGCGAGATCGCGCGCTTGCGGCATTCAGATTCAATCGAGGCGATCAAGATGCTCACGCGCGTGTCGGGGTGTGATGTTCATCAGGCGAAGGCCAACGTTCTTCATATACGGGACGCCGAGTCACGGTGTCACAACTGCAAGCAAGAGATACCAAGAGGGGCCTTGCTTTGCAGTCGGTGCATGGCGGTCAATCTGGATTGGTGACCGCGCGCGGCGGATTAGGCCGTGCTGATCCTTCCACCGGCTGCCATCCGCATCATAATTTCAGAGTGAGCGCAACGCGCAATGTATTCGACGATCAAGACGCTTGAAAGCATCAATGGCCGCGAGCGCGTGCTAATTTTGCGCCGACCAGATGGAGCTTATACGTATCAAAGGCAGTGGTTGTCGGCGAGCTTGCCTAACGACGATCCGGACTGCCCCATCATCCTTGCAGGCGAGCAACTCGAAGGCGAATGGGGACCGCCAGGTCCCGATTGCGGAATCTATGACACGGCAGAGACAGCCGAGAACGAGGCGCGAGGGCTTGTGCCGTGGTTGCGGACGTTCGTTAAAGCCAACCAGCGCCGGTTTGGAGATGCGGCATCTGTCGGTGTTCGCGCCGGGCGCGACGGATGACACTTCGCTCGTTCGTCGCATGTAGTGCTTAATTAGTTATCCCGTCATGGCTGGGACAAGCCCGGCCACGACGACGGGGACGCAGACGGGCGCGAAATGTCGAGCGGCCTGTGCAAGTGCTCTGCCGTAGGCGGGGATGGGTTTGAGCTGGCGCTGTCCTTGCCCAAGAAATCCGTGCATTCGTTTCCTCCAGCGGGGAAGGGGCGCGACCAGGCTGCCGTATTTTGGCCGCAAGCGGCAAGTCAGCACGTTCCCCGCTTCAAACTCCCCCCGCAATGCTCTAGAAGCCCCCCATGCTCGGACGTATCTTCACCGTCGGCGGCTATACGCTGCTGTCGCGCCTCACCGGCTTTGCCCGCGACATCATGCTGGCGGCGATTCTCGGCGCCGGGCCGGTCGCGGACGCCTTCTTCATTGCGTTCCGGCTGCCGAATCATTTCCGGGCGATCTTCGCCGAGGGGGCGTTCAACGCGGCCTTCGTGCCGGCCTATGCGCATGTCCATGGCGAGAAGGGGCCGGCCTCGGCGAGCCTGTTTGCCGACCGCATCTTCACCCTGCTGCTGGCCTCGCAGATCGTGCTGCTGATCCTCGCCTGGGTGTTCATGCCGCAGGCGATGACGATCCTGGCGCCCGGCTTCACCGACGATCCGGCGCAGCGGGACCTGGCGATCACGCTGACGCGGATCACCTTTCCCTATCTGCTGCTGATCACGCTGGTGACGCTGTATGGCGGCATGCTCAACGTGATGCAGCGTTTCGCCAGCGCGGCGGCGGCGTCGATCTTCCTCAATCTCGCGATGATGGCGACCTTGGCGCTGGCCGCCTTCTTTCCCGGCGTCGGTCATGCCGCGGCCTGGAGCGTGCTGATCTCGGGCTTCCTGCAATATTTCCTGCTCGCCGGCGACCTCGCGCGCCATGGCGGGCTGCCGCGCTTTGCGCCGCTCAAGCTCGACGACGACATCCGCGCCTTCTTCAAGGCGCTGGGGCCGGCCACGCTCGGCTCGATGGGCACGCAGGTGGCGATGTTCGCCGACACCATCATCGCGACCTTCCTCCCCGCAGGCGCGATCTCGGCGCTGTATTATGCCGATCGTCTCAACCAGCTGCCGATCGGCGTGATCGGCATCGCCATCGGCACCGTGCTGCTGCCGGAAATGTCGCGGCGGCTGACGGCGAACGATCATGAAGGGGCCATGGAGCAGCAGCGCCGCGCCTTCGAGTTCACCTTGCTGTTCTCGGTGCCGTTCGTCGCCGCCTTTCTCGCGGTGCCCGACGTGATCACGCGGGCGATGTTCGCCCGCGGCGCCTTCACCAAGGGCGATGCGGCGGCGGCCGGCGCGACGCTCGCCGCCTATGCCGTTGGCCTCATTCCGTTCGTGATGATCCGCAGCGCGGTCTCGACCTTCTACGCGCGCAAGGACACCGCCACGCCGGTGAAGGCCTCGCTCACCGGGCTGACCGCCAACGTCGTGCTGAAAGTCCTGCTGATGGGCTCGCTCGCCCAGGTCGGCCTCGCGCTGGCGACGGCCGTCGGCGCCTGGATCAACCTGCTGCTCGTGCTCGGCTTCGCCGTGCACAAGGGCTATCTGCGCTTCGATCGGCGGCTCACCTCGTCGCTGCTGAAATTTGCCGGCACGGGCGTGGTGCTGGCGGCTGCATTGTGGGCGACGGCGTTGGTGGCATCGGCCCGTCTCGCATCGCTCGGCCGCTTGCAGGACGAAGCCGTTCTCGGCCTGTTGATCGTGGTGGGGGCCGTCATTTATGCCGGCGCCATCCTGGTGCTGTTCGGCCCGCGCTGGCTCAAGGCCCTGGTGCGGCGCTGACGTTTGCGCTGCAGCATCGAGCTGGTGGCATGCCTGCCGAGAGTTGACCGCGCGTGGGTCCAGGGGCGGCCATATGGCGTTTGCGCGAGTCTTCGTTCCGCTGCAATATGCCGTCCAATAGTCGCGACAATGCAAGCGGGAAGTGAAACCAGATGGCAGCTCCAATCAAGTTCGGCGTCGGACAAAGCGTTCTCCGGAAAGAGGACGACGCGCTGATTCGCGGCAAGGGCCGCTATACCGATGATCTGGCGCCGGCTGCCGCCTTGCATGCGCTGGTGCTGCGCTCGCCGCATGCCCATGCCAAATTCACCCTCGATGTCACCCAGGCGCGGCTCTTGCCGGGCGTGGCGCTGATCCTGACCGCCGCCGACACCGCGGAGCTCGGTGGACTGCCCTGCCTGTTCAATCTCGAGACCGATCCCTTCACCGCGCCGCCTTATCCGATCCTCGCCAAGGACGAGGTGCGCCACGTCGGTGACGCCATCGCCTTCGTCGTCGCCGATACGCTGGATCACGCGCGCGACGCGCTGGAGGCGATCAAGGTCGAGTGGACGACCTTGCCGGCCGTGACCGGCGTCGTGAACGCGATCAAGCCGGATGCGCCGCAGGTGTGGGCCGAACACAAGGGCAATGTGCTGTTCGACGTTTCGATCGGCGACAAGTCCGCGACCGAGGCGGCCTTCGCGAAAGCGCATGCGGTGGCCGAGATCCGCATCGTCAATCCGCGCGTGGTCGCGAGCTTCATGGAGACGCGCGCCGCGGTCTGCGAATACGACACCAAGCGCGATCATCTGACCCTGACGGCGGGCAGCCAGGGCAGCCACCGGCTGCGCGACATCCTCTGCCAGAACGTGCTGAAGATCCCGACCGAGAAGATGCGGGTGATCTGCCCCGACGTCGGCGGCGGCTTCGGCACAAAATTGTTTCCCTACCGGGAGTATGCGCTGCTCGCGGTCGCCGCGCAGCGGCTGCGCAAGTCGGTGCGCTGGGCCGCCGACCGCTCGGAGCATTTCATGGGCGACGCGCAGGGCCGCGACAACGTCACCACCGCGAAGATGGCGCTGGCCGAGGACGGCAAGTTCCTCGCCATGGACGTCGACCTGATGGGCGACATGGGCGCCTATCTCTCGACCTTCGCGCCGTACATTCCGCATGGCGGCGCCGGCATGCTGCCGGGGCTCTACGACATCCAGGCGTTCCACTGCCGGGTGCGCACGATCTTCACTCACACCGTTCCGGTCGACGCCTATCGCGGCGCGGGACGCCCCGAGGCGGCGTATGTCATCGAGCGCCTGGTCGATGCCTGCGCACGCAAGCTCGACATGTCAGTCGATGCGATCAGGCGCAAGAACTTCATTCCGCCGCGCGCGCTGCCCTACAAGACCGCGACCGGCAAGGTCTACGATTCCGGCGACTTCAACGCGCATCTCAAGCGCGCGATGGAGATCGCGCAGTGGAAGGAGTTTCCGAAGCGCGCCAAGGCTGCGAAGAAGCACGGGCTGATCCGCGGCATCGGGCTCGCGAGCTATGTCGAGGTCTGCGGCACCATGGGCGAGGAGACCGCGAACGTGCGGCTCGATCCCAACGGCGACGTCACCATCCTGATCGGCACGCAGTCGAGCGGGCAGGGCCACCAGACCGCCTACGCCCAGATCGTCGCCGAGCAGTTCGGCCTGCCGCCGGAGCGCGTGCACATCCACCAGGGCGACACGGCCGAAATCGCGACCGGCCTCGGCACCGGTGGCTCGGCCTCGATTCCCTCCGGCGGCGTCAGCGTGCAGCGCGCCACCCATGAGCTCGGCGACAAGCTCAAGCAGATCGCGGCGGAAGCACTCGAGGCCGGCCTCGGCGATCTCGAGATCGCCGACGGCGTGATCCGCGTCGCCGGCACCGACCGCGCGATCTCGTTCGCCGATCTCGCCAAGCGTCCGGGCACAGATCCCGCCAAGCTCAACGGCAGCGCCACCTTCGCCAGCGCCGATGGCACCTATCCGAACGGCACGCATGTGGCCGAGGTCGAGATCGATCCGGCGACCGGCATCATCAAGATCGTCAACTACGTCATCGTCGACGATTTCGGCGTGACGCTGAATCCGCTGCTGCTGGCCGGCCAGGTGCATGGCGGTGCGGTGCAGGGCATCGGTCAGGCGCTGATGGAGCAGGTGGTCTACAGCAACTCCGACGCTCAGCTCGTCACCGGCAGCTTCATGGACTACGCGCTGCCGCGCGCCGCCGACGCGCCGTCCTTCACCTTCGAGACCCACAACGTGCCCTGCAAGACCAATCCGATGGGCGTCAAGGGCGCCGGCGAAGCGGGCGCGATTGGCTCCTGTCCGGCCGTCGTCAATGCGATCGTCGAAGCCCTCTGGCGCGAGTACAAGATCGATCACATCGACATGCCGGCGACCCCGGAGCGCGTCTGGATCGCGATCCGGGAGCAGCATCGCCGTCATAGTCTCTGAGTACTCTCCCTCCGGATCTCCTCCGATATCCGCCTCAATTCCGGAATAACCCGCCGGCTGAGGGGTTGACCAACCAAGCGACCCGTCCAGGTGGGCTGGACGGGATTGTGACAACAAAGGAGCGAATTGATGAAGCGGACTGTCGTGGCTGTCGCAGCTTTGCTGCTAGGGGCCGGCGCCGTGATGGCACAGCAGGATCTGGTCAAGCATAGCCAGGACACGATGAAGGCCAACGCCAAGAACCTCGGCGGTGTCCTGATCGCGATGGTCAAGGGCGAGAAGCCGTATGATCAGGCCGCCGTCAATGCCGCTCTGGCGCAGCTCGAGGAGACCGCCAAGAAGCTGCCGACGATGTATCCGGCGAGCCTGAAGGGCGCCAAGTTCGAAGGCGACTACGGTCCGTCGCCGAAGATCTGGGAAGACCAGGCCGGCTTCAAGGCCAAGATCGAGACCTTCGGCAAGGTCGTCACCGAGGCCAAGGCCAAGATCAAGGATCTCGACAGCCTGAAGGCGACCGCGCCGGGCATCGGCAAGGAATGTGGCGGTTGTCACGAGACCTTCCGTCTCAAGAACAGTTGATCTGACCAGCCATCAACGGGGGCGGACGCGACATGGCGTCCGCCCCCGTTTGTTTGCGCCGCGCGGGCGTCCTGACGTATCACGGCGCCGCCGAGCTCCGGTGATGATCGCCGGGCCGACGATATCCTCCTGCTGTGACGGAGCCACCATGCTACGCCGCCTCCTGCTTGCTCTCTGCGTGCTCGGCGCCGCCGGCATGGCGGTGTTCTGGTGGCTGACCCAGCCGTCGACGATCACGCTCGCAGCGGCGACGCGCGCGCCGGATCTCGCCAACGGGCAGGAGATGTTCAACATCGGTGGCTGCGCGTCCTGTCACGCGGTGCCGAACCAGCCGGATCGACTGAAGCTCGGCGGCGGTCTGCCGCTGAGCTCGCCGTTCGGCACCTTCTATGCGCCCAACATCTCGCCCGACCCCACTGACGGTATCGGGCGCTGGAGCGAGGCCGAGTTCGTCAATGCGGTGGTGAGCGGCGTGTCGCCGGACGGCAGCCACTACTACCCGGCCTTTCCCTATCCCTCCTACGCGGCGGCGAAGATCGACGACGTCCGCGATCTCTTCGCCTACATGAAGACGCTGCCGCCGGTCGCCGGCGCCTCGCGCGCGCACGACATGCCATTCCCGTTCAACATCCGTCGCACCGTTGGGGTCTGGAAGCTGCTGTTCTTCGACGACAGGCCGTTTGCCGCCAACGCCGCGCGCCCGGCGGAGTGGAATCGCGGCGCCTATCTGGTCAATACGCTCGGCCATTGCGCCGAGTGCCACAGCCCGCGCAACGCGCTCGGCGGCATCGTTTCGGCGCAGCGTCTGGCGGGTGGGCCGGATCCGGAAGGTCAGGGCTTCGTGCCGAACATCACCCAGAAGGGCCTGGCGGACTGGAGCGAGAGCGACATCAGCTATTTCCTCGAGACCGGACAGCTGCCCGACGGCGACAGCGCCGGCGGCTCGATGGCGCGGGTGATCCGCAACACCTCGCAGCTCACGCCCGAGGATCGCAAGGCGATGGCGGTCTATCTGAAATCGCTGCCGCCGGCGGAAGGCCCGCCGAAGCCGAAGAAGCCGGCAAGCTGATCAGTTCGGCGAGCGCGCGCACGCAGGTCAGATCGGCTTGAAGCTGCCGTCGCTCTGGATCACCGTCAGCGATACCGGCGGTGGATTCTCCTTGCGCGCGTTGCCGAAGCTGACCACCAGTCCGCCGATGTCGAACTGGCCGACCTCGTTGATGATGCGGAGCAGCTCGGCGCGGGTCGGGTTCGGCCCGGTCATCGCCAGGGCGCGGGCCACCAGGCGGCCGGTGATGTAGCCCTCGAGCCCGATGAAATCCGGCGTCTGGCTCGGATCGAGCGTCTTCATCGCGGCCTGGTAGTCGGCGACGACGCGGAGGTCGGTGTCCCACGGAAACGGGACCACCTCGGAGACGATGACGCCGCGTCCCTCCGGACCGAGCTCCTTTGCAAGGGCATTGCCACCGACAAAGGACACCGCCGAGAACGTCGGGTTGAAGCCGCTGCGATGCGCCATCTTGATGAACTCGGCGCACGGGCCGTAGGTGCCGACCAGGATCACCGCTTCCGGCTCCGCGCGCCGGATGACCTTGAGCGCCGCGCCGACCGCGCGCGTGTTGCGCTCGAACGTGCCTTCGGCCGCGAGCTCGAGGCCGCGGCGATCGAGATGCGTCTTCACGCCGGCCAGCACGTCGCGGCCGAACGAGTCATCCTGATAGAAGATGGCGATGCGGGTGAGGTGAAGCTCTTCGGTGAGATGCTTGATCGTGGCTTCGGCCTCGGCCGCGTAGCTTGCGCGGATGTTCACGACGTTCTGGAATTCGGGCGCCCGCAGGAATTCGGCGCCCGAGATCGGCCCGATGAAGGGGACGTCGTTCGACGCCGCGATCGGCGCGGTGGCCATCGCGGTCGGGGTGCCGACGGCGCCGATCAGCGCGAACACCTTGTCCTCGTAGATCAGCTTGATGGTCTCGACCACCGAGCGATCGGGGTCGTAGCCGTCATTGCGGCTCGCCAGCTTCAGCCTGCGGCCGTAGACGCCGCCCTTGGCGTTGAGCTCGTTGAAGGCCGCCAGCAATCCCTGGCGCGCCGCCTGGCCCAGCGCGGCCGACGGGCCCTCCAGCGCCGCCACCTGGCCGAACATGATGGAGTCGTTGGTGACGCCGAGCTCGTCGGCGCGCGCAGACCCGGGCGGGAGCACGCCGGCGATCAGGGCGAGAACGATGGAGATCCGAAGGCTTGAAAACCAGTTCATTGCGATCTTCGATGCACGAGTACGCTTGATGACAACTCAGTCTAGGCGTGTTGAATGAAGACCTCGCTAAAGACGTGGCCCGCGCTTGATCGCGTTTTGGGCGGCCCTCAACAGTCAGCCGTTAACCAAGCCCGGTTTCTGGTACGCCACGACGGATCATCTTTGACCGTCCTTAACTTACCGCGGCCAGCATCGGCCGCATCGTGGTGAGGGGCAGCCGTTTGGCGGGGGCCATATTGCAGGTTGAAGAGTACAGCGCACCGACGCTGCAGGAAAAGGATGATGCTCGCAGCGGTAGCGGGCGCGAGAGGCTGCGCGCGTCGCTATCGCGATACCGGCTTTATCGCCCTGCGATCATCGCGGCATGCGTCGGCGTCGTGCTGTCGGTCGTCGGGACGGTTGCCGTGGGACGCTGGGAAAACCGGCTGGCGCGCACCGATTTCGAAGGCGTGGCCGAAGCTCAGGCGATCCTGGTCCAGAACGGCGTCAACGAATATGTCAGCCGGCTGACCGCGCTGCGCACCCGCTTCGAATCCGCCAACGACGACATCACCCGCAGCGAGTACCAGACCTTCAGCGCGCGCCTGTTCGAGGCGCATCGCGGCATGCTGCGCCTGGCGTGGCTGCCGCGGATCAAGCGCAAGGAGCGCGGCGAATACGAGGCGGCGGCGATCACCGATGGTGTTCCCGCCTTTCGCATCAAGTCCTACCCCGACGGCACCGTGGCGCCGGAGAGCGACGAATATTATCCGGTCTACTTCTCCACCGAGGCGAAGACCTCGCCGGTCTACGGTCTCGATTATTGGAGCATTCCCGACCATCGCGCCGTGCTGGAACAGTCGCGCGACTACGACGTGATCGGCGCATTGCGCACGCGTCAGAACCTGATCAATCAGAACGAGCGCAACAACGCCGTGATGATCGGCATCCCCGTCTACGCCAAGGGGACGTCGCGCACGACGGTCGCCGACCGCCGCCGCAATCTCAGCGGCTTCATCATCGGCGTATTCGACCTGCCGACGCTGTTGCAGTCGGTGCGCGCGAACAATCCCAACAGCCCGGCGCTCGCGATCAACCTTCTGCCGCCCGAGCGCGTGATCAACGCCTCCGGCGTGGACCCGCAGCGCTGGCCCGCGGACCCCAGCATCTGGTCGACGACCTTGCGCATCGGCGATGCCGACTGGGTGTTCCAGGCGGCGCCCGCCGGTGGCAGCCTGATGGCGAGCCACAACCGCGCGCTGGCGCTGTATGCGGCCGGCATGGCGACGACGATCTTCCTCGCCGTGTATCTCGCGCTGTCGAGCCGCAACGCCCTGCAGCTCGCGCTCGCCAATCGCCGCGTGCTCGAGCTGGCGCAGACCGACGCGCTGACGGGCCTTGCGAACCGCGCCTTCTTCCTCGAGGAGATGGAGCGCATCAACGACGAGAAGAGTGGCCGCTTCACGGTCTTCCTGCTCGACCTCGACCGCTTCAAGAACGTCAACGACTCGCTCGGCCATGGCGCCGGCGACGAGCTGCTGGTGCAGGTCGCTCAGCGGCTGAGATCGCAGCTGCGCGACGAGGACGTGCTGGCCCGGCTCGGCGGCGACGAGTTCGCCCTGATCCAGGCCGGGTCCGCCGACCAGCGCGCCGCCGCGATCGAGCTTGCGCAGCGCATCACCAAGCTGATCGCCGAGCCGTTCCAGCTCGGCGGGCAACGGGTCGAGATCGGCACCAGCATCGGCATCTCGCTCGCGCCCCAGCACGGCCGCGACCAGGAGCACCTGCTCAAGAAGGCCGACCTCGCGCTCTATCGCTCGAAATCCGCCGGCCGCAGCTGCTACACGCTCTATGACGATGCGATGTCGGCCGAGCTCGAGGCGCGCAACACGCTCGAGGGTGATCTGCGCGACGCCATCGCGCAGTGCCAGTTCGAGGTGCACTATCAGCCGTTCTACGACGCCGAGACGCGCGAGCGCCGCGGTGTCGAGGCGCTGGTGCGCTGGCGTCATCCGGTCAAGGGGCTGGTGCCGCCGGACAAGTTCATCCCGCTTGCGGAGTCGACCGGCCTGATCGTGCCGCTCGGCGAATGGATCATCGGGCGCGCCTGCGACGACGCCACCGCATGGCCGGACGACGTCAAGATCGCCGTCAATCTGTCGCCCGTCCAGTTCAAGCAGGCCGAACTGTTCGACGTCATCCAGTCGGCGCTCGCGAGGTCCGGCCTCGATCCGAAGCGTCTCGAGATCGAGATCACGGAGTCGGTGCTGCTGGAGCGCGCGGCCGAGAACGAGAGCTTCATCGACCGGCTGAAGGGCCTCGGCATCTCGCTGGCGCTCGACGATTTCGGCACCGGCTATTCGTCGCTGCGTTCGCTGACGGCGTTCCCGTTCAACAAGATCAAGATCGACAAGTCCTTCGTCGCCAATCTGAGCGTGCGCGACGAAAGTGCCGCCGTCATCTCCTCGGTCGTGACGCTGGCGCGGGGGCTTGGCATCCAGATCACCGCCGAAGGCGTCGAGACCGAAGAGCAGCTGGTGCAACTGCGCGCGCTCGGCGTCAACTTCGCGCAAGGTTATCTGCTTGGCCGGCCGATGCCGGTCGAGCAGCTCGAGCAGCATCTGGAGATCGCGCGCGCTGCGTCCGATGCCGACGAGCCGCAGCCGGCCGAAGACGCATCTGAGGACGACGCATCCGAGGACGACGACCCGCACTCGGCGGCCGTCGTCGCGCTCATTCCCCGGTCCGGGGCGCTGCTATCCCTCGCATCCAACGGCTGAGCGGCGAGGCGGTTTCGGCGTCCGCGTCGACCGGCAGGCGTGGCGAGCCCAGCATGGCGGCCTCGCGCGCGGCGCTCGGCGTGATGCCGTAGGCGGCCTTGAACAGCCGCGTGAAATGCGCATCGGTCCCGAGCTGCCAGCGCCGCGCGACCTCGCTGATGCGCTGCGTCCGCGATCCCGTCCCGGCGAGATCGAAGAACGCGCGGTGCAGGCGGCGGCTGCGGATGTAGTCGGCGATGCCGCCGATCGGCGCGAACAGGCGATAGAGCGACGCGCGAGACATCCCGAAATGCAGCGCCACCGCGTCGGCGCTGAGTTCAGGGCTCGACAGCCGCGCTTCGATATATTGGCGGACGCGGAGCAGCGAGGCGTCCGGCGTCACGCTGCGGTCGGCATCGCGGCGTTCGAGCTCGCCGCGCAGGCACGCCGAGATCAGCGCGATCGTGCCCTCGACCGCGGCCTGGCACTCGTCGAAGCTCATGCGCGGCGCACAGTCGAGCAGCGCGCCGAAATGCCGCGCCAACAGCGGCGCCAGCGCGCCGCTGCGCGGCAGCACCAGGCCGTGCAGGTCGTCGACCTGCAGCAGGCGCGCATCGAACATCGGACGCGGCACCACCAACGTGACGTTCTCGAACGGTGTCGCGCGCGTTTCGAGTGTCTGGGCGAGATCGAGCACGCAGAGGTCGCCGGCCTCGACCCGGATCGGCGAGGCGCCCGCGACGCCCTCATAGCTGCCGTTCACGTAGAGCTGCAGGATGATGTGATCCACGCCGCTGCGGGCGACGGTTTCGGCCGATCGCCGGAACCGCTGGCCGCTCGCACGGGCCGATCCCAGCAGCACGGAGCCCAGCGCATAGGACAGCACGTCCGCTCTGAACGGAGCGGCCTCGCCGGCCGCGAGCTGGTCGACCTCGAAGAACGTCGACGTGGCCTCGCGCCACGCCGCAATGTTCGCCTCGGTGTCCATCTGCTCGGCGCAAAAGCCGTAGCTCGGCAGCAGGGACGAAACGGCTTTGATCTCACTCTTCACGCGGCGCCGCAGTCATTCTTGAGTTTTCGTCTCAACTTCTTGATCGACCGTATCGGATCGGCCGCCCGCCTTGACCCGGTGCTCCGCGTACCCGCTATAGAACGCCTGTCGCCAAGTTGCCGAAGGGAAAGCCGGGCCGTTCGACGGTCCCCCCATTGCCCCTCACGATCGAAAGGTCCGGCTTTCCGGCCCACTGGTGCGAATTGGCGGACAACGGTCTCCGGCCGCCACCGTCTTTCATGACGAAACCATGCTTGACCCATTTTCAGGACCTCGGCGCCCGTCGGTCACGACGGGCGCCTTTGTCGTGAGGCAGGTGTTGAGGCAGGCGCCCGACGGGCAGGCCGCGCCGGGTGGTGAGAAAGCGCCTCGTCAGGTGGCGCCGAAGGCCTTGAACGTGATGATGGTGTGGGTGTCCTGAATGCCGGGCAGGATCTGGACCTTCTCATTCACGAAGTGGCCGATGTCGGTGGCATTGTCGACGTAGAACTTCACCAGCAGGTCGTAATTTCCCGCCGTCGAGTAGATCTCGGAGGCGATCTCGGCTTCCGCCAGCGCATTGGCGACCGTGTAGGACTGGCCAAGCTTGCACTTGATCTGGACGAAGAAGGGAACCATTGCGGGCTGTCTCCGGAAGGCATCTTTCGCCTCAATATAGCGTTTTCCGACGAAGTCGATACGCTTTCTCCGGTGGGCCGGCCTGCTTGCCGGGCGCGGCCGGCCCGCGCTAGGAAGGGGGCATGAGCACCCCCGTCGCACTCACCATCGCCGGTTCGGATTCCTCCGGGGGAGCCGGTATCCAGGCCGACCTCAAGACCTTCGCGGCGCTCGGCGTCTATGGCGCCTCGGTGCTGACGGCGCTGACCGCCCAGAACACCAGGGGCGTGACCGGCGTGCATCTGGTGCCGCCCGATTTCGTCGCCGCGCAGATCGATGCGGTGTTCGATGACCTCGCCGTCGGCGCGGTCAAGATCGGCATGGTGGCGCAGGCGCCGATTGCCGACGCCATTGCGGCAAGCCTCGCGCGCTGGCGGCCGCGGCACGTGGTGCTCGATCCGGTGATGGTCGCAACCTCGGGCGCGCGGCTGTTGCCGGAGGATGCGATCGACGCGTTGCGCCGCGGGCTGATCCCGCGGGCGTCGCTGATCACGCCGAACCTGCCCGAGGCGGCCGCGCTGCTGGACGAGCCGGTCGCGACCTCGGACGAGGCGATCGCGGCGCAAGGCCGCCGGCTGCTCGCGCTCGGCTGTCCGGCCGTGCTGATCAAGGGCGGCCACGGGCAGGGCGCCGACAGCACCGATTACCTGATCACATCAGCAACCAGCATCCCATTGCCGTCGCCGCGCATCGACACGAAGAACACCCACGGCACGGGGTGTTCGCTGTCGTCGGCCGTGGCCGCAGGGCTGGCGAAGGGGGAGAGCCTCGAGGCGGCCGTAGGCAACGCCAAGGCCTTCATCTCCGGCGCGATCGCGGCTGCCGATCGCTTCACGGTCGGACACGGCCACGGCCCGGTGCATCATCTCCACCGCTATTATTGAGGTCACTCATCTTTGAGGTCACTTCCCGTGGGAAGTCCGCTTAGCTGGCGACAGCCGAAATAGCTGGAGTGGGCATCATGTCTGCGCCCCGGGGGAGATGACGGAATGATGACGCGTTTCGCCGCGGTGGCCGCGGTGCTGTTCGCCACGGTCGTAACACCGGTGCTGGCTCAGCGGGCCTATTCGGCCCAGGAGGAGCGCAACAAGGCGATCGTGCTCGACTTCTATGAGCAGGGCCTCAATCGCAAGGATTTCGAGGCGGCGTCGAAATATCTCGGCACCTACATCCAGCACAATCCGAATGCCGAGGACGGCCCGGAGGGATTTCGCAAGTTCATCGAATTTCTGAAGGCCAAATTTCCACAGTCGCACAGCAGGATCACGCAGGTGCATGTCGACGGCGACTTCGTCGTGCTGCGCGTTCACGCCGTCCGCGAGCCCGGCACACGCGGCAACGCCATCGTCGACATCTTCCGTCTCAAGGACGGCAAGATCGAGGAGCATTGGGATTCGGTGCAGCCCGTTCCCGAGCAGTCGGCCAATCCCAACGGGATGTTCTGAAGAACGCGTCTGAAGGCGTCTCCCGCCGGCGGATCATGGTCCGCGCGCGACAGCGACTTCCCGCCGCACGCCCTCCATCAGCCGCGAGCGGTATTCGCCCGGTGATTCGCCGAACCAGCGATTGGATGCGCGGAAGAAGGTGCTCTGGTCGGCATAGCCGAGCAGATAGCCGATGTCGGTGAGCGTCATGCGGAAATCGGCGAGATGGCGCTGGGCGAGCTCGCGCCTGACATCGTCGACGAGATCGCTGAAGGAGAGGCCTTCGTCCGCCAGCCGGCGCTGGAAGGTTCGGTCGCTCAAGCCCAGCTCGGCTGCGATGGCCGAGCGCAGCGGGCTGCCGTCGGGCAGCAGCCTGACGATCGCGGCGCGGGCGCGATACGCAGTGTCGGCCTTGACCAGACGCTCCAGCGCCTCGTCGGCGATCCGATCGTGGATTGCCGAAAGCTCGGGCGCCGAGGTCGTCAGCTTGCAGGCGAGATCCTGATCCGACACCAGGAAGCCGTTGAATGGCGCATCGAATTCGAGTGGGGATTGGAACGCCCTGTTGTAGCACGCGATCGACAGCGGCACCGCATGCGAGAAACGCGTGGCGAGCGGCGTCAGCGGACGATCCAGCATCCACCGGCATAGATTGAGCAGATTGACGACGCCGTAGTCATAGCGCTGCCGCGGAATCGGGCATTCACCGCCGAACACGTCGGTCCGCACCCAACGGCCGCCATTGCCCTGCTCGAGCGTGATGGTCACCGCGTCGCTCACCAGGCACATGTAGCGGATCAGTCGCGTCAGCCCGGCGAGCAGCGTGGGGCTCGACATCATGGCATAGCCGGCGACGCCATAGTTGTCAGGTCGCGGCGCATCGAGCTTTGCCAGCCCGATGTCCGGATTGCCCGAACGCTCGGCCGCCAGCATCCACAACCGGCTCAGCGCCTCGGTCGGCCAGCGGCGATCGCAATCGTCGAGATCGTCGATCGAGAGGCCTACGTCGGCGAACAGCGCGGCCGCATCCAGACCTTGCTCGTTCAGCGTCGTCGCGACGCCGCGCATCCAGGACGACGATGTGGTTCGAATCTGCTGAGCCATCCCTTGGCCTTCTGGGGCCAGTGCTTTGGCCTCCTCGGGTCATTGTGCAGATGCACATGAGATTGCATAGCACCGGGTATTGGCGATCGCGACACGAAATTCGTTGGTGCGACCGCATGGCTGGCGCGCAGGAGAAAATCATGCCCGTTCTGAAAACCAATGACGGCACAGAGATTTACTACAAGGATTGGGGCTCCGGCCAGCCGATCGTGTTCAGCCATGGCTGGCCGCTGTCAGCGGATGATTGGGATGCGCAGATGCTGTTTTTCCTCAATCACGGCTTTCGCGTCATCGCCCATGATCGCCGCGGCCATGGTCGTTCGGCCCAGGTCGCCGACGGTCACGACATGGACCACTATGCCGACGATCTCGCGGCCTTGACCGCGCATCTCGATCTCAAGCGCGCGATCCATGTCGGCCATTCCACGGGCGGCGGCGAGGTGGTGCATTACCTCGCGCGCCATGGCGAGAGCCGCGCGGCCAAGGCTGCCATCATCGCCGCGGTGCCGCCGCTGATGCTGCAGACCGCGGCCAATCCGGGCGGGCTGCCGAAGTCGGTGTTCGACGACTTTCAGACCCAGGTCGCCACGCGCCGCGCGGAATTCTATCGCGACGTCGCCGCTGGGCCGTTCTACGGCTACAACAAGCCTGGCGCCAAGCCGTCCGAGGCCGTGATCCAGAACTGGTGGCGGCAGGGCATGATGGGCAGCGCCAAGGCGCACTACGACGGCGTCGTCGCCTTCTCGCAGACCGATTTCACCGAGGATCTCAAGAAGATCACCTTGCCGGTGCTGGTCATGCACAGCGAGGACGACCAGATCGTGCCTTACGCGGATTCCGCGCCGCTGTCGGCCAGGCTGCTGAAGAACGGCGTGCTGAAGACCTACAAGGGCTTTCCGCACGGCATGCCGACCACGGAGGCGGAGACCATCAACGCCGACCTACTGACCTTCATCAAGGGCTGATCAGAGGAGGCTTGCATGACCTGGGGAATTCCGACGGCCCTGTTTCTTCAGATCCACGTGGTGCTGAGCCTGATCGGAATCGCGACCGGGCTCGTCATGCTCGCCGGCATGCTGGCAGGCCGCCATCTGGCGGCCTGGGCGGCGCTGTTCCTGGTCACGACCTTCCTCACCGGCGTGACCGGCTTTCCGCTGCCGCCGTTCGGTCTCGACCCGCCGCGCATCATCGGCATCATCCTGCTCGCGCTGTTGATTGCGGCCAGCGCCGCACTCTATGCGTTCGCGCTGTCGGGATGGTGGCGACGGGTCTACGTCGTCACCGCGCTGCTCTCGCTCTATCTCAACGTCTTCGTCGCGATCGTGCAGTCGTTCCAGAAGATCGGCGTGCTCAATGTCCTGGCGCCGACGCAGAGCGAGCCGCCGTTCGCCGCAGCTCAGCTCGTCACGCTCGCTATGTTCATTGCTTTCGGTGTCTTCTCGTGGCGGCGTTTCGCGCCAACCACGCTGGCGCCGCGAGCGTCTCTCACCTGATCGATTCGACCCTTCAAGGAGAACCTCGTGTCCAAGCTCGAAATGCTGACCCCGCAGAACTGCGCCGTGGCGCTGATCGACTATCAGCCCGCGATGTATCAGGGCGTGCAGTCTCATGACCGCCTCGGCGTGTTCAACAACATCCAGATCGTCGCCAAGGCGGCCAAGCTGTTCAAGATTCCGACCGTGCTCACCACAGTCGCCAAGGACTCGTTCTCCGGTCCCTTCATGCCAGAGGTGACCGAGCTGTTTCCAGAGCACGACATCGTCGACCGCACGGCGATGAACTCCTGGCTCGATGCCGGCTTCCGCAAGCAGGTCGCTGCCACCGGTCGCAAGAAGTTCATCATCGCGGGACTCTGGACCGAGGCCTGTGTGCTGTTCCCGACGCTCGACATGCTGCGCGAAGGCTATGAGATCTACATCCCGGCCGATGCCTGCGGCGACCTGTCGCTCGAGGCGCACAACAGGGCGATGGACCGCGCGGTGCAGGCCGGCGCGGTGCCGATCACCTCGTGCCAGTTCGCCTTCGAGCTGCAGCAGGACTGGGCGCGTGCCGAGACCTATGACGGCATGATGGAGATCCTGAAGGCGCATTCGCCCTACGGCATCCAGATCCGCTTCTCCAAATGGGCGCTTGGAGAGCACGCCTCGGAGGGCGGGGCCAAGTAGTCCCGGGACGAACGATGAAGATCTATCTGTTTTCGCTCGGGGCAGGGCTGCTGGTCGGCGTGATCTACAGCCTGCTTCAGGTCCGCTCGCCGGCGCCGCCATTGGTGGCGCTGGTCGGCCTTCTCGGCATCCTCGTCGGAGAGCAGGTGATCCCCGTAGGCAAGCAGCTCCTGAACGGGACCACGCTTGCTGCCGCGTGGCAGAAGGCGGCCTGCGCCACGCACATCTTCGGCCTGCTGCCTGGCCACCACGGCCGGGCAGAGACGACCAATTCTACTGTGCAGAATGAGAAGGCCTCATGAGCGATTACCCCGATCTCATCCTCCATCACGGCCTGTTCACGACGCTCGATCGGTCCAATCCCACGGCGAGCGCGGTGGCGATCAAGGACGGCGCCTTCACCGCGGTCGGCCACGAGCAGGACGTGATGAAGCTCGCCGGTCCCCGAACGAAGATCATCGATCTCAAGGGCCGTCGCGTGCTGCCGGGGCTGATCGACAATCACCTGCACATCATCCGCGGCGGGCTCAACTTCAACATGGAGCTGCGCTGGGACGGCGTGCGCTCGCTCGCGGACGCGATGGCGATGCTCAAGGCCCAGGTCGCCATCACACCGCCGCCGCAATGGGTGCGCGTGGTCGGCGGCTTCACCGAGCATCAGTTCACCGAAAAGCGCCTGCCGACGATTGACGAGCTCAACGCCGTCGCGCCCGACACGCCCGTGTTCCTGCTGCATCTGTACGACCGCGCCATCCTGAACGGCGCCGCGCTGCGTGCCGTCGGCTACGACAAGGATACGCCGCAGCCGCCAGGCGGCGAGATCGCGCGTGACGCACAGGGCAATCCGACCGGCCTGCTGCTCGCCCAGCCGAACGCCGCGATCCTCTACGCGACGCTGGCCAAGGGTCCAAAGCTGCCGTTCGACTATCAGCTCAACTCGACGCGGCACTTCATGCGCGAGCTGAACCGGCTCGGCGTCACCGGTGCGATCGATGCCGGCGGCGGCTTCCAGAACTATCCGGATGACTACGCCGTGATCCAGAAGCTGGCCGATGACGGCCAGCTCACGATCCGGCTCGCCTACAATCTGTTCACGCAGAAACCGAAGGGCGAGAAGGACGACTTCCTGCGCTGGACGCAGAACTCGACCTACAAGCAGGGCAACGACTATTTCCGCCACAACGGCGCCGGCGAGATGCTGGTGTTCTCGGCCGCCGATTTCGAGGATTTTCGCGTACCGCGGCCGGACATGCCGGCCGAGATGGAAGGCGAGCTCGAGGAGGTCGTGCGCATCCTGGTCCAGAACAAGTGGCCGTGGCGGCTGCACGCGACCTATGACGAGACCATCTCGCGCGCGCTCGACGTGTTCGAGAAAGTCAACCAGGATACGCCGCTCGAGGGTCTGCACTGGTTCTTCGACCATGCCGAAACGATCTCGGACCAATCGATCGACCGCATCGCGGCGCTCGGCGGCGGCATCGCCGTGCAGCACCGCATGGCCTATCAGGGCGAGTACTTCGTCGAGCGCTACGGCTTCGGCGCGGCCGAGGCGACGCCGCCGGTGAAGAAGATCCTCGACAAGGGCGTCAAGGTTTCCGCCGGCACCGACGCGACCCGCGTCGCTTCCTATAACCCCTGGGTGTCGCTGTCGTGGCTGGTGACCGGCCGCACCGTCGGTGGCCTGCGGCTGTATCCGCAGCGCAACTGCCTCGATCGCGAGACCGCGCTCAGGATGTGGACCGAGAACGTCACCTGGTTCTCCAACGAAGAAGGCAGGAAGGGCCGCATTGCGGTCGGGCAGTTCGCCGATTTGATCGTGCCGGATCGCGACTTCTTCTCCTGTGCGGAGGCCGAGATCGCCGACATCACCAGCGACCTCACCATGGTCGGCGGCCGCATCGTCTACGCCGCCGCCGCGTTCAAGCCGCTGGACGACGCCGCTCCGCCGCCGGCCATGCCGGAGTGGTCGCCGGTGCGCCGCTTCGGCGGCTACGGCGCCTGGCTGGAGAAGGACGATCACGGCGGCGTCCGCGCCCAGGCGATGCAGATGTGCGGCTGCGCCAGCGCATGCGGCGTGCATGGCCATGACCACGCGCGGGCATGGTCCTCCAGCCTGCCGGTCTCCGATCTCAAGAGCTTCTGGGGTGCGCTCGGCTGCGCCTGCTGGGCGGTCTGAGATGGCGGGGATGTCCGACACGCCACGGCCGATCGCCGTGGTGCTCGACTGGCGCTGGCTGTGGCACGCGGCGCGGGTCGCGCTGGTTTCAGCCTATCTGATCGGCGGCGTCCAGAAGTTCATGGACTTCCCAAGCGCGATTGCCGAGCAGGCGCATTTCGGCCTGCAGCCAGCGGAGCCGTGGGCGGCGGCCGCGATCGCCGTCGAGCTGATCGGCTCGGTGCTCGTCATCGCGAACCGGTTCGTCTGGCTCGGCGCCGGCGCGCTCGGCGTGCTCACGCTCGTTGCGATGCTCGCCGCCAATGATTTCTGGCACATGTCCGGCCATGACCGGTTCATGGCGCTGAACGCCTTCTTCGAGCATCTCGGCCTGATCGCCGGCCTCGTGCTCGTCTCGATCATCTCCTGGCGCACGCACCGCGCTTGATCCACATCTGCTCATTCGAGGTCGTCATGGTCCGTTCCTGTCATCTGCTCGGCGCCGTCATCGCCACCACGCTGCTCGCCGCGCCCGCGTTCGCCAAGGACGCGGCGCCGCTGATCGGCGTGGGCGCGCAATACGACACCACGCATGTCTATGTCGCGCCGGACGACGTCGAGAAGTTCGCCACCAGCTTCCTCGCCACCTTCGGCGGCCAGAGCACCAAGCAGGTGGTTGCGACGGTGACGCCTGCTCCGAGCAGCACGACCTCGCAGCTGTTGCAGACGCCAGTCGGCACGGTCTCGCTGTTCGGCTTCAAGACCGGAATTCCGTATCCGTTCGGGGCCGAACGCACCGGCTATCTGGTCACCGATCTGGACGCGGCGATCGAGGCGGCCAAGGCCGCCGGCGCCGACGTGCTGGTCGCGCCATTCCCCGATCCGATCGGACGTGATGCCGTGATCCAATGGCCGGGCGGCGTCAACATGCAGCTGTACTGGCACACGACCAAGCCGTCCTACACTGCGTTCCAGACCGTTCCCGACAACCGCGTCTATGTCTCGCCCGATCGCGCCGAGGCCTTCACCCGCGCCTTCCTGCGTTTCTCGAAGGGCAAGGTTGTCTCCGACGATGCCAAGGCGCCCGGCGTCGAGATCGGCCGCCCGAATGATCACTATCGGCGCATCCGCATCGCGTCGGTGTTCGGCCGCATGACCGTGCTCGTCACCGACGGCCATCTGCCGTATCCGTTCGGACGCGAGACGACCGGCTACGAGGTGACTGATCTCAAGGCGACCCTGGACAAGGCAAAAGCAGTAGGCGCCACTGTGCTGGTCGAGCCGTTCAACTCGGACAGGCGCGAGCAGGCGGTGGTGCAGTTTCCCGGCGGCTATGTCGCGGAGATTCATGCGCTGGTAAAGTAGGCGCACTCAACGATGAGGACGCGCGTGCGAATCGGTTGGGCACTGACGGGGACGGCGGCAGCGGTTGTGATAGTCGCTGCGTCATGCGGCGCGGCACTCGCGGAGGACACCGCCACACGTCCCGCCATCCGCACCAACCGCTGGCAGGAGGATTGGTCGGTGCTGGCCGATCCGGCGCTGCGCACAGGGCCGTTCGATCCCATCAAGTACATCCCGCTGCACACCGGCGTGCCGCAGAGCTATGTCTCGTTCGGCATGAACCTGCGCGAGCGGTTCGAGAGCCTGGATGCCGCGAGCTTCGGCATCGGTGGAACGAGACCCGATCAGCATGTCCTGCAACGGCTGCAGATCCATGCCGACGCACATCTCAATGAGCACTGGCAGCTGTTCGTCCAGCTCGAGGACATCAGAGCCTTCGGCAAGGCCAAGATCACGTCCGTCGACCAGGACCCGCTCGACCTCCGGCTCGCCTTCCTCGCCTATGTCAATGCGACGGACAGCGGCACGTTCAAGGCCCGGGTCGGGCGGCAGGATTTCGACTTCGACCTGCAGCGCTTCGTGTCGTCGCGCGACGGACCGAACGTGCGCCAGTCCTTCGATGCGCTGTGGGCCGACTGGGAAAGCGGCCCATGGCGCTTCATCGGCTTCGTCAGCCAGCCGGTGCAATATAATCTGGTGCGTCCGTTCGACGACACGTCGAACGGATCGTTCCTGTTCCACACCTTCCGCGTCGAGCGCCAGGTGCTCGGCACCAACGAGCTGTCGTCGTATTATTCCTACTATCAGCGCGACAATGCGCGCTTCCTCGACGCAGCCGGCCTCGAGCAGCGCCACGTGCTGGATATCCGCTTCGCCGGCAAGCTCGCGGGCTTCGACTGGGATCTCGAGGCGATGGGGCAGGCGGGCTCGGTCGGGGCGAAGCAGATCCGCGCCTGGGGCGCCGGCGCCCGCGCCGGCTACACCTTCGCCGACCTCGCCTGGCAGCCGCGCATCGGCCTTCAGGTCGACGGCGCCTCCGGCGACCGCCATCCCGGCGACAACAGGATCGAGACGTTCAATCCGCTGTTCCCGAACGGCTATTACTTCACGCTGGCCGGCTTCACCGGCTACACCAACCTGATCCATCTCAAGCCGTCGCTGACGGTGAAGCCGACCGCCGCGCTGTCATTCATGGCCGCGATCGGCCTGCAATGGCGCGTGACCGATGCGGACGCGATCTACGTCCAGCCCAATGTCGCGGTCGCCGGCACCGCGGGGCAGGGCAGCTCGTGGTCCGGCGTCTATGCGCAGTTGCGCGCCGACTATCGCTTCAACGCCAACCTCACCGGAGCGTTGGAAGCCGTGCACTATGAGATCGGCCAGACGCTGCGCCGCGCTGGCGGCCATGACTCCGACTACATTGGCATCGAATTGAAATACGCGCTCTGAGCAACGAAAGTAGGACGACATGTCGCAATTCGAGTCCCGCAACGTGGTGCCGCTGCTGCTCAGCGTCAATGCCGGCTATGTCGACACCGCCGGGTTCCTGGCGCTGCAGGGCCTGTTCACGGCGCATGTTACCGGCAACTTCGTGACGTTCGGCGCGGCGCTGGCGCTCGGGACCTCGGGCGCGATAGCCAAGCTGCTGGCGCTGCCGGTGTTCTGCGTGGTCGTGATCGCGACGCGGCTGACCGGCACGTTGCTGTCGCGGCGGTGGTCACGCGCCTTCGAGATCCTGATCGGCGTCAAGCTGGTGCTGCTCGTCCTCGGCGCCGTGCTCGCCATCCATTTCGGCCCGTTCCACAATGGCGACAGCCGCGAGGCGATCATCACCGGCATGGTGCTGGTCGCGGCGATGGCAATCCAGAATGCCGTGCACCGGATCCATCTGCCGAGTTCGCCGCCCTCGACCCTGATGACCGGCACCACCACGCAGGTGATGATCGACCTCGCCGACAGGATCTATGTCGGCGACAAGGGCCAGGCGTCGCCGCCGGCGCGGCTCATGCAGATGGCCATCAACGTGCTCGCCTTTGCGCTCGGCTGCGGCGCCGCCGCGCTGCTGTTCGTGCGGCTGGGCAGCTGGTGCTTCGTCGTGCCGCCGGTCATCGGCGCGCTGGCTCTCGCCGTGCGTCTCGCCGGGCCGGAGCCGGCGCGCTGAGAACGCCGTCAGGGGCCGGTGCCGCGCGCCGGCCGGACGTGCGGTGCCGGCGCCGCCGGCGGCAGCCGTGTGCGCGTGTTGTATTTGCCCGAGTTCATCGAGCCATCGCGATGACGTGAGACTGCAACCGCGGCGGCGGAACGCAGTTGACGTTGCTGACGGCGGACCGCGGTGAAGGCGCAGCGGAACGCGCGCCGGCGGCCTTCAATGACGAAAAGTTTAGCCGTCCGCATCGCGGCTCGCCATTGCGTCCCACCTGCCTTACGCCCAATTATAGAAACGAAACGGTTCCGTTCTATTCAAGGAGACGTGATGACACGGCAAGCTCTGTCGTCGGCCGAGGTCCCATCGGCGGCCAACGACGATCCGGCGGTCTCGGCCCGCGATCGGGCCGTGCAGCAATGGCGCGGGCGGGCCTCCGGCGAGCCTCGGCAGCAGGTCGAGGCCAAGATGCCGGCGGCGGAGCCCGGCCCGCCGCCGACGGAGCACGGGGAGCGCCAGGAGGGGTCCCGGAGGAGCCTGATCCGGCGGCATCCGCTCGGGGCAGCGCTGGGTCTCGTGCTGCTGCTCGCCGTCGGCGCCGGCGGCTACGTCTACTACGATGCGGCCGGTCACTATGAGACCACCGACGACGCCTTCATCGCGGCCCGCCAGTTCTCCATTGCGCCGAAAGTCTCCGGCTACATCACCGCCGTCCCGGTCACCGACAACCAGCACGTCAAGGCCGGCGACGTGATCGCGCGCATCGACGATCGCGACTACAAGACCGCGCTGGCGCAGGCCGATGCGCAGGTGAAGTCGGCGCAGGCGGCGATCCGCAACATCGATGCGCAGATCGACGTGCAGCAGGCGCAGATCACCGCGGGCCAGGCCCAGGTCGAGCAGGCCCAGGCCGGGCTGACCTTCGCAGAGCAGCAGGCCAAGCGCTATCAGGACCTCGCCCGCACCGGCTCCGGCACGGTGCAGAGCGAGCAGCAATACACATCGCAGCTCCAGCAGCAGAAGGCGGCGCTGACCTCGGCGCAGGCCAACCTCTCGGTCGCGCAACGCCAGTTGGAGTCGCTGAAGGCGCAGCACGAGAGCGCCGACGCCAATCTCGCTCAGGCGCAGGCCCAGCGCGACCAGGCCCAGCTCAATCTGTCGTACACGACCGTGACCGCGGCGCAGTCCGGCCGCATTGTCAATCTCAGCGCCGCCGATGGTCAGTTCGCGGCACAAGGGACGGCGCTTTCGATGTTCGTGCCCGATGACGTCTGGGTGACCGCCAATTTCAAGGAAACCCAGCTCGACGAGATGCGACCCGGCCAGCCCGTGACCCTCGAGATCGATGCCTATCCGGAGCGCGAGATCCGCGGCCACGTCGCGAGCGTGCAGTCCGGCTCGGGCCCGGCATTCTCGCTGCTGCCGCCGCAGAATGCGACCGGCAACTACGTCAAGATCGTGCAGCGCGTGCCGGTCAAGATCGACATGGACGATCCGCCGACGGACGTCGCGCTCGGCCCGGGCATGTCGGTGGTGCCGACCGTTCGCGTCGATCCCAAGCCGTCGCTCTATGAGCGGCTGAAGGCCGTGCTGTGAGAGAGGTCGGCCATGAGTGAGGCTGCTCCTCTCGCCGCGTCGCGATCCGCAGGCAGTCCGTGGATCATCGCGGTGCTGGTGGCGCTCGCGACCTTCATGGAGGTGCTGGACACCACCATCGCCAACGTCGCACTGCCCTATATCGCCGGCGGCATGGGCGTCAGCCAGGACGAATCCTCCTGGGTGGTGACGACCTATCTCGTGTCCAACGCGATCATCCTGACCGCCTCGAGCTATCTCGCCAAGCGCTTCGGCCGCAAGACCTTCTTCCTGCTGTGCCTCGGCCTGTTCACCTTGAGCTCGGTGCTGTGCGGCTTCGCCTGGAATCTGCAGGTGCTGCTGCTGTTCCGGATCATGCAGGGCCTCGGCGGCGGCGGCATGGTGCCGGTGGCGCAATCGATCCTCGCCGACTCCTTCCCGCCGGAAAAGCGCGGCCAGGCGTTCGCGCTGTTCGGCGTCGCCGTCGTGGTCGCGCCCGTCGTCGGTCCGACGCTCGGCGGCTATCTCTCCGACAACGTCTCCTGGCACTGGTGCTTCCTGATCAACGGCCCCGTCGGCGTCGCCGCGATGATCCTGATCGGGCTCATCCTCAAGGAGCCAGAAGAGGTCACGGCCGAGCGGCGCAAGCAGGCGCATGGCTTTGACGTGGTCGGCTTCGTGCTGGTCGCGACATTTCTCGGCGCGCTCGAGCTGATGCTGGACCGTGGCCTGGAGGACGACTGGTTCGACTCGCGCTTCATCATGGTGACCGCCGCGGTCTGCGTCGCGGCCTTCATCGCGATGATCCCGTGGGAGATGAACCAGAAAAATCCGACGGTCGATGTCCGCATGCTGGCGTCGCGCCAGTTCGGCGCCAGCTTCCTGGTGATGCTGGCGACCGGCGCGATCCTGCTCGGCACCACGCAGATGCTGCCGCAGATGGTGCAGCAGGATTTCGGCTACACCGCCACCTGGGCCGGCCTCGTGCTGTCGCCGGGCGGCCTCGTCACGATGGCGATGATGTTCGTCGTCGGGCGCCTCTCGGGCAAGGTGCAGCCGAAATACATGATCATGACGGGCGCGGCCGTCGTGGCGTTCGCGATGTACGACCTCACCCGGGTCTACGCCAATGTGGATTTCTGGTTCTTCGCCGAATCCCGCATGCTGATCGGAATTGGCCTGCCGCTGATCTTCCTGTCGATCACGACCGCGTCCTACAACGGCATTCCGCCTGAGAAGACCGACCAGGCCTCGGCGCTGATCAACGCCGCGCGCAACACCGGCGGCTCGATCGGCGTGTCGCTGGCCGCCAACATCCTGGCGCATCGAGGGCAGTTCCACCAGAGCCGGCTGGTGGAGAATGCGATTCCATCCAATCCGGCCTATCAGGACACGCTGCACCAGGTGACCAATTACTTCACCGCGCATGGCAGCTCGCTGGTCCAGGCGCAGCAGCAGGCGCTCGCCTGGATCGGCCAGACCGTGCAGATGCAGTCGTCGCTGCTCGCTTATGTCGACGTCTACTGGGCGCTGATGCTGATCTCGCTGTCGGCGATTCCGCTGGCGCTGACGCTCCGCAAGGTCAAGCTCGGCGGCGGGCCGGCGATGGCGCATTGAGTAGGCACTGTTGTTCGGCTGTCATTCCGGGGCGATGGCAAGCATCGAACCCGGAATCTCGAGATTCCGGGTTCAGCCCAGACGGGCTGCCCCGGAATGACGGTCAAGAACATCAGGGGCGCTTACACCGCCTCGTCGGCGATGCCGTTCCGCAACAGCCCGATGCGGTCGATCTCGACCTCCACCACGTCGCCCGGCTTCATCCACAGCGGCGGTGTTCGGCGCGACCCCACGCCGCCCGGCGTCCCCGTGGCGATCACGTCGCCCGGCTCGAGCCGGGTGAACGACGAGCAGTATTCGATCTGGCGCGGGATATCGAAGATCATCTGGCTGATCGTGGCGTCCTGCACCACCTCGCCGTTCAGTCGGGTCTGCAGCCGCAGCGGACCGAGATCGTCGATCTCGTCCGGCGTGACCAGCCACGGGCCGAACGCGCCGGTCGCGGGAAAATTCTTCCCCGGCGTGAACTGGTGGGTGTGACGCTGGAAGTCGCGCACGCTGCCCTCGTTGTAACAGGCATAGCCGGCGATGTGCTGCCAAGCCTCGCTGCGCGGGATGTAGCGGCCGGGCTTGCCGATGACGATGGCGAGCTCGCCCTCGAAATCGAGATCGGTCGAGACGCGCGGGCGGATGATGTCGGTGAGATGCCCGGTCTGGCTGTTGGCGAAGCGGCCGAACACCGTGGGGTTCTCGACCTCGGAGCGGCCGGTCTCCTTGCGGTGCGTCTCGTAGTTCAGGCCGATGCAGAGGATCTTGTCCGGGTTCGGAATCACCGGCAGGAAGCTGATGGCCGAGAGCGGATACCGCCTTGCGCCCGAGGCCGCTGCAGCCGCTTCCTTCAGCGCGTCCGCTGCGATCGCCGATTTCAGATCCGGGAAGCGGTCGCGCAGGACAGCACCGAGATCGGCGATGTCAGTGCCCTCGACCAGTCCCCAGGTCGGCGCATTGTCGATGGTGAAGCTTGCAAATCTCATCCGATGTCCTCAGGTCGAAACCGCCGCTACGGCGGAGGGAGAAGCCGGTTCTTGCGCCGATTTCGCGAAGCGCGCGATGGTGCGCTCCGGGAAGATCAGCGCGAAGGCCGAGATGGCGCCAACGATCAGCACGCCGGCGGTGAAGGTCATGGCGTGGGCGTAACCAAGCGGCGCGTTGCCGCCGGCCTCGCCGACGATCCAGCCGGTGAGCGCATTCGACACCAGCGCGGATGCCGCGTTGCCGGAATAGATCACGACGATGAGCCGGCCGCGCTGGATCGCCGGCGCCACGGCGCCGAGCGCGACGGGGCCGAAGATCGTGGTGAGGCTCGGTGCGGCGAAGGCGATCGCGATACAGGCGAGCTGCAGCGGGCCCGAGGTGACGATGCTCAACAGCAGTGCGCAGCCGGCGGCGAGCAGCGCGAGACCGGAGGCGTGGCCGAGGCAGGCACGCAAGCTGAAGCCTTTGCGCTGCAGAACTTGCGTCAGCCAGGAGCCGCCGAGCAGCAGCGGCGACTGGAACAGATAGATCCCTGAGATGATCCAGCCGACATCGACCTGCTTGTAGCCGAGCCCGAGCTGCAGATAGGGCGGCAGCCAGGTCGCGGACATGCCGACGATCCAGTACGACGCGGTCGACATGATGATGACGCCGATCACGGTCGGATCGGCCCACAGCACGCGCGCCGGCAACGCCTTGTCCTTGGCCGCCGCAGCCTCCGGCGCATGGGCGGAGTAGGGTCCTTCGCCGCCGATGAAGAACCAGCCGAGCATCCAGGCCAGCCCGAGCAGGCCGCAGAACAGGAAGCCGGTGCGCCAGCCATAGCTCACGATGACATAGGTCAGGATCGGACCGCCGGCCAAGAGGCCGACGCTGATGCCCTGCAGCACCACGGCGCTCGGCACGCTGCGCCGGTCGGCGGGAAACCAGTTGTAGCAGGCGTGCAGCGCGGTCGGCAGCCCAGGCCCTTCGCCGGCGCCGAGGATGATGCGGCAGATCACCAGCACGGCGATCGAGCCGGAGAAGAAGATCGGGATCTGCGTCGCCGACCAGACGCCGGCCATGATCAGGAGCAGCCATTTCACCGGGAAGCGGCCGACGACGAACATGCCGACCGCCATGCCCGACAGCGAGAACAGCAGGAAGAAGCTGCTGCCGATCAGCCCGAACTCCTTCGGGCTCAAGCCCAGCTCCTTCATCATCGGCACGGCCGAGAGGCCGAATACCAGCTTGTCGAAGAAGTTCAGCGTCTGGAACAGGAACAGCATGATGAGGACGGCGATCGCGCGTCCTCCCACATTGGGTCTGGCGGTGTCCGATGTTGTCGTCATGGCGTTTCCCCGTTTGATAGTCTCTTGTTATGATGAGTGCAGTCGTTGGTTCAGCTCGCTCAGCAGCGCGGCGAGCCCTGGCTCGTCCGTCGCGACGCCGTAGACATAATGGTCGGGTCGCACCAGCGCGGCGCCGCAGCCGTGGCGTTCGAACCAGCGTGCGACGACGGCGCTCTCCTCGTGCAGGCCGTGACCGCCGATGGCGATCAGACTGATGCCGGCGTCGCGGGTGGCAGCGTCGATCGCGCTCGAGTTCAGCGTGCCCCGCCCGTCGATGACCAGCCGCCATCCGGTGCCGGCGACGGTATCGAGCAGGGCACGCCCGCCATCACCGACGATCCAGGGCTGCGGAAACAGCGTGCCGTTGGCCGCATTTGCCTTGGTCGCGAGCAGTCCCTGCGTCAGCGGCGGCACGATCTCCTGCCGGGTGATGGTGCGCGGCGCGCCGCCGCCTTCGGCAAGGATACGCGCGTCGCGTGCCGCTGCGGCCTCCGGATCCTGCTCGCAGATGACGCGGCCGATCGCCTTGATGCGCGTGGTCAGCTCGCGCACATGCGTGCTGCGCTCGATCTCGTAGCTGTCGAGCAGCGCCGCGGTCGATTGGCCGCGCAACACGCGCGCGAGCTTCCAGCACAGATTGGCTGCATCGCGCAGGCCCTGGCACATGCCCTGGCCGATGAAGGGCGGCTGCTGATGCGCGGCGTCGCCGGCGAGCAGGACGCGCCCCTGGCGCCAGCGGCGTGAGACCAGCGCATGGAAGCGATAGCTGGCCGCGCGCCACAGCGTTGCGTCCTCGGGCCTGAGCCAGGGTGAGAGCAAACGCCAGACCTGCTCCGGCTGCTCCATCGCGTGGCGGTCTTCCCCCGCTCGCAGCATGATCTCGAAGCGGCGATGGTTGCCGGGGCCGATAATGTAGGTGGTCGGACGCGCGGGATCGCAGAATTGGGCCGCGGTGGCCGGAAGCTTGCCGACACCGCCGTCATTTACGAGAAGATCGACCACCAGCCACGGCTCGTCGAAGTCGAGATCGTCGAAGCTGATGTCGAGCTGCTGGCGCACGGTGCTGGAGGCGCCGTCACAGCCGATCACGTAGTCGGCGGTGACCTCGCGAACTGTACCGTCCGCCCGCTGCAGCACAACGGTCGCCGCCGTCGCATCCTGCCGGATCGTGACGAGGGTCGTGCCGAGCTCGACCGTGACGGAAGGACAGCGGCGAGCACGATCGCGCATCACCTGCTCGACCGGCGGCTGGGTGAACACCATGCTCGGCGTGTAGCCGAGGGGATAGGGCTCGCCGACCATGTCGATGCGGCGGATCAACTGCCCTTGGGCGCCGAAATGCTCGGACGCCGGGAACGGCGCGACGTACCGGCTGACTTGTTCGGCGATACCGAGATTGTCGAACAGCCGCATGATCTCGTGATCGAGCGCGATCGCGCGCGGCTTGTCGTAGATCTCGACAGCGCGGTCGATCGCGAGCGTTTTGATGCCCTGCATGCCGAGCAGGCTCGCGGCGATGGCGCCGGTCGGACCGAAGCCGACGATCACGGCCTCGAAATGCTTGTGATCTGACGTGGCGGACATGGATCTGGAAACTCTGGAGTTGGAAAACGAGTCAGGCGGCGTAGCCGACCGCGAGCTGCGCGGACTTGACGTGCTCGGCCTTGGGCGGAGCGATGCCCCATTGATCGGTGCGGCCGGGCGGCCAGACCCAATGCTCCGGGCCGCGCACGACGTAGTCGTCGTCGACCTGCAGCACCTCGGCGGTGTATTCGATCACGGTCCCGACGGGATCGATGAAGTAGGCGAAGACATTGTCGCCGGGGCCGTGGCGTCCGACGCCCCACGCGATCGGATGGCCGGCATCGATCATGCGGCCCGCACCGCGCATCACGCCTTCCCAGGTCGGCATCAGGAAGGCGACATGGTTGAGCCCGTTGACCTTCGCCGCAGCGATCACGACGGCATGGTGGTCCGAATTGCAGCGAACGAAGGCCATCGCCGCGGAGCGGTCGGTCAGGCGGAAGCCGAGCGCCTTCTCGTAGAAGGCCGCCGAACGATCGACATCGGTGCTGTTGAGATTGACGTGGGCGAGCCGCTCCGGGAGCTCGGGCCGCGGCGGCCTGGCGTCGTGCCTGATGTCACCATGCACGAAGCGCAGCACGCCGCCCTCGGGGCCGCGCAGGCTCATGATCACGCCGCCGTCGGGGCCGGGGTTCGGCGCCGGCGCTGCGATCAGCGTCGCGCCTTCATGGATGGCGTTGCGGCTGATGGCATCGAAATCACTGGACTCGGCGAGGCGGAAAGTCACCGCCTGCAGCTCGGTGCGCTCGCTCTGGTGCAGCGCCACGACATGATGGTCGCTGCCGGTCGCGCGGAGGTAGACGATGCCGGGGGCTTCCGCGACGCGCTCCAGCCCCCAGGTCTGTCGATAGAACGCTTCCGAACGCGCGAGATCTGGCGTGCCCAGATCGACGCTGCGCAGAGCCGCGACCGGAAACCGGGTCATGAGCGTGTCCTCCTGCGCGATGCCCGGGTGAGGACGCGCGACGTTTCTGTTCCTGGCCGGCGAAACCGGCTCGCCCCTTTTATTACATAAAAAATCGAAATCAATCAGAATTTATAAATTTTATGTTCTGCAGCCTCGCTCTATACATGTCGTCTGATTCAGAGGAGATCGGGCGTGGATGCGGTTTTGGAGGCCGAGGGGCAAGGCCCGTCGACGCAGGCGAGTCATGTGTATGACCGGCTGCGCGAGGACCTGCTGTCCGGCCGGCTGGCGCCATCGCGCAAGCTGCAGATGCGGTTTTTGACCGAGACCTATCAGACCGGGCAGACACCGCTGCGCGAGGCGCTCAACCGCCTGACTGCCGACGGACTGGTAGAGGTGCGCGAGCAGCGCGGCTTTTACGTCAAGGACATCAGCCGCGCCGAGCTCGCCGAACTGACCAAGACGCGCTGCTGGGTCGAGGCGCTGGCGCTGCGCGAGTCGATGGCGGCGGCGACGCCCGATTGGGAGGAGCAACTGGTGCTGGCGCAGCATCGGCTCAGCCGCGCGCCGCGCTCGCTCAGCGCGACGACGTTCGAGGACAATCCGGAGTGGGAGAGGCTGCACCGGATCTATCATCGGGTCCTGATCTCGAACTGCGGCTCGCAGTCGCTGATCGCGTTCTGCGGCCAGCTTGCCGACCAGCTCTATCGCTACCGCCGGCTGTCGATCCGCAAGGCGTTTCCGTCACGCCCCGTCGGCGACGAGCACGCCGACATCGTGAACGCCGTGCTCGACGCCGACACCGAACGCGCGGTTGCGCTGCTCACCGCGCACTATCAGCGCACCGCGGACGTGATCCTGCAGGACGAGACGATCTTTCCGGAGCTGCGCAAGGACAGAAAGATTTAGGATCACGTCGTCGCGGCGAGGAAGAAGTCGACGCGCTTCTCGACATGCGCCTGGGCTTCCTTCTTCAGGGCGCGCATGTCCTCGCCGAGCAGGCTGCGGATCAACACGGCGAACACGACGAGATCGAGGAAGATCCGTGCGCTGTCCTCGATGCGGTCGGCCGAGAACGCGCCCTTGCCGGCGAGACCTTCGGCGCGCGCGAGCTCGCCGATCGCGTGGCTCACATTGCAGGTGGCGCGCTTGCGCGCCGTGTCCTGGATCTCGAGCGTCAGCTCGGGAAAGCGCGGACTTTCCGCAATCGCGGTGCGCATCAGGCCGATCGTGTCCTCGACGAAGGCGCGCTCGATCAAGGTGAGCCCGAGGCTGATCAGCCGGGCGCGGAAGGTGCGGCCCTGCGGCACCAGGTTCTCATACTGCGTGTTGCGCGCGGCCTGGCGGCCGATGACGGCCGCGAACAGCGCGGCCTTGCTGGGAAATCGCGCGTAGATGGTCGGCTTGCCGGCGCGCGCGGTCTGCGCGATTTCGTCGACGCTCGCGCCTTCGAAGCCGTTTGCGAGGAACACCGTCTTTGCCGCGTCGAGAATGCGCTCCTCAACCTCGCCGGCACGTTCGAGCGGAGGCCGCCCCACCTTGCCGCGCGCCGTCCTGGAAGCAACCATTCGATCCGCCATGGCTTTCTTTCGAGGCCTTTGTGTTCCCGTCCTGTTTGGCACAGGGGTCGGGATTGTTCAATCAACGCGGCCGGGGCCGCTGCTCATGCCTGGGGTGTTAATGCGTTCCACGGAATATCAGCTTGCCCGTGGGGTCTCGAACACTGAGACTGCACATAAGGAATTAGGAGGAAAACCATGGGACGGACATTCGTTCATTTGGCGTTGCTCGCCGTCGCCTGGGTCGCGGCCGCGCCGATGGCTCGCGCCGAAACCGTCATCTTAAAGTCTGAGCTCAAGGCCGCCAACGAGGTGCCGCCGAACGCATCCGCCGCGTCGGGCGCGGCCGAAGCGAGCTTCGACACCGCAACCAAGACGCTGAGCTGGAAGGTCACCTTCTCCGGCCTCAGCGGGCCGCCGATCGGCGCGCATTTCCACGGTCCCAGCGAGCCCGGCAAGAATGCCGGCATCGTGCTGCCGTTCAAGAGCCCGGAGCCGCCGATCACGGGCTCCGCCGTGATCACCGATGCGCAGGCGGCCGATCTGCTGGCCGGCAAATGGTATGCCAACGTCCACACCCAGGCGAACCCGGGCGGCGAGATTCGCGGACAGATGACCCGGCAGTGAGGCGCGTGCCCGATGCGCGCGGGCTCGCCGTCACGCGGCCAGTTCCGGCTCGCCGGCCTGGCCGGGAACGGCCGAGGCCCGGCGCACGTCGAGGAACTGCTTGAACCGGCCGAGCGACAGCGGCGGCGCGACCAGGTAGCCCTGGCCTTCCTCGACGCCGCAGGCGATCAGCGCATCGACCTGCTCCTGATGCTCGATGCCCTCGGCGACCACGGACATGTCGAGCTCGCGCGCCAGCGCCACCAGCATCTGCACCACCACGATGGCGGACTGGTCGCGGGTGATCGCGTCAACGAAGAACTTGTCGATCTTCAGGATGCGCGCGCCGAGCCGCTGGATATAGGACAGGCCACTATGGCCGATGCCGACGTCGTCGAGCGCGACGCGGAAGCCGAGTTCGCTGAGCTCCTTCACGACATCAGTCGCCTTGGCGAGATCGGCGAGCTCCTCGCGCTCGGTGACCTCGAGCACGACCTGGCGGGTGGAGACCGATGACGACGCGACCGTCTTGCGCAGATCGTCGATGAAGCGGTCGCCGAGCAGATGGCGCGGGGTGATGTTGACGGACAGCTTGAACAGCTTGTCCTGCTTCATCTCCGGCTGCAGCTCGCGCAAGGCGGTCTTGAGAAGCTGCCAGGTCAGCTTCTCGATGCGGCCGGTGGTCTCGGCGAGCGGGATGAAGCTCATCGGCGGGATCAGCCGGCCGTCCGGCTTCTCCCAGCGTGCCAGGATCTCGCAGCCGACGATGTCGCCGGTCTTCAGTCGGAAGGTCGGCTGCACATAGGGCTTGAACTCGTTGGCCGCGAGCGCGCGGTCGAGCTCGGCGACCGGGTCCATCGGCCGGCTGAGATAGCTCGTCAGCAGCAGGCCGAACATGCCGCCCAGCGTGCCGGCGGCGAGCATGGTCAGGAGATAAGCGAGGTCGCCGCGGGTGCTCAGGCTCTGCGGCCGCACATGGATCGTGGCCTGCAGCGGATAGCGGTCGGACACGGTGGTGAACGCGACGGTCTGCGCCGGAGACTTGGCGGATGCATCGGGATGATAGCCGGCCACCTGCTCGCCATCGGGCAGGGTCAGGGTGACGTTGCTCTCGGCGCGCAGGCCGACCGGCATCACGTCCAGCAGGTTGCCATCGATGCGCAGGATCGCAGCCAGAGACCGTTGCGCGTCGATGTCGCGCATCACGCCGAACGCGGCGCCGGTGAACTGCTCGACGCGGAACAGCCGCAGCTCGCCGTCGGCGGACTTGAACATCTCGTCGCGCCGCGCCCAGCCATTGTCGAATTCGAGCGTTTCGGAATAGGCCGCGCACTCGACCGCGCCGTCGCGGTCGACGGTGCGGATGTCCTTGATGATGGTGCCTTGATAGACGTGAAGGCGCAGCGCCTGCAGCGCGACGGCGCTGCAGTCCATCGGACCTTTCGCGATCAGGCGGTTCAGGATCGATCCGGCCGAGTCGATGGCCGCCTCGGAGCGGCGCAGCGCCACCTTGCTGAGCTCGCTGAGCTGCCGCGCGGTCTGGTTGCCGATCAGCGCGGTCACGGCGAAATCGGCGCCGGCCAGGAAGATCCCGACGCAGGCGGCCACCGCCCCGACGCGAAGCATGTGTTTGCGCTGCAATGCCATCGTGTCGTGAATGACCCCCGTATGACCACGGGTATCCTTCAATCCAACCTTCAACTTTCCGTATATGCGCTCATGGATGCCCGTCCGCAGCGGCACGGTGAGCGGTGGGCGCAGAAAGCTGGTTAAGAAAGGGCTACCGGCTCAAGCCGCCTTGTCGGTGGTGTCGAGCGGCACCGCCGTCTCGGCGCGCTCGGCCGGCAGCAGCATCAGGGCGGCGAGCGCCGACAGGCTGAGGCTCGCTGACACGATCAGCACGCCGCGGCCGAGCCCATCGATCAGCAGGCCGAACAGCAGCGGCGCGAAGGCCTGGCAGATCCGCGACGGGGCCCCGATCAGGCCGAGCCGGTAGGCGTAGTTGACGGGGCCGAAGATGGCGAGCGGCAGGGTGCCGCGAGCGATCGTCAGGATGCCGTTGCCGGAGCCGTGCAGCAGCGCGAACGCCGCCGCGGCGCCCCCGCCGAACAGCCCGATCGTCACGGCGCCGATCGGATGGGTGATGCAGGCGAGCCGCGCCGAGGCGAGCGGATGGAAGCGGCTGAGGAAGCCGGCCTCGAACACGCGCGCCGCGACCTGCGCCGGCCCGATCATCATGCCGGCGAACAAGGCTTGCGCGGGCGTCGCGCCGAACGCCTGCATCAGCCGCGGCAGATGCACCGCCATCGCCGCGGTCACGGTCCAGGCCGCCGCCATCGCGAACGCGATCAGCACCATCGGGCGGTCGAGCGGGATGTTGGGCTTGCCCGTCGGGATATCGCCGGGCGCCATCACGGTCGCCCGCGGCAGCGACAAATTGAGCGGCAGGCCGATCACGAGATGCGCGATCGCCCAGGCGAAGCAGGTCTCGCGCCAGCCGATCGTCGCGAGCCCCAGCGTGCTCAGCGGCCAGCCGACGGTGGAGGCGAAGCCCGCGATCAGGGTGATGCCGGTGATCGCGCCGCGTGCATCCTTGCCATAGATGCGCCCGAGCGCGCCGAACGCGGCGTCATAGAGGCCGAGCCCCATGCCGACGCCGAGCCACAGCCACGCCAGCGCCATCACCCACAGCGAATGCGACAGGCCGAGCAGTGCGAGCCCGATCGCCAGCACGATGTTGGAGGCGCACAGCACCTGGCGGCCGCCGACGCGGTCGATCTGGCGGCCGATGCGCGGACCCAACAGGCCGGAGATGATCAGCGAGGCGGAAAAGGCGGCGAAGAACCAGTTGTTGGACAGGCCGAGATCCCTGGCGATGGGGTCGGCGAGGATGGCGGGAAGATAGTAGCTCGATCCCCAGGCCAGCGTCTGGGCGGTGCCGAGAGCGATGACCACGCCCAGCCGTCTTGCCTGCATTCCCGTCGACCTCTCCTTGGCTCGGCGTCATGAGCAGCCGCAGCCGCTGCGGCCAGCCAGCTTGGCTTTGGCGTCATCGGCACAGCAACTGTCTACGCCCGATGGCGCCGGTCCGCCACAGCAGCCGGGCAGGGCTGCAATGCTCTCCACTCCGCCGCGGGTGCAGACGCCGGTCTCCGGCAGTTTCAACTCGACACGATGCGCGGCGGCCTTGTCCCCGGCGATGTCGGCGGTGATCGAACGGACCTGCTCATAGCCCGTCATCATCAGGAAGTTCGGCGCGCGGCCATAGCTCTTCATGCCGGCGAGATAGAACCCGGGCTCGTCGGCCTGCGCCAGCTCGCGCGCGCCATGCGGCCGCACCGTGCCGCAGGAATGCTCGTTCGGATCGATCAATGGCGCGAGCGCAACAGGAGCCTCGATCGCGGGATCGAGCCGCAGGCGCAGCTCCGCGAGCAGCGACAGATCGGGGCGGAAGCCGGTGGCGACGATAAGCTCGTCGGCGGTGATGCGGCGGTCGCCGTCCGCGGCGATCCGCAACCGGCCGTCCTCATCGGTGATCCCCGTGACGCCGAAGCCGGGCTCGAGCCGGATGCGGCCCGAACGTACCAGCGCGGCGAAGGCCAGGCCGAGTTCGCCGCGCGCGGCGAGCTGGTCGGCGCTGCCGCCGCCGAACGCCTTCGCGGGATCGTCGCCGCGCAACAGCCAGATCGCCTGCGTGCCCGGCGCGACCTCGGCCAATGCGGCCAGGTCGATCAGGGTGCCGATCGCCGAGTGGCCGGCGCCGAGCACCGCGACCGTCCTGCCAGCATAACGGCTGCGCTGCGCGCCGCGGACGTCCGGCATCGCGTAGGCGATGCGCGCCGCATGCGCGGCTTCGCCGAGCGCGGGCAGTCCGCTATGGCCGGCAGGGTTGGGCGAGAACCAGGCACCGGAGACATCGATAACGGCGTCGGCCTGCAGCGCCGCCTCGCCCTTGCCGTTGTGGATGCGGATCTCGAACGGCGCATCGGCGCGTCCCTTCGACGTGGCCTTGTCGAAGCCGGCCCGGCTGATCGCGGTGACGCGATGCGAGGTCCTGACGACGTCGCGCAGCGCAGTGCGCGTCGCCAGCGGCGCGAGATAGGATTCGATCAGCTCGCGCCCGGTCGGATAGACCTCGGGCTCGGGCGAATTCCATCCCGTCGCAGCGAGCAGCCGCGCCGCCGCGCTATCGATGTTGTACTTCCACGGCGAGAACAACTGGACGTGCTGCCATTGCCGCACCGCGTGCGCGGCTTCCGGACCCGCTTCCAGCACGACCGGGGTCAGGCCGCGCGCCAGCGCATGGGCCGCTGCCGCCAGCCCGACCGGGCCGGCGCCGATGATAGCGACCGTCTTGGCGTCCGTCATGTGCGTCCTCCTATACTTCTAGAATAATCGAATTAAAGGGCGAAATCATCAGGCCGCCGGCCTCGCGGTGCCGCAGTCGCGCTCCTCGACGCAGCATTCTGAGACGAGAAAGCCGAGCAGGGAGCGCATCACGTCGTATTCGGCATGGCAGACCAGCGTCGTGCCCTCGCGCATTTGCGAGATCAGCCCGACCGCGACCAGCGTCTTGACGTGGTGCGACAGCGTGGAGGCCGGGACCTTCAGCCGCTCCTGCAGCCGGCCGACCGGCATCCCGGCATGCCCGGCGCGCACCAGCGCGCGGTAGATCTTCAGGCGCGTGGTATTGCCGAGGGCTTCCAGGCGGGCAGCGGCGTCATCGAGCTTCATGGTGTGGAGGATGCGGCATGCGGCCCGCCGGAGTCAAACGATATTTCTAGAATATTGGAAATATCCATGAGTGCGCGCCGCGCGCGGTCGGTTGTCCGGCGCGCTATCGCAGCCGGTAGCCGGCATGGCAGCCGACGCAGGCCGCCATCGTCTCGCCGAGCGCCTTCAGCGCCGGCTTGAGGTCGCCGGTCACACCCGCATTCTGCGCTTCGATGGCGAAGCGGCTCGCCGCTTTGTGCATGGCGGTGCCGGCCTCCTGCATGCCCTGGGGCATGAACCCGGCGACCTCGGCGGCGCCGTGCAGGCGCAGTGAGCTCATGCCCAGGCGTTGCTCGGCGATCTGGCCGGCTTTGTCCGGCTCGCCCGCCGCAAGCGCGTCGTTGATCTGCTGCAGCGCCAGCAGATGGTCGCGCATGTTGGCGAGGGTGTGCTCGGCGAGATCGGGCGGAAACGCCACCCGCTCGCGCTGGTCTGGCGGAAGCGCCCCATGGCTGCCGTGGTCGTGATGGCCGTGGTGCTGCGCCGTGGCGATGCCTGCGGACGCAACAAGGGCCAGCGTGATGGCGGCGAGACGCAGGCGCATGAGGACCTCCATTTCAGCGAACGCGGTGGCGTCTTCCCTAGACCGCGCGGCCGGGCGGCGCATATGATCCTGATCATATGCCGAGGACCTGCCATCTCTCGCCCGAGGGCACGCGCCCGTCGCTCGACTGGCGCGCTCTTGCACGGCTGTCGCCGTTGCTCGCCGCGCTGCCCGCGGCCGCGCGGTTGCAGACCCGGCGCATCCAGGTGCCGCGCCAGGGCACGGTGTTCTGCCGGGGGGATCGGCCGCGGGCGATGTTCTTCGTGCTGACCGGCGAGGTGAGGCTGGTGCGCCGCTCGCGCGCCGGCGACGACATCGTCCTGCAGCGGGCCCGACGGGGCTTTCTCGCCGAGGCCAGCCTCGATCAGTCAACGTATCATTGCGACGCCGTCGCGACACAGGACTCAGCGCTGCTCGCGATCGACCGCGAGGCCTTCGCCGAAGCGTTGCGTCGTCCCGAGATCGGGGACCGATGGTGCGATCATCTCGCCCGCGAGTTGCGCAAGGTCCGGGCGCAGTCGGAGCGGCTCAGCCTGAAGACGGCGCGCGAGCGGATCGTGCATTTCATCGAGACCGAGGGGGAGGGCGGCGAGGTCGAGCTCGGCCGGTCGAAGAAGGACTGGGCCGCCGAGCTCGGCGTCACCCATGAGGCGCTCTATCGTGCGCTGGCACGCATGGAACGGGACGGCGAGCTCACCGTCGATGGCACCCGCCTGCGCTTGCGGTGAGCCTTCGGGCGCCGCGTCTCCCGATCGTCGACACTGACCATTCGAACTCGTCAGCCTTGACGCCGGATCATCATATCGATAGTTCTGGATATATGGAAAACGAGCAAGCCGTTCTGGCCTTGGCGGCGCTGGCGCAGCCGACGCGCCTGCAGGCCTTTCGCACCCTGGTGCAGCACGAGCCCGACGGTCTGCCGGCCGGCGAGCTCGCACGTCTGCTGGAGGTGCCGCAGAACACGCTGTCGGCGCATCTGTCCGTGCTGGCGCGCGCCGGCCTCGTCAGTTCGATCAGGCACAGCCGCTCGATCGTCTACCGGGCCGATCTCACGCAGTTTCAGAAGGTCGCGCTGTTCCTGCTGCAGGACTGCTGCGGCGGCCGGCCGGAGGTCTGCGCGCCCGTCATCGCAAGTCTCACCCCGTGCTGTCCGCCGAAGCGCAAGGAGAAGAGCCGTGTCTGACCGCATCTACAATGTATTGTTCCTCTGCACCGGAAATTCGGCACGCTCGGTGCTGGCCGAGTCGATCCTGCGCAAGGACGGCGCGGGCCGCTTCCACGCTTTTTCCGCCGGCAGTACGCCGAAGGGCGCGGTGCATCCGTTGGCGCTCGAGACGCTCGCGCGCATGGACTATCCGACCGACGATCTGCGCTCGAAGAGCTGGAGCGAGTTCGCCGCCGCCGGCGCGCCGGCGATGGATTTCGTCTTCACGGTCTGCGACAACGCCGCCGGCGAGGCGTGTCCGATCTGGCCGGGGCAGCCGATGACTGCGCATTGGGGCATCGAGGATCCGGCGGCGGCCGCAGGCACGGAGCTGGCGAAGCTTGCGGCGTTCACGACCGCCTTCCGCTATCTGAAGAACCGGATCGACGCCTTCATCAATCTGCCGCTCGGTCGCATCGATTCGATGTCGCTGGGCACGCGGCTGCGCGAGATCGGGACGGGCGAGGGCGCAACGTCGTTCCGCTCCGACGTGGCCTGATCCGATGACGATCTTCGAGCGCTATCTGACGGTCTGGGTCCTGCTCTGCATCATCGTCGGCATCGGTCTCGGCCATCTGATGCCGGGGCTGTTCGCGGCTGTCGCGTCGGCGGAGGTGGCGCGGGTCAATCTGCCGGTCGCAGCCCTGATCTGGCTGATGATCATTCCGATGCTGCTGAAGATCGATTTCGCCGCGCTCGGCAACGTGAAGGAGCATTGGCGGGGCATCGGCGTCACCCTGGTCGTGAACTGGGCGATCAAGCCGTTTTCGATGGCTCTGCTCGGCAGCGTTTTCATCGGCCACGTGTTCGCGCCGATGCTTCCCGCAGGCCAGTTGTCGTCCTACGTGGCCGGTCTGATCCTGCTCGCGGCGGCGCCGTGCACGGCGATGGTGTTCGTCTGGTCGAATCTGTGCGACGGCGAACCGCACTACACGCTGAGCCAGGTCGCGCTCAACGACGTCATCATGGTGTTCCTGTTTGCGCCGCTGGTGGGCCTGCTGCTCGGCGTCGCCTCGATCTCGGTGCCCTGGACCACCCTGCTGCTGTCGGTGCTGCTCTATATCGTCGTGCCGGTCATCGTCTCGCAACTCTGGCGCCGGGCGTTGCTGCGTAGCACGGACGGGGCATTGGAGCGCACCTTGCGGGTACTGCAACCGGTCTCGCTCGTGGCGCTGCTCGGTACGCTCGTGCTGCTGTTCGGCTTCCAGGGCGAGCAGATCCTGAAGCAGCCGGTCGTCATCGCGATCCTGGCCGTGCCGATCCTGATCCAGGTCTATCTGAACGCGGGGATCGCCTATTGGCTGAGCCGCCGGCTCGGCGTGGCCTGGTGCGTCGCGGCTCCGGCCGCCTTGATCGGCGCCAGCAATTTCTTCGAACTGGCGGTTGCCGCCGCGATCAGCCTGTTCGGGCTCGACTCGGGGGCTGCGCTCGCGACCGTCGTCGGGGTTCTCGTCGAAGTCCCCGTGATGCTCTCGGTCGTGCGCATCGTCAGGGCGACGCGTCGCTGGTACGAAGCGGGACTGCCGGCTTAGCTCCGGTCAGTGCTTCGGCAGAGCCGGTTTGCCTCACCGCCGCGACTCGTCCTGATCGTCGTCGTCGCCTTCGCGCTCCCGGCGGGCCGGCTCGTAGCTCAGCGGCTCGCCTTCGGCCCGCGCATGCAGCGCCGCAAGATGCGGGTAGGCTCCAAGACCAGCTCCAAGACCAACTCCAAGATCAGCTCCAAGACCGCCGTCAACGGCACGGGCCACCGGCACCAGCGTGGGCGCTGCGTTCCGGCTGGCTTGTGACATGGCCAAGAGGCCGCCCAGCCCCGCCAGCACGGCTGCCAATGTCATCGTCTTACGCATTCTCGTCTCCGAACTCACCGCGCCCCCGGCTCGCTCCGTCCGGACGCGATGATGTCGCAACGAGCGTGACAGCATCCTGTCAGGTTGAGTCAGCGAGACGTCAGCTTGTCTCGGGCAGGATGCCGATCCCTTGGAATTTCCCACCCCCGCATCGGCCTGAGCGCAATTCCGACATCGGAAGTTCAAACTAAAATCCGCACCAGCTCCTTAGCATTTGCGAACGCTCCGCAAGTCGACCCCCGCAAGTCGACCTCCGCAATTCGAACCCAGTGGCGAGAGCGCAACAAATCACGACGAGCTTTGAAGATCAGAGCGTCAGGCCCCGGGAAGATCATGCATTTGCCTCAAATCGGACGGTTCATGCGCATCACGGTATTTGCGATGCTGATCTCGACGGCGGCATCCGCGGCGACGGTGGCGCGCGAGGACGATCGCGAGCGCCGTGACGCCGTGCGTCGCGCCGTCGAGGCGGGCGACGTCCTGCCGCTATCGGAGATCCTGCCGCGATTGCGCGGCCGGGTCGCCGGCGACGTGATGGGAATCGATGTCGACCGCCAGCGGGGCCGCTGGCGCTATGAGTTTCGGGTGATCGGCCGCGATGGCCGCGTGCGCGAGGTCTATGTCGATGCGCGCAGCGGCGAGATCGAACGGATCGAGGAAAAATAGATGCGAGTGCTGCTGGTCGAGGATGATCCGCGGCTGGCGTCCGACCTGGCCCGGACGCTTCAGGCGGCGGGCTATCTGGTCGAAACGTCCGACAACGGCGAGCAGGCCTGGTTTCTCGGCGACACCGAGGACTATGGCGCCGTGATCCTCGATCTCGGCCTCCCCGGCATGGACGGGTTGTCGGTGCTGAAGCGCTGGCGCGGCGCCGGGCGGCACGTGCCGGTGCTGATCCTGACCGCGCGTGCGAGCTGGGCGGAGCGGGTCGATGGCATCGATGCCGGCGCCGATGACTACCTGCCGAAGCCGTTTCGCAATGAAGAGCTGTTGGCGCGGCTGCGCGCGATCGTGAGGCGCTCCGCCGGCCATGCGGCGCCGGTGCTCTCGTCCGGCGATCTGGCGCTCGACGAGCGCCAGATGAAGGTCAGCCTGTCCGGCGTGCCGGTGACGCTGTCGCAGCTCGAATACCGGCTGATCGCCTATCTGCTGCGGCAGAGCGGCCGCGTCGTGCCGCAGCATGAGCTGGAGGAGAACGTCTACGGCCTCGGCCACGAGCACGACTCCAACGCGCTCGAGGTGCTGATCCGGCGCGTCCGCAAGAAGCTCGGCGCCGAGATCATCGAGACCCGCCGCGGCTTCGGCTACATGATCCCGGAGACGGCGGAATGAGACTCGGCTCGCTGCGGCTGCGGCTGGTGGCGGCGGGCACCATCGCGCTGCTGGTCGCGCTCGGCGTCGCCGGCTTCGGCATGGTCGTGCTGTTCAAGCGCCACGTCGCGCGGACGCTCGCCTCCGATCTCGACATTCACCTGCGCCAATTGCTGAACGGCCTCGAGGTCGATGCGGAAGGGCGCATCGTGGTCGCGCGGCCGCCAGCCGATCCGCGCTTCGTGGTCCCGCTGTCGGGGCTGTACTGGCAGATCTCGGACGATCACGGCCAGTTGCTGCGCTCGCGCTCGCTGTGGGACACCATCCTGCCGCTGCCGATCGACGAGCCCGGACCGAGCGACGTGCATCAGCATGAGCTCGCCGGGCCGGATGGCGAACACGTGCTGGTCGCCGAGCGCGGCATCCTGATGAATCCGGAAAGCCAGATCCGCGTGCGCGCGGCCGTGGCCTACGACCTCGACGGCGCCACCAGCGCGGTGCGGACCTTCGCCAAGGATCTATCGATCGCGCTCGCCGTGCTGGCCGTCATCCTCGCCGTCGGCACGTCGGTTCAGGTCACGCTTGGCCTGCGTCCGCTCGGCGTGCTGCGCCGTGGCGTCGCCGAGATCCGCAGCGGTCGGCGCCAGCATCTTCCCGTGGACGTGCCGACCGAGGTGGCGCCGCTGGTCGACGAGGTCAACGCGCTGCTTGATGCGCAGAGCCGCGAGATCATGCGCTCGCGCAGCCGTGCGGCCGATCTCGCCCACGGCTTCAAGACGCCGCTCGCCGCACTCGCGGCCGACGCCGCGCGGTTGAGGGAGCTCGGCCAGCTCGAGCTGGCGCGCAATGTCGAGGATGTCGCCGAGGCGATGAGCCGGCAGGTCGATCGCGAGCTGGCGCTGGCGCGGCTGCGCGGCAAGGCCCGCGGCGGGCCGGAGGCCGCGACCGAGCTGGCGCCCCTGGTGAATGCGCTGCTCGGGACGCTCGGCCGCACGCCGGCGGCCGCCCATGTCAGCTTCGATGGCCAGGTGCCCCCAAGCCTGCGCGTCGGCATGGATCGGACGGATCTCGCCGAGGTGCTCGGCAATCTCTTGGAGAACGCCGCGCGTCATGCGGCGAGCACGGTTCGCATCGTCGCCAGTGCGACCCCTCTGATCGTCACTGTCGAGGACGACGGTCCGGGCATTCCGGACGCGAAGATCGGCCGCGTGCTCGAGCGCGGCGGCCGCCTCGACGAGCAGGGGCCGGGCAGCGGGCTGGGGCTCGCGATCGTGCAGGACGTGCTCGAAGCCTATGGCTGGCGGCTGCAGATCGGCCGTTCCCAGCTCGGCGGCGCCAGGATCACGATCGCGCCGGCCATCGTCTCGGCACTCCGCTGGCCGCAGCCTGCGACGTCCCAGGCCACCCCGGCGCCGTCCATTCTGACAGCAGGCTGACATCCCGCGTCAGCGGCGCGACGCCCCCGGTCAGCTATCTCCTCCGGTCCTACCACCCCGCGCTCCGGCTTGCCGGCAGCGGGGCCAAATGGCCGAAGGAAGCTGATCATGCGTATTCGAAACTCCGCCAAGACGTATGGCTCCGTCGCGATCGCACTGCACTGGATCGTCGCCGTGCTGGTGCCGGCGGCCTGGATTTCAGGCCATCTCGGCGACATGCTGCCGCGTCCCTCTCATGACACGGGCCTGTTCATGCACGTCTCGCTCGGGCTGGCGATGCTGGGCTTCGCGCTGGCGCGCCTGGCCTGGCGTCTGGCCGATCCGCCGCCGGCGCCTGCAGCGACCAAACTCGGCCCGTGGACGGTTCATGTCGGCGAGATCACGCATCTGCTGATCTATGGCATCATGTTCGCCATTCCGGTCCTCGGCATCGTCACCCAGTTTGCCCGCGGCTACGGCTTGCCGGTGTTCGGCCTGTTCGAGATCGCCTCACCCTGGGTCGGCGACCGCGGCTTCGCCCACGACATGAAGGAGATGCACGAGGCGCTGGCCAATGGCCTGATGATCCTGATCGGCCTGCACGCAGGCGCTGCCTTGCTGCACCATTACTGGCTGCACGATCGCACCCTGCGGCGGATGGTGCCGGGACTGCGGTGATAGGCCCTGTCATCCGGGCCTGCTAAAAGGCCTCCGTCGATCACGCCATCGGAGGCCGCCATGCCGGCAACGCCGCACATCGAAAAGCACTTCACTTCGTCGGAGGTCGTCCGCGACGTCGTGATCGGCATGGCCGACGGGCTCACCGTGCCGTTCGCGCTCGCCGCCGGTCTTTCGGCGGCGGTCGCCAAGACCGACGTGATCGTCACGGCCGGCCTCGCCGAGGTCGTCGCCGGCGCGATCGCGATGGGGCTCGGCGGCTATCTCGCCGCCCGCTCCGACGCCGAGCATTATGCCGCCGAGGAGAAGCGGGAGCACGACGAGATCGAGAAGCTGCGCGGTCGCGAGGTCGAGGAGGTCGCGGCGATCTTTCGCGGCTATGGTCTCGAAGGCCAGGCCTTGACCACCGTGGTCGACGCCATCGCGTCCGATCGCAAGCGTTGGGTCGACTTCATGATGCGCTTCGAGCTCGGTCTCGAACGCCCGGATCCCAAACGCGCGCCGGTCAGCGCCGTGACCATCGGCGGCTCCTACGTGATCGGCGGCCTGATCCCGCTGATCCCTTACATGCTGGCGCCTGACATCTCGTCCGCGCTCCGGATCTCCGTGGTCGCCACCGGCATCGCGCTCCTGATCTTCGGCGCCATCAAGGGCCACTTCACCGGCGTCAACAAGATCAAGTCGGCGCTGCAGACCGCCCTCGTCGGCGGCCTCGCCGCCGGCGCCGCATTCTGGCTGGCGCATCTGTTCGGGTGAGGCGGGACAGGATTGCGGCTGCGACATTCGCTAGCCCGTCACGGGTCTTAGTGGTTCCGCCTGCCATGCGGCGCAACGCGTCCGCACGTCACTTTGCCCACCAGAGCCGAGATATCTCCCCACGTCATTCCGGGGCATCGCGAAGCGATGAGCCCGGAATCCATAACCACGAACTGCTGTGGCGTGCGTGACGGCGGCGACGAGCTTCTCGGGCCCTACGGGCATCCTGAGTATGGCTTCCGGGCTCGCGCTGACGCGCGCCCCGGAATGACGACGAGGGGAGAGTTGCCAAGCGCACTTGCATCCGTGCGTGCAGGACCATTCCACGTAGATCGTCAATCCATCGGGGACGAGGAAGCATAGGCGACAGCGCCGCGTCGCATCGCGGCCCACCACATTCGGGCGGTGGCAATGGTGGGCGCGCGCGGCCTGACGGCAGGGCGTGCCATCTCGACGCAAGCGTCAAGAGCGGTGGCACGCTGGATCAACGAGCACGGTGTCGTCGCGGCGAACGCCGGGACCCATAACCCCAGGGAGCGGTTTGGGGCAGGCGCGTTTAGGCCAGACAGCCGATCGTCATGGCCAGGATGCGGCGGCCTTGGGCCACCGAACCCCAGTCACCTTCCCAGGCGCGATAGGAGCGCGGCCGCGTTCGGCTGCTTCGCGGCCCACGCCATATTATGTTCGCCGTCGATCTGCACCCAACCTGTACGTTCAGGCATGTCGCTCCCATCAAGTGAGTTGAAAGTGCATGTTGCCCTTTCGCGAATGAGGGCGCCGATGGGGTCCTGAGCTTGGTAATCGATGAGCGCGACATACTGAACCGGCGACGCTCGCGCGACTTGGACCATGGCTTTTCTGGCTGCTTCAGACGCAGGCCGTATCGGGTCCTTGAAGAATTCGTCGAACGTGATTGTCTTCCGAGATTCGTCTACACTAATCCGTTCATAGGTGGATGGAACAATCAGCCGCTCCTTAATTGCTCTATCACATGTCTGTACAAATCGTGACGTGAAGGGTGGGTAGCCACGAAGGTACGCCTGGCCCAGAACGACCACACCGAAAATCAGAAGCGCTGCGATTACGAGCTTTGTTCTCATCTTCCTGGTCGTTGCCGATATTGCCCACGCGGCACTCTACACTGCTCTGAACAAGGAAGCGGAAATCAAAGGAGAACATTTTTCGCGCAGCCGTTACTGAACGCTAACGATGTCGCCTTGGGGTCAAAAAGCCGCCCTCTAGCTGTCGAGGAAGTCTGGTCGGCGGAGCCCCCCGATCAGCTGCGGGCCATCGGTGGGCTTATGCACCGGAGCAAGAGATAGTCACCTGACAACGCGGATACCGAAACCCGCCGCGCCTGCAGATCAAGCCCGCCTGGACGTGGCCGCGCCGGCACACCCTTTCGGATTGGTCAGCCTCATGCCATGATGGGTGATGATGCGCGCGCTTCTCCTCATGACTTCGATCATCGTGCTTGCAACCGCTCCAGCCGCAGCTCAACGGTTCGATGGCAATGATCCGGTGTGCCTCCAGACATGGGAATGGGGCGGTTCCAGCACAATCTCGTGCCAGTATCGGTCGTGGGAGGCGTGTAGAGCGGGGGCTGCGGGCCTTTCGGCCATGTGCTTGCCGAACCCCTATGCACAACGCCCGCCGGAGCCAAGCCGCCGTCGGCCTCCCCGATAGGCGCCGGTTGCGGTCTGACAACACCCCAAGCTTCAACGGAGCTGGCACGTGCCATCCGATGCTTGCTCGGGCTGATTGGATCCGGTCTTCATTCTGAGAAAAATAAATCGATTGCTATTTTTCAGAATACGTGCTTGATTGTCGCCATCCCGTGCTCCTCGAGAGGGGCGCTTCGCGATCGTCACGGAACGTTGGGCGCGGGATGCGGTGGCTGCAGGATGCCGCAGCGCGGGGATGCTCGCGTGGACGAACGGCAGCTTGCGGACGCGAAGTCGCGTGGTCCTGGCGCCCCGACGCTGGCGCCAAGTCCTTGGGCGATGATCCCGAGGGCGACGGTGGCTCACAAGCCGGACACCGGGGAGATCGCGAAGTAAGCGTGAAAACCATCGCGCGGGGAATGCCGGGATGTCTCGGCTGAACCTGTGGTGACTGCCGCCTGCTTTTTTTCTGCAGGCGGGCCATGGGGGCGGCCAGCTCCCGGCATTCCCTGCGCCCTCTGCCCGATCAGGGGGCAACACCGATGACATCACTCGGGCGCATGGCGCCGCGAGAGCAGTGACGCACGTCTTCATGGCGATGCCCAGGGGGGGGAGCCGGTCGCGGGAACCAAATTCCGCAGCCAAGGTTAGCTGGCATGCAGGAGGACTCCCGATGCGCCGTCCGAAGATTCAGCCGTCCCGCAACAAGCTCGACATGACCGATCAGGCCCAGGTCCGCGTGGTGACCAAGCGGCTGAAGATGTCGCCCGGGGAATTGACCGAGATGGTCGAACGCATTGGCAACTCCATCGCAGCCATCACCAAGGAAGTCGCGCAGCAGCGGGCCGCGAAGGCTGCGCCGGAAGGAGCCGTGATCGCCTCGGTGACGGTGACCGAGACCAAGGCGGAAGTCATCGTGCCGGACGAGACGCCAGCGGCAACCTAGCAATCGATGCTGATCATCGAGACCCCCGGCAATCGATATGGGGAGTCGGACGAAGGGGGCAAAGGATGGACCAACGCACCGACCTCGGTGACGCTTTGACGCAGGCGGCGTTCAATCTGCGCAAGACCAGGATCAGCGAAGGCCGTCCGTTTCCTCTCGGCGCGACCTGGGACGGGCTCGGCGTCAACTTTGCGATCTTTTCCGCGCATGCGACCAAGGTCGAGCTGTGCCTGTTCGACGACACCGGCGAGACCGAGCTCGAACTCATCGAGCTTCCCGAATACACCGACGAGGTCTGGCACGGCTACCTGCCGGCCGCGCGGCCCGGCACCGTCTATGGCTATCGCGTGCACGGACCCTACGAGCCGGACGCCGGTCACAGGTTCAATCCCAACAAGCTCGTGATCGACCCCTATGCCAAGCAGCTCGTCGGCAACCTGCGCTGGGGGCCGGAGCTGTTCGGCTATCGGCTCGATCATGCCGACAAGGATCTGTCGTTCGACGACCGAGACAGTGCGCCCTTGATGCTGAAGTGCCGGGTCATCGATCCCGCCTTCACCTGGGGAGGCTCGCGCAAGCCGGAAATTCCGTGGGAGCGGACGATCTTCTACGAGATGCACGTCAAGGGGTTCACCAAGCTGCATCCAATGGTGCCCGAAGCCGACCGCGGCACCTTCGCCGGTCTCGCGCACCAGGACATTCCGGCGTATCTGCGCTCGCTCGGCATCACCTCGGCCGAGCTATTGCCGATCCACGCCTTCATCGATGACAGCTATCTGGTCGAAAAGGGCCTGCGCAACTACTGGGGCTACAATTCGATCGGATTCTTTGCGCCGGAGCCGCGCTATCTGAAGACGCCGTTCGCGACCGAATTCAAGACCATGGTCAACCAGTTCCACGCCAACGGCATCGAGGTCATCCTCGACGTTGTCTACAACCACACCGCCGAAGGCAACGAGCTCGGGCCGACCTTGTCGTTCAAGGGCATCGACAATGCCAGCTACTACCGGCTGATGCCGGACCAGAAACGCTACTACATCAACGACACCGGCACCGGCAATACGGTGAACCTGTCGCACCAGCGCGTGCTGCAGCTCGTCGCGGACTCGCTGCGCTATTGGGCGACCGAGATGCGGGTGGACGGCTTCCGCTTCGACCTCGCCACCATCCTGGCGCGCGAGCCCTATGGCTTCGACGAGGGCGGCAGTTTCCTGGATGCCTGTCGTCAGGACCCGGTGCTGTCGAGCGTCAAGCTGATCGCCGAGCCCTGGGACATCGGTCCCGGCGGCTATCAGGTCGGCCAGTTTCCGCCGGGCTGGGCGGAGTGGAACGACAAGTTTCGCGACACCGCGCGGGCATTCTGGAAGGGCGACGGCGGCACGCTCGCCGATTTCGCCAAGCGCATCTCGGGCTCGGGCGACCTGTTCAACAAGCGCGGCCGCCGGCCCTGGGCGAGCGTGAACTTCATCACCGCGCATGACGGCTTCAACCTCAACGACCTCGTCTCCTACAACGACAAGCACAACGAGGCCAATGGCGAGGATAATCGCGACGGCCACAGCAACAACCACTCCTGGAATTGCGGCGTCGAAGGACCGACCGACGACCCCGAGATCACCGCGTTGCGGGAGCGGCAGAAGCGCAATCTCCTCGCCACGATGCTGCTGTCGCACGGCACGCCGATGCTGCTTGCCGGCGACGAGTTCGGCCATACCCAGAACGGCACCAACAACGCCTATGCGCAGGACAATGAGACCACCTGGCTCGACTGGATGGGCATCACGCCGCAGGGGCGGGCGTTGCGCGAATTCACGCGCAAGCTGATCGCCATGCGCAAGGCGTTTCCGATCCTCTATCGCAGCCGCTTCCTGATCGGCTCGCACAATGAGGACCTCGGCGTCAACGACGTGACCTGGCTCGACCCGTCGGGCGAGGAGATGACGACGGAGCAGTGGACCGACGATCACGCGCGTTGCTTCGGCATGCTGCTCGACGGCCGCGCCCAGGAGACCGGCGTCAAGCGGCGTGGCTCGGATGCGACGCTCCTGCTGGTCTACAACGCGCATTTCGACGTGGTGAACTTCACGCTTCCGTCCGTGCCCGAAGGCCACAATTGGCTGGCGCTGCTCGACACCAACCAGCCGGATGCTCAGCCGCAGTCGTTCCCGTTCGGCCACGTCTACGCGGTGACCGGGCGATCGCTGCTGGCCTTCGGCCTGTCGTCGGAGCAGCAGCCGATGCGCGGCCTGCGCCATGGCCTCGGCGCGCTGCTCGACGTCGCGGAGGCGCCGCTGGGGTAGGATGTTCGGCGGATCTTGCGGTCAGGCACCGCGGGCGTATTTCGCAAGCCTCGCGTCGAGCACGCCGAGCATGGCCTCGCGCGCCGGATCGCGCGAGCCGCGCAGCCAGACGGCCGCGAGCGGAAGCCGTCCGGCGGTGCTGCCGCGTGTCATCCGCAGCGGCACGAAGCGGACGCCGGAGACCGCGAGCCGCGAGGTCCAGCGCGGCACGATGGCGATGCCGAGCCGCGCGGCGACGAGATGCACGATGGTCTGCTTCTCATCGGCGAACTGCGCGATAGCCGGCGACAGCCCGGCCTGTGCGAACAGCTTCATGGTGAGGTCGTGGCTGTGCGGCCGCGACCGGCGGTCCGGGACGATCAGCGGCTGGTCGGCGATGTCGGCGAGCGAGACCACAGCACGCGAGGCCAGCCGGTGCCGCTGCGGCAGGGCCACCACGGCGCTCTCGCTGAGCAGCGCGCGGAATTCGAGCCTCATATCGGTGCGCTCGGGCGGCCTGACAAAGGCGAGGTCGAGCGCGCCGGACAGGATCCTGGGCAGCAGCCGGATCGTCTTCTCTTCCGTGAGCTGCACCGCGATGTCGGGATGCCGCGCGCGAAAATCGTGCAGCAATTGCGGCAGCAGCCCGGCGGCCGCGCTGTCGATGGCGCCGACGCGCAGCCGCTGCGCCTTCGTGCTTCGGGTACGGCGGCGGAAGCCGGTTTCGACCGCCTCGACACGGGCCAGGATCGCCCGGGCATCGCGCAGCAAGGTCGTGCCGTGCTCGGTCAGCGACACCGCGCGCGTGGTCCTCGCGAACAGCGGGGTCGCGAGATCCTCCTCCAGCAGCTTGATCTGGCGTCCGAGCGCCGAGGGCAGCATCTGCAGCCGCTGCGCCGCCTTGCCGAAATGCAGTTCCTCGGCGGCGGCCACGAAGCAGCGGAGCTGGTGCAATTCCATGGTGGGGTCCTGAAGAGGTGATGGGCCGGATTATATCATTTTTTTGTATAATGATGCGAGCATTGAAGCCGGCCTGGTTCGACGCCTACGCTTGTCAGATCAACGACAAGACGGGACAGGGAGGTGACGATGGCCGGAGAGCTGGAAACGCGCGTGCTGCGCAGGATCACGTTGCGCATCGTGCCCTTCATCATGCTGCTCTATTTCGTAGCCTTCATCGACCGCGTCAACGTCGGCTTCGCAGCGCTGACCATGAACAAGGACATCGGGCTGTCAGCCTCGGCCTATGGGTTCGGCGCCGGCATCTTCTTCTGGGGCTATTTCCTGTTCGAGGTCCCCTCCAACCTCGCGCTGGACAAGTTCGGCGCGCGCATCTGGATCGCGCGGGTCATGATCACCTGGGGCATCGTCTCCGGCGCGATGGCGTTCGTGCAGGGACCGACGAGCTTCTATGTGCTGCGCTTCCTGCTTGGTGCTGCGGAAGCAGGCTTCTTCCCCGGCATCATCCTCTATCTCTCCTACTGGTTCCCGGCGCGCCAGCGCGCAGCCGTCACCGCGCTGTTCATGGCCGCCGCGCCGCTCTCCACGGTTCTCGGCTCTCCGGTTTCCGGCGCGCTGCTGGAGATGGACGGCATTCTCGGCTTCAAGGGCTGGCAGTGGCTGTTCCTGATCGAGGCGCTGCCGGCGGTCCTGCTCGGCTTCGTCGTGCTCGCCTACATGACCGATCGTCCGGAGCAGGCGCGCTGGCTCGCCGACGACGAGCGCGACTGGCTGGTGCGCACCATGAATGCAGAGGTGGCGAGCAAGGCCGCCACCGCGAGCCACAGCATCTGGCGCGGGCTGGCCGACATCCGCGTGCTGGCGCTCGCGCTGGTCTATTTCGGCACCTCGGCCGGCCTCTACACGCTCGGCGTCTGGGCGCCGCAGATCATCAAGCAGTTCGGCCTGTCGTCCTTCACCGTCGGCTTCCTCAACGCGGTGCCACCGACCGTGGCCGTGGTCGTCATGATCCTGTGGGCGCGCCATTCCGACCGTACCGCCGAGCGCACCTGGCACGTCGTGCTGGCCTGCGTGGCCGCAGCCGTCGGGCTCTGGTTGGCCGGGCTGTCGACCAGTGTCGCCGCCGTCCTCGCTGCGCTCACGCTCGTCAATGTCGGCATCTCCTCCTCGAAGCCGCCGCTGTGGAGCATGCCGACCATGTTCCTGTCCGGCTCGGCCGCCGCGGCGGGCATTGCAACCATCAACTCGATCGGCAATCTCGGCGGCTTCGTCGGTCCCGCGATGATCGGCTGGATCAAGGACCAGACCGGCAGCTTCAATGGCGGGCTCTATTTTGTCGCCGGCCTGCTGGTGGTATCGGCGGTGCTGACCCTGTTGCTGTCACGTTCACAAAGTGCGAAGGCCCAAGCAGCCACGCCATCCTGACCTCATCAACGGAGCTCTTTCATGCGCACCCATTCCATCGCCGCCATTCCCGCCGACGGCATCGGCCCCGAGGTCATCTCCGAAGGCGTCCGCGTGCTGGAGGCGCTCGCCAAGCGCGCGGGCGACATCAGCTTCAACGTCAAGACCTTCGACTGGGGCTCGGACTACTACAAGAAGCACGGCGTGATGATGCCGGCCGATGGACTCGCGGAGCTGAAAAAGTTCGACGCGATCTATTTCGGCGCGGTCGGCGCTCCCGACGTGCCCGACCACATCACGCTGTGGGGCCTGCGGCTGCCGATCTGCCAGGGATTTGATCAGTACGCCAACGTCCGTCCGACCAAGATCCTGCCCGGTGTGGCCTCGCCCTTGCGCAATGTCGGCGTCGGCGATCTCGACTGGGTGATCGTGCGCGAGAATTCCGAGGGCGAATATGCCGGCATGGGCGGCCGGGCGCATCGCGGCCTGCCGGAGGAGGTCGGCACCGAGGTCGCGGTCTTCACCCGCGTCGGCGTCACCCGCATCATGCGCTACGCGTTCAAGCTGGCGCAGTCGCGCCCGCGCAAGTTCCTCACCGTCGTCACCAAGTCGAATGCGCAGCGCCATGGCATGGTGATGTGGGACGAGATCGCCGCCGAGGTGGCGCGGGAATTCCCCGACGTGACCTGGGACAAGATGCTGGTCGATGCGATGACCGTGCGCATGACGCTGCAGCCGAAGAGCCTCGACACCATCGTCGCGACCAATCTGCATGCCGACATTCTGTCCGATCTCGCCGGCGCGCTGGCCGGCAGCCTCGGCGTGGCGCCGACTGGCAACATCGATCCGGAGCGGCGCTTCCCGTCGATGTTCGAGCCGATCCATGGTTCGGCGTTCGATATCACCGGAAAGGGCATCGCCAACCCGGTTGCGACGTTCTGGACCGGCGCGCAGATGCTCGAGCATCTCGGCGAGACGGACGCGGCCGCGCGGCTGATGGCTGCGGTCGAGAAAGTCTGTGCAGCCGGCATCCTGACCCCCGATGTTGGCGGCACGGCGACGACCAAGCAGGTGACCGACGCCGTCATCGACGCGATCCACGGCTCCAACGCCTGAGGCGTGCTGTTCTCTTGCACAATTCTGGCGTGTTCCGTGTCGCGCTTGCAATGGACGCTGCGGGGCGTATATCAGCGCTTCCGCTGCGTCCGCGCATGCCAATCACATGCGTGTCATAGAGACGCGAGACACGGCTTAAGGAGAAAGGACACATCATGCGTCGTCACCGTCGAGCCAAGATCGTCGCGACTGTCGGTCCCGCGAGCAATTCTCCGGAGATGCTGAAAGCGCTGTTCCTCGCCGGTGTGGACACCTTTCGTCTCAATTTCAGTCACGGGACGCAGGCCGATCACGCCAAGGTCCATGCCGCGATCCGCGCGCTCGAGAAGGAAGTGCGGCGGCCGATCGGCATCTTGATGGATCTGCAGGGACCTAAGATTCGCGTCGGCACTCTGCGCGATAAGAAGATCCAGGTCGAAGCCGGCGAGACGATTCGGTTCGTCCTCAACGGCACCGAGGGCGACAAGACGTCGATTCCGCTGCCGCATCCGGAGATCTTTGCGGCGGTCACGCCCGGTCACGATCTTCTGATCGATGATGGCCGCGTCCGCGTTCGTGTGACAGGCCTCGGCGACGACTGGATCGAAGCCAAGGTGATCGTCAGCGGCGCGATCTCCAATCACAAGGGCGTCAATCTGCCCGGCACAATTCTGGAGCTGTCGCCGCTGACGGCCAAGGACCGCTCCGATCTCGCCTTCGGGCTCGATCTCGGCGTCGACTGGGTGGCGCTGTCCTTCGTGCAGAAGCCGTCCGACGTGCTGGAGGCGAGGGGCCTGATCGATGGCCGCGCCGGCATCATGTCCAAAATCGAGAAGCCGGCGGCGCTGGAGCGCATCGACGACATCATCCAGCTGTCGGACGCGATCATGGTCGCGCGCGGCGATCTCGGCGTCGAGATTCCCAACGAGGACGTGCCGGGCAAGCAGAAGGAACTGGTCCGCGCCTGCCGGCTCGCTGTGAAGCCGGTGATCGTCGCGACGCAGATGCTGGATTCGATGGTGGCGACGCCGACGCCGACGCGCGCCGAGGTCTCCGACGTCGCGACCGCGATCTATGACGGCGCCGACGCGGTGATGCTGTCGGCGGAATCGGCCAGCGGGCAATATCCGCGCGAGGCCGTGGCGATGATGGACAGCATCATCAAGGCCACCGAAGGCCACAAGATGTATCGCTCCATCGTCGAGGCGACGCAGCCGGGCGAGGAGCAGACGGCGCCGCATGCGGTGGCGACCGCGGCGGCCGATCTCGCCTCGGCGATCCACGCCAAGGCGATCGTGGCCTATACGTCGAGCGGCACCTCGGCCTCGCGCGTTGCGCGCAAGCGGCCGAGCCTGCCGATTCTGGCGATCACGCCGAATGAGGACACCTCGCGGCGCATGTGCCTGTTGTGGGGCGCGCACAGCGTGTTGTCGCAGGACGTGAAGAGCTACGAGGAGATGGTCGAGCGCGCGACCTTCTTCGCCGTGCAGGAGGAGTTCGCTGAAGCCGGCGACCTGCTCGTCGTCGTCGCCGGCATTCCGTTCGCGCAGACCGGCACCACCAACAATCTGCGCGTCGTCACCGTGCCGAGATAGGAGGCTGATTTTCCCTGTTCGCGCTGCCCGCCTGTCGCCTGATTGTCGCACCCCGCTGGTATCGCGGGGCAGTGACGAGGGACATCGCGAGTCGTCAAACGAGCGGTGTCCGGTCGCGGTCCGGCAGGATGGGTTCTGCCGGTGCGGCGTTTCGTCATCGCGGTGTCATCAGGGACTGTTAGGTGGGCGCGCATGGGACTTGAGACTGCTGGTGAAGAAAGCCCGGCTCGGCGCTTTCGGACGTTGTTCATCTCGGACGTTCATCTCGGAGCCCGCGGCTCGCAGGCCAATCTCCTCGTCGATTTCCTGCGTCACCATGATGCCGACACGATCTATCTGGTCGGCGACATCATCGACGGCTGGGCGCTCAAATCGAGCTGGCATTGGCCGCAGTCGCATAACGACCTGGTGCAGAAGATGCTGCGCAAGGCGCGCAAGGGCGCCAAGATCGTCTATGTCCCCGGCAATCACGACGAGTTCCTGCGCGGTTATTACGGCACGCATTTCGGCGGCATCGACGTCGTCGAGAACATCTTGCACACCGGCACCGACGGCAAACGCTATCTGGTGATCCACGGCGACATCTTCGATCTGGTCGTGCAGAATGCGCGCTGGCTCGCCCATCTCGGCGACAAGGCCTATGACTTCGCCATCCAGATGAACCGTCTGGTCAACTTCTTCCGTCGCATGTTCGGCGTTCCCTATTGGTCGCTGTCGCAATGGGCCAAGCAGAAGGTCAAGAACGCCGTCAACTATATCGGCGCGTTCGAGACGGCGCTGGCCTCGGAGGCGCGGCGGCATGGCGCTGATGGCGTGATCTGCGGCCACATCCATTGCGCCGTCATCCGCGACCAGGACGGCATTCGCTACATGAATTGCGGCGACTGGGTCGAGAGTTGCACGGCGCTGGTCGAGCACGAGGACGGCCGTTTCGAGATCCTGACCTGGACCGATCCGCAGCGGCAACCCGCGCCGGTTCCGCAGCTGGCCGCCCGCGCCGCCTGACACCGGCTCCCTTGCCTCTCGGCAATCGGGCGCGGTAAAATAGGGGTATGACAGCTCATTCCCCGATCCTGCCCGTGACCGCCGCCGACATCGATGCGGCGGCGCGCGTCCTCGCGCCCGTGGCCGTGCGGACTCCGCTGCTGCCGGCTCCCGTGCTCAACGAGCGGTTCAAAGCGAACGTCTTCGTGAAGCCGGAGGTGCTGCAGCGGACCGGCTCGTTCAAGTTCCGCGGTGCCTACAACAAGCTGGCGTCGATCCCCCAAGCAGCGCGCGGCAACGGCGTCGTCGCATTCTCCTCCGGCAATCATGCGCAGGGCGTCGCCCATGCCGCCACATTGCTGGGCATGGACGCCACGATCGTGATGCCCTCGGATGCGCCAGCGGCCAAGCGCGAGCGCACCAAGGCGTTCGGTGCCGACGTCGTGCTCTATGATCGCGATCGCGAGGACCGCGAAGCGATCGCGCGCGACATCGCAGCAAAGCGCGGCTCGACGGTGGTGCCGCCCTATGACGATCCCTACGTCATCGCAGGGCAGGGCACCGTCGGTCGTGAAATCGCCGAGGACCTTGCGGCGCTCGGCCTGTCGCCGGATCTGGTGATCGTCCCGGCTTCGGGCGGTGGACTGCTTGCCGGCGTCTCGACCGCGGTCAAGGCGCGCTTTCCCAGCACCCGGATGGTCGTGGCCGAGCCAAAGGGCTTTGACGACCATGCGCGCTCGCTACGGGCCGGCCACCGCGAGGCGCACGATGCAAAGGGCCGGACCATCTGTGACGCGCTGATGGCGGCGATTCCAGGCGAGATCACCTTCGCCATCAACAGCCAACTGCTGTCGGCCGCGGTCGAGGCCTCGGACGAGGAGGTGGGGCGCGCGGTCGGCTTTGCCTTCCGGGAGCTGAAGCTCGTCGTCGAGCCCGGTGGTTCGGTCGGGCTTGCGGCATTGCTGGCCGGCCGGCTGGATGTGGCGGGCAAGACGGTGGTGATCGTTTTGTCCGGCGGCAATGTCGATGCTGAGCTCTACGCCAGGCTGATTGCCTGACGATCAAGCCTCAGTGAAAGCTGAGGCCGCCTTTTGCAAATCCCCCGCCCCCCATCCGCAGTCCGGACTGCGCGACGTGCGGCGTGCTCCGCGCCGGGCCGCCCTGCATCCCGCCTTGGCCACGCGCCATCGACGGATGCGACGCGTTGATGTTCGGCTTGAACGGTCCGGAATTGCCGGGGAAGGGACGCCGCACCTCGCGGGTGTCGAATGGCCGCCCAGGACTGCGCTTCAGTGGATCGAGCTGGATTTTCGTAGCCACGGGCGCATTTGTCGGCGGCACGATCCTGTCGCGCAACCTGCTCTGAGCGATAGGCCTGGGATCGACGACCTTGTTGGGACCCGCGTTGTTGATGGCATTGCCTTTCGTGACCACCGTTGGCGGCAGCGGTCCGTGCGGCACGGTGGCGGCCGGCAGCGTCGGTTGCGGGGCTGGATGGCTCTGGATCTGCGGACCAGGATTGAACGGTCGCGCGATCGGTGCCAGTTGCGGTGGCATCATGAGACGGCTCGGTTGCAGCACGGGGATGGGCCGAGGCTGTCCCTGCAGCCGCAGTGCGACCGGCGCATATGGGCTGTCGGCATAGGATTCACGGAAGCTCTGATAGGCGGCCGGCGAATTCGCCAGCACGGCCTGGTGCCAGGCCGTGGCCTGCACGAGGCCGGCGAGCAGTGCGCGGATGCGGTCGGCGAGCGGATCGCGCGGATACAGCTCGATGAACTCGCGATAATATTGCGGACGGTTCTCCGACAGCACGTAGTCATAGGCCTGCCGCACGGAACGGCTCGGCAGGTTGGCCGCCATCTGGATCACCGGCGTATTCTCGGCAGGGCGCGCCGCCGCGACCAGCGTATCCCCGAAGAAGGTGAAATCACTGGTCAACGAGGAGCTTTCCCATGGCGTCTGTCGTCCGTCGGTGCTCTGGTTCACCTGTAGGCGAATGCGCTTGAACAATTGCTCGATCGGCAGGTTCGGCTGCCGCGCCAGGTTCAGGAACGCCTGCGCGTACGGGCTGTGCTCGCCACGCCCGTCGAGCGCCTCGGCGCCGGGCGAGGTCGAGTATCCGAGGATGGAGCCGTTCGGCGCGTCGACGATGGCAAGTCCGCGTCCGGCATCGTTGATGGCAGGGAATGGATTGTTGCGGCAGGCGTCCAGCACGACGATCCGCATGCGGCTCGGGATGGCGTCGAGCGTTGCCATCAGGTCCACCAGACGGATGGTCCCCGTCGTCAGGTCGGAGGGCGCTGAGATACGGGCATCGATCGGGATCAGATAGTTCTCGCCCGCGAGCTGAACCCCGTGGCCGGCGTAGTAGACCATTGCCACGGTGTTCGGGCCGTGTGCTGCCACCCGGCTCGAGAAATCCTCGACGACCTTGAGCATCTCGTTCTGCGTCAGGTCGGTCGCCGTGATCACCTCGAAGCCGGCCGAGTTCAACAGCTTGGCAACAGCATGGGCGTCGTTGTCCGGGTTCTCCAGCGGCGGCGCGTTCTGATAGCTCGCATTGCCGATCACGAGCGCGACGCGTGGCTCGGCTCCTTGAGGGATCGCGGCGGGCGTGTTGCTCTCCTTGGCCGGTGAGGGAGCTGCCAGCGCGCGCGGTGGTGTGTGAAGGTTGTCGAGCTCACTGCCGGCGGCGAACGCCGAGTCCGGGCCGACCCAGGCCATCAGGCCCAGCAGCGCGGACATGAGCAGGGATTTCCAGGCGGATGTTACAGCGCGAAATTTCGGAACGGACACGGCGTTCTCCTCGAGCATGCGCAAAGCGAATGGCTTGAGGATCAGGCTACGCAGATCACGCAGCAGCGTACGTGATCCGCGTCACCCATCAACGCGGCACCTTTCGGTGCTCAGCGATCGAGGTTCAACAGGAGGCGGCCGAGATGCACTCGCCCTACGAGAAGAATGCGATCTTCTCAGGCTGGGTCATGCGACGGATCGGCGCCAACGAGTCGTTGGCGGGTGCCTGCGGCCGCTGCAGAAGGCCGTTCGACAGCAGCGTCGATCCCAGCGACGGCTCGTAGGCAGGCTTGGGCATCGCGGACGCGCTGGTGCTGTGAGCCGCGGCGGCGGTCGGGCGGACCTGCTGGATCGGCGCAACGTCAGCCTTCGGGGCCGCTGCGGGAGATTGAGCTGCGACCGCAGCCGCCACGGCGGCCAGGGTCTCGATGGTGATCGCCTCCGGAAGCGGTGGCGATACGGGCACGCTGGGGACCGGCGCCGGGGCTGCAGGCGAGGCCATGCGCGGGGCCGCCGCGGGCGGGGCCGGCATCGGCGGAGCCGACATCGTGGGCGCAGCGGGAGCCGGCGCCGCGCTGGCAACCGGGGCTTCTGCCGTGGTCAGCACGAGATCCGGCTCCGACGGCGCTGTCTCGCTGAAGCTCGCGACGATGTCGTCGTCGACCGAGGTCGGCTCCTCAATGTCGAAGCCGAGCGTCCTGGCCCGGCTGAACTCCTCATCGTCGATCGGATCGGGGGCACCCATCTCCGCCGCGACCAATTCCAGGATGGCTTCGTCGTGGGCTTCTGCGGCGACGGCGTCATCCAGGGCCGCCGCGGCGTGCTGCTCGATCTCGAGCAGGGCTTCGTCCACCGACGGCTCGGTCGCAGCTTCCGGGGGCTGCACCACCGCCGAAGCGGCGGTGTCGACCATCCTGGCCTCAACCGCTGCAGCCGCCATGATCACAGCATCAGCGCCGGAGGATGTCTCGACCGATTCGATCGCGGCCACTGCGGCAACGAGCGGAATGGTCATCTCAAGCCCGGCTTGGGCCGCCTCCATCTGTTCCGGCACGGGCTGCGGCTCCGGAGCCACCTGTGGCTCAGCCGAGACCGTCGCCGCCGCAGTCGGACCCGATGCGACATCGGGTGTCGGCGGGGCCGCAGCTTCGGTCGCCGGTTCGATCTCGTCAGCCGCGGGCGGAATGCTTGCTTTCTCCGCGTCGAACTCCTTCAGCCGCGTCTTGATGATCTCGAAGGCCGCAAGCAGCGCGACCTTGGGGTCGGCGCACGCAAGCTGGTCGCAGGCGGCCTCGATCGACGTGACCTGTGAATCGATCAGGTCGCAGATCCGCGAGTCCGCACCGATCTCGCGCCAGCGCCAGGAAATTTCCTTGATGATTCGGATGCCCTTGCGCACCGGCGCCAGGTTCTGCTCGAGGGCCATGCTGTCGACCGCAGTGGCGGCGGCGAGTGCGGCGTCTTCGACCGTGGCGCGGATCGCGGCCAGCGCTTCGGGCAGTGCCTTGCTGTCGGCCTGCTCGAACTCCTGCTGCTGCTGACGCTGTGAGGCCAGCGCATGCTCGATGCGGGCCACCGCGTCGAGCACCATGCTGGTGTCGGCATTGCGGTTGCGCTTGGCGTATTCGCCAAGGAACCAGCGGCCTCGGGACGTCTCCATGAAGGCGTCGCGGATCGCCTCGTAATCGGCCTCGTTCGGCTGAGCCGCACGGGCGGATATCGGCGAGAGGGCGAAGACTTCATCGACCATGGCAAACCTATCGCGCACATTGCTGCGCGTTGGCATAACGATCACCATGATATTGATCGAATCGCAATTGAATTGATGCCACTGTCCCGACAAATCTCCACCACATCGCCGGTATTGTCGCGCCGATTCGCGGACAGGTTGGGGCTGTTCTATGGCGCTGTGTTCGTGCTCTCGGGCACGCATCTGCCGTTCTTTCCCGTATGGCTACGGGCGATCGGCCTGGATGCCGCATGGATTGGGGTCATCGTTGCGGTTCCCGCCGTAACCCGCTTCACCGTCCTGCCGCTGATCACCGCGGTTGCCGAGCGCCGGCAGGCCCTGCGCGCCGCGATGCGGCTGACCACCTTCGCAACGGCATCGGGCTTTGTGGCTCTTGCCTTCCAGCGCGAACCCTGGCTGGTATTCCTGGTCTACGTGGCAACCTGCTGTCTCTGGACACCCGTTGTCCCGCTGACGGACGCTTATGCGCTCCGTGGCGTGATGAGCTATGGCCTGAACTACGGTCGCCTGCGGCTGTGGGGATCGGCCGCATTCATCGCCGGAACGCTGCTGTGCGGCGGGCTGGTCGACTTCGCGCCGTCGTCCGAGCTGATCTGGATCATCGTCTCGGTCGCGCTGTGCGGTGCGGCAAGCAGCCTGCTGCTGCAGGCGCTGCCGCCGCTGCCGCATGGCGCCGGCCTGGCCCGGGACGGGCGCAGTCTGCTGGGCAATCCGAGCTTCCTCTGCATCATCGCCGCTTCGGCGCTGATCCAGGCAAGCCATGCGGCCTACTACACGTTCTCCGCCATCGAGTGGAAGGCGCAGGGCTTCAGCGGGCTGACCATCGCTTGGCTCTGGACCATGGGCGTGCTGGCCGAGATCGTCGTGTTCGCCCTGTCGCCCCGGTTCACGCTGGCGCCCGCGAGCCTGGTCATGATCGGCGCGATGGCGGCCGTGCTGCGCTGGAGCCTCACGGCCCAGGAGCCCCATGCGGGTGGGCTCGCCGCGGTCCAGATCAGTCACGGCTTCACCTTCGGGCTGACCCTGGTTGGAACCATGGGGCTGTTGGTCCGCCAAGTGCCGGCGCAGCTGACGGCGCGCGGGCAGGGCTATTATGCGGCTGCGAGCGGCGTGGTCGGCTCGGCGGCATCGGCCCTCTCTGGGCCGGTCTATGCGGCCTATGGACCCGGTGTCTACTACGTGATGGCCGCGATGGCCGGAGCGGGCGGCGTCCTGATGTGGATCGCGCACCGAAGCCTGTCGTTTCAGCCCCACAACGCCTGATCGGGCGGATAGACCAGGCTGTCCTCGTAGTGCAGGCCGTGCTCGCAATCCTCGGCGAGCAGCAGCGGACCGTCCAGATCGACGAAACGGGCGAAAGGCGTCAGCAGCATGGCCGGTGCCATCGACAGCGATGTCGCCACCATGCAGCCGACCATGATGTCGAAGCCGAGCGCGCGCGCGGCTTCGGCCATCGCAAGCGCCTCGGTCAGTCCTCCGGTCTTGTCGAGCTTGATGTTGACGGCGTCATAGCGTCCGCGCAGCGCTTCGAGCGAGTCGCGGTCATGCACGCTCTCGTCGGCGCAGACGGTGAGCGGGCGCGCGATCTTTCCGAGCGCTTCGTCTTTCCCTGCGGGCAGCGGCTGCTCGACCAGCGTGACGCCGGCGATGGCGCAGGCTGCGAGATTGGATTCCAAATTCGCTTCGGTCCAGGCCTCGTTGGCGTCGACGATCAGTTGTGACTGCGGCGCCGCCGCTCGCACGGCTGCAATCCGCGCAGGATCGCCGTCGCCGCCGAGCTTGATCTTGAGCAGCGGGCGATGCGCGGCCTTGGCCGCAGCTTTGGCCATCACATCGGGGCTCCCGAGCGAAATCGTGTAGGCCGTGACGCACGGTGCCGGTGCGCGACGTCCGAGCAGGTCCCAGATGCGCCGGCCGCTCCGCTTGGCTTCGAGGTCGAGCAGCGCGCAGTCGAGCGCATTGCGCGCCGCGCCCGGCGGCAACGCCGTCTGCAGGGCGTTGCGGTCGAGACCAGAGGCGACCGCATCGCGCATCGCGAGCAGGGCGCTCAGCGCCGCATCGGGCGTTTCGCCATAACGCGGATAGGGCACGCATTCGCCGCGGCCAACCATCGTCCCGTGTCGCAGCTCCGCGATCACTGTCACGGCTTCGGTCTTGGCGCCGCGGCTGATCGTGAAGCTGCCGGCGATCGGCCAGTGGCCGATCCGGGCGTCCAGTATTGGAAAACCGTTGGAAGTCATTTGAAAGTCTGGCGCTTTGTGAACCGGAATGAGGCGCTTGGGACTTGCGCGATCTGACCGACTATGGCTGTTGATAGCGGTCTCCGGCAAGGTGGTAGCGACGCGGTGGGATTTTTCTCGTCAAGGAGCGGACGTCCAAGGCTCCGAGGATGGCCGTCGTGAAGGGCGGCCCTGATTTGCAGCGCAGTGGCGATGGCAACGCGCTGTCGCTGCGCGCGACCGGCGCCTGGACTGCGCCCTTTGCGCCGTCGCTCGAACGGCTCGTCGCCGATGCCGAAAAACTCGCCGGCAAGAAGATCGATGTTTCGATCGACGTCTCCCAAGTCTCCAAGCTCGACACGTTCGGCGCCTGGCTGATCGAGCGGCTGCGCCGCAGCTTCACGACCGGAACCGTCGAGGTCCGGATCGATGGGCTCTCTGCGAACTACGCCAGCCTGGTCGACGAGGTTCGACGCGTCAGCACCGCGCCCAATGGCGACGCGACGATGGTGACCATCACCGGCATGCTCGGCCAGATCGGCCTCAGTGTCGCCGGCATCTTCGGCACGATCGCCGCTCTGATCGACATGCTCGGCGCCGTGATCGTCGCCAGCGGCCGGGTCCTCATTCATCCCCGCAGCTTCCGATTGACCTCGACCATCCATCATCTCGAGCAGGTGTGCTGGCGCGCGGTGCCGATCATCGTGCTGATCACCTTCCTGATCGGCTGCATCATCGCTCAGCAGGGCATCTTCCATTTCCGAAGGTTCGGCGCCGACATCTTCGTCGTCGACATGCTCGGCGTGCTGGTGCTGCGCGAGATCGGCGTGCTGCTGGTGGCGATCATGATCGCGGGCCGGTCGGGTAGCGCCTACACGGCCGAGCTCGGCTCGATGAAGATGCGCGAGGAGATCGACGCGCTGCGCACAATGGGCTTCGATCCGATCGAGGTCCTGATCCTGCCGCGCATGCTCGCGCTGGTGATCGCACTGCCGATCCTGGCCTTCCTCGGCGACATCGCCGCGCTCTATGGCGGTGGGCTGGTGGCCTGGTTCTATGGCGGCGTCGATCCCGAGGCCTTCCTGCTGCGCCTGCGCGATGCGATCTCGATCGATCATTTCAAGGTCGGGCTGCTCAAGGCGCCGGTGATGGCGGCGGTGATCGGGATCGTCGCCTGCGTCGAAGGACTGGCAGTGCAGGGCAGTGCCGAGTCGCTGGGGCGCCACACCACTTCGTCGGTGGTGAAGGGCATCTTCTTCGTCATCGTGATGGACGGCGTGTTCGCGATCTTCTTCGCCGCGGTCGGGATGTGAACTGAGATGATGCAGGAGGTCTCCGATCCGATCATCCGCGTGCGTGACGTCACCGTGCAGTTCGGCAAGACGCGCGTGCTCGACGGGCTCGACCTCGACGTCAAGCGCGGCGAGATCCTGGGCTTCGTCGGTCCATCCGGCGCCGGCAAGTCGGTGCTGACGCGCACCATCATCGGCCTCGTGCCGAAGCTGTCGGGCAACATCGAGGTGTTCGGCGTCGATCTCGACGCCGCCGATCGTGCCGGCCGCCGCGCTGTCGAGCGGCGCTGGGGCGTGCTGTTCCAGCAGGGCGCGTTGTTCTCCTCGCTCACCGTGCGGCAGAACATCCAGTTCCCGGTCCGGGAGTATCTCAAGGTCTCGCAGCGTCTGCTCGACGAGATCATGATCGCAAAGCTGGTGATGGTCGGATTGCGGCCCGATGTTGCTGATCGTTTCCCGAGCGAGCTGTCGGGGGGCATGATCAAGCGCGTGGCGCTGGCACGCGCGCTCGCGCTCGATCCGGAGCTGGTGTTCCTCGATGAGCCGACCTCGGGGCTCGACCCGATCGGCGCCGGCGATTTCGACGAGCTCGTCCGGACCCTGCAGCGCACTTTGGGACTGACGGTTTTCATGGTAACCCATGATCTCGACAGCCTGTATACGGCGTGCGACCGCATCGCCGTGCTGGGCGACGGCAAGATTATCGCCGCGGGATCGATGGCCGACATGCAGGCCTCGGAACATCCGTGGCTCCGACAGTATTTCCACGGCAAGCGTGCCCGAGCCGTGATGGGGTAGCGCGACGCGCCCCAGGGACGATTTTTGTGAGCGGGAGTGGGGACTGCCGCGACAAAGTTGATGGGGTGGGTGCCGCTGTCCGGCGCCAACCGACAGTGCACGGAAGCGGGGGCCGGATGACCGCCGCGACGTGCCGGTACCGGAGTTGGTAATGGAAACGCGGGCGAATTACGTCCTGATCGGGTCGTTCACGCTGGCAGTGATTGCCGCGGCGATCGGGTTTGTCCTCTGGTTTCAGAGCCTGCACACGACCAAGCAGCGCAGCCCGCTGCGGGTCGTGTTCGAGGGGCCGGCCGCGGGTCTGCGCAACGGCGGCAGCGTCAACTTCAATGGTATCCGGGTCGGTGAGGTCATCTCGGTCAAGCTCGACAATCCGCGCCGCGTCGTCGCGCTGGCGATGGTCGAGAACAACGCACCGATCCGCAAGGACACCCTGGTCGGGCTCGAGTTCCAGGGCCTGACCGGCGTCGCCGCGATCTCGCTGAAGGGCGGCGAGGAGGCTGCGCCGCCGCCGCCGCTCGACGAGGATGGCGTGCCGGTGCTGCGTGCCGATCCGACCCGGCTGCAGGACGTGACCGAAGCGATCCGAGCCACCTTGCAGAACATCAACAAGGTGGTCGCGGACAACCAGGACGCCGTGAAGAACTCGATCAAGAATCTCGAGGTGTTCACCCAGTCGCTGGCCCGCAATTCCGAGCGCATCGATGGCGTCATGAGCCGTGTCGACGGCATCATGGGCAAGGCCGATACCCTGATGCTCGGTCTCAACACGCTGGCCGGCGGCAAGGATGGCGGCGAGCTGTTCCTGACGGTGAAATCGATCCGGGAGCTCGCCGAGGATCTGGACAAACGCTCCGGCGCGCTGATGGCCGATGGACGGCGCACGCTGTCCGACATCAGCCGCGCCGTGAACAATTTCGACCGCAATCCGACCCGGGTCCTATTCGGGGCCAGCAACGCCAGCCCGAGCAACGCCCAGGCCTCGCAGCCCGCGCCCGCGGCGCCCACCAGCGGGCGGCGGTGAGGGAGGCGGGCGGGCGCAGGGCGTAGCGAGAGGCAGCGCCTCGGTGCCCTCCGCGGCGATGCACCGATTGCTCCACGCTCGGCTTGGCATTGTCCCGTCTCATGCTGACTGGCATCCCGGGCGCCTGCAACGACGGCTGCCGTGCCGGTCGGGCCGGCGACGGGCAAATCCGAAAACGCTTCACTGGACCCCGATAAGCGAAACGGAGGCCTCGCGGCCTCCGTTGTCTATTCTCATCGCGGTCGGCTCCTCGCCATCCGCTAGTCGCTGTTCGCTGCTCCCGTCACGCCAGCCTTCCGGCGGCGTGGGCGAGCAAGGTGTAGACCAGCCCGGTCTCCGAGGTGAGCTGGGCACGCAGCGCCTGCGGATTGCGGTCGTCGCGTGCGACCTCGTCGAGCAGCCGCTCGAACTCGGTGATGTAGCGGTCCACCGTCTGCTTGAAGGTGCGGTCGGCGCGGTACTTGCGGGCGACCTCGTCGAACGCCTTCTGGCCGGCCGGGGTGTAGAGACGCTTGGAGAACGCCTTGGTCTCGCCCCGCTGGTAGCGGTCCCACATCTCGGCCGCGAGATTGCGGTCCATCAGCCGTGCGATGTCGAGCGACAGCGACTCCAGCGGATTGCCCGACTGCTGCGCCGGACCGCGGCCACGCGGCGGCTGGGGCTGGCCGGCGGTGCTGTTGTCGGCCCGGTTGAGCAGGTCGGACAGCCAGTTGTCGCTGCGCTGATCGGCGACCGGACCCATCGGCGGCGCCTCGACCCGGCGTGGCTGCGGCGGCGGGGCCGGCGGCTGCATGCCGAGATCCGGCGGCGGCAGGTTGGCGACGCTCGTCGCAGCCGGCTCGCGCAGGCGCATGTCCGGCCGGCCGCCGACGGCTGCGGCGACGATCGGCTCTTCCTGACGGATCACGGCCGCTGGCGCCGCGACCGCGGCGGGACGCGACGCGCTGACCACGTCGAGACCGCGGCCGTGATGCGCGACGATCCGGTTGAGTTCGGCCAGCGCCTCGATCTGGTCGACGATGACCTTGCGCATCTGCGCCGTGCTCTCGGCGGCCTCCTGCGGCATCTCCAGCACGCCGCGGCGCAGCTCGTTGCGCGTCGCCTCGAGCTCGCGATGCATCTCGGCGGTCATCTGCTTCATGCTCGACACCAGCGTGGCGAACTTCTCCGCCGACTGCTTGAACATCGCATCGGCTTCCTGCGTGCTCTGCTGGTAGATCTCCTGCATCTGCGACGTGGTGAGGCGGCGTTCCTCCTCCGCGTTGGCGCGGATGGCCTCGAACTGGCGGCTGAGCGCGGTCGAGCCGGCCCCCGCCGTTTCCGCCACGACCCGGGCGATGTCGCGGGCGCGCTCCTCGGCGGCCGCCAAGGACTCGTCGAGCAGGGTGGTGAAGCGCGTCAGACGCTGGTCGAGATCGGCGGTGCGCAGATCGATGGTGGTGACCAGCGATTCCAGCGTCGTCTTGCGATCCGAGATCGAGACGGTCGCATCGCGGTTGCTCTGCTCGACGATGGCCGCCGCCTCGATCAGCGCCTTGCCATGCGCGTCGAACTGGCCGGACAGCGAGTTGAGATCCTCCAGCGCCCGCGACGTCTTGGAGTTGAACACGTTGAGCTGGTCCTCGAGCGTCTGCGTCGCGGTGCCGTTGCGTGCGGTGACGTCGTTCATCGCGGTGACGAAGTCGGCCACCCGGGTGACCAGCGCCCGCTCCAGCGAGTTGAGGTTGTCGTGGGCGCCGGTCAGAACCTCCTGCAGCAGGATGTTGCCCTCGCGCAGACGTTCGAACAGGGCGACCGTATCGGTGCGCAGGATCTTGCTCGTCTCCTGCATCTCGGTGACCGCAGCCACCGAGACCTGGCGCGACTGCTCGATCGCCGCGCGCGAGGCCTGCTCCAGCTCCTTGAGCGACTTGGTGATCGCGGTGGTCGCGAGCTCTCCCGCCGAGGTGATGGTGCGGGCGACCTCGGAGCCGTTGCCATTGACGCTCTGGGCGAAGTTCTGGCCGCGGACCTCGATCGCCTTCAGCGCGTCGGTGGTGACGCGATCGATCTCGATCGTGAGCTGGTTGGTCTTCGAGTTGAGTGCCTCCACAAGGGTGCCGCGCTTGCCGTCGAGCATCTGCGACAGCCGCTCGCTCTGCTGCTGCACATAGGTGACGATCTCGTCGGTCTTGCCGGTCATGGCCGAGCCGAACGAGTTGCCGGCGGCGAGCACCGAGCGCTCGATCTCGGTCGAGGTCGACTTGACCCGCGTGGAGACCTCGTTGGAGGCGGCAACGAGCGCGCTCTGTGCATTGAGCGCGCTGCTCTGGATCGCATCGGTGGTGTTCGCCGCGACGGAATTGATGACGCGCTCGATCTCCGACGACATCGCCTTGAGCTGGCCCGCGGTGTCGGTGGAGGTGGCGGTCAGCAGGTTCTGCGCCTCGCGCGCGCCGCCGACGATCACCGCGACCGTCTCGGTCGTGGTCGTCGTCAGCACCGCCTGGGCTTCGCGTGCGCTGCCGACCAGGGTGGCCGCGGTGTCGGCCGACGTGGCGGTCAGCGACATCTGCGCCTGGCGCGCGCTGTTGAGGATCGAGGTCGCGGTATCGGCGCCGACGGACGACAGCGTCCGCTCGACGTCGACGGCCAGCGACTTGACGTGCTCGGTTGCTTCCGTCGAGGCGGTGACGAGCTTCGACTGGACGTCGCGGGCGCTGTCGACGATCGCTGCGGCCGTGCTGGTTCCGACCGCGGCGAGCGTGCGCTCGACGTCGGCCGCCAGCGACTTGACGTGATTGGCCGCTTCGGACGAAGCGCTGATCAGCGTGCTCTGCGCTTCCCGGGCGCCGCCGGTGATCGTTTCCGCGGTGGTCGTCCCCGCGATCGACAGCGAGCGCTGGACGTCGACGGTCAGCGCCTTGACCTGTTCGGCCGCTTCGCTCGATGCCGCGAGCAGGGCATGCTGGGCATCACGGGCGCCCGCCGTGATGGCTTCGGCGGTTTCGGTCCCGGCACTGGTCAGCGAGCGCTGCACGTCGGCTGCGAGCGACTTCACGTGCTCGGCCGCGTTGGAGGAGGCGGACACCAGCGTGTTCTGGACCTCGCGTGCACCGGCGAGGATCGAGGCTGCCGTGGCCGAGCCGGCGGCCGTCAGCGCCTGCTCGACGTCAACGGCGAGCGACTTGACGTGGGTGGCGGCATCGGAGGAGGCGGACACCAGCGTGTTCTGGGCCTCGCGCGCACCGGCGAGGATCGAGGCTGCGGTGGTCGAGCCTGCCGCCGTGAGCGTGCGCTCGACGTCGGCCGACAGCGACTTGATCTGGTCGGCGGTCTCGCCGGAGGCCGCGACCAGCGTGGCCTGGGCCTCGCGTGCACTGGTCAGCACGGCCTCGGCCGCGCTGCTGCCTGCGTTCGACAGGGCACGCTCGACCTCGGCGGAGGTGTTCTTCAACTGCGATCCGACGTCGGTCGAGACGTTGAGCAGCGCCTGCTGTGCCGAGCGGGCCCCGGTCTGGATGGTCTCGCTGGTGTTGACCACGAGGTTGGTCAGCGCCCGCTCCGCATCTTCCACATGCGACTTGATGCTGGCGGACAGCAGCTCGGCGCGGGTCATCAGTTCGTCGCTCGCCTGGCGGCCGCTGCTCTCGATGCGGCCGGCCACGGCCTCGACGCGCGAGCCGAGCAGGTCCTCGAACTGCGACACGCGATGGTCGATGTCCTTGGCGATCGAGCCGACGCGGGTCTCGATGCCCTGATGGATGTCCTGGAAGCGCGCGGTGACGGCTTCGGTCAGCTCGTAGCTGCGGCCGTCGATGATGTTCGACAGGCTGTGGATGCGCTGATCGATCGCTTCGAGCGCCTTGTCGGTGCCGTCAGTCAGCGAGGAGGTCAGTATGTTGAGGCGGGAATCGATCGACTGGATCGCCTGCGCCGAGCCATCGGTCAGCGAGGAGGTCAGCACGGTCAGCCGCGAGTCGATCGCGTGCAGCACCTGGGCAGCGCCGTCGGTCAGCGAGTTGGACAGAGTGCCGAGGCGGCCTTCGATCGTCGAGGTGACCGAGGTCGCGCGGTTGTCGAAGTTCTCCTCGAGCGACTTGAGGCGGCCCTCGACGCTGTCGTCGAAGGTCTTGATCTTCGCATCGAGCGAGGTGTCGAGGGTGGTGATGCGGGCCTGCAGATTGGTCTCGAACTGGTTCAGCCGCTGATCCAGCGTCGCCGTGATCTCACCGCTGTTGGACGACAGCCGCGTATCGAACGTATCGACATAGGACTTGAGATTGTCGGAGATTTCCTGGGTCCGCTGGCCCATGCGCTCGACGATCTCGCCGCCATAGGTCTTCACCGTGCGGTCGAATTCGGTGATGTGCCGGGTGATCAGCGCGCCCAGCGTCGAGCTGTCGCGTGCGAAGCGCTCGGCGAGCTCGGTGCCCTGGTTCTTCACCAGCTCGTCGAAGGCGCTGATCTGGATCGACAGCGTGTCGTGGGTGCTCTCGGTCTGGCTCACGACCTTGGCGACCAGTGAATTGACGGTCGCATCGAGCGACTCGCTCGCCTTCTCGCCTGACGTGACGATGTGGCCGGACATGCGCTGGCTCGCCTCGTCGATCTTGGTGACGAGATCGCCGCTGCGCAGCTCGAGCTCCAGCAGGAGGGACTCGCCGGACGCCTTGAGCTGGTCGTGAACCTGCTCGGTTCGCACCGAGATGCCGTCGACGATGGCCGCCGTGCGCTGCTCGAACTCGCTGGTGATGCGGTCGATGCGCTCGTTGAGCATCTCGTGGACTCGGTCCGACAGGTCGGCGAACTCGTCGTGGACGTGGCCGGTCTTGAAATTGAGGCTGGTGGTGAGCCGCTCCGAGGCGTCGAGCACGGCGCGGGTGGTCTCGGCGCTGGCCTCTTCGAGCCGGTCGAGCAGATCGCCGCCGCGCTCGCCGAGCGCGAGGATCATGTTGTCGCCGGCGTTGCCGAGCGCGGCCGTGATGTGGGCGCCGCGCTCTTCCAGCGCGCCGGTGATGCTCTTGGCGACCTCGTCGACCCGCGAGGCGATCGCGTCCGAGATCAGCGCGATGTCGTGGCGAAGGTCGATCTGGACGCCCGAGATGGCGCTGCGGACCTGCTCGGCCTGGCCCACGAGGTTGTCGCGCTGATGGGCGATGTCCTGGAGCAGGGCGCGGATGCGGACCTCGTTGTCGCTGTAGGCGCGCTCGAGCGCCGCAACCTCGTTGGCGACCAGCATCTCGAGCTCGCCTGCGCGCGCGATCGCGCGCTCGACGCCGTCGCCCATCGCCGCGACCTCGCGGCGGATGGCCTGGCCGACGGTCACGATCGAATCGCTGACGGCGCCTTCCGGCTCGGAGAAGCGGATCGCGACCTGCGCCATCGACTGCGCGATCATGCGCAGCTCCTGGCCGCGCCAAGCGAGGCTCGCGAGGAAATAGAACAGCAGAACCGGGGCAAAGAACACTGCGGCGAGGCCTGCCATGACCAGCACGCCGCCGCTCTGGCCGATCAAGGTCTGCAAAGCGGGCAGGAAGCCGATGGTCAGCAGGACGCAGCCGACGATCCAGATGCCTGCAAAGGCGGTTGCCAGCGTGTAGACGCCGCGTGACGGGCGGCCCTTCTGGATCGCCTGCAGCAATTGGCCGATAGTCTCGCGGTCGTCATTGGCCGGGCGGCGCGCGGCGAGCGGCGGCGGCTCGATCTCGTCAAGGCTGCTGCGGTCGATGCCCGGACGCGAGTCGAACGAATCCAGACTGGACACGCCGTTCGGCATGACGGGCGGAGCCCCGTCAGCGTGGACCGAGCCCTGCGAGTCCGTGGGCGCGGACGAATCGCTGATGTTCAAAGCCTCCTGAATGGCGGACAGCGCAACTTCAGTCGGGTCTTTGACCTTTTTCGGAGTGTTCGCCATGTTGAGTCCGAGCCCTCGTCTTAATTTCGATCCGGCGAGCCGCGTACGAGTGCCCTCTCGCAACGCTCGAACCGGACGTCATCCCTCGCAGGCACCAGGGGTGGCAAATTCCGCCAGGTGACCCACTCCATCCGGGCATCATCCTATTGGCTGTGCCTGTTGAAAGAAATGGCCGTGGTTAAGAGATTCTTAATCATCGTTAACAGCAGCCGCCGTTAACACTCTAGAAGTTCTGCGAATTCCCGTTTCTGCCGTGATTGGGGCAGAGCCGGGCCCAAATCGCGGCAAACCCGCGGCAATTGGGCCGGTAACAATGCATTAACCATTGTCGTGCTTGGCTTACCACAGGCGCGCGCGGCGCGCCCGGACCGGATTGCCGCCATGATTCCCGACCTTTCACGGATCGAATGGATGCCCTCGCCCCCGCTGGTTCCCGATGACGGGCCGATCAGCCTGGACCTGCTGCGCCGGATGACGCTCGGCGACAGCGCGCTCGAGCGCGAGGTGCTCGCCATGTTCTCCAGCCAGGCCGTCCGCCTGCTGGAGCGGTTGCAGGTGATGCCCGAGGATGCCGCCACCGTCGCCCACACGCTGAAGGGCTCGGCCCGCGCCGTCGGCGCGCTCGACGTCGCCGACGCGGCGGAAGGGCTCGAAGCGGCGCTGCGGGCGGGCGATCCGGCCGATGCGCTGGCCTGGCTCGGCACGGCGATCGCGCAGGCCCGCGCGGCGATTTCGGAGATGCTCGGCGCGGCCTGAGCGGCCGGCGGCAGCACTAGCGCGGAGCGGAGCGGTCCGTTATAGGACAGCCCGACCTCATTTCCTGCGCAGCACGAGCACACATGGCCAAGATCACCTTTGTCGACCATACCGGCGAATCCCGAACCGTTGACATCGAAAACGGCGCGACCGTGATGGAAGCGGCGATCCGCAACGCCATTCCCGGCATCGAGGCCGAATGTGGCGGCGCGTGCGCCTGCGCGACTTGCCATGTCTATGTCGACGAAGCCTGGCGCGAGAAGGTCGGCCCGCCGACCCCGATGGAAGAGGACATGCTCGATTTCGGCTACGATGTCCGGCCGAATTCCCGTCTTTCCTGCCAGATCAAGGTCTCCGACGAACTCGACGGCCTCGTCGTCGCCACCCCCGAGCGTCAGGCCTGACCGTTCGCCTCGCGCCCTCATCGCCGCGCTTCGGCTGATCGCCGCCAGGCCTATGCCGGCGGCGCGATCGCCATGCCGCGGCGGACCCAGGGCTGTAGCGCAGCAACGAGATTCGGCGTCAGCGGCGCCGGTTTGCGCGTCACCTCGTCGATCAGGACCATGACCGCGGTGGCCGACGCCACGCAGCGCCCGTCCGAGAACACGACCTGCTCGCAGGTCACCGACGTGCGCCCCAGCCTCACGACCCCCAGTCCCAGTTCGATCGTGCCCGGCCAGCGCAGCTCGGCCCGGAAATGCATGTCCAGCCGCACCATGATCCAGGCCAGCCCGTCCTGGGTCAGGCCATGGCGCGGGTCTTTCATCAAGGTCACCCGGCCGGTCTCGAAGTAGGTCGCGTAGACCGCATTGTTGACGTGCTGGTTGGGATCGAGGTCGCCGAAGCGGACATTGTCCGCGAGGCGGTAGGGAAAGTCCTCCAGGCGTGGCGCGTGGTCGCGGCGGGCCGTCTCTGTCACCGATTGATCTCCATCATTCATGTCCCCTTCAAACCCGGCTAAGGCCACCGCTGCAAGCCGCGCGCGAGCCAGGGGCGGCTTTTGTACCTTCCCTGCGACCACACCAATGGCTACAAATTCGGAACCGCCATCTGCCGCCATCCGTCGAGCGGCGCCTCCAACGAGAAGAGCGACATGAGCGAAGCGATCAAGACCGATGTGCTGATCATTGGCGCGGGCCCTTGCGGACTGTTTGCCGTTTTTGAACTGGGGCTGCTCGACATCAAGGCGCATCTGATCGACATCCTCGACAAGGTCGGCGGCCAATGCGCCGAGCTGTATCCGGAGAAGCCGATCTACGACATTCCCGGCGTGCCGATGGTGACGGGGCAGGGCCTCACCGATCAATTGATGGAGCAGATCAAGCCGTTCAGTCCGACCTTCCATCTCGGCGAGATGGTCGAGAAGGTCGAAAAGATCGGCGATCCCGGTTTTCGCGTCACCACCGATGCCGGCAAGGTGTTCGAGTGCAAGGTCGTGGTGATCGCGGCCGGGGGCGGCTCGTTCCAGCCCAAGCGCCCGCCGGTGCCGGGCATCGAGGCCTATGAAGGCACCTCGGTATTCTATGCCGTGCGCAAGATGGAGCTGTTCCGCGACAAGAATGTCGTCATCGTCGGCGGCGGCGACTCCGCGCTCGACTGGACGCTCAACCTGCACCCCATCGCGAAGCGCATCACGCTCGTTCATCGCCGCGACGACTTCCGTGCCGCGCCCCACAGCGTCGAGCAGATGCGCGCGCTCGTCGCCGGCGGCAAGATGGATCTGCGCATCGGCCAGGTGACGGCGCTCGAAGGCGCCAATGGCCAGCTGTCGGCTGCGACGATCAAGGGCAACGACAACGCGGTCGAGACCGTCCCCTGCGAGATGATGCTGCCATTCTTCGGACTGACGATGAAACTCGGTCCGGTTGCCGAGTGGGGCCTCGCGCTCGAGCACAATCTCATTCCGGTCGAGACCTCTGCCTTCGAGACCTCCGTGCCCGGCATCTTCGCGATCGGCGACATCAACACCTATCCCGGCAAGATCAAGCTGATCCTGTGCGGCTTCCACGAGGGCGCGCTGATGGCGCAGAAGGCGCACCGCTACGTGTATCCGGAGAAGCGGCTGGTGTTCCAGTACACGACGTCGTCGTCGAGCCTGCAGAAGAAGCTCGGCGTCAACTAATTTGTCGGCGGTATGGAACCTTCCGCCGCCGGACCAACTCAAATGTGAAGAAATGTTTCCTGCGCGTGCCGGTTTCACCGGCGCGCCAGACCTGTTATGGGGCTGGAACGATGCATGAAACGGCCGTACTGTGCGGCCATTCATTTTGTGACTTGGTCAAGGTGAGATGATGATGCGCAATGCGTTTCCCCGACTTCGGCTGGTGCCTGGTGTGACGAAGCTCGCGATCGGCGCGCTCGTCGTTGCCGGTGCTCTGCTGACGCGGCCTGCGCTCGCGGCTGAGCCGACCGCGGCCGGTCTGTGGCAGAAGGTCGAGGATGGCAGGCCCGTCGGCTGGTTTCTCTTCATCGACCACGACGGCGTGTTCGAGGGCGTGATCGCCAAGACGTTTCCGCGTCCCGGCGACAATCCGAACGAGGTCTGTTCGAAGTGCAGCGATGACCGCAAGAATGCGCCTGTGCTCGGCATCTCCTTCGTGCGCGACATGAAGCGCGAGGGCCTGAAATACGAAGGCGGCAACGTGCTCAATCCGCGCGACGGCAACATCTGGAAGGCCAATATGCGGGTCAGTCCGGACGGGCAGACGCTGATCCTGCACGGCTATCTCGGCATCTCGCTGTTTGGCAAGGACGAGACCTGGACCCGCCTGCCGGATAGCAACATGGCGCAGATCGATCCTGCGATCCTCGCCAAATATCTGCCCTCGCAGGCGACGACGGCAACCGGCCCCGCCACCAAGCAGGCGCCTCCGATGATGAAGAAGCCGGCTGCAGTCAAGTAGACTGCTTCCGAACTGCGACCGTCCTCGCTCCTGGCCGACAAGGGATCGCGATCTCGGACACCGCGTCGGCGAAGAGCTTGATCCAGACCAACCGCACCAACCGCGTGGTCGAGGACAAGGTCTCCATGATCATTCGAGCGTTGCTTGCCGGTGATCGTGCAGGCCATTGGCCGCAGCGGTCGGAATTCGACGAGGGAGCGATGCTGATGCTGCGTTGGATAATCGCGGGGAGCGCGGCCATCTCCATGATCCCGATCGCCGCTGCTCAGACCTATGAGTCCAATTATCCTGTCTGCCTACAAAGGTGGGAATGGGGTGGTAGCACCTATGTCGAATGCACCTATACGTCCTGGGATCAGTGTCGAAGGGCAGGCCGGGGCCTCGCGGCCATGTGCGTGAACAACCCATATTGGGCACAAGGACAATCAGGATCGCTTGGCGGTGGTCGCCGTCGATTTGCGCGCTGAGCGTTGGGACGTCGAGGCCGACACGTTCTTTCGAGGCGGCCCGGCTCTCCATCCGCTCCCAACTCCCCATGAGGCTCTGCAATCTCGCCGCTCCACAGCCTTTGTTCCTGAGCGCCCGCTCACGGAGGGCGTCCCGAAAGACGGTGTGCGGAGCGGAGCGCTTCAGGCTGTTCTTCCTCTGCGATCCCTACCCGAATGGCCGACTACTGCCTCACCATGCCCGCCGGCGGCAGCGGCTGGCTGGTGACGTTGGGCTCGGCCGCATCGAGGTTGAGCACTTGCGCCGCGGCCGGAAAGGCGGCGTCGGCCATCGCGGCATGGCCCTCCGCCGTCGGATGCACGGCGCCGCCATAGACCGCGGACAGCACGCCCCAGCTCGCATCGTGGATGTCGGAGGGCTGCATCGCCGCCGGCAGCCCTTGCGGATAGGTCATCGCCGAGAAGTAGCTGTCGTTGGCATCGCGGATCCAGCGCGCGCGCGGCAGATAGGGACGATACTCGCTGGCGCCGCGGCCGCACAGCAGCGGCTCGTTGGCGGCGCTGACGATGTTCGGATCGAAGCTGGCGCCGTCGGCCGAAAAACATTCGCGGTCGAACGGCGGATCCTGCGTCGAGCGGGCGCAGAAGCCGTGATCGGCAAACGCGGCCTGATGCGCGTCAACGAAGGTCATGCGGTCGGCCTGCGGATCGCGGCACAGGACTCCCGCGGTACATTGCGCCAGCCCGCGCAGTGACGGCAGGAACTCGTTCTCGACGAAGCCCGCGACCTTGGCGAGCCGCTGCGGATTGGCATTGAACGATGGGTGGACCTCGAAACCGGCCGGACCACCCGGGCAGGGCGTGCCGGGGCCGCTCAGCGCCGGGTTGCCGTAGGAGGTGTAGATGACGTGCGAGAGGTCGCCGACCAGCGGCTTCAGCGCCTCGCGCAGCTTGGCAAAACCCTGCGGCAGGTCGCGTGCCAGCTCGCTGCGCGATTCCTCCACCGAGCCGATCACGCCTGAGCGCTTGAACAGCGTGCGTTCGGTCGGCGTATCGACGATGACGTCGGCGACGAGACCGGAGAAGTTGATGTCGTTGGCGCCGATCGACAGCAGAATCAGATCGAGCTTGCGGTCCGGCTGGCGACGCTTGGCCGCGGTCAGCGCCTCGCGCAGCTCGCCGAGCTGGCCGTTGACGCTGCCGGCGCAGGTGGTCGCGGCGCGGCCCGGCGTGCATTCGCGCGCGCGCTGGCTGCCGAACAGGCCGTCGGCGATGGTGGCGCCGGTGCAGGCGAGCGGCAGGTAGGTGACCGCGACGTGCGGATAGCGCACCGCGAGCGCCAGCGCCGTGCGGGTCTGGTAGCTGTAGAGCGAGCGGTGGCAGGCCGCGTTGAGCCAGACCGCGCTGTGCTTCTGCCAGTTCTGCAGCGTGTCCGGCGCCTCGCAGGCGCGGCCGCCTTTGAAGCCGGCCCGGCTCGGCCGATAATATTGCGCCGTCGGACCGCCGAGATAGGAGCGGAAGCAGAAGCCGTCGTCGGCGAGCGCGATCGGGCGGTCCGGGTTGCCCTCGCCGGAGGCGATGCTGTCGCCGAGGCCGGCGATCAGGACGTCGCGGACCTGGATTCCGGTCGACACCTGCTGCGTGCCTTCCGGGCTGGCGACATCGACGGATGCGACGGTCTGGCGGCCGTAGCGGACGCGCAAATTGACCGGTTCGGCGCAGTCGAATGTCGAGGTCTGCGGCCCGTCGCCGTCGTCGAACGACCACGCGCAGGTGGCGCCGACCGGGACCGGGCCGGTCAGGCGCACGGTGACCGGATGGTCGATCGGCGTGAGATAGCTTTCCTTGACGTTGTCGCGCGTGCACGGCTCGTTGATGCGGCCGGCGAGGTCGATGCAGAGCCGGTTGACGACGTTCCGGGCCCAGCCGCGGCCGTCGCTCTGCACCGCCAACGCCTGCTCGGCGGCGAGGATGGAGCGGTCGCGCGTGCTGTCGGTATGCAGCAGGAAGTCGCGCTCCTCCCGGAAGAGGCGGAAGCGGTTGCGCACCTCCCAGCTGATCTGCAGCGGCGCTGCGCCGAACTGCGCGGCCGCCTCGGTGGCGGCGAGAGGGGCGAGCAGGCCGGCCAGGACGCAGGCGGCGAGCAGCGGACGAAGGGGCATTCGGGTCATGCGCAAGGATTCACGTCAGGGATGGGGCGGAAATAAGAGGATCGCACGCGAGTTCAACCGGTCGAGGGTCGAACCGTCGCGTCATCCGCGAGACGATTGCTGCTCAGCGCTGGGAGTGGCGCTTGATGCGCTGGGGAACCGCGGCGGGCGCCGTGGCCGCGGCGCGCTTGGCGGCGACCTCGTCCTCGCAGGCTGAGTTCAGCCGGCGCCGCTCCTGCCACGGCTTCACGACGTTCAGCCAGAGTTCCCTGATGCCCATGATGGAGATCGCCGTCGCGAACGGGATCACGAAATACAGCACGCGGAAAACGAGCAGGGTGGCCAGCAACTGCTCGCGCCCGAACTGCGGCAGCGCCACGAGCATCGCGGCATCGAACACGCCGATGCTGCCGGGCGCGTGGCTGGCGAAGCCGAGCAGGGTGGCGAGGATGAACACCACCGACAGCGACAGGAAATCGATCGGCGGAGCGGCGGGGACGAGGAGGTACATCGCCAGCGCGCAGAAGCCGAGGTCGACCACTCCGATCAGGATCTGCACGAGCGTGAGCTGCGCCGAGGGCAGCACCACCTTCCAGCCGTTCTGGCCGAGCTGGCGCCGGTTCTTGCCGGCGGTCAGCCAGCCGAGATAGGCGAAGATCGCCCCCAGGATGCCGATCGCGATCAACTGGTTCACCGCCGGGGGCAACTGGTCCATCGCGGTGGCGGCGGCCGGATGCAAGGTCATGCCGATGCCGAGTACGAACAGATTGCCGAGCCAGAAGGTCAGGCCTGACAGGAAGCAGATCTTGGCGACGTCGATCGCGGACAGCCCGTAGTCGGAGTAGATCCGGAACCGGATGGCGCCGCCGGTGAACACGGTGGCGCCGATGTTGTGGCCGATCGAATAGCTGGTGAAGGCGCTCATCGCCGCGATGCGATAGGGCACGTGTTTCTTGCCAATCGTTCGCAGTGCAAAATAGTCATAGAAGGTCAGCGTGCAGAACGCGCCGACCACACACAAGGCCGCGAGGGCGATGTGACCGGGCGGGATTTCGGTGAGCGCGGTCAGGATGACGCCGGCATCGACGCCCTTCAGCGTACGCACGAGTGTCGTGATCGCGAAGGCGATGATCGCAAGGCTCGCTGCAATCCCCAGCCGCTTCCAGCCGATCCATTTCTTGAAGCCACGCCCAAGCGTGGTCAGCAGGCGCTGCATTCATCCTCCCGGCGGGGCGGTACTAGATCTTGGAAAAGAGGCGAAACCATTTGTCGATGGGGCGGGCAATTCGTGACAGCCTGTTCCTTATGCTAAAATGCGCGCCTTGTGCAGTCCTTGACACAGCTCAGCTCCGACCCATGCGGCGCGGGTCTGTCACACTCCGGTCACATAGCTGGCGGCCCGTCCGCCTCAATTCGGTCCAACTGGTCGCCCGCGCGGTTCACGAGAACCCTCGTCCCTGCGACCGGTTCGGCAGGGGCGGTACGCCGGAACAACCGCCGTAGCCGCCGGTTAGCGCACAGCGAACATGGCGACGATCGGTCAGGGGAGGGACCTGCCATGTTCCGAACCGAGAGGACGTGAAACAAATGGGACTGTTCACCAAGGACATCAAGACGATGAACGATCTGTTCGTTCATCAGCTGCAGGACATCTATTACGCCGAGAACCAGCTCGTCAAAGCGCTGCCGAAGATGGCGGACAAGGCGACGGATCAGAAGCTCAAGCAGGGCTTTCTGACCCATCTCGATGAGACGAAGACGCATGTGACGCGTCTCGAGCAGGTGTTCAAGATGCACGGCATCGCGGCCAAGGCGGTCGACTGTCCGGCGATCGACGGCATCATCGAGGAGGCCGACGAGGTCGCCGGCGAGGTCGACGACAAGGCGGTGCTGGACGCAGCGCTGATCAACGCCGCCCAGGCGGCCGAGCACTACGAGATCACCCGCTATGGCAGCCTGATCGCCTGGGCCAAGCAACTCGGCCGCAGCGACTGTGCCGCCGTCCTGCAGAAGACGCTCGACGAGGAGAAGGCGACCGACATGAAGCTGACCAAGCTCGCCGAGACCAGCGTCAATCTGCGCGCCGCGAGCTGATCGCGCCATCGTTGATGAGACAAAACGCCGCGCGGACATCCCGCGCGGCGTCGTCGCATCCGGATGCCGCGCGTCAGCTCTTACGCAACGCGAAATTGGCGCCGCAGAACGCCATCAGGGCGCCGAGGCAGAGCGCGGCGAGGCCGGCCAGCACACCCGAGGCCGACGGCACCGGGCTCGGGCCGGAGATCGCCTGGCCGATGCCGGCCAGCATCAGCACGCCGACCACGACCAGGAAGTTGCGCATCCGCTGCGGGATCTCGCCCGATACCGCGCTGTGCATGATGTTGGCGATGAAATAGCCCGAGGAGAAGCCGACGGTGGCGATCAGCCACCAGGCGATCGCCGATCCCGCCGGCATGAAGGCGCCGCTCTCGGTCTGCCACAGGCCGCCGAGATCGAGACCGTAGCGGGCGCCGAGCATGTGCACGGCCAGCGCCAGCAGCACGCCGGCGGCCATCGCCCCGGCCAGGATCAGGTGGCGCGGAAAATAGATCGTTTCGCTCATGCTCCGCTTGTAGGATAAGGCGCGCGCCACACGCAACAGGACCGATCCATTTCCGAGCGCACCACCACAGCCGGCGATGATGCGATCCGCTACGCCTACAAGGCGTCGCTGATCGGGGCCGCGCACCAGTTCGAGCTGACCGGGCAGGGGCTGTCGTGGCGGTTCGCCGGCCGGACCGGCCTGTGGCCGTACGCCGACATCGCCGCGATCCGGCTGTCCTACCGACCGGTGTCGATGCAGGCGAAGCGTTTTCGGGCCGACATCACCCATCGCGATGGCCGCCGCCTCAGCATCATCTCCGTCTCGTGGCAGACGGCGGCCCTGATGGCGCCGCAGAGCGAGGCCTACCGCGCCTTCATCGTCGGCCTGCATGCGCGGCTCGCCTTCAGCGGCAGCAACGCGCGGCTGACTGCGGGCCTCGGCCGCTTCACCTACGGCGCGGCGCTCGCCGCGATTGCGCTGCTCGCCGTGGCGATGGCCGGGCTTCTGGTGCGCGCGCTCGTCATCGCCGAATGGTCGGGCGCGTTGTTCCTGATCGGCTTCGCCGCGCTGTTCGCCTGGTATGTCGGCGGCTTCATCACCCGCAACAGGCCGCGCAGCTACACGTTCACGGAGATTCCGGCCGCGCTGCTGCCGTGATCACGCAATCTCGTCGCCCGTCACCGAATGTGATCATGCGGATTTCGCGCGCCATGCCAGAGTGAGCGAGTCGCTTTCGGAGAGGACCGATGCAGGATCGCGCGCTGCGCAGACCGGATGACGCCGAGATCGCCGCGGTCAACGCGCGGCATTTCGCCGATACGCCGCTGCGGCCGGCCGATCTCCTGTTCGTGTTCGGGACCCGCGTCGACGAGGAGTTGCGTGCCGAGACGGCGGTGAAGCTGTGGCAGCAGGGCTACTTCCGCCACGCCATCGTCAGCGGCGGGATCACGCCGGGCGCTGATCTTTCGGAGTGTACGCTGATCAAGGCCGCCATGGTGGGGCGCGGCATTCCGGCCGAGCGCATCCTCGAAGAGCACCACGCCACGAATACCGGCGAGAACGTCGCGTTCGCGCTGCCGGTGATCGACGCCGCGCTCGGCCTCGCCAATGTCGGCAGTGTGATCTGCCTCGGCAACAGCTGGACCGCTCGGCGCTACGCGATGACCCTGCAGCGCCACTGGCCCGAAGTCGAGAAGATGCTGCTGACGGTCGATAGCTTCGGCGTACCGCGGCAGTTGTGGCACACCCATCCGGAGTTCCGCCGCCGCGTGCTCAGCGAATGGGACAAGATCGAACCTTATAAGGCGAAGGGCTTCATCGCGGAGTGGCCGTGATGGACGCGGCGCGTGCTCGCACTTCGATGACAACAGGGTCCATCGGGTCTCATGGCAGACTTTGGTGGTCATTCCAGATGGGGCATCTGGCCCCTGCGATGGAGTTTCCATGAACCAAGGTGCCGGCCGTATTGTCGCCCACTACGAGCATCATGCGCTGTCGTGGGACGCCGACCGCCGAGCGGCTTCCTGGACGGACAAGCCTCCCATCGAACGCTTCCTTGCGTGTCTCCGACCGGGCGCAACCGTGCTCGATCTGGCTGCGGGGGCGGTGTGCCGGTCGCAGCGCACATAGCGACGCAAGGATTTTTGGTCACCGGCGTGGACAGCTCGCCGACGATGATCGCACTTTGCCGAACGAGGATGCCGGATCAGGAATGGATCGTCGCCGACATGCGGCCGTTGACCTCAGGTCGGCGGTTTGACGGGGGGCTGGCCTGGGACAGCTTCTTCCATCTTGGACACGATGACCAGCGACGCATGTTTCCAATCTTCGCGGCCTGCACAGCTCCGGGCGGCATTCTAATGTTCAACGCCGGCCCCGCGCATGGTGAAGCCATCGGGTGCTATCGCGGCGATCCGCTTTATCATGCGTCTCTCGATCCATCCGAGTACGCGGCGCTGCTGCGCGACAATGGCTTCGAACTGATCGTACATTCGGTTGGCGAGCCAGCGAACGGCGAGCGTAGCTTCTGGCTTGCTAGCGCGGCTGAGGCTGGTCCGACCGTCTGACTCACGGCTCGGTCAAAGCGGTCCGATACGCGAAGATGCGGTGATCTGCCGCCACTCACGGCCTCACCACCAGCACCGAGCACTTCGCGTAGCGCACCACGTGCCCCGCGTTGCTGCCGAGGAAGTAGGTCCGCATCGCCGGGCGGTGCGAGGTCATCACGATCAGGTCGGCGTTGACCTTGGCCGCCTCCTCGAGGATCTCGTGATAGATGCCGCCCTGGCGTACCGTGTAGCTGATGCGCTCGGCCGGGATGCCGGATTCGCGCGCCACGATCGACAGCGCTTCCTCGGCGGTCTCGCGCTGCTGCGCATCGAAATCGGCCGGGACGTATTCGGCGAGCATCACCGGCGTCATCGGCATCACGTTGAGCAGATGCACCGTGCCGCTCCAGGTCTGCGCCAGCGTGGCCGCGGTGGCGATGGCCGGCTTGGCGAGGTCGGTGTCGGCCAGATCGATCGGCACCAGAATCGAGTTGAACATCGAAGGTCCTCCTCTCTGCCCGCCGGCATTACGCGCCGGACCCGACCTGCCTGTCAATCGACCGAGCCGTGCTTGAGCAGCTTTGGCGTGACGAACCTCAGGAGATGGCCGCGGGTGAAGCTGATGTCGCCCCAATCGTCGGTGTCGAAATCGAGCACCGCGAGTCCCGCGGTCGGCATGTTGCGCATCAGCTCGTGGCGGGCCTCGGAATCGCCCTCGCCGGTCAGTGCCAGCGCCAGCTCGTGCATGCCGGGATTGTGCCCGACGAGCAGGAGCTGCTTCGGATCACGCGCTGCCGCGAGGCGGATGTGATGCAGCATCTGCATCGGCTCGGCGCCGTAGAGCTCGGGAACGGTCTCGACCTGCGGGGGCGGGACGCGGTCCTTCATCGCCGCAAGCGCGAGATCCCAGGTCTGCTGCGCCCGAACCGCGGTCGAGACCAGCACCAGCTCCGGCACCGGCGGGTGGCTGGCGATGAAATCGCCGATCATGGCGGCATCCTGGTGCCCGCGCTCGTCGAGACGGCGGTCCTGGTCGCGGCCGGTCGGCGCGTCAGTCTCGGTCTTGGCGTGGCGCAGCAGCATCAATCGGCGCATGGAATTCCGTCTCGAATCGTTCAGGCTGGGTCAGCCTGTACCACGTCTCTTTATCGCCATTAAAAGCGCCATGACGTCCGGCGCAGGGTTCGCTAAGAAAACGCCATGAACGAGACTTCCACAAGCGTGAACGATGACGCGGATGCCGCAGGTGCACACGGCCGCACCAGGCTGAATTTCGACCTCGATGTCGACGTCTGCGTCGTCGGGGCGGGATTGGCCGGCTTGACGGTGGCGTTGTGCGCGGCCCGGCAGGGGGCGAGCGTCGCGGTGCTGGAAGGCCGCCAGGTCGGATGGAACGCATCCGGTCACATGATCGGCACGGTCATGCCCGGGTTCGACCTGCCGCTGCCGGATCTGATCGAGCGCGTCGGGCTCGCGCATGCCCGGGCGCTATGGGCGTTGTCCTGGTCCGGTGCCGAGTTCATCCGCGCCCAGGCCACCGCGGCGATGCCGGGCATCGGGCTCAGCGAAGGCGCGCTCGAAGTCTCCAATGTCGACGCCGGCGACGCCTTGATCCGCCGCCTCCAGATGCTGCATGAGGACTTCGACACCGAGGTCGAGGGCTGGCAGGTCGAGCGCGTCAGGACCGAGCTCAAGACCGACCGCTACTTCCATGGCGTCCATTACCCCAAGGCGTTCCAACTCGACGGCCGCAGGTACGTTCACGCGCTGGCGCGGCTCGCGCACCGGGCCGGGGCAAGGATCTTCGAGGACACGCCGGTGGTCAGCATCGACGCGTCGGGCGTGCGCAAGCGCATCGTGACGCCGTCGGCGCGGATGCGCGCCTCGCACATCGTGCTCGCCGGCAACATCCATCTCGGCGCGCCGCTGCAGAAGCTGTCCGATACGCTGCTGCCGGTGTGGCGCTATGGCGGCGTCACCGCGCCGCTCGGCGAGCGGCTGGCTGATGCGATCGCCTTCCGGGGCTCGGTCAGCGACACCGACGGCATCGATCATTTCCGCGTCGTCGACGGCGACCGGCTGATGTGGGCGAGCCCGGAGACGACCTGGGACGCCAGGCCCAGCGGATTTGCCGCGGCGCTGCAGCGCCGGATCCGCACGGTGTTCCCGCAACTCGGCCGCGTCGAGATCGCCGAGACCTTTGGCGGCGTCACCGGCCAGACCGTGCACGGCATGCCGCAGATCGGCCAGCTCCGCAAAGGCCTGTGGGTCGCGAGCGGCTTCGGCCGGCAGGGGCTCAACACCTCGGCGATGGCCGGGCAGTTGATCGCGCAGGCGATCCTCGCTGGCGACGACCGCTGGAAGCTGTTCTCGCCGTTCGAATTGGTCTGGGCCGGCGGCGTCAGCGGCCGGGTCGCCGGCCATGTCGTCAATCTGTGGATCCGGGGCCGCGCCGCCGCGGCCGGGACGCTGGCGCGGCACCGCGAGCGCGTCCGCGCGCAGGAGCGTGTGCGCGAGATCAGGGCGGCCGAAGCGCGGCGCCGGGCGGCCGAGCGGCCCGGCTCGCGGCTGCCGCTGCGGCCGCAGCCGTCCGATCTGAACCGCCGTCCCGACGCCGGGGAGGGCTGACACCTCGCAAGAAAGTGAGCCGTCGCGCCCGCGCCCGACGTAACTTCCCGGGATCCCGTCCGTAGATCCGGTAACCCATCGCCGCACGGAGACGTCCATGATCGACCGCCGCATGATGTTCACCACCGCCGCCGGACTGTTCGGCTTCGCCGCCCTGCGCTGGCTCGGCGGTTCCGCGCCGGCCCGCGCCGCCGAGAAGTTCGAGATCGAGAAGACCGAGGCCGAGTGGCGCGCGCAATTGACGCCGCAGCAATACGAGATCCTGCGCGAGGAGGGCACCGAGCGGCCCTGGACCAGCCCGCTGCTGAAGGAGCATCGCAAGGGCACCTTCGCCTGCGCCGGCTGCGACCTGCCGCTGTTCTCCTCCGACACCAAGTTCGACAGCGGCACCGGTTGGCCGAGCTTCTTCAAGCCGCTCGACAATGCCGTGGCGACCCGCCAGGACAAGACCTACGGCATGGTCCGCACCGAGGTGCATTGCCGCCGCTGCGGCGGCCATCTCGGCCATGTGTTCGACGACGGCCCCAAGCCGACCGGCCTGCGCTACTGCATGGACGGGCTCTCGCTCACGTTCCACCCGGCAAATCCGTCGTCGACCTGACAGGAATTTGCGCCAGGATATTCCGGCTCGTCCGTTCAAGGCTCGATGGGGGTCTTCAGGACGCGCCGGTAGCCGTGACGAGCGGCCGCGCCGGAGCGCGATTTGGCGCGTCCGGCCCGGCAAGAACTGCCGGCTCGGCAATTGTTCACCAGTTTTGACGCCGGTTTTTTTACGTTGTTGTTTTACAACGCGCTGATTTCAAAGCATTTTCTCATCTGGCACAGCGATTGCGACAGCTCTCCACGAAACGCGGTGCGGGCCGACCCGCCACCGGCATCACAGTGGAGAGATTGGTATGGGTATCTTCGACGCGATGAACACTTCGGTGAGCGGTCTGTCCGCTCAATCATTCGCGCTGCAGAATATTTCCGGTAACATCGCGAACGCGTCGACCGTCGGCTACAAGGGCATCGGCACCAGCTTCGAAGACCTCATTCCCAACGCGACCAACCCGACGCGCCAGAACGCCGGCGGCGTCACCGCCTTCGCCAAGGCCACCATCACCACCCAGGGCACCGTCTCGACGTCCTCGGTCGCCACCAACATGGCGATCAACGGCGACGGCTTCTTCAACGTGCAGAAGGCCTCCTCGGTCGTCGATAACGTGCCGGTCTTCACCGGCGTCACCAACTACACCCGCCGCGGCGACTTCCAGCTCAACGCCAACGGCAACCTGATCAACGGCGCCGGCTATTACCTGATGGGCGTTGCGGTCGATCCGAAGACCGGCAACGCCACCGGCAACGTGCCGACCGTGCTGCAATTCGCCAACAATTTCGTGCCGGCGCAGGCGACCACCGCAATCCAGTACGCCGCCAACCTGCCGACGCAGCCGAAGACCGCCGCGAGCGGCAACGCTGCGACCGGCACGCTGGTCGCGGCCGGCGGCCTCAACTCGGCCGACCTCTCCAACGTGCCGCTGCCGGTCGGCACCAATTTCTACGCCGACTCCACCGTCACCGGCGCCACCGCCGTGAACAAGGTGCCGGCGCAGATCACGACCTCGACATTGTTGAGCGGCGCCAGCGGCGACTCGATCTCGAGCAATTTCACCACCGGCGACACCATCACCATGACCGGCAGCGCCGGCGACGTCGTCACCTTCACCTTCGTCGCCTCCGGCGCCTCGGGTACCCAGATCAATGTCGGCGACTCCGTCGGCACGCTGCTGGCGAAGATCGCGGCCGTCACCGGCGTGCAGCCGACCATCACCGCCGGCAAGATCACGCTGCATTCCGGCAGCGGCGAGGACTGGAACTTGAGCAGTGCCTCGCCGGGTTTCACCGCGCTCGGCCTCACGTCACCCGTGGCACTGACGCGCACGGCGAGTCCCGGCACCGGCATCGTGATCGGCAACGATCTCACCAACTTCAACAACGAGACGATCTCGGGCGGCGCGGTCACGGCCTACAACTCGTCGGGCACGCCGGTGAACGTGCAGCTGCGCTGGGGCAAGGTCGACAGCTCGACGCTCGGCACGGGCCACAAGGACACCTGGAACCTGTTCTACCAGACCAACTCCAGCGCCACTGGCTCGACCGTGGCCTGGCAGAACGTCGGCACCAATTTCACGTTCGCCTCCGACGGCTCGCTGGTGTCGCCGACGACCTCCAACATCTCCATTCCCAACGTCGTGGTCGACGGCACCACGCTCGGCACCGTCAGCCTCAACATCTCCTCGGGCGCGCTGACGCAATATGCGAGCACGATCGGCTCGGCGACGATCAACCAGATCAATCAGAACGGCTTCGCCGCCGGCCAGCTGCAGTCGGTCGCCGTCAACAACAGCGGCGTCGTCACCGGCACCTTCTCCAACGGCCAGACCATCAACCTGGCGCAGGTCACGCTGTCGCATTTCAACGGCACCAACTACCTGAAGGCGCTCGACGGCGGCGCCTACGAGGCGACCGACCAGTCCGGCCAGGCCATCATCGGCGCGACCGGCAAGATCTCGGGCGGCTCACTGGAAGGCTCCAACACCGACATCGCCGACGAGTTCACCAAGCTGATCGTGACCCAGCAGGCCTATTCGGCCAACACCAAGGTGATCACGACGGCCAATTCGATGGTGCAGGATCTTCTGAACGTGCTGCGCTGATCGCGCTGAGACGTGGCAGTTGAATTGACATAAGGCTACCGAACATGGGTTTGAGTTCTGCCCTCGCCACCGCGATGTCCGGCCTGCGCTCGACGCAGGCCGCGCTCTCGATCATCTCATCGAACGTCGCCAACGCGAACACGCCCGGCTACGTCGCGCAGAACCCGAACCAGATCGAGGTCGCCAGCGGCGGCTTCGGCTCGACGGTGACGACGACGGGCGTCAACCGTCAGCTCGACTTGTTCGTCCAGAACCAGCTCCGCACCGAGACCTCGGGTGGGACCTATGCCAATCAGATGGCCAACATCCTGAGCCAGCTGCAGACCGTGTACGGTACGCCCGGTGGCAGCGGCACGCTCGAGACGGCGCTGAACAATTTCACCACGGCGCTGCAGTCGCTGTCGAACAATCCGAGCAACCAGTCGGCGCAGTCGGTGGCGCTGTCGGCGGCGCAGGGCGTGGCGCTGCAGCTCAACGCGACCACCAAGGGCATCCAGACCCTGCGCACCAATGTCGAGCAGGACATCGGCAATTCGGTCACGCAGGCCAACGCGGCGATCAAGCAGATCGCGACGCTCAACACGCAGCTGCAGGGCCTCGACAGCTCCGACCCGCTGGCGGCGACCCTGCAGGACCAGCGCGACAACGCGATCAACACGCTTGCCAAATATGTCGATATCCGCGTCGTGTCCGACCCGACCAACGGCACGAGCATATTCACCAATTCGGGCATCCAGCTGGTCGGCGCGGGCCTCAGCTCCGAGTTCACCTTCTCGTCGCCGGGGACGCTCGACGCCACCTCGCTCTACAACAGCGATCCGACCAAGACCGGCGTCGGGCAGCTCAACATCAAGCTGTCGAACGGCGTGTCGCTCGACGTCGTGTCGAACAATCTCCTGAACTCGGGTCAGATCGCGGCCGACCTCAAGCTGCGCGACCAGACCCTGGTGCAGGCGCAGACCCAGGTCGACCAGCTCGCGGCGACGATGGCCTCGGCGCTGTCCGACAAGACCACGGCGGGTACCGCGGTGGCGGGACCTCCGGCCGGCTTCGACGTCTCGACCAGCGGGCTGCTGGCGGGCAACACCATCAACCTGACCTACACGGATTCGAGCAACGTCCAGCGCCAGGTCAAGATCGTCAACGTCAACGATCCCGCGGCGCTGCCGCTGAAGAACGCCTCCGGCGCCAACCCGTCCTATGTCGGCGTCGACTTCTCGCTCGGCATGGCCTCGGTGGTGTCGCAGCTCAACAGCGCGCTCGGTGGCGCGCATCTGCAGTTTTCCAATCCCTCCGGCACCACGCTGCGGATCACCGATGACGGCACCAGCCAGGCGGCGGTCAAGGCGGCCTCGGCCACCACCACGGTGCAGACGCTCGCCAGCGGCAACGCCCAACTGCCGGTTTTCACTGACGGCGGCGCGCTCTACACCGGCGCAATCACCTCGACCGGCTCGCAGATGACGGGGCTCGCGGGAAGGCTCAACGTCAACCCGGCATTGCTGAACGATCCGACCAAGCTGTCGACCTACTCGACCTCGCCGCAGACCGCGGCCGGCGACGCGACGCGACCGGACTTCCTGTTCGCGCAGCTCACCTCGGCGACCTTCAGCTACTCGCCAACCACCGGCCTCGGCTCGGCGGCGCAGCCATTCCAGGGCACGGTGTCCGGCTATCTGCAGCAGTTCGTCAGCCAGCAGGGCAGTGCCTCGACGCTGGCGACCCAGCTCAGCCAGGGCCAGGCCGTCGTGGTCAGCACGCTGAAGGAGAAGTTCCAGGGCACGGCGGGGGTCAACATGGACAGCGAGATGTCCAACCTGATCCAGGTCCAGAACACCTATGCGGCCAACGCCCATATCATGTCGGTCGTGCAAAGCATGATGCAGAGCCTGCTCCAGGCATTTTAGTGAGGCGCGTGTAAGATGTCGATCAGCAGTGTCAACTACGGAAATTCTCTGCTCGGCCTGTCCGTGCGGAACATCTCGAACCAGCTCGCGGACCTTTCCACGCAGCTCTCGAGCGGCGTCAAGGCGAACAACTACGCCGGCATGGGCCCCGACGAGGGCTTCGCGATCGCGGCGCGGGCGCAGCTCTCGAACATCTCGGCCTTCACGCTGACGATGACCCACGTCAATACCGTGATCGGCGCGGTCAATACCTCGCTGCAGTCGCTGTCCAAGATTCATGACCAGGTCCAGAGTGGCGCCTCGGCGACGCCGCAGAACCTGACCAGCACCGGCCAGACCACGGGACAATTGACGGCGCTGTCCAACCTGTCGGCCATCACCGGCATCCTCAACACCCAGGTCGGCGATCGCTACATCTTCTCCGGCAGCGCCACCGACCGGCCGGCGATCGCATCGGCCGACGACATCCTGAACGGCACCACGACGCAGGCCGGCCTGAAGCAGGTCATCGCCGAGCGGCAGCAGGCCGATCTCGGGCTCAACGGTCTCGGGCGTCTGAACCTGTCGGCGTCGGCCACGATGCCGATCACGCTGGCGGAGGACGTCGCCGGCTCTCCGTTCGGCTTCAAGCTGAGCGGCGTCACCTCGTCGCTGACCAATGCCACGGTGACCGGACCGTCCGGCTCGCCCGCGGGCATCTCGGTCGATCTCACCGCCGGCAATCCGAATGCGGGCGACCAGATCAGCTTCACCTTCAAGCTGCCCGACGGCACCTCGGAATCGATCAAGCTGACGGCGTCCACCACGACGCCGGCGCCGACCAATACGTTCGCCATCGGCGCCACGCCGGCGGCCACCTCCGCCAATCTCAATGCGGCGCTCAACACGGCGCTGTCGACGCTGGCCAATACCTCGCTGACCGCCGCCTCGGCGGTCGTCGCCGGTGACAACTTCTTCAACACGGCGAGCGCCGTGTCGGGAACGGTGGTCAACAACAAGCTCGCAACGCCGGCGCCGATCACGGGAGCGACGCTGCTGTCGGGCGGGGCGGGCTCCGACTCGATCGCGACCAGCTTTGCGACCGGCGACACCATCACCGTCAACGGGCAGACGCTGACCTTCGTCGCCTCCGGCGCCAGCGGCAACAACCAGATCAATGTCGGCGACAGCGTGCAGACGCTGCTGTCGAAGATCGATACGCTCAGCGGCACGTCGACGCCGTCGACGGTCAGCGGCGGCGTGATCACCTTGCGCACCAACGACGCCGCCGGCTTCTCGGTGTCGAGCTCGAACGCGGGTGCGTTCGGGGCGCTCGGCTTCTCCGGCACAGTGACGGCGCCGACGCCGCCGTTGCGCGTCTCCGGCTCGCCGCTGGGATCGGCGACCAGCCTCGTCAACGGTTCGGCCAACACCGTCGCCTGGTACACCGGCAACAGCGGTCCCGGCTCGGCGCGGTCGAGCGCGAGCATCCGGATCGACACGGCGCAGAGCATTCAGTTCGGCGCCCAGGGCAACGAGTTCGCGATCCGCAACCTCGTGCAGCAGACCGCGGTCTATGCCGCCGTCAACACGCCGCCAGCGGGAGCAAATGCTCCGCAGCAGATCGGTGCGCTCAGCCAGCGCATCGCCGCCAACCTGACGCCGCAGCTCGGCCAGCAGGCGATCTCGGATATCCAGACCGAGTTCGCCAACGCCCAGACCACGATGAAGGACGCCACGGCGCGCCAGACCCAGGCCAAGGCGGCGATGCAGGCCATGGTCGACCAGACCGAGGGCATCTCGCAGCAGGAGGTGGCGAGCCAGATCCTGCAGCTGCAGACCAACCTCCAGGCGTCCTACCAGACGACGGCGATGCTGGCCCAGTTGACGCTGGTGAAATATCTGTAGCGCCCCGGGGGCGGCGGTTAGGTTTTCGTTAACCACGTCTCTTTAGCTTTTGTTCAGATCTGGGGCGAGAGCCTCTTTGTCTGGAGGCGGACGTGAGTGACGGAACCGACGAGCGCATTCATTTGGTGGTCGCGACACCATGCTTCGGCGGCCAGGTGTCGAGCATCTATGCGAGCTCGATCTTCGCCCTGCAGCGCGAGTTGCGCGCCGCGTCCAACGTCGACCTCACCGTCCACATGCGCGACGGCGATGCGCTGATCACCCGTGCCAGGGCCAATCTCGTCACCCTGTTCCTCAACGATCCCTCGGCCACGCATCTGCTCTTCGTCGATGCCGACATCGGCTTCACGCCGAAGCAGGTGTTCCGGCTGATCGCGTCCGGCGGCGACATGGTCGCCGGCGTCTATCCGGTCAAGAAGGTCAACTGGAACAAGGCGCGCCGCGCCATCAATTCCAACCGCATGGACGTGCCGGCGGCATCGCTCGACTACGTGCTGGAGATCGACAATCCGGACCACGTTGCGGTGGTCAACGGCTTCACCCGCGTGCGCTATGCCGGCACCGGCTTCCTGATGGTCCGCCGCCGCGTCATCGAGACGATGATCGCGCATCCGGCCTACGCCCCGCTGCAGTTCTTCCGCGAGCATTCGCAGGATGCGCTGGCCGGCAGTCCGAACCGCTTCGCGCTGTTCGAATGCATGATCGACCCGGCGACCGGGACCTATCTCAGCGAGGATTTCGCGTTCTGCAGGCGATGGACCGATCTCGGCGGCGAGATCTGGGCCGATCTCGACAGCCGGCTCGATCACGTCGGTCCGTCCGTGTTTCACGGCAATGTCGCCTCGCAATTCGCGTCGGCGGTGGCGGTTCCCACCGCCGCCGCGGCCGACGCAGCCTGACGATCCGCGCGATGACCCCGGCGGTAACCCGGTCGCAGATATCCCAATCATCCCGGATCGACCGGCGCGAGCAGGGCGCCGCGACCGGACTGCGCGATCTCTTTGCCTTGCTCGGCGATCTCCTGATCGATGGCGGCGATACCCGCCTGGCGCTCGATCGCCCCTGGGGCCGCAACGTCTATGGCTGCGGGCCGTCGCCCGAACCCGATGTGCTGTGCTTCGCATCGAGCACGGCTTCGCCGATTTCAGAACGCGCCTATGCGCGCGTCGAGCTGGCGCGCGAGCAGCTGATGCATGCGGCGATCTCGCTCGGCCTCGACGCCGCGCTCGACCGGCGCACCGAGGAGATGCGCTGCGAATTGCGCGGATATCTCGGCCTTGCCGACGAGATCGACATCGTGTTCTCGCCGTCCGGCACCGACTCGCAACTGCATGCGCTGGCGCTGGTGCGGGCGGTGCTGGGCGAGGCCGTCACGAGCATCGTCGTCGGCAGCGACCAGACCGGAAGCGGCACCGCCGCGAGCGCCCGGGGACACCATTTCAGCACGCGGACGGCGAACGGTCTGGCGGTGCGGACGAACACGCCGATCGAGGGGCTCTCGGGCGACGCCGTGTCGCTGCCGCTGCTCGAAGGCGCATCGATGCAGCCGCGCGTTGCTATCGATGCCGAGGTGCTCGACAGCGTCGAGGCGCTGGTGCGAAGGGGCCGTGGCGTCCTGCTGCAGGTCATGGATTCCTCCAAGCTCGGCTGGCGCGCGCCGGACATGGCCTGCCTGGACGAGGTGGCGCGGCGCTGGCCGGGGCGCGTGCAGGTTGTCGTCGATGCCTGCCAGATGCGGCTCGGCGCGGCGCGGCTGCGCGATCATCTCGAACGCGGCCATCTGGTGCTCGTCACGGGCTCGAAGTTCTTCGGCGGCCCCGCCTTCAGCGGCGCGCTGCTGGTGCCCGCGGCCGCATCGGCTGCGCTGCGCCGCGGACATCCGATCGCGCCCGGCCTGTTCGACTATGTCAATCGCAGCGATTGGCCGCTCGCCTGGACGGATCTGCGCGCGCGCACGGCGCCGCGCGCCAATATCGGCCAATGGCTGCGCTGGGAGGCCGCGCTGGAGGAGATCGCCGCGTATCACGCCGTGCCCGAGACGTTCCGCCGGATGGCGATCCGGCAGCTCGGCGAGGCCATCGAAAGCCTGCTGATGCTGTCGCCGGTGCTGCGTCCGATCGCCGCCCGCGCGCCTGCGCCGGATGGGAGCGATGGCGAGTTCGGCTTTCCCACCATCTTCCCGTTCGCGCTCCAGCGTGACGGCGGCCCGCTCGGCCTCGGTGAGACGCAGGCGGTGTATCGCGCGCTGCAGCGCGATCTCGGCAGCCGCTTCACTGGACGCGCAGCCGAGATTGCCGCACGCCAGTGCCTGATCGGCCAGCCGGTGCGGATCGAACGCGCGGGCGAGGCGCCGTCGGCCGCGCTGCGGCTGTGCATCGGCGCGCGCCAGGTGACGGACGCATGGTGCGACGACGTCACCGCGGCCCGGGTCAATCTCGAATCCGACATCGACCGCGTCGCCGACATCGTTGCCAAAACAGAGCTGCTCGTATCGGATCTGAGCAGCCAGGATCTCAGGGACATCTGCAATGCCGACTGATTTGCTCGCGCTGGCCGACGCCACCGACGCAGGATGTGCCGACCGGATCGGCATGGCCAAGCTCGCCAAGGCCGCCTTCGACGGCCAGGACCTGAAACCGATGTGGGCCGCCTTGCTCGCCAAGCTGCTCGACGGCCGCGCGGAGCCGGGCGAGGGGCTCGATCTCGCGCTGATCGCGCAGCTCATCGGCGAGAAATCCTCCGGGCTCGCGATCCAGCACGACGTTCTGCAGTCGCAGCAGCTCTACCGCGTTGCCTGCAACAGCGCGACGCCGCGGCTGCGCGTGCTCGCGCTCGCGGCGGCCACCGACATGGGCAGCAACACGCCGATCGAATTCCTGCTCGAGGACACCGACTTCGAGCTGCTGCTGCTCTATGTCGTTCCGGGCGCGGACCTGCTGGCGCCTTTGCCCGCTCATGACGTCGCCATCGTCATCGCGTCCGATTCCGAGGATTGTCAGCACGCGCTGCGCGAGATCGATGCCGTCGCGGCGCGCTGGCCGCGTCCGCTGCTGAATCCGCCGGAGCGGATCTGGCATCTCGATCGCGACAAGCTGCATGCGCGGCTCGCCGGCATCGACGGGCTCACCATTCCGGCGACCATTCCCGTCGACCGCGAGCGCCTGATCGGGATCGCCGACGAGCGCGAATGGATCACGGACGTCGACCACTCGCTCGTCTTCCCGGTCATCGTGCGGCCGCGCGGTTCGCATGCCGGCGTCGGCCTGGAGAAGGTCGACGAGCCGCTCGAGCTGTCGCTCTATCTCGACGAGCGCAGCGAGCAGGAGTTCTTCGTCTCGCGCTTCGTCGACTATGCCAGCGAGGACGGTCAGTTCCGCAAGTACCGCATCGTGTTCGTCGACGGCACGGCCTACGCCTGCCACATGGCGATCGCGCGACGCTGGGACATCTGGTACCTCAACGCCAACATGGCCGGCAGCGAGAGCAAGCGCCTCGAAGAGGCGACCTTCATGCAGACCTTCGACATCGGCTTCGGCCGCCGTCATCGCAGCGTGCTCGATGCGATCGCCGCGCGCGTCGGTCTCGACTATTTCATCATCGACTGCGCCGAGACCAGGGACGGCACGCTGCTGGTGTTCGAGGCCGACAATACGGCCGTCGTCCACAACATGGATTCGCCGGAGGTCTTCCCCTACAAGCCGCCGCAGATGCAGAAGATCTTCGCGGCCTTCGCGGCCATGATCGAGAAGCGCGCCGCGTCGCGGGCGGAGCAGGCGGCGTGACCGCCGGGCTGCGCATCGATCCTGCGTCGCGGACGGCGGAGACGCTCGATCCGCGACATTGGGACGAGATGCGCGCGCTCGGTCATCGCATGCTCGATGACATGATCGACTATGTCGCCGATATCCGCGACCGGCCGGTGTGGCAGCCGATGTCGCCGGCGACACGTCAGAGCTTCCGCAGCGCGCTGCCGCATGCGTCGACCGATCTCGCCGAGGTCTATCGCGATTTCAGCGAGCTCGTCGTTCCCTACGCGACCGGCAACGTGCATCCTGGATTCATGGGCTGGGTGCATGGCGGCGGCACCGTGGTCGGCATGCTCGCCGAGATGCTGGCTGCCGGATTGAACGCCAATCTCGGCGGCCGCGACCACGCGCCGATCGAGGTCGAGCGGCAGGTCGTCGACTGGACGCGTCAGTTGTTCGGCTTTCCGGCAAGCGCCAGCGGCATCTTCGTCACCGGCACCTCGATGGCCAACCTGATGGCGGTGCTGGTCGCTCGCCGCAACGCGCTCGGCGCGGCGGTTCGCTCGGCGGGTCTCGGTGAGGAGGGGCGGCGCTTGCGCGCCTACACGTCGAAGGCGGCGCATGGCTGCATCGCCAAGGCGATGGACATCTGCGGACTGGGCAGCGACGCGCTCGGCTGCATCGCGGTGGATGCCGCACATCGCATCGACGTCGGCGAGCTGCGGACCGCGATCGCGCGCGATCGCGCCGCGGGACTGCATCCGTTTCTCGTCGTCGCCTCGGCGGGCACCGTCGATATCGGCGCCATCGACGACCTCGCTGATATTTCCGAGCTCTGCCGTGCCGAGGGGCTCTGGTTTCACGTCGACGGCGCCTTCGGTGCGCTTGCGATGCTGTCAGCGGAGCTCGCACCGAAGCTCGCCGGCATCGAACAGGCGGATTCGATTGCGCTGGATTTTCACAAATGGGGGCAGGTGCCCTACGATGCGGGCTTCCTGCTGGTGCGCGATGGCACCAAGCATCGCGACGCCTTCGCCTCGCCGGCCGCCTATCTGCGCCGGGAAACCCGTGGTCTCGCGGCGGGCGCCGAGTGGCCCTGCGATCTCGGTCCTGATCTGTCGCGCGGCTTCCGGGCGTTGAAGACATGGTTCACGCTGAGGACGTTCGGCACGGATGCGCTCGGCGCCGTGATCGCGCGAAGCTGCGAGCTCGCGCGCCATCTGGAGGCGCGGGTGCGCGCCGAGCCCGAGCTCGAGCTGCTGGCGCCGGTCAATCTCAACATCGTCTGCTTCCGCTATCGTGCCGACGATGCCGATGCACTCAACGGCGAGATCGTCGCCGACATCCACGAATCCGGCCTCGCCGCGCCGTCGACCACGATGCTCGACGGACGGCTGGCGATCCGTGCCGCGATCGTCAATCATCGCACCGGGACGAGCGACATCGACCGGCTGATTGCGGCGGTCCTCATGTTCGGCCGCCAGCGCGCGGCCGGTCTCACGCCGTTGATCGAGGTCGATGCGCCGCCGCTGGCGCTCTGAGCGCAAATCGCATCTCGGCGTCGTCCGCTGGTTGATGACGACCGCCGGCAGAATGTCGCCGCGCGTCGAAACCTTTCCAAAGGTGGTTGACGCGTTGTGAACGACGGGCGCGTTTGTTGAATCAACGAGCCTTTTCAAAGGGCGTTCTTGCGCGATGACGCGGCAATGAGCCGCGCCGATGCGCCTGTTCCGCTGATTGAGGCGGCTGCGCACCACAACCCTTCAGCGTTTGTTAGCCACTGCCATTCACCGTGACGCCCGTCGTCCGGGGTCGTTCAAATCGACCTGGGCTGCACCCCGATCTCGAAGGGATCGGGGTTTATTTCACACCAGAAGGGTATGAAAATGTCAGGTATCGTCCTCTCGGCGTCGGTGCGCCAGAATTTGCTGTCGCTTCAGTCGACGGCTCAGCTCCTCGCCACCACCCAGAACAATCTCTCCACGGGCAAGAAGGTCAACTCGGCGCTCGACAATCCGACCAACTTCTTCACCGCCCAGGGTCTCGACAACCGCGCTTCCGACATCTCCAATCTGCTCGACGGCATCGGCAACGGCGTGCAGGTGCTGCAGGCCGCCAACACCGGCATCACCTCGCTGCAGAAGCTCGTCGACAGCGCCAAGTCGATCGCCAACCAGGTTCTGCAGAGCGCGGTGGGCTACTCCACCAAGTCGAGCGTGACCTCGGCGGCTCTGACCGGGGCGACCGCCACCGACCTGCTCGGCTCCAGCTCGACGGCTGTGACCGGCTCGGTCGTGAACAACGACAATACCTCGAGCGCGGTGGCGATCACCGGCTCGACCAAGCTGTCGGGCACGGCAGGCACCGCGTCGAACAACCTCGCCTCCGGCATCACCTCCGGTGAGACGCTGGTCGTCAACGGCACCACCTTCACCTTCATCACCGGCACGTCCTCGACGGGCACCAACATCGGCATCGGCGACAGCGTCAGCAACCTGCTGTCGGCGATCCAGACCCAGACCGGCGTGACCGCGTCGATCACCGCGGGTGCGATCACCCTGACGCCGCCGGCGGCGGGATTGACGCTCTCGGGCAGCACCGGCACCTTGGGCAAGCTCGGGCTGACTGCTGTCGGCGACGGCTTGTCAGGTCAGACCTTGACGGTCGGCGCCACAGGAGGTGGCACGGCGACAAGCATCACGTTCGGTCTAGGGACAGGACAGGTCAAGTCGCTGAACGATCTCAACGCGAAGCTCGCAGCCAACAACCTGCAGGCCTCGATCGATTCGTCGACCGGCAAGATCACCCTCAGCACGACCAACGACGCGGCGTCCGCCACGATCGGCGCGATCGGCGGTACGTCGGCTGCATCCAGCCAGGCCTTCAACGGTCTGACGGCGGCGGCTCCGGTGGCGGACGTGACCGCGCAGACGCAGCGCGCGAGCTTGGTCTCGCAGTACAACAACGTGCTGGCGCAGATCAATACGACCGCGAGCGATGCGTCGTTCAACGGTGTCAACCTGCTGAACGGCGATACGCTGAAGCTGACCTTCAACGAAAACGGCAAGTCGACGCTGTCGATCACCGGCGTGACCTTCAACTCCGCGGGGCTCGGGCTGACGACCCTGACCTCGGGCACCGACTTCCTCGACAACAACTCGGCGAACAAGGTCATCGGCGTGCTCACCACTGCCAGCTCCACGCTGCGCAACGAGGCCTCGACGCTGGGTTCGAACCTGTCGGTGGTGCAGGTTCGTCAGGACTTCAACAAGAACCTGATCAACGTGCTGCAGACCGGCTCGTCGAATCTGACGCTGGCCGACACCAACGAGGAAGCGGCCAACAGCCAGGCGCTGTCGACCCGCCAGTCGATCGCGGTGTCCGCGCTGTCGCTCGCCAACCAGTCGCAGGCGAGCGTGCTGCAGCTGCTGCGCTGATCCACAAGCATCGCATCTCGACGATCAAGGCGGCGGGGGAAACCCCGCCGCTTTTTTATCGGAGGAAAGGTCCGACATTGCTGCGGCGTAGCTTGGCGAGCGCGCAAAAATAGGAAAGCCCGGCCTCGCGACTGGCGAGCCGGGCCTTTCGATGTCGGGTGAGGAGACGAAAGCTCAGGCCGCCGAGCTCACCGGCTTGTCCTGCTGTTCGGCTTCAGCCTGCTCGATCAGCTTCTTCTCGTAGGCGACGAGCTTCTTGGCTTCCTTCAGCGCCTGGTAGAGATCGCCGTTGAGGATATGACCGTTGATCGCCTCGATGATCGGCCAGGCGCTCGGCACCGTGGTGATGATGTCGCGCAGCAGGTTGAAATAGGTGCCGTGATCCGCGTCTGCCCCCGGCGAGATGTACATCAGCTGGACCGCAAGATAGACGAGCTTGGCCGGCGTGTCGGCCGTCTCCGGCGTCAGGATGTCCTTCTCGCGCAGGATCGGAATGTTCTCGCCGTCGATCAGGAGGCGCGCGCGCTGATCGGTGTTGGTGATCACGCAGGAGCCGATGATGATGCGCTCATGCGGCTTCAGTTCGACTTTCAGGGCCATTCTCATTCTCCGTTGCCGCAATCGGCGTGGCGCCGAACCTGCTGCGTCGAGGCCGATGACGGGTCCAGCTGCCAGTCTAGATCGCGCGGGGAGTCTGCGCGCTCGATCGGTCGGTGCGCAGCAATCCTTTCCGATCATGGTTAACGGACGGTAAACGGCCGCGCCCGCCTGGCGAATATGCGGTGTTTTCAAGGTGATCCGCGGCGAATCGCCGATGCGCGGCCGTGCCGATGCCACGCATCGGGGACCGCGAGCGGTCGTGACTTCACTGTTTGTTAGCCGCTCGCATTTACCTTAACGCCCGTCGCCCGGTGGTGCAGTCACCGACGGGCTTCGCCTTGATCCTGAATGGATCGGGCCGTTTGTTTCACACCAGAAGGGTATGAAAATGTCAGGTATTGTTCTCTCGGCGTCGGTGCGTCAGAATCTGCTCTCGCTTCAGTCGACAGCTCAGCTCCTCGCCACCACCCAGAACAATCTCTCCACGGGCAAGAAGGTCAACTCGGCGCTCGACAATCCGACCAA
>NZ_JBNPTX010000018.1:0-82175 GCF_051167875.1 Bradyrhizobium sp. HKCCYLRH3097
GTCCTGAACCTGCGCGGCCGCATCGTGACCGTCGTCGACATGCGGGCGCGGCTCGGCCTTGCCCGCGCCGAGGACGGCAAGCCGCCGATGGCGGTCGGCGTCGATCTGCGCGGCGAGTCCTACGGTCTCCTGATCGACCAGATCGGCGAGGTGCTGCGGCTGCCCGAGGAGGGCCGGGAGGAGAACCCCGTCAATCTCGACCCGCGCATGGCGAAGCTTGCCGGCGGCGTGCACCGCCTCGACGGCCAGCTGATGGTCATTCTCGACGTCGATCGCGTGCTCGAGCTCGCCGCCGACAAGATGGCGGCCTGAACACTGCAACGTGCGGGCAGCGGCGCATCATGCGTCGTTGCATTGGATCCTGATCTCGTGAGGCTGATATGAGAACGTGTCTGGTAGTTGACGATTCCAGCGTCATTCGAAAGGTGGCGCGACGCATTCTGGAAGGTCTGGATTTCCAGATCGTGGAAGCGGAGGACGGCGAGCAGGCGCTGGAGATCTGCAAGCGGGGCCTCCCGGATGCGGTGCTGCTCGACTGGAACATGCCCGTCATGGACGGCTACGAGTTCCTCGGCAATCTCCGGCGTATGCCCGGCGGCGACGCGCCGAAGGTGGTGTTCTGCACGACCGAGAACGATGTCGCGCACATCGCGCGCGCGCTGCACGCCGGCGCCAACGAGTACATCATGAAGCCCTTCGACAAGGACATCGTGACGGCGAAGTTTCAGGAAGTCGGGCTGATCTGATCTCCGTCGCGTGCGTCGGTCCCGTGGTCGTCCGGGCTTGCCGTCACCCCGTGCCTCTGTCCTGTTGGTGAACTATGAGCGTCGCGTTGGCCAGTTCTTCGATCCCAAGTTCGACCAGGCAGGAACCTCTCCGCGTGATGGTCGTGGACGATTCCGTGGTCATTCGCGGCATGATCTCGCGCTGGATCGCGTCTGAGCCCGACATGGTCGTGGCGGCGTCGCTGCGCACGGGCCTCGAGGCCGTGAACCAGATCGATCGCGTCAATCCCGATGTCGCCGTGCTCGACATCGAGATGCCCGAGCTCGACGGCATCGCCGCCCTGCCGAAGCTGCTTGCCAAGAAGAAGAACCTCGCCGTCATCATGGCGTCGACGCTGACCCGCCGCAACGCGGAGATCAGCTTCAAGGCGCTGTCGCTCGGCGCGGCCGACTACATTCCGAAACCCGAGAGCACGCGCGAGGCCTCGGCGGCCGACAATTTCCACTACGATTTGATTCAGAAGATCCGCAATCTCGGCGCCAAGGCGCGCCGCGCCGCTCCCGCCCCGCATGCGCCGGCCGCATCGCCGATCGTTCCGCAAGTCCAGGGGCTCCGGCCTGCGTCAACGGCGCGGCCGATGGTCGCTCCCGTGGCGCCCGCCGCGCCGGCCCAGCTGGCGCGCCGCTCCTTCAGCACGCAGATGCCGAAGGTGCTGCTGATCGGATCGTCGACCGGCGGCCCGCAGGCGCTGATGTCGCTGGTGACCGAGCTCGGTCCCGTGATCGACCGCTTTCCGGTGCTGATCACCCAGCATATGCCGCCGACCTTCACCACCATCCTCGCCGAGCATCTGGCGCGCTCGAGCCGCAGGCCGGCCCATGAGGCCGTCGACGGTGAAGTGGTGAAGCCGGGTCAGATCTACCTTGCCCCCGGCGGCCGCCACATGCGTGTGGCGCGCCATGGCGCCGATGTGGTGATCGCGCTGGACAACGGTCCTCCGGTCAATTTCTGCAAGCCCGCCGTCGATCCCTTGTTCATGTCGGCGATCGAGGTCTGGCAGGGCTCGACCCTGGCCGTGATCCTGACCGGCATGGGATCCGACGGCATGCGCGGCGGCAAGGACATCGTCGCCGCCGGCGGCAGCGTGATCGCGCAGGACGAGGCGACCAGCGTGGTCTGGGGCATGCCGGGCGCAGCAGCCAATGCCGGCATCTGCGCGGCCGTCCTTCCCTTGAATCAGATTGGACCGAAGCTGGTTCGTCTGTTTGCTGGAGACCGTTCGTGACACCCCTGGACTATGAGTTCTTGCGTAAGGTCCTGAAGGATCGCTCCGGCCTCGATCTGTCGGCCGATAAGCAGTACCTGGTCGAAAGCCGGTTGCTGCCGCTGGCCCGCCGCTCCAACCTGCCGGGCATCACGGAGCTGGTGCAGAAGATCAAGAGCGGCGCGGAGCAGCTCACGACGCAGGTGGTCGAGGCGATGACCACCAACGAGACGTTCTTCTTCCGCGACAAGATTCCGTTCGATCATCTCCGTGAGGGCATCCTGCCGGCGCTGATCCAGTCGCGCGCCAATCGTCGTTCCCTGCGCATCTGGTCGGCCGCCTGCTCGACCGGACAGGAGCCGTATTCGATCGCGATGTGCCTGCGCGAATTCGGTCCCGCTCTGGCGGGCTGGCGCATCGAGATCGTTGCCACCGACCTGTCGCAGGAGGTGCTGGAGAAATCGAAGGCCGGCCTCTACAGCCAGTTCGAGGTGCAGCGTGGATTGCCGATCCAGCTGCTGGTGAAATATTTCACGCAGCTCGGCGAGCTCTGGCAGCTCAGCGCCGACATCCGCGGCATGGTCCAGCATCGCCAGCTCAATCTGCTGCAGGACTTCTCGCATCTCGGCAAGTTCGACATCATCTTCTGCCGCAACGTGCTGATCTATTTCGATCAGGAGACCAAGGCCTCGATCTTCGAGCGAATGGCCAAGGTGATGGAGCCGGACGGCACGCTGTTGCTGGGAGCCGCCGAATCGGTCGTCGGCATCACCGACGCGTTCCGGCCCAACCAGGAGCGGCGGGGTCTGTACCAGATCAATCCGGTGCGCAGCCCGCGCGGCGGCGCGGCGCTGCTGCCCGGCCTCAAGGTGGTCGCGGCGCGCTGACGCCGGCCGGAGCCGTCTGTGACCGGGGGGCGCTTCGACCGGTCGGGCGGTCGGCCGTTCCGTCCCGCGTGCGTCCGTCCCGCGCGGGCGGCCGGTCCTTTCTGCGCCCGCAGGCCTCCTTCCGAAGCAAATCTCGCCGACCCATGGAACTTTTCGGTTCCTGACGCGTCTATTCACGCCTTGGTGTGGACTCACGCGTGTTGAATTGGTGGCGGGGGATTGGATGAAAACGAGTGTGCGTCCTCGAATCGTGACGCGGGATCTCCCTGTCATCGCCAAATCGCCGACCGGGATCGACGGCCTCGACGAGGTCACCTTCGGTGGCCTGCCGCAAGGGCGGCCGACGCTGCTGTGCGGCGCGGCCGGTTGCGGCAAGACGTTGTTTGCGATGACGTTTCTCTACAATGGCGCGGTCGCCTACGACGAGCCGGGCGTGTTCATCGCGTTCGAGGAGCAGCCCGAGGACCTGATCAAAAACGTCGGCTCGCTCAGCTACGACATCGATAGGCTGATCGAGCAGAAGAAGATCGTGGTCGATCACATCCATCTCGATCGCAACGAGATCGAGGAGGCCGGCGACTACGATCTCGACGGCCTGTTCATCCGCATCGGCTTCGCGATCGATTCGATCGGCGCCAAGCGCGTCGTGATCGATACGATCGAGACCCTGTTCGGCGGCCTCGACAATCAGGCGGTGCTGCGCTCCGAGTTGCGCCGGCTGTTCGAATGGCTGAAGAGCAAGGGCGTCACCGCCATCATCACCGGCGAGCGCGGTGATGGTACGCTGACGCGCTACGGCCTCGAGGAATACGTCGCCGACTGCGTCATCCTGCTCGACAACCGCGTGCACGATCAGCTCTCGACCCGCCGGCTGCGCGTCGTGAAGTATCGCGGCACGGCGCATGGCACCAACGAATACCCCTTCATCATCGACCAGGAAGGCATCACGGTGATGCCGATCACCTCGTCGGGGCTCGCGCATGATGCGTGGACGGAGCGGGTCTCCACCGGCATTGCCGATCTCGACGACATGCTCGAAGGCCAGGGCTACTTCAAAGGGTCGAGTATCCTGATCTCGGGGATGGCCGGCTCGGGCAAGTCGACGGTGTCGGCACACTTCGCCAATTCGATCTGCAAGAGCGGGCAACGCTGCATCTATTTCGCGCTGGAGGAATCCCCGCAGCAGATCATCCGCAACATGAAGTCGGTCGGTCTCGACCTGCAGCAATGGGTTGATCGCGGCCTGCTGCGGTTCTCGGCCCGGCGCCCCAATCTGTACGGACTGGAAACGCATCTCGCCGCCATGCATCGCGAGGTCAAGGAGTTCGATCCCGCCGCCGTCGTGGTCGATCCCATCTCGGCGCTCATGGGCGCCGGCATTGCCGGCGACGTGCATTCGATGACGTTGCGCCTCATCGATTTCCTGAAGGCGCGCGGCGTCACGGCGCTGTTCACCAATCTCGGCGCCGGCAGCGCGGAGACGGCGACCACGGAGATGCAGATCTCGTCGCTCACCGACACCTGGCTGCTGCTCTACAATCGCGAGAGCAACGGCGAGCACAACCGCCAGCTCTATCTGCTGAAGTCGCGCGGCATGGCGCATTCCAACCAGGTCCGCGAATTCCTGATGAGTGCCGACGGCATCTCGCTGCGCGAGGTCTATGTCGGCCCGGAGGGCGTGCTCACGGGATCGGCCAGGGTGGCGCAGGAGGCGAGAGATCGCGTCGAGCGCCTGCTGCGCATGCAGGATACGGAACGACGCACGCGCGAGATCGAACGTCGCCGCCGCGACCTCGCGGCTCAGATCGAAACGCTCAAGGCTCAGCTGGCCAACGAGGAGAGCGAGATGGAGCTCATCAATCTGGAAGGCGCTGCCCGCGAGGATCAGCGCGCAGCCGCTCGCCTCGCGCAGATCGAGAGCCGCTCGTCCAGGCCTCGTCCGAGCTCCCCAGCCAACCCGCTGACATCCAGAAAATGACGGCGGCTCCGATGGAACAGGATGGCTACAATCTCCGGCTCTATGTCGCCGGTCAGACGCCGAAATCGCTGGCGGCGCTCGCCAACCTCAAGAAGCTGTGCGAGACGCATCTGCCGGGCCGCTACACGATCGAGGTGATCGACCTGATGAAGGATCCGGCCCTCGCACAACGAGATCAGATCGTCGCAATCCCGACCTTGATCCGTCAACTGCCCGAGCCCCTCAAGCGAATCATCGGCGATCTCTCCAATGCGGAGAAGGTGCTGGTTGGTCTGGACATCGCACCGAGCTGAACGGAGGACGCGTGGCATCAACAGACGCGATGCAGGCGGGACGGCCGCGTAACGAGGCGGAGGAGACGGTCGAGGCCATTCATCGCGGCAACGTCGATGCCGTGGTGGTGCAGGGCCCGACCGGACCCCAGGTCATCATGCTGCAGGGCGCGGACGCGCCCTATCATGTTCTGGTCGAGCGCATGAGCGACGGCGCTCTGACGCTCGATGCCGACGGCTGCATCGTCTATGTCAATTCCAGGCTGTGCGCGCTGACCGGCCTCGGCGTACAGCAATTGGTGGGACGCAGCTTTGCCTCGCTGTTTGCGGGAGCGGTGCCCGAGCAGCGCGCCGACGATGCGGCAACCGACGCTCAACTGTGCCGCGCTGACGGCGGCCAACTGCCAGTGTCGGTGTGGATGCGCCAGATGGCGATGGGCGGCGTGGTGGCCACGCTCGTGACGCTGACCGACATGTCGATTCAGCGGCGCGCCGAGGAGGTCGCCAATGCCGAGCGCTTTGCGCGCTCGATCCTGGAGCAGGCGACCGATGCGGTCGTGGTGCTGGCGCTCGACGGCCGGATCACCCATGCGAGCTGGGTCGCGGAGCAGCTCGCGGAACGACCGCCGGTCGGCCAGTTGTTTTCTGAGGCGTTCCCGCTCGATGGGCAGAGCGCCAGCCAGCGAGGCACGTTGACGCGCTTCTCGCGCGAGAGCCTTGATCAGGCGCTGGCGACCAAGCCCTTCCATGGCGTCGAGGTCGCCTTGCGCAACGCGCGGGCGTCGGGGCGGTCGTTCCTGCTGTCCGGCGGGCCCCTGGTGAACGATCTCAAGGAGACGGTCGGCTCGATCGTCACCCTGACCGACATCACCGAACGCAAGCGCGCGGAAGAGCAGCAGACCGTGCTGGTCGCCGAGCTCAATCACCGGGTGAAGAACATCCTGGCGATCGTGCAGTCGGTGGCGGGGCAGACCTTGCGGACCTCACCGTCGCTGCCGGCCTTCAACAAGGCGTTCTCCGGGCGCATCCAGGCGGTCTCGATCGCGCATGACATCCTGACGCAGACCCGTTGGATCGGCATCGGACTGAACGAACTGCTCACCGCCGTGCTGGCGCCCTATGGCATCGGCGAAGGGCGGATCGCCATCGACGGCCCTCCGGTGCTCCTGGAGGCACGGCTGGTGCTGCCGCTTTCGATGGTGCTGCACGAGCTTGCGACCAACGCCTCCAAATATGGCGCGTTGTCCGCCTCCCACGGCCAGGTCACGATCTCCTGGCGCCTGCGCGACGATGGCCGCCGGCTGGAGCTGGTCTGGCTCGAGCGCGGCGGACCGCTGATCGAAGGCGGCGGTGGGCGCGGCTTCGGCACCACGCTGATCGACCGCGTCGTCCGCTTCGATCTCGAGGGCGAAGCCCTGCTCGACTTCGAGCCCGCGGGCATTCGCTGCTCGCTGACCTTTGCGCTGACCGCGGAGACGACCCCCGAGCATCTGCCGGCATCGGCCGTGCAGCCGGACTGATCGGATGCCCGCCTCAGCGCGCGATCGGAACGGAGCGTGCCGCCTTGCGGCGCCAGACGTCGTGGTCCCTTTCCGTCGCCTCACGCGCGGCGCGCGCTGCTCGGCGCAGCCAGCCTGAACCGCGCTGCTTCAGGTCCGCCGCGATCCCGGCGCCGGCGCGGCGGTCGGCGGCATGGATGGAGGCGAGGTCGGTGCCCATGCCGCGCAGAAGCTCCAGCTTGAGATCGGCGCCGGCTTCCTTGCCGAGATCGATCTTGCGCGAGTCCGCGGACAGGCGTCGGACCACGTAGTCCCCGTCATTGGTTCTGTGAACGTGCAGGAATGGATCGGGCGCGCGATAGGTCCCGGTCGACAGCTCGACGAATCGGTGCGGCGGCGCCGGCTTTGGCTGCATCCTGCCCTTCGTCCTGTTCTTGGCCCAGGTCCAGGCCGAAGGGACCAGCGCCTTGGCCTCGCGGACGACGCGGCCGCCGCGCCATGTCGCGACGACGACGTAGCGCGTGCGTCCGCGGCTGCCGCCGCCGGCGAAGCGATGGAAGAATGCGGCATTCTTCGCCTGCTCCGGAAGGCTGGCGGTGAGCAGCTTCTGCACCGCGGATGGAATCGCATCGGCGGCCGCGAGGCCGTTGATCTCCTCCCAGAACGCGCGGCGGCAATCATCCGAGCATTTGACGTAGGGCCTGATCCAGATCTCGTGTTCGTCGAGCAGCGCCGGCCGCGGGTGTTTGAGACCGTCGCGATAGCCTTGGAGGATCGCGTCTGCGGCGTCGCGGCTGTCGATTGCCATGTCGGGCGCGAGCTCGATGCTGGTCGTGAGCCGGACCAGATCGAAGGCGTAGGGCATCCTCGCGGCCTCGTCGAAATCGTTGACGCCCCACACCCAGCGCCCGTCGGCATCACGCCACGTGCCGAAATTCTCCAGATGGATGTCGCCGACGCACAGCGCGACCGGCGCCTCGGCCAGCTCCGGGCAGATCTCCTCGATGCGCCGCGCCCAGCGATAGTAGGTGGCGCGCAGCAGGGCGAACGGAGACTTTCGCATCCGCTGGTGCTTGGCGAGAAGGTCGTCCTCGACCACTTTGCATTGGCTGCGAAGCCAGGCCTCGTAGGCCGCGGTATCTTCGATGATGGACACGCGATGCCTCCCGATGCGCCGGGCGTGAGCGAGGCGTTATGAGTTGCGTTGACGCCGAACGAACGTGGCCTCGCACATCGCGCGCAGCGCGCGCTCGTCGAACGGCTTGGCGAGCCGGGCCAGGCTGCGGAACTCCGGCGGAAACAGCGTCGCATCGTCATAGCCGGAGGTGATCACGATCTTGAGCTCGCGCGCGATCAGCTGCGGCAGGACGGCGAAGATCTGCTCGCCGCGCAGGTTGACGTCGAGCAGCGCGCCGTCCAGGCCGCCGCGCTCGGCCTCGCGCAGCACGTCGCCGACGCGCGAGACGGGACCAACCACCTCGCAGCCGAATCCCTGCAACACCGTTTCCAGCTCGAGCGCGATCAGGCCCTCGTCCTCGGCGACCAGGATACGCAAGCCTTCGAGTTCGGGTTTGTCCGTCGCCATGCCTCGTCCCGGTCATGTCCCGGTCATGCGCGCCCATCGCGCAGGGAGTTCACCCTCGGTCTATCTAATCCTCTCGACCGGCGTGTCGAGGCGTTTTCGTCGGCGGTCGTTAATATCCTACAGGATTGCGTGCGGCAAAAAGCGCGAGCGGTTGCCCGTGATCGGGCTCGTGTCTTCGCGGATCGACAGGCCGCAGGGCTGATGGTCGACGAGCCAGCTGCCGATCACCGGGAACACACCGCCGAAATCCGGCAGCGGCGCCGGCGCCTGGCGGATGAAGCCTTCGGCGCCGTAGGGACCCTCCTGCGTAGAGACGGCGACGCCGTCGGACACCAGGCTGACATTGGCGCCCTCGCGCGAGTAGATCGGCTTGCGTACGAAGCTCGGGCCGAGGCCGGCGGCCTTCGGATCGTCCTCGAAATAGGCCGGCAGCAGGTTCGGATGGCCTTCGTGCATCTGCCAGAGCAGGGGCAGGATGCCCTTGTTGGACAGGATGGCCTTCCACGGCGGCTCGATCCATTGCGTCGGCGCCTCCGCGAGCTTGACGCCGAACGCATCGCGAAACATCCATTCCCAGGGATACAACTTGAAGGCGAGCGCGATGTCGCCGTTCTCGAGATCGACGAAGCCGCCGCCGGTCTCGCGCCAGCCGATGTCGGCGACGTCAAGGATGGTTGTCGACAGGCCCGCTTGGGCTGCCGTGTCGGCCAGATAGGCCAGGGTCGTGGCGTCCTCGGCGTTGGCGGTCAGCCCGGCCAGATGCACGCGGCGCCGCTTGCCGAGGGCGCGCCAGCGTTCGATCAGGCGCTCATGGATTGAGTTGTACTGGTCCGCGCGCCCCGGCAGGATGCGGCGCTCGATCGCCTGCTCGAGCCACGTCCATTGGAAGACGGCGGCCTCGAAGATCGACGTCGGCGTGTCGGCGTTGTATTCGAGCAGCTTCGCCGGCGTACGGCCGCCCTGATAGCTGAGGTCGAACCGCCCATAGAGGCTGCCGTCCCTCCGGCGCCAGCTCTCCGCCAGCAGCGGCCAGACCGCTTGCGGGATCTTCAGCCGGCGCAGCAGCGCCTCGTCACCGACGACGCGCGCGACCAGCGCGAGGCACATCTGCTCGAGCTCGGCCGTCGGCTCCTCGATGCCGAGCTCGATCTCGGCGATCGTGAATGCGTAGTAGGCGCGCTCGTCCCAATAGCGCTCGCCGTCGAGTTCGTAGAAGTCGAATCCGCATCGTGCCGCGGTCTCGCGCCAGTCGTCACGTTCGGGACAGGGGATGCGCTGCATCGGCGTCAGCCCAAGGCAGCAGCGAACAAGCCGTGCCCGTGGCAACAGGGCGCAGCACGACCGCGGCCGCCATCAATGATGCGGCCATGATCACGTCCGCGCGGTCCCGGCGCCATCCCGCGCCGGCGACCACGCGATCGCCTGCCAGCAGATTGCTGCGAGGCGGCGGCGGTCGCCGCAGCCCTCATCGTCGCTGGCACCATCAGGTGCCGACATTGCATCGGATCGCTTCCGATCAGTAGGTAGGCCAGTTTTTTATGATTTTGAGTCTGTGTCAAAGATCCGAATCCGAGATAACAGCATGAACGCGGTGTTTTCACGGCGCCGGCGCGACGAAAATCAGCCGCCGCCTCCGAAGCCGTGTCCGAACGAGCCAAAGCCGCCGCGCGAGACATGTGCGGAGGAGGCCTCGGCGACATGGCTCGATCCGCTGCTTCTGGAATCGCTGTCGCCGCTGGAAAATCCCCAGCGGCCGGAGCCGCTGCCGCCGCCACCACCGCCGCTCGAGCGGCGCGTCGTGCATTCGCTCGTCTGCGGCTGGCCGGCGATGGTCGGCGTCTCGGCGCCTGGCTGCGGGCAGCTCTGATGCCGCGGCATCAGCGCATAGGCAGTGCTGCCGACGGCGAGCGTGCCCATCAAGAGCAGCGCGACATGGCCGGAGCGCTTCACCGGCGGCGTCGCGGGCGGGGGCGGCATCGGCCGGCGCTTGCCGAATTCGCGGCGTTTCTCGGCCATGGTCAGATGATCATCGAGGCGGCGTTCAGCGCGCCGGCGGAGAGCGACGCGAGACCGAGCCAGATCGCCGAAGCCAGCTCGCCGGCGACGATGCGTTGGGCGAGATCCGGCACCGGAATGCGGACGAGGTAATAGACGATCACCTGGACGATCAGCGCGACCAGCGCCCAAACCAGGCAGTCCAGCACGTTGGCGGAATGGGCGATGGCGCTGACCAGCGGCAGGGTGAAGCCGAGCAGGCTGAGGCCGAGCGCGATCGCGGCCGAGGGGTGATTGTCCCGGATCAGCTGGAATTCATTGTAGGGCGTGACGCGGGTGTAGACGAACAGGTAGGCCGTCACCGCGGCCAGCGCGGTACAGAAGTACACCAGAAAGGCCGGCAGGCCGGCGAGCGATTGCAGGATCATGATCAGGCCAAGCGTGTGGAGCTCTCATCTGTCGCTATGCCAGCATGCCCGGTTCGACGTGAACAAAGTCTATCCGCCCTTCGCCAGATCCCGCCTGGCCTGGTCCAGCATCTGCAGCACCGAATCCCCGGTCTTGCGGGTGTGCTCGGAGAGCGCCTGCGCGAAGCCGTCGCCGTCTCGGGCCCGCAGCAACGCCATGAAGGCCTCGTGCTCCCGGATCGACTCGTCCCAGCGCCGCGCATCGTAATTGGCCACGGCGCGGGCGCGGAAGACGCTCGCGTGCAGCGTGCCCCACATGTTGAGCAGCACGGCGTTGCCGGCGAGCTTGGTGATCTCGGCATGGATCTGCTGGTTGAGCCGGAAATAGGCGGCGCGCTCGGCGGCACGATGCAGCGCCACCAGCTCGGCATGCATGGCCTCGAGCCTGGCGAGGTCGTCCGCCGTCGCACGCGCGGCCGCGGCGCGGCCCGCGGCGGCATCGAGCGACACCATCACGTCGAAGATCTCGGCGATCTCGCGGGCGTCGATCGGCGCCACCACGGGCGTGCGATGCGGCCGCAGCTCGATGAGGCCCTCGGCGGCGAGGATCTTGAAGGCCTCGCGCAGCGGCGTGCGCGACACGCCGAAAGTCTCGCATAGCATGCGCTCGGGCAAGGCAGCGCCGGCGGCGAGCTCGCCGTCCACGATCATCTCGCGCACCCTGGCGACGACCTGATCGTGCAGCGACAGCCGCTCGAGCGGCCGCTTGGAGTGGTCGGACGACAGCTTCAGCCGCGCCGGCTTGAAGCGCGTCTTCAGTCTGGGCCGGGGTGCTGGTGGGGTCATGTCGGCGCGGCTGCTCCGCTGCGAGATGCCTGAAATTCGGGCGATGCGCCCGCGGATCAGGCAGGTCCTTCAAGATTTGATGGTCATTAAATACTGATTTTATTGCATAAAAGCAACATTGCATATCGCATCCAGTTGGCATGTCGCTTGCTGATGAGAGCACAAGCCATGAGAGACAAGCCCGTGGATCGACCTGCCCTGGAGATGGATGTGAAACGTTTCGTGCTGCTCATTCTCGCCCTGCTCGCGCTGCCCTCGCTCAGCTTCGCCGACGACGCGCCCAAGATCAAACTCGGCTACGCCAAATGCGCGCATTGCACGCCGATGTCGCTGACGCCGCAGTTCGCCGAAGGCGTCGCGATCGATGCCGTCAGCTTCAACACCGGCACGGACGCGCTGACCGCGCTGGTCTCGAAGAACATCGACGTCGCGCAGGTGACCTATCTGCATTACGCCATCGCGCTCGACAAAGGCTTCGACGTGGTCGCGATCTCCGGCCAGGTCAATGGCGGCTCGGCGATCCTGCTCGGCAATGATCTCGAGGTCGCGCCGGGCGATTGGAGCGCGCTGAAGGCGCTGATCGCCAAATACAAGGCCGACGGCAAGCCGTTCCGCGTCGCCGCCTCGCGCGGCAATGCGCAGGACATCCACATGCGCGGCGCCTTCGCCAAGCAGGGCATCGACATCAACAAGGACGTGCAGTTCGTCAACATCCCCAATCCGTCCGACCATCTGCAGGCGCTGCGCCGCGGCGAGGTCGAGCTGATCTGCACCGTCGAGCCGTTCGCGACCCAGATCATGCAGGCCAAGGCGGCGAAGTTCTTCGGTTTCCCCTATGACCAGGCCGCCGGCAAGCTGACCAACCTGATCCTGACCCGCTCCGACGTCATCGCGTCGAACCCGAAGGCGCTGGAGGGCGTGGTGCGCGCGGTCGTCAAGGTCGATGCGCACATCGCCGCCGACAAGCCGGCGCTGATCGAGGTCATCTCCAAGATCACCGGCCTCGACAAGGCGATCGCGACCGGCGCGGTCGAGAATCTCGATCCCGACCCGAAGATGTACCGCGCCTCGGCGCTCGCCATCGCCGCGATGATGCGCGACCTGAAATACATCAACTCGGACGTCACGGCCGCCGTCGAGAAGAACCTCGACTACCGCTTCCTGGAAGCGGCCACGGGCAAGCCGAAGACCGAGCTCGGCTACTGAGATGACGGCGCTCGCCCAGCTCAGGAAGCTCGACCGCTATGTCGTGCCGGTGCTCGTGCTCGCCGGCTGGGAGGCGTTCTCGCGCTCCGGCGCGCTGCCGGCAGCGCTGCTGCCGGCGCCGTCGACGGTCGTGTGGGCGTGGGCGGACTGGCTGGTCGGCACCGACGGCAACACCCAGACCTACAGCGGCCATTGGCTCGCCGACATGCTGGCGAGCCTGTCGCGCGTTGCCGCAGGCTTTGCGATTGCCACCGTGCTCGGCGTCTCGCTCGGGGTCGCCATCGGGTGGTCGCGCAAGATAGAGATCGTGATCGAGCCGACGCTTCAGATGCTGCGGCCGATCCCGCCGGTGTCGTGGATCCCGCTCGCCATCATCTGGTTCGGCATCGCCAACAAGCCGGCGATCTTCCTGGTGTTCCTCGGCGCGTTCTTTCCGATCCTGCTCAACACCATCCACGGCGTGAAGACCTGCGACCGCAATCTGATCCGCGCCGGCGCCATGGTCGGCGGCAGCGAGCGCAAGCTGCTGCGCTACATCGTCGTGCCCGCGGCGATGCCGAGCATCTTTGCAGGGCTGCGCATCGGCATCGGCTCGGCCTGGATGCTCACGGTCACTGCGGAGATGGTCGCGGTGAAAAGCGGGCTCGGCTACGTGCTGTGGGACAGCTACTACTTCCTGCGCTACGATCTGGTGCTGGCGGCGATGGCGAGCATCGGCCTGCTCGGCTTCTGCAGCGACCTCGCCATCCGCTTCGTGATGGCGCGCGTGCTGCACTGGCAGCGCAACACCACGCTTCGTGGCGGAGAATGACGATGGCCACGATCGAGATCTCCGGCGTCTCCAAGATCTTCACCGACAAGAAGCGCAACGCCGACGTCACCGCGCTCGCCGACATCAATCTGTCCATTGCCCGCAACGAGCTCGTCTGCCTGCTCGGTCCCTCCGGCTGCGGCAAGTCGACATTGCTCAACATGATTGCCGGCTTCGAGAAGCCGAGCGCCGGCAACATCACCGTCGACGGCCGGCCGGTGATCGCGCCCGGCGCCGATCGCGGCGTCGTGTTCCAGCATGCCAATCTGATGCCGTGGCTGCCGGTGTGGGAGAACGTCGCCTTCCATCTCCTGCTCGGCGGCGGGCAGAAGGCCGAGCGCCGGGCGCGGGCGCAGGTCTATATCGACATGGTCGGCCTGAGCGGCTTCGAGAACCACTATCCGTCCGAGCTGTCGGGCGGCATGAACCAGCGCGTCGGCATCGCCCGGGCGCTGCTGATGAATCCGCAGGTGATCCTGATGGACGAGCCGTTCGGCGCGCTCGACGAGCAGACCCGCATGGACATGCAGACCGAGCTGGTGCGCATCTGGCAGCAGCACCAGGGCACGATCGTGTTCGTCACCCATGGCATCGACGAGGCGCTGACCTTGGGCACGCATGTTGCGGTGATGAGCGCACGGCCGGGGCGCATCGTCGAGATCATCCCGATCGATCTGCCGCGGCCGCGTGATATCACGTCACCGCAGTTCAATGAGTTGAAGCGGCATATCCTGGCGTTGTTGCGTGGCGAGCGGGCGGAGCAGGGGGCGAGTGCATGATTGCTGCTCAATCGCGCCCGCCCAAGCGCTGCATGTTCAGGTCAAGCCCTCGCCACAACGGCAGTGCGCCCCCTCTCCCGCTTGCGGGGGAGGGCTGGGGTGGGGGCGCCGCACGGCGCGCTGCCCGAGCGGATAGAGTTCCCCCACCCGGATCGCATCTGCGATGCGATCCGGCCTCCCCCGCAAGCGGGGGAGGCTCTCCCGCTCGCCATCCGCGATCGAACGAGGTCGTTCACCCATGACCACACGCACGCTGCTCGGCATGCTCACGCCGTCGTCCAACACCGCGCTGGAGCCGATCACCTCGGCGATGGTCGCGAGCCTGCCCAACGTCTCCGCGCATTTCTCGCGCTTCAAGGTCACCGAGATCGCGCTCTCGTCCGACGCGCTCGCGCAGTTCGACATTTCCAACATCCTGCGCGCCGCCGAGCTGCTGGCGCATGCCAAGGTCGACGTCATCGGCTGGAACGGCACCTCGTCCGGCTGGCTCGGCTTCGAAGCCGACATCAAGCTGTGCGAGCAGATCACGGCCGCGACCGGCATCCCTGCGACCACCTCGATGCTGGCGCTGAACGAGATCCTGGCGGCGGCGAAGGCCACCTCGCTCGGCCTCGTCACGCCCTACCGCGACGACGTCCAGGCGCGCATCATCGCCAACTACGACAAGCTCGGCATCGCCTGCCGCGGCGACCGGCACCTCAACCTGCAGGACAATTTCTCCTTCGCGGAGGTGACGCCGTCCGAGATCGAGACCATGATCCGCGAGGTCGCGCGCGAGAAGCCGGATGCGATCGCGGTGGTCTGCACCAACATGCGCGCCGCGCCGCTGGTCGCGCGGCTCGAGCTGGAGACCGGCATTCCGATTCTCGACACCATCGCCACCGTGGTATGGAAATCGCTGAGACTGGCAGGGGTCGATGTCAGCGGCGTCAGCGGGTGGGGATCGCTGTTTCAGAAATTCGCTTGAATCTGGACTAGGGAGAGCGCGTCACATGGCTGCCTTCGACACCGTCATCCGCAACGGCACCGTCGCCACCGCGAGCGATACGTTCAAGGCCGATGTCGCCATCAAGAGCGGCCGCATCGTCGCGATCGGCGAGGCCATCACCGATGCCGACGAGATCGTCGATGCCACGGGCCTGCTGGTGCTGCCGGGCGGCATCGACAGCCACGTCCATATCAGCCAGCCCTCCGGCCCCGGCATCGTCATGGCCGACGATTTCGAGAGCGCGACGCGCGCCGCCGCCTTCGGCGGCAACACGTTCGTCATGCCCTACTGCCTGCAGGAGAAGGGCCAGCCCTTGCGATCAGCGCTGAAGGACTATCACGCGCTCGCCGACAAGGCCTGCTACGTCGACCACTCCTTCCATCTCATCATCGCCGATCCCACCGACGCCGTGCTCGGCCAGGAGCTGCCGGCGCTGGTCGCCGACGGCTATTCGTCGCTGAAGATCTTCATGACCTATGAGGGGCTCGCGCTCAACGATTACGAGATCCTCGGCGTGCTGCAGGTCGCGCGCGAGCAAGGCGCGCTGGTGCAGATCCATGCCGAGAACTATGACGCCATCCGCTTCCTCACCGACCGCCTGGAGCGCGCCGGCAAGATCGCGCCGTACTATCACGGCAAGTCGCGCCCGATTCCGGTCGAGCGCGAGGCAACCCATCGCGCGATCTCGCTGGCCGAGCTGATCGACGTGCCGATCGTCATCGTCCACGTGTCCAACCGCGAGGCGATGGAGGAGATCCGCCGCGCGCAGGCGCGCGGCCTGAAGATCCATGGCGAGACCTGCCCGCAATATCTGGTGCTGACGGAGGAGGACATGCAGGGCCTCAACATGGAAGGCGCCAAATATGTCTGCTCGCCGCCACCGCGCGACAAGGCCAGCCAGGAGGCGTGCTGGGAAGGCCTGCAAAGGGGTGTGTTCTCGCTGTTCTCGTCGGACCACTGCCCGTTCCGCTACGACGACGAGGCCGGCAAGCTGACGCCGAAGGGCCGCACCAGCTTTCGCTGGGTGCCGAACGGCATCCCCGGCGTGGAGACCCGGCTGCCGATCCTGTTCTCCGAAGGCGTCAGCAAGGGCCGCATCACCCTGAACCAGTTCGTCGCCTTCACCGCCACCAACCATGCCAAGACCTACGGCCTGAAGGGCAAGGGCTCCATCGCGATCGGCTACGACGCCGACATCGCGCTGTGGGACCCGGCGAAGACCGCGAAGATCAGCCAGTCCGGCCTGCACCACGGCTCCGACTACACGCCCTATGAAGGCATCGAGATCACCGGCTGGCCGGTGGCGACCATGCTGCGCGGAAAATTCGTCGTGCGCGACGGCGAGTTGATCGGCGCCAAGGGCAGTGGCCGCTACGTCACCCGCGGCAAGCCGGGCGGCCTGGCCTGAGCGGCCTGAGCGCGCTCTCTCGACGCGTCGTTGCGAGCGAAGCGAAGCAATCCAGAGTCGTGAACGGGACTCTGGATTGCTTCGTCGCTGCGCTCATCGCAATGACGAGTTGGACACAGGTGCCCACCCTCCCCTGGACGGCAGGGCGATCGCATATGACGAATGCGACAATCGCGGCAGCGACGCCTGCCGGCTAGTTACTCCGTCATGCCCGGGCTTGTCCCGGGCATCCACGTTGCTCCCAGGGCGCCGGACGACGTGGAAACAGACGAGAGCAATACGTAGGGGGCCATATGCGATCGCTCTGCCCGGGAGGGTGAGGCTACGCGCGTCGTCCATCCGGAAAGCTTCCTCGCCAATCCATCCCATTTACCTCATGTGTGGGTAGTCTGTCCCCCACCCCGGCTCTCCGGAGGAGGGTGAGCAGCGATCCGGTCGAGCCACTGCTCTCCCGCACCGCACCATCTTCCCTCGCGACCTCCGACTAGCCACTTCTTGTTCCGGATGTGTCGAACCCTTGTCACAACCGCACGACATATCCTTGTCAGACAAGGAGTGCCGCCATGCCCGCGCTTGCCTTTTCGAACAATGATATTGCCGTCATCGCCTGGACCTTCGATCGCCGTCTCGACGGCTGTCTCGGCTTCGCCATTCATCGCATCGATCTCGCCGATCACACCGACACCGTGCTGCCGGCGCTGGCACGGTTTGCCGGGCAGACCGCGGACAAGCTCACCACCGAGCAGGCGCCGATCCAGAAGTTCTGGTGGAAGGATCTGTTCGCCAAGCGCGGCGGCACCTACAAATATCGCATCGTGCCGATGGCCGGCACGCCCGGCCAGGCGCTGACGCCGCTCGAAGGCGTCGCGCCGCTGGAGAGCAATCCGGTCACGCTGACGCCGGAGCGGCCGCCGTTCCACGTCTATTTCAACCGCGGCATCACCGCGACCCAGGCGCTCAGCCATGCGCTGAACGACAAGCCGAGCGTGTCGGCGCTGGCCCCGCACATCCTCGATCCTGCCGATCCCATTCGCATCCGCCTGATGGGCCAGCTTCAAGACGGCCTGACCTCGCTGCTGGCGCGCGCCGATGCCGGCGGCGGCGCCATCCATGCCGCCCTCTACGAGCTGAACGATCCCGACGGCCTCGAGAAGCAGCTGCACCAGAACCCGAACAGCCGCACGGTCATCCTCGGCAACGAGCAGGGCAAGGACACCGACGACGCCGACGCCGAGAACCGCGCCGACCTCAAGTCCGCCGGCGTCACCGTGATCGACCGCATCCTCGGTAAGGGCAGCATCCCGCACAACAAGTTCATGGTGCTCACCGAGAACGGCAAGCCGAGCGCGGTGCTGTCCGGCTCGACCAACTGGACCTCGACCGGCCTGTGCACCCAGACCAACAACGCGCTGGTGGTGGAGAGCCCAGTGTTGGCGCAGCGCTATCTCGGCTATTGGAACGCGCTGAAGGCCGACGTCGACGCCGCCGCCGGCGACAAGTCGGCGCTGCAGTCGAAGACCTTGCGCGACTTCGCCCGCGCCAACAATGCCGACGCGATCCAGGCGCCGGTCGACCTGGGCCACGGCGTCACCATCGAGCCGATGTTCTCGCCGAACACGCCGGGCAAGCTCGGCAAGAATCCCGATACGCCCGGTGACATGGGCCGCGTGTTCGAGCTGATGCGATCGGCCAAGCACGCCGTGCTGTTCCTGGCCTTCGATCCCGGCAACAACTCGATCCTCGACGTCGCCGGCCAGTTGCTCAAGGACAAGCCCGATCTGTTCGTGCGGGGCGCGCTGACCAGCCCGGTGCGCGCGACGAACTTCTCCGCCGCGCTGCATTCCGGCGGCCATTCGGAGGTGCCGGCGGAGGAGGGAGCGGACGACACCGCGCCCCAGGTGACGGTGGTCGGCGAGGCCGGCAAGCCGAAGAAGCCGGGCGCCAAGGGCAGCATCGATTTCCGCGCCGTGCCGGCCGGCGCGGTGCAGGACGCGTTCGGCAAGTGGGAGAGGGAGCTCGGCAAATACGGCTTCGCCATCATCCACAGCAAGATCGTGGTGATCGATCCGTTCAGCGACGACTGCGTCGTCGTCACCGGCTCGCACAATCTCGGCTTCCGCGCCTCGCACAACAACGACGAGAACATGCTGATCATCCGCGGTCACCGCGGTCTCGCCGAGGCCTATGCCTGCCACGTCCTCGACCTCTACGACCACTACGCCTGGCGCTTCCTCTTGCAGCAGCACCCGGAGATCTTCGGCAAGCCGCTGCAATCCGACGACACCTGGCAGGACCGTTACATCAAGGGCGCGGATGAGAAGTCGCCGGAGCTGCGGTTCTGGCTGTCGGCGGCGGGTGGCGGCGGGGCGGTCGAAACGCCACCGACGCCGAAGAAGCCCGCCAAGCCAACCGGCACCACCAAGCCGGCCAAGACACCGGCTGCGACGACGAAGCCCGCGAGGCCGTCGACCAAGCCGGCCAAGAAGGCCCAAAAGAAGACCGCCGCTGCAGCCAAGACCTCGGCCGGCCGCAAGACAAGCACGACAAAGAAGGTCGCGAAGAAGGCGTCGAAAACGGCAAGCCAGCGTGCCGCCTCAGCGAAGAAGGCGAAGGCCAAGGCGACCAAGACGGCGGCCAAGCGTCCGGCGAAGAAGACCGCGACCAAGACCGCCAGGCGAGCCAAGACGAGCGCCAAGAGGAAAGGGCGCTGAGCGTTGCGCCCGCGCTGAACCGTCGCCGCGCAGACGAGGCCATGGGATCGTGATGCGAGTCCGCGGGATCGCATCATGATCTCGTCTCTTGCCCGAAGCGGATCGCGGGCACACGAGCGTTCCAGTCCTCAGAGCATGATCCAAAAAAATGGAAACCGGTTTTCCGAAAAGATCATGCTCTAGCCGTCTTGAAGCGGGCTCAGTAGGCCGTCCATCCGCCATCCGTCGCGTAGAACGCGCCGGTCAGGTTCGACGCCTCGGGCGACAGCAGGAACAGCATCACCGCGACCTGCTCCCACACGGTGGCCGGACGATGCCTGGGATCGGCATAGCTGAGGATCGAGTTTGTCTTCAGCCGTCCCATGCCGCCGTCGGCCGGCGACCGCTGCATCTTGGCCGCGACGGCCTGCGCGGCCCGCGCGATCATCGGCGTGTCCGTCGCCGCCATGTTGACCGAGTTGATGCGAATGCCGTGGGGCGCGTAGTCGACCGCGGCGTTGGCGGTCAATCCGTTGACGGCGTGCTTGCTGGCGACATAGGCCGGATTGCCGGCCAGTCCGGTCAGGCCGGCGATCGAGGCGACGTTGACGATCGCCCCGCCGCGCTTCTGCGCGACCATCTGCCGCAGCTCGGCCCGCATGGCGCGGAACACGCCGGTGGCGTTGGTGGCGAGGACATTGTCCCAATAGGCATCGGAGGCTTCGTGGATCGGCGCGAACAGCAGGTCCTTCTGCTTGTCGTAGTCGAACGCCTCGCCGGAAAATACGCCGTCCATGACGCCGGCATTGTTGATGGCAAAATCCAGTCCGCCGAATTTCTCGACCGCCCGCCTGACCATCATGTCGCAGGTGTCGCCCTTCGCGACATCGCCGACGAGAAATTCGATCGCGCCACCCTCGCGCTGGATCATGGCCGCCGTCTCGCGCGCCGTGTCCGGCAGCCAGTCGATCCCGACGATGTTGGCGCCCTCGCGCGCCGCCCGCAGCGCGGCGGCGCGGCCCATGCCGCGGGCAAATCCGGTGATGGCGATCGTCCGTGACTTGAAGCGATCCTTGATGAAGTAGTCCGGATCGATCGGGCTGATCGCGAGGTTGGCCGGGCCGACGGGCTCAGCCGCCTCAGCGCCTCCCGGAAGCAGTTGCGCCAGCGGAATCGTCACGGCCCCCGAACCCAGGCTCTGCAACATGCTGCGGCGATCCATCGACATCTCCCCTCAGAAGCTGATCCGGGCCAGCGACATCGCGCTGAACCACGGGCGGGTGTTGCCGGCAACGGCCTGGCTGACGCCGGACAGCGGCGCCGTCAGCGCGACGCCCGACTGGAACATCACGTTGCGGCTCATGAAATACTTCACCGTCAAATTGACCTCGTAGCCGAGCAGATGCCTGGCCAGCGTCGAGGTGGTGCCGCCGATATTGTTGAGCTGCTGCGCCTGGAACAGCCAGGCCTGCGGCACGAGCTCCCATTGCGGCGCCGGCCGCAGGATCGCCTGCAGGCGATGGGCGATCAGGTTGGTGTCCTGAAACAGCTTGTAGTGGTTCAGCCCCTGCACCCATTCCTCGCCGGTGCCGCCCGACAACAGCGGATCCCAGCGCTCATAGGTCCGCGTCGCCGGATTGTCGCCGCTGAATCCGGACAGCCGATAGCTCAAAGTGGGGCGCCACAGCGCCTCGTTGAAGGTGTAGCCCGCCTCGACATAGCCGCCCCAGGCGCGCATCGGAAACGCGTTGCGGTCGTTCCATTGCAACGCCAGCTCCGTCTTCGCATAGGGACCGGACGCGCCGATGGCCGGCGTCCAGTAGTAGCGCACGTCGGCGACCTGCAGCCCCTGGCGCGTGCCCTGCGCCGTCGCCGTGTACCAGCCGTAGTCGGAGCGCGGCACGGTCAGATAGGTCAGTCCGAGCTGATGCGGCGTGCCCAGGCCCGTCTCGAGGTTCGCGCCGGCGATGACGGTGTGGGTATCGATCGCCGGCAGCTCGTCGGGGGCGAGACGGAAGGCCTCGAATTTCGTGGTGTTGTAGCGAGCCTGCGCGAGGAACAAACTGTCGGCAGCCCAGCGCGGATTGAGCTGCAGCGCGGCGCGGTCAAAACCGTTGGCTGCCGTGATCCTGATCAGCATGCCGTCGGCAATCTGGAACGGCTGCCGTCCGCCGGACAGGTTGATCACCAGCCGCGAGCCGTCGTCGCCCGTGATCCCCGTGACGAGGCCCGCATAGGCGTCCTCGATCGCGCCATGGCGGCGCGGGCCGGTGACGAACAGGTCCGTGCCGGTCGAGCCGCTGGCCAGATAGGAGAGGCTGCCATAGGCATAGATGTTGTTGCCGACCGGTCCGATGCCCTGCAGCCCGCCCTCCAGCGCGGCTTCGCCGAACGACGACCAGCCGGCGCCGGCCGGTCCCTTGGCGAGTGGATTGGCGCCGACGAAGGCCTGCGGCCGGCCATACCAGGCATCGTGATTGGCGTAGCCGAGCGTCGCGGCCGTCAGCTTGAGCTTCAGCAGGCTGTCGTCGCCCTGATGAAGATAGGGGAAATCGACGCGGCCCGGATCCGCCTGCGGCCGGTCGCCGACGACGACGCTGAGCTCGACCGCAACGCCGCCGGTGTTGCCGTCGACGTAGTTGATCGAGGCCGTGGCCACGCCGGGGATGCGCTTCACCTTGGCGAGCCCGAAATCGACCATCAGGTCGTGAAGCTGCGACCCCGGATAGATGTTGAGTGCCCGCCGAATGCGATCCTCGAACGCGACCCGCTGCGCCCCACTGGGCACCACGCCCGACAGCACCAGACGCACCGACTCGATCGGCCGGTTCTCGAACGTGGGCCCCAGTGCCTGGGCGCCGGCGGCAGAAACGAGCAGCAGCGAGAACAGCCACGCCGCCAGGTGCGGACCGAGGCTTCCGCGCATTGGGAGACGTCTGCCGTCCGGCATGGCTCTGCCACCAGCTCATTGCGTGATCCGATGATCGGCGAGGCCAAGGTAGCGCGATTGATCTTGATCAACCAGAGCGAAATGTGCCGCAGGCCACCCATCCGGTCCGCGCCGCTGCAGCGAGAGCGACCGGACGGACTCATGGACGTGCTTTTGGCGAGGCTCGCCGTTGGAGGAGGATCGCGCGGTAGTTTTCCGATAGTTTTCTGCAGCGTCACCGTAATCAAGGAGTGCCGCTAGGTCCGCGGCTCTTCCGAGACTCTGAGATCATGATGCGGGTCCGCGGGATCGCATCATGATCTCGTCTCTTTGCTCGAAGCTGATCGTGGGTGAACAATCGTTCCAGTCCTCAGCGGACTGGAAGCGGGTTCAATAGGCCGTCCATCCGCCGTCCGTCGCGTAGAACGCGCCGGTCAGGTTCGACGCCTCGGACGACAGCAGGAACAGTATCTTTGCGACTAGCTCCTACATGGCGTCCGCGCGTACGGTGCCGCCAGCGCGACCGGCCAGACTCATGGGCCCGCCGTTACACAACGGCCGAGATGATAGTTTTGTGCAGTCGAGCAGCGTCACCGTAATCGCTGTCGGTCAATGCAAGGACCGCTAGTTTTCGTGGACGTGAAAGCCCGGTACGCGGAACGCTCCGGGCCAATCACGTGGTCGCAAGAAACGACTATTGATGCACCCGCAGGGTCCCGTCCGCGTTGTAGTCACTCTTGGGATTGTAGCCGGAATCGCGGTGCGTTCTACGATGTAGGGCAGCGTTGCTGCCGCTTACGCCCGGAGTTCCGCTATCAACCCGCAGGGTCCCGTCTGCATTGTAGTCACTCTTCGGCCCGTAGCCGGAATCGCGATGCGTTTTTGCATGTAGGGCAGCGTTGCTGCCGCTCAGGCCCGGAGTTCCGGGATTGACCTGCATATTTCCATATTGGTCGCGATCACTTTTGCTCGCCCCGACCTGCTGAGCCGCACTGGCTTTTGCATGAGTACCTTTTGCATGATGAGTACGATGTCCTGCCAAGGCCGCAGATGTAGAGACGGCGAGAATAGCAAGACCAACAGCAATGCTTCTAGCCATAGTGAACTCCTCACGTTGAAGGACCATTGATGACGGATACGCCGTCAGTGCTAGCCTGCCACGGAAATTGCTGGCCGTCTTTGATGCAACTCAAGGTAATAAGGGCGGGTGCGACGTCACGGTCCGCACACCTTTTGGCATCATTTCTTCGGCTCTGGTGCGGTGCCCGGCGGAGCCGATGTCGCTCCGCAACATGCCTCTGACGTTGGGACCGATCTCTGCGCCGCATGGGCATCGCAGGTGACTTGCGCGAAGCCGCACATGGCAGATCGTCGATCCGAAACAGGAGCGTTCGACAGGGTCTCGATCGGGAACGCAAGCCTTCACGGTGGCCGTTCGAACGGCTGGAAGAAATATGATTTCTGTTTATCGAAATTCTATTTTGTTTTTACGAAAAATGTGCTTTACTCCGCGCGTCCCGCCCCAACGAGGGGACGCTTCGCGGTCGTCACGGACGTCGGGTGTGGGATGCGATGGGCGCTTGGGATCGCAGCATGGTTCGCCGTGCCGACGAACGATCCCGGGCGCACGGTGAAGTCGCGTGGTCCTGGCCTCCCGGTGCTGAGGTCGAGCCTGCGGGCGTTGCTGATGAGCTGCCTGCGGGTGATGGGGGCAAGACAGCCGGTCCCCAGGGAGATCGCGTATAAATCGTAAAGCCATCGCGCAGGGAGGGCCGGGTGTTTCGGCCAGACCTGTGGTGACTGCCGCCTGCTTTCTTTTCTGCAGGCGGGCCACGGGCGCGGCCAGCGCCCGGCCTTCCCTGCGCCCTCGGTTAGGAGAGGGCGGTGAGAATGGCACATAGCTCGGGCGCTGGGCGCCGCGAGATCGCGAGGGTTTGGGGTGATTGGATGTGGGGCGCGATGCAGATGGCACGCGACCGCCGAAGTGCTTGTGACGTGCTGTGCTGCGAGACGCGGACGACAGTTTCTGGACGTTTGAGGCACGCCCCGTGCGGCAGTCGCGGTGAGCTCCCCTCCCCCTTGCGGGGAGGGGTTGGGGGTGGGGGTGACTTGCTCAGGACGGAGTTTGGGGCAGGCGCCCAGTATCATCGGTGCGAGCGTTGCTTTGTCAGCTTCGATGGGGATTCCATGAAGACCGTTTCCGGAGACCCCCACCCCCGACCCCTCCCCGCAAGGGGGAGGGGAGCGCACCGGTCGCGGCGCGAGAGCTCGTGTCGAACGCTCATCGAAGCCCAGAGCGTGAGCGTCCGCGTTGCGCGTTCAGCGACACGACAACACCCCCCACAAACAAAAACCCCGCCATTCGCGGCGGGGCCCAGTCTGGGAGGAGCAAGCCGTGAGGCTCGCCGGTGGACCCAGTGAAAGATCAGGCGGGGATGCGCTCGTCCATGTCGTGCGGCTCGCGCAGCACGTAGCCGCGGCCCCAGACGGTCTCGATGAAGTTGCGGCCTTCGGAGGCGTTGGCGAGCTTCTTGCGCAGCTTGCAGATGAAGACGTCGATGATCTTCAGCTCGGGCTCGTCCATGCCGCCGTAGAGATGGTTGAGGAACATCTCCTTGGTCAGGGTGGTGCCTTTGCGCAGCGAGAGCAGCTCCAGCATCTGGTATTCCTTGCCGGTCAGATGCACGCGCTGGCCGCCGACTTCGACCGTCTTGGTGTCGAGGTTGACGACGAGGTCGCCGGTCTGGATGACCGACTGGGCGTGGCCCTTGGAACGGCGGACGATCGCGTGGATGCGGGCGATCAGCTCGTCCTTGTGGAACGGCTTGGTCATGTAGTCGTCGGCGCCGAAGCCGAGACCCTTGACCTTGTCCTCGATGCCGGCGAGGCCGGACAGGATGAGGATCGGCGTCTTGATCTTCGAGACACGCAGCTGCTTCAGCACGTCGTAACCGGACATGTCGGGCAGATTGAGGTCGAGAAGGATGATGTCGTAGTCGTACAACTTGCCGAGGTCGACGCCTTCTTCGCCCAGGTCAGTCGTGTAGACATTGAAGCTTTCGGACTTCAACATCAGTTCGATCGACTGCGCGACGGCGCTGTCATCCTCAATCAGCAAAACGCGCATGCCAGTTCCCCATAGTCGCCGCTCCGGGCGTCAGGTCGGCCGCCATCTGCGGCACTCAAAACGCCTTTGAACAACTGATTCGGATCCTGACGAGAGATGGTTAACAAATCCTGATTCCCCTCCGCAAGCTCTATCCGTGCAATTTTTATCGAATCGCCGTAAGGTGTTGCGATGAAGCAGTTTTTCTTAGCCGCTCTCGTTCAAGCTCCATGTTAAGAGATGGACCTAACCGACTCTCGGATCTCACCGCTTTTTGAGGGCGGCAAAGCGAAGCACGTCAGTCACTCCAGACCATGACGTAATGATTAATGATGCGAGTAAACACAGAGTTAAGCCGACGACGCGAATCTGCCCCTACTTAAGGTTTTCGCAATGAAGGCTCTGGCCCAATGACAGCTCTCTCGCGATGAAGGCGCTTTGGCAATGAAGGCTCTGGCCGAGCAGATCAGCGACATCGACGCCGTGAACACCTATGGGCGTGTCGTCGGCGTGAAGGGACTCATGGTGGAGATCGCCGGGCCGATTCATGCGATGTCGGTCGGCGCGCGCATCGTGATCGAGACCGGCAACAATTACATCCCTGCCGAAGTGATCGGTTTCTCCGGCAAGAATGCCGTGGTGATGCCGTTCGCCGGGCTGGAGGGCGTGCGCCGCGGCTGCCGCGCCGTGATCGCCAATGCCGCCAATCAGGTGCGGCCGTCGCCGGCCTGGCTCGGCCGAGTCATCAATGCGATGGGCGAGCCGATCGACGGCAAGGGGCCGCTGCCGCAGGGCGCCTCGCCGGTTCCTTATCGGAACAATCCGCCGCCGGCGCATTCGCGCCGGCGCGTCGGCTCGCCGCTCGATCTCGGCGTCCGTGCATTGAACACCTTTCTCACCTGTTGCCGCGGCCAGCGACTCGGCATCTTCGCCGGTTCCGGCGTCGGCAAATCGGTGCTGCTGTCGATGCTGGCGCGCAACGTCGACGCGGCGGTGTCGGTGATCGGGCTGATCGGCGAGCGCGGCCGTGAGGTGCAGGAGTTCCTGCAGGACGATCTCGGCGAGGAGGGCCTCGCGCGCTCGGTCGTCGTGGTCGCGACGTCCGACGAGCCGGCGCTGATGCGAAGGCAGGCGGCGTATCTGACGCTCGCGATCTCGGAATATTTTCGCGACGAGGGCAAGGATGTCCTTTGTCTGATGGACTCGGTCACGCGCTTTGCGATGGCGCAGCGCGAGATCGGGCTGTCGGCCGGCGAACCGCCGACCGCGAAGGGCTACACGCCGACGGTGTTCACCGAGCTGCCGAAACTGCTCGAGCGGGCGGGGCCGGGCAGCGGCGAGGGCACCATCACCGGGATCTTCACGGTGCTGGTCGATGGCGACGATCACAACGAGCCGGTGGCGGATGCGGTGCGCGGCATTCTCGACGGCCACGTGGTGATGCAGCGTTCGATCGCCGAACGCGGCCGCTATCCGGCGATCAACGTCCTGAAATCGGTGTCGCGCACGATGCCGAAATCGGCCGACCCCGTATTCTTGCCGACGATCATGCGCGCGCGCCAAGTGATGGCGACCTATGCCGACATGGAGGAGCTGATCCGGCTCGGTGCCTATCGCGCCGGTTCCAGTCCGGAGGTCGACGAGGCGATCCGGCTGCACGAGCCGCTGGAGGCGTTCCTGCGCCAGCGCAAGGACGAGGTCTCGACGCTGCAGAACGGGTATCGGGAGCTGGAACAGATCCTGGGGCGCTTGGAAACGGAAAGCTAACTTTGTCGGGTAATCATCCCCTCCATGTAATGAGCCTAGTCGGCGAGCCCAGCAAGGGCGGCCGGCCCTGTCCCGCGCCGTACACGGGACTTCTGGGGAGTATGAGTCGATGAAGTCGCGCGAAACGCTGATCCGTCTGAAGAAATTTCAGGTGGATGAGAAACGCCGCCGGGTGACGCAGATCGAGGGCATGATCGCTGACTTCCAGCGCATGTCGGCCGAGCTCGAGCGGGAGATCCAGACCGAGCAGGAGCGGGCCGGCATCAACGACCCGACCCATTTTGCCTATCCGACCTACGCCAAGGCCGCGATCCAGCGCCGGGAAAACCTGACGCGCTCGGCCGACGAGCTGCGCACCCAGCTTGAGGACGCCAAGGCCGCGTTGTCCGAGGCGTTCGAGGAAATGAAAAAGGTCGAGCTGCTCGACGAGCGTGACCAGGCCCGCGAGAAGGCCGAGGAGAGCGCCCGCGAGCAGGCCGACATGGACTCTATCGGCCTGATGCGCGCCCGGCTCGGCGTCATCGCCTGAGCCTGTCGCCGTCACGGCTGTCGCTTTCGAAAACCCGGGCCGCGAGGTCCGGGTTTTTCGTCGCGCCCGCCCCGGTGGAGAGTTGCCCAGGACTTGTGCTACGGGAGGACGTAGGCTCGAACGAGGGAGTGGGGCGATTTTCGGGGACGCTGAATGCTGACGCCGGCAGAGCTGGTCTGGTTGCTTGCCGCTGTTGCCAAAGGGGACGAGGCCGCCTTCGAGCGCCTCTACGCGGCGACGCGCGCGAAACTCTATGGCGTCGTGCTCCGTATCTTGCACCGACAGGACCTCGCCGAGGAGGTCGTCCAGGAGACCTATGTGAAGGTCTGGAACAACGCCGCACAGTTCAACCCGGCGGTGTCTTCCCCGATCACCTGGATGGCCGCCATCGCCCGCAACCGCGCCATCGACCTGGTGCGAAAGCGCGGTGAGCTGTCTTTGGAGGATGAGCCCTCCGCGCTGGAGGTTGCGGCCGAGACGCCGGATCCGCTGGCGCGCCGCGAGATGTCGGAGGAGCTCAAGCGTCTTTTGGAATGCGTCGGCCAGCTCGAGCCCGACCGCCAGAAGCTCGTGCTGCTCGCCTACTATAACGGCTGGAGCCGCGAGCAATTGGCGACCAAGTTCGAGGCGCCGGTGAACACGGTGAAGACCTGGCTGAGGCGGAGCATGATGGACATCCGCCAATGCCTCGGTCTCGGATGAGGTGCTGTTCGGACCGGCGAGAGACCTTGTAGGACGTGACCTGGACCTGTGATGGCGTATAGCGAAGACCATATCGCGCTGGCGGCGGAATATGCGCTCGGGACGCTCGATGCCGCCGAACGGGCGCAGGTTGAGACCATGATGGCCGTCGACATGGAATTTACGACGCTGGTCCAGGCGTGGGAATTTCGTCTCGGTCCGCTCAACCAGATGGTCGGGCTGGTCGAGCCGCGCCCCGAGCTGTGGGAGCGCATCAAGGCCGAGATCGCGCGGTTGCGCGCGAACGCGGAGAGCGCGCCGGCTGGACAGGTGACGATCGTCGAGGCTCCGGTCGTTGCCGCTCAGCCCGAGCCCGCGCCTCCCGAGGTCCCGCCTGTCGAAGCGGAAGCTGCGCCGATCCATGCGTCTCCCGTCAGCGAACCAGAGCCTGAGGTCGCGGCGCCGGTCATCACGCCGACACGCAGCACGTTCGCGGCTGGCGAGATCGCGAACGACGACACCAATGTCGTTCAGCTTTCGTCCAAGGTCCGGCAGTTGCGCGCGGTTGCCAACGTCATGACCGCGCTCGCGGCCGTGCTGCTCGCGCTGGTCGGCGTCCAGGTTTACCGCCCCGACCTCCTGCCGCGGCCATTGCAGCCGAAGCCGCGGATCCAGACTGTCGAGGTCAAGGTGCCGGTCGCGCAACCCTCCGCCCAGTTCGTTGCCCTCCTGCAGAAGGACGCGGCGTCGCCGGCGTTCATCCTGACCGTCGATGCCGCCAGCAAGAGCTACACTGTGCGCCGGGTCGGCGCCGCGCCGGAGCCGGGTAAGAGCTTCGAGTTGTGGCTCGTGTCCGACAAGCTGCAGAAGCCGCGCTCGCTCGGCGTGATCGGCGGCAGCGACTTCACCAGCCGTCCCGTTCTCTCGTCCTACGACGCCGACACCGTGAGTCGTGCGACCTACGCCGTCACGGTCGAGCCTGAGGGCGGGTCGCCGACCGGGCAGGCGACCGGGCCGATCGTTTTTACCGGCAAGCTGATCGAGACGGTGCCGTCGGCGCGGTGATTTAAGGCCCAAAAGAGAAAACGCCCGTGGGGAGCGGGCGTTTTCAGTAGTCGACTTGGGGTTGGGTCTACTACATATCCACGCGGCCAGTTGGGGGGCTGTGAGAACCGCGTGAATTCCGGGAATTCCTGTCAGCGAACCACCGACATCTCCGAGCTCGTCACCACGACCGGCTTGCCGGCCTTGAGGACCTTTGCCGTCTGCGCGTAGTTCGGCTCCGCATTCAGTCGGGCGGAGATGCCGAGGCCGGCCACTGCGATGCCAGCCACGAGCGCAACCACCACGATCTTGAGGTGGGTCGTACGATCCGCGCTGTAAATCGAGTGGTTCATGGAAGCCTCCTGCCGTCTTCCGTCCTTCGCTGATTCGTGTGAGCCGGGGGCTTTCCGGTTCATCGTCTCGCGTGAACTAACGTAGGAAACCTCAATTCTGTTTCGTAGGCCACATCACAAGTGTGTGATAAGGCGTGATGCCTCGCGATCGAAAGTCGATAAAATATGAATTTATATAGTTATATCAATAACTTGATTTGTTGTTCGGTATGCGGATGAAATTTCAGCCACCTAACGCAAAATTAAGAATTCGTTTGCCTGTGGCGGCAAAGCAAGGGGTGGTCCGCCGGTAAAAACGGCAAAAGCCGACGCCTCGCGCCGGCCCCGCCGATCAAACGCGCCCGGAATTCTGCGGTTCCGCAACGCCAGCCGTCACACGCTCCCCACCGTCTTCAGCCGCGCGCGCGGATGGATCTCGGCCTGCGACAGCACCGTGGTCTGGGCGCGGAAGCGCTCGACCAGCGAGCGGACGAACGGCCGGATCGCCGCCGACGTCACCAGCACCGGCGATTCGCCCTCGCGCGCGGCGCGCTCGAACGCATCGCGCGTCGCGGTCATGAACTCCGACAGCTTCGACGGCTGCATCGCGAGGCTGCGCTCCTCGCCTTGGCCGATCAGCGATTCCGCAAACGCCTGCTCCCACCTGGCCGACAGCGCGATCAGCGGCAGGTAGCCCATCGGCGAGGTGTTCTGGGCGCAGATCTGGCGGGCGAGGCGGGCGCGCACGTGCTCGACGATCGTTGCCGGGTTGCGCGAGAACGCGAGCGCGTCGGCGATGCCTTCGAGGATGGTCGAGAGGTCGCGGATCGAGATGCGCTCCGATAACAGCAGTTGCAGCACGCGCTGGATGCCGGAAATCGTGATCTGCGTCGGCACGATGTCCTTGACCAGCTCGCTCTGCTCCTTCGGCAGCTCCTTCAGGAGCTTCTGCACCTCGCCGTAGGACAGCAGGTCGCTCATATTGGCCTTGAGCAGCTCGGTCAGGTGCGTCGACAGCACGGTCGCCGCGTCGACGACCGTGTAGCCCTTGAGCGTCGCCTCTTCCTTCAGACCGGCGTCGACCCAGGTGGCGGGCAGGCCGAAGGTCGGCTCCGTCGTGTGGATGCCGGGCACCGCGACCTGGTTGCCGCCGGGGTCCATGACCATGAACTGGCTCGGCCAGATCTTGCCGGAGCCGGCGTCGACCTCCTTGATCTTGATGATGTAGGTGTTGGCCTCGAGCTGGACGTTGTCGAGGATGCGCACCGACGGCATCACGAAACCCATCTCGATCGCCAGCGACCGGCGCAGCGCCTTGATCTGGTCGGTCAGGCGGTCGGTGCCGTCGGGCGCGTTCACGAGCGGCAGCAGCGCATAGCCGAGCTCGATCTTGAGGTCGTCGATCTTGAGCGCGGCCGAGATCGGCTCCTCTGCGGCCGCGGCGGTGGCAGCCGCCGCCGGCGCTGCAGCCGCGGCGACCTCCTCGGCCTTCGCGACCTCCTTCTGCTTGCGCGCCTTGAGGGCGAGCGCGGCGGCGCCGCCGCCGAGCGCCAGGAACGGAAGGGTCGGGATGCCCGGCAGCAGCGCCAGCACCAGCATCACGGCGGCCGACATGCCGAGCGCCTGCGGATAGCCCGAGAACTGCTTGATCAGCGCCTTGTCGGCGGCGCCGCTGACGCCGGCCTTGGAGACCAGGAGGCCCGCGGCGGTCGAGACGATCAGCGCCGGCACCTGGGTCACGAGGCCGTCGCCGACGGTCAGCGTGGTGTAGGTGCGGGCGGCCTCGGCAAAGCCGAGACCCTGCTGGGCGACGCCGATGATGATGCCGCCGATGATGTTGATGAAGACGACGAGCAGGCCGGCGACCGCGTCGCCGCGGACGAATTTGGAGGCACCGTCCATGGCGCCGAAGAAGCCGCTTTCGTCCTCCAGCTCCTTGCGCCTGATCTTGGCGACCTTCTCGTCGATCAGGCCGGCGGAGAGGTCGGCGTCGATCGCCATCTGCTTGCCGGGCATGGAGTCCAGATGGAAGCGCGCCGCGACCTCGGCGATGCGGCCCGAACCCTTGGTGATGACGACGAAGTTCACCGTCACCAGGATCGCGAACACGATGATGCCGATGACGAAATTGCCGCTCATCACGAAGTTGCCGAACGCCTCGATGACGTGGCCGGCCGCATCGGTGCCCTCGTGGCCACGCGACAGGATCAGGCGGGTCGAGGCCAGGTTCAGCGACAGCCGGAGCATCGTCGAGATCAGCAGGATGGTCGGAAAGGACGAGAATTCCAGCGGCGCCTGGATGAATAAGGCGGTCATTAGGATCAGGATCGACAGGGTGATCGAGATCGCCAGGAACAGATCGAGCACCAGCGAGGGCAGCGGCAGGATCAGCACCACCAGGATGGTGAGGATGCCGAGCGCCAGCGCGATGTCGCCGCGCAGGACTGCTGTCTTGAGGTCAGCGAATGAGAACCCGCCGGCCGGAGATCCGACCCCCTGACCCGCCGTGACGTCGACCATGGCTTTCGCCCCTTCCCGCGGGCCGCGTGTGCCGGCCCCAAACGACTGCGCGACGGCCGCAGGGCCGCCGTTCCGAAACTGAGGTACCGCGCCGGCGTCCACGGAAGGTCTCCTCCGTCAACTGCACCCAACCACGACACGCACATTCCACCCGGCAATTTTTGCCCGGTGGTTGGTTAGCGTTCGGTTAATGGCGGTTAACAAAGGGTTGCGGGGGCAGGAGAGCGGGCGCACTTGGCGAGCCAGGCGCTGGTCTGCATCGGTCGGTCTCCTGCATCGGCTTGGTTGGCGTGCGCCCACGGTCTCGCGGCGCCGCGCGCCCGAGTTGTGCGTCAGGTCCGCCCTCGATCGGATGGAGGGCGCAGGGAAGGCCGGGCGCTGGCCGCGCCCGTGGCCCGCCTGCAGCAAAAAAAGCAGGCGGCAGTCACCACAGGTCTGGCCGAATCACCCGGCCTTCCCTGCGCGACGGTTGGAACGGCTTATACGTGGTCTCCCTGGTGCGCCGGGCTTGTTGGCCACCATCACAGGCGCAATGCGTGAGCACCGCCACCCGCTTGATACCAGCGTCGGGGTATCAGGACCGCACGATTTCGCCGTGCGCAACGAACCGTTCGTCCGCGCGGCACGAAGCCACGCTGCGATTCCCTGCGCCCATCGCATCCCACCTCCCACGTCTCGTGACGGTCGCGACACGCCCCTCCGGCGGAAGCAGGATGGGAGATCATATACATGATTTCGGAAAAAATGAAACAAGAATATTTCGTCAAATCAAAATTCAGGTTTTCTGCTGACCCGGGGCTCGGCGCTTGCGCGTCGTCCGGCTGCGCGCATGGCGCCGAGCAATGTGTCGATATCGTGCGTGTCGCGCGGCGCGCGGCATCAAGTTTTTCTGATCGCTGCGATCAGCGTTTGCGATTGGCGGCGAGGGATGCTGCTCTTTAGAAGGCTTCTAAATTGAATGCAGGAGAACCGAAAATGCGTCGACAGAAGCTCCCCCATGGTCTGCGGCTGACAGCGACGGCTGCTGGCCTGGCCGGGCTTGCATCGCTCATCGCGGTCGCTGCGCCCAGGGCGGAGACGCCGACACCGACCCCGGCGCCAGCCTACCTGCCGACCGTCAGCGACCTGATGATCGCGACCATCCAGCCGCGCCATCTCAGGCTCTGGATCGCCGGCCATAGCGGCAACTGGGCGTTCAGCGCCTATGAGCTCGGCAATCTCAAGGGCGCGTTCAACCGCGTCAGCCGGGCGCAGCCACTGGTCGAGGGCAATTCGTTTGCCGACATGACGACGGCCGTGACGCAGCAGCCGTTCGACGAACTGGCGCAGGCCATCAAGCAGAAGGACATCGGCCGCTTCGAGCGCTCCTATGCCGACCTCACCGCCGCCTGCAACTCCTGCCACCAGGCGCTCAATCGCGCCGCCGTGGTCATCAAGGTGCCGCAGACCGCCAGCGTTGCCGACCAGGACTTCACGGCCGGCGCGGAGTGACAGCGGGCGGACGGTGAAGCAGGACCGGTCACGCGCCGTCCGGCGCTGCTGCCGGCCGGGGCCACGCGTGCGGATCAGCGAGGCGTGATCGACCCCTCGGTTTGTTGCGTGGGTTGATTCCAACCCGGAGAGACTTCCGGCCGCTCTTTGTTGGCAGGTGCCAACTCCGGGGGATGCGCTTTCCGGCATCGCAGATCGGCGAAGTGCTCACATCCTCTCGCCTATAGCTTCACAACGATCTTGCCGAAGTGCGAGCCGGACCGGAGAAGGCCGAACGCTTCGGGAGCGTCGTCAAAGTCGTAGACCCGATCGACGATCGGGTGGATCGCGTGTTCGGCCAGGAATCGATTCATGGCCGTGAAATGTTCGACCGAACCCACGGTGACGCCGATGATGTCGGCATTCTCCCACTGCAGGCGGGCGAGGTCGGGCTTGGGGCCGAACCCCGTCAAGACACCGATCTGGACGATCTTGCCACCCGAAGCGACCGACCGCAGCGATCGGTCGTAGGTGCCGGGGCCGCCGAGCTCGAGGACATGCGTGGCGCCTTCGCCATCCGTCGCTTTCATCACGGCGACATCCCAATCGGGCGTGTCGCGGTAGTTGATCAGGATCGAGGCGCCGAGCGCCTGGGCGCGGGCGAGCTTCTCATCCGAGGACGAGATGACGATCGCGCGCGCGCCCAGCGCGGCCGCGAACTGAAGGCCGAACAGCGCGACGCCGCCGGTTCCCTGGACCAGCAGCGTGTCGGCCTTGCCCATTCCGCCACGGGTGATGAGGCCGTGCCAGGCCGTCACGCCGGCACAGGGCAGGGTCGCGGCTTCGATCGACGTGAGGTGCGCCGGCACGGGGACCAGCGCCGTCGCCGGCAGCACCACGTACTCCGCCAGCATGCCATCCATCGTGCTGCCGCCGAGGGCTGACGGAACATAGCTCGCCTTGAACGGCCCGGAAATCCAATCGCGAAAGAACGATGCGGCCACACGGTCGCCCGGGCGCCATTGAACGACATCGGAGCCTACGGCATCAACGATGCCTGCGCCGTCGGAGAGCGGGACTCGGCGGTCGAAACCGCCTTCACCCGCTCGGTCGAGGATCAGGAGGTCGCGATAGTTGAGACTTGCCGCCTCGACCTGAATGCGGACCTCGCCAGGGGCGGGTTCGGGTTTGATGACGTCGGTGCGCACCAGGCGACCCGCGCCCGCATGGCCATTCAAATGATAGGCTTTCATCGTCGCTCCTTCACAAGGGACTCCACTTGGATGAGCACGATCTGTAAGGTCTGACAGCGCTGTCAGGGTCAAGAGGTTTTCAGTGAAGATCGGCGAACTTTCCCGGAGGACGGGAGTCAGCATCCGGATGCTGCGTTACTACGAGGACGAAGGCTTGCTTGCGCCGCACCGAACCTCGTCCGGTTACCGCGACTACGGGCCGGCGGACGAGGAAGCCGTGCGCCGGATCAAACTGCTCGGCTCAGCCGGCATGACGCTCGAGACGATCAAGCAGTTGCTCCCCTGCGTGCGCAACAACCGTCCAGATTTCAGGCCTTGCGACAATTTGCGAAGAATACTGGCGCAGCAGGTCGGCCTCATCGATCAACGCATCGAGGCACTCAGCCAGAGCCGGACGATTCTCGCAGGCTTCATCTCGAGCGTGAACTGATCGCCGGATATCGAATGTCGACCGTGGGCGACGGATCGATCGAAGACGTCGACATTCACTCGCCTGCCCAGGGGGACCCCGCATGAAGCTCTATTCGTTCTGGCAGTCGCTGGCGAGCTTTCGCGTGCGCATCGCGCTCAACCTCAAGGGCATCGCCTATCAGCAGGTCGCGGTCGATGTCGACCGGCAGCAGCATCGCGACGAGGCCTATGCCGCGCTCAACCCGCAGATGGCGCTGCCGGCGCTGGTGCTCGACGACGGCACCGTGCTGACGCAGTCGCTGGCGATCCTCGAATATCTCGACGAAGCCTGTCCGGGCGCTGCGCTGCTGCCTGCCGATGCCAAGGGGCGCGCGCGGGTGAGGGCGCTGGCGGCGATGATCGCCTGCGATGCGCATCCGCTGACGACGCCGCGGGTGCAGCGCTATCTCACCGAGGTGCTGCACGTGGACGACGCGGCGCGCGCGGCCTGGCTCAGGCACTGGGCGGCGGAGATGCTGGTCGCGATCGAGGCCCAGCTTGCCGGCCATGTCGCGACCGGCCGGTTCTGCCATGGCGATGCGCCGACGATGGCCGACATCTGCCTCGCCGGCCACGCCGTCTTCGCGCGCAATAAAGGCCTCGACCTCGCCGCGACGCCGACGGTGCAGCGCGTCGTCGAGGCCGCGATGGCGCTGCCGGCGTTCGCGTCCGCCCATCCGCTGGCGCAACCCGACACGCCGGCGGCGCTGCGCCGCAAGCCGGCGGTGTCGTAGTCGACGCCACGACCCTCGGCGCTATCGCGCCGGCTGGCCGCCGTCCCGCTTCATCCAGTCGCGGAACTGCTCGAACAGGACCCTGGTCTCGTCCTCGCTCATCCGCCGGCCGCCGGTCGGCGCCCGCGTGCTCATCCACTCGTCGAACTGCTGCTTGACGGCGGCGCCGTCGGCCTGCGGCGGGCGCGTGCTGGCCAGCAGCTCCTCCGCGGCGCGGAAGCGGGTCCAGCCGGGCAGCGAGGAGGCGAGGTTGATCTCGTTCCATTTCGGATGGAACGGCGGCTGCTTGAACTGGTCGAACCGCTTGAACAGATAGTCGACGAAGCGCGCGACGCGGCGGTAGCGCTCGGTCTCCGGCGGCCAGTTGTAGACCGCCAGCACCTGCGGCACGCCGATCGTCTCGACGCTCTCGCCGGGCTTGAGCAGATTGGGGTAGTCCTGCGAGGTCAGCTTGGTCGGCACGTAGTAGTCCTGCAGGCTGCGCGCGAACGGAATCGGCAGGAAGTGGAAGCCCGGCTCCGGCTTGAACTTGGCGAACAGATCGGTCGGCTTGCCGGTGACGTGGACGACGCCGGCGATCTCGCCACTGCGCATCTTCTCCAGCGCCACCGAATTGTTGATGAACACCTTTTCCGCGCCGATCTTGAGCCGGTCGAACACGATGCCGCCGGTGAGGTTGGCGGCGCTGCCCACGGTGTTGAAGGAGACCTTCTTGCCGGCGAGATCCTCCAGCGTCCTGATCTCCGGGCGGACGTAGACATGCATCTCGTTGATGTAGAACGAGCAGATGTAGCGGATCCGGTTCTTGATGTTGGCGAGCGTGCCGTTGCGGACGAACTCGTCGAGCACGTCCGCCGAGGTGATGGTGACGTCGACGCCGCGCAGATACAGCAGGTCCTCGATGTTGCCGAGCGCGCCGTAGGTCACCATCGGCAGCACGCGCAGGTTCGGGCGGTCGTCGAGCACCTTGGCCATCTCGGCGGCAAACCGGATGTTGGTGCCTTCGAGCAGGCCGCCGGCGACGCCGACCGTCCATTCGTTGGACTCCTGCAGCTTGCCGCCTTCGCCGGCCGCAGCGGCCGTTGCCGCCGCCGGCCTTCCGGTCCGCGCCGTCTGTGCCATGGCCGGGAGCAACGGTGCCGCCAAACTCAATCCCGCCGCAACGACGCAACTCAACAACGCGACCCGCATGCCCCAAATTCCTCCGTTGCCGGCCACACGGCGATCGCGAGGCACGGTCGATTTTCGCGCATTATCTCCTTGGTTGATGAATCAGGTCTACTACTCGCCGGTTGGGCGCAACCGGGGCTGCTGCGAGGCGCATCCTCGCCACCAAAAAGCCATAGGCTTGATTGCGCCTTGGTCTGGACGGAGAAACGCCGTGGTATCAGTCCGAGAGCCGCGCGCGAGATCGCACGCGGCCAAAATGGCACAGCGGAGATCGATGCAGCTTGCGGTTGCAGGGGGCGGTCGAAGCCGGACGTTCGTGCGATCGGGCGTCGAGGGCTGCTGCGAGATCGAGGCCTTGGCACGGCGCGATCAGGCGCCGGCCTTGCTTCCCTTGGCGCAATAGTCCCGCCAGAACTGCCGATAGCCGGCTTCGACGCAGCGCGTGTAGTTGGCGACGTCGCCAGCCGCCGAGCGCGCGACCAGGTCGGGTAGTTCGGGCCGCAGCTTCGCCAGCAGCTCGGGCCGCGCGGCAAAGCTCTTGGCGATCCGGATGTAGCCGTCATCATCGCCTGCGACCCAGTCGGCGAGGCCGGCCGCGGTCAGGATGCCGCCGGCGGCGCGCGAGGCCGCGCCGGCGCCGAGCTTGGCGACGACCGGCACGCCCATGTAGAGCGATTCGAACGTCGAGATGCCGCCGTTCTGCGGGAACGGGTCGAGCGAGATGTCGATGCGCTCGTAGGACTTGAGATGCTCGACGCGCTCGCTGGCGCCGAGGCAGAGGATGCGCGCCTCGGGCACGCCGTGTGCGACGAAGCGGGCGAGCAGCCCGTCGCGCACCGCGGGATCGTTCAGCGCGAGATGCTTGACGACGAGCTTCGCGTCGGGGATATCGGCGAGCAGCCGTGCCCACAGCGCGATCGCCGCGTCGGAGATCTTGTCGATGCGGTTGTAGACGCCGAAGGTGACGTAGCCGTTCGTCAGCATCGGCAGCGGCGACGGCGGAACGTCGAGCACCGGATCGATCGTGATCACCGACGGCAGGTCGTGGACGTGCTCGGCGAACAGCGGCCGGACGCTCTCGGGCACCGTGACCGGATCGGCGAAGAAGTAGTCCATCGTGGCAAGGCCCGTGCCGGTGCCGCTGCCCCAGGCCGTAACCTGGATCGGCGCCGGCTTGCGCGCGAACACCGGCATGCGCGTGCCCGTGGTGTAGCCGGAGAGATCGACCAGGATGTCGACGCCGTCGGCCTGGATGCGGTCGGCGAGCTCGTCGTCGGACAGGCTCGAGGCCTCGACCCAGACGTCGGCGATCGACTGGAACGTCGCGGTGTAGGAATCGTGCCGCGGCGAGGTCGAGTAGCAGTTGACCTGGACCTGCGTCTTGTCGTGGCCGCGCAGCACGGGCAGGAAGGCGAAGGCCGCCGAATGCATGCGGAAGTCGGCCGAGACGTAGCCGACGACGATGCGCCGGTCGGGATCGAGCGAACGCGGCGCAAGCTTGCGGCGCGGGAATCTGGAGCCGACCGCCATCCACCAATATTGCCGCGCCGCCTGCTGGACCGCGAAGTCGGCGCCGGGCAGGAAGTCGAGATAGAAGATCTTCTTGGTGATCGCCTCGTCATAGTCCGGCTGCACCGCGAGCGCCTGGTCGAACTGGGCGATGGCGCCTGCGACGTCGCCGAGCCGGCCGCGGCAGGCGCCGAGCAGGGTGAGCGCGACCTGCGCCTTCGGATTGGTGTCGAGCACGCGCTTGCAGGCGGCCATCGCCTGCGCGACGTTGCCGTTGAGGATGCAGATCTGCGCCTTGCCCTGCCATCCCAGTTGCAGATTGGGATCGAGCGTCACGGCGGCGTCGAAATCGGCTTCGGCTTCCGCCGTGCGTCCGGAGATCATGTAGAGCCGGCCGCGATGTGCCCGCAGCTCGGCGTGGGCCGGGCGTGCCGCCAGCGCCGCATTGAAGGTCGCTTCCGCCAGCTCGAAATGGTGCAGCTCGAGATGGGCGAGGCCCTTGTTGACCGTGGCCTCGAAATGGTTCGGGCTGAAGGCCAGCGCGCGCTCGGCGCTGGCGGCAGCGGCGTCCCAGCGCCGCAGCATCAGCTCGGCGACGCTGCGATTGCACCAGGCATCGACGTCGTCCGGCTTGAGCTCGAGGGCGCGGGTCGCGGCCGCGAGCGAGGCCTCGCCCTGTCCGAGCCGCAGCAGCGCGATTGCGAGGTTGCGCAAGGTGATCGGCGCATTCGGGCGCAGCGCCAGCGATCGCTCCAGCGCGGCGCGCGCCTCCGCGTAGCGCTCGCAATTGATCAGCGCCCAGCCGAGATTGGACTGCGCGTCGGCGGAATTCGGCTCCATCGCGACGGCCTGCGTCAGGAAGGCGGTGGCCTCGGCGAAGCGCGCCGATGACACCAGCGACACGCCGAGCAGATGCATGGCATCGAAGCAGCCGGGGACCTCCTGCAGCAGCTTCGCGCACAGCGCCTGCGCCTCCGCCTGGCGTCCGGCCTGGAAGGCCTTGTACGCCGTCGTCAGCTGCGTCTCGACGAGCTTCTTCTGCTTCTTTTCCTGCCGCGCCTTCTGGAAGGCGCGCGAACCGACGGTGCTCAAGGACTTGGGTCTCCGGACAGACAGGACGGCATGGCGTCGGACGCCGCAGCGGCGCGCTGCGGCCGGCAACCGGGCCGCCGCCATGCCCGGCGGCAGCAAAGCCCAGGATGTCCTGTGGTCGTCCGGTCGCCGGCCACGCGCAGCGCGACGCGGCGAAGCTTGCCCGCGCCATGGTTAGCAAATGGTTAACGGGAGGACGGAGGGAACTTGTCGCGCCCGCGAATGCCCAGGAAGCGACGGGGCAGTTCGCGCAGGGCGGATCAGCGCCGCGTGATCCGCCAGCTGCGGATGTCACGCCGACGATAGGGCGCCTCCTTGGCTCGGCACAGCCTTCCGGCACAACATTGCAGCGCTCACTCCGCGCAGCCGTCGACCAGCACCAACCGGCTCGACGTGGCGCGGTGCCGGATCGCGAACAGATCCTGGATCTCGGGATCACCAAGGAAGTCGGTGGCGTTCTGGCGCGACGGGAACTCCAGGATCACGATGCGCTCTGGCGTCCAGCCGCCTTCGACCGGCGTGGGCACTGCGCCCTGGACGATGTAGCGGCCGCCATGCCTCGCGATGAAGGCGGGGATCCGTTCGATGTAGACCTTGAACGCTGCGAGGTCGTGAACGGCGAGATCGAGGACGAGATAGGCTTTCATGGCATGCTCCGCGCAGGGAGCCGCGATCATACGATCCGAACTTGGAAAGCAAACCCATCCGGCCACCGGTTCGTGGCCTGATCCATCCACACGTCATTCCGGGCTCGCGCTGTCCGGCGACGTCGTCGCCGCGCGCGCCCCGGAACAGCGGTGAAGAACGGGACGGCTCGAAACGCTGCCGCCTACTTGCCCCTCTCGATCTTGGTCACCGTGTAGCCGGAGGCGTCCTCGACCGCCTCGAACTTCACCTTGTCGCCGGCCTTGAGGCCTTTCAGCAGCGCAGCGTCCTTGACGCGGTAGACCATGGTCATGGCCTCGTCCATGCCAAGACTCTTGGCCGGGCCGTGGTGGAGGGTGATCTTGGCGTTGGCCTCATCGACCTTCTTGACGTCGCCGCTGATCGCCTCGGCGGCGAGGGCAGGGGTCGCGAGAGCGAGAACCAATGCGGCGGCGGTCGTGAGCTGAGAGAACGTCTTCATGATGTGTTTCCTTCTACTGGTGAACTCATGGCGAGGCGTAGGGCGAATGACGCGGCGATGATCCGCCCTACGCGTTGTCAAGACGGCTTCATCCGTCACTTCACGGCAACGTGGCCGGTCATGCCGAACTCGCGATGATCTGGGATCAGGCAGGAATATTCGAACGTGCCGGGCTTGGTGAACCGCCACAGCAGCTCGGCGGTCTTGTTCGGCGCGAGCCGGGCGCCGTTGGGCTCGTCGTGCTCCATATGCGGGTGCTTCTTCATGACCGCGGCGTGCTTCAGGTTCTCGGCCTTGGTGGCGAGCAGGAACTCGTGATCCTCCTTGCCGGTGTTGCGCAGCACGAAGCGGATCTGCTCGCCGCGCTTCACCTCGATGCGCGCCGGCGTGAACTCCATCTCGCTCAGCAGCACCTCGATGGTGCGTGACGGCTGTTTGGGATCACCCGGCTCACCGGCGGAATAGCCGCGCGATCCGTGCTGCTCATGGCCACGGGCCGGTGCTACGATCAGAGCGGCCGCCGCCATTGCGCTGATCGCGAATGCAGTCTTCATGGATATCTCCTGATGGTGGTCGTCGGTTGATGCGGTGTTTGGTGAATTCAGCGCTGGGTGCGGACCTGCGTCGGTGCGCCGTCGCTTCGCCGCACCGGCTCCGGCGCGCTTGCGACCTCGTAGGCCACGGTGCCCTTGGGGAACTGATACGGGCCGGGATCGCGGTAGTCGTCGCGGGCGAGGCCCTCGCGCACCTTCACGGTCGTGAACATGCCGCCCATCTCGATCGGCCCGAACTGGCCGCTGCCGGTCATCATCGGCAGCGTGTTGTCGGGGGCCGGCATCTCCATGTTGCCCATCGCCATGCCGGTGTTGCCCATCACCATGCCGTCGGGCGCGAGCTTGCCGACGGCGGCGGCCAGCTCCTTGCGCGGCACGCCGATCAGGTTGCGCATGTCGTGGCCCATCGCATTCATCGTGTGATGCGACTTGTGGCAATGGAACGCCCAGTCGCCGGGGTTGTCGGCGGTGAAGTCGAGCACGCGCACCGCGCCGACCGGCACGTCGGTCGTGGTCTCCGGGAATTGCGCCGTTTCGGGAAGCCAGCCGCCGTCGGTGCCGATCACCTTGAACTTGTGGCCGTGGAGGTGGATCGGATGGTTGGTCATGGTGAGATTGCCGATGCGGATGCGGACGCGATCGCCGAGCCGCACCGGCAAGGAATCGATGCCGGGAAACACCCGCGCATTCCAGGTCCACATGTTGAAGTCGGTCATCTCGTTGACCTTCGGCAGATAGCTGCCGGGCTCGATGCGGTAGGTCGACATCACGAATACGAAGTCGCGGTCGACCGGCGGCGGCAGGTTGTCGCGCGGATGCACGACGATCATGCCCATCATGCCCATCGCCATCTGCACCATCTCGTCGGCGTGCGGGTGATACATGAAGGTGCCGGCATGCTTCATCTCGAACTCGTAGACGAAGGTCTTGCCGGGCTTGATGTGCGGCTGCGTCAGTCCGCCGACGCCGTCCATGCCGCAGGGCAGGATCACGCCGTGCCAGTGCACGGTGGTGTATTCCGGCAATTTGTTGGTGACGAAGATCCTGAGCTTGTCGCCCTCGACCGCCTCGATGGTCGGGCCCGGCGATTGGCCGTTGTAGCCCCACAGATGCGTGGTCATGCCGGGCGCGAACTCGCGCGTGACCGGCTCGGCGACGAGATGGAATTCCTTCCAGTCGCCGTTCATGCGGAACGGCAGCGACCAGCCGTTGAGCGTGACCACCGGCTGATAGTCGGGGCCGGCGCTGGGATGCAGCGGCGGCTGCATCACGGCCTTGTCCATGGTCGGCGCCTCCGGAATGGAAGCAGCCTGGACGCGGCCGGAGACGGCGGAGGCGCCGGCCAGCGCCGCGGAGCCGAGCAGGGTTCGGCGGGACAACATGTTGGCTCTCCTCTCAGTCGTTGCTTGGCGCGAGCGCGCTCGCGGTCTGCTGTGCGCTGTCTTCGCCGCTCGCGACTCCGCCATTGACGGCGGCCGACAGCTCGGCCTCGGCGAGGAAGAAGTCTCTGACGGCGTCGATCGCGGCGCGGCGCGAGGCCAGGCGCTGCCGCGCCTCGAGCAGCAGCGCGAAGATGTCGACCTGCATGCTGGAATAGCGCAGCTGCATCTCCTCGCTGATGATCCGGCGCAGCGGCAGCACCTCGCGGGCGTAATGGCCGGCGATGTCGAAGGCCGCGCGGTAGCTGCGATAGGCGTCGCGCGCCTCGGAGCGGACGGTGACGGCGCGCTCGGTCAGGCGGTTGAAGGCGATGTTGTAGGTCTCGGCCGCCTGCCGCACGCGGACCTCGCCGCCGTCGAAGATCGGGATCTGGAACTGCACGTCGTAGCCGCGTTCACGGATGATGCGGCCGTCGGGCTCGACGGTCTTGCGGTCGAGGCCGGCGAGATCGAGCAGGGTGACGAAGCGCGTGGCCTCGCTGAGCTGCAGCGCGGTGGCGAGCGCCGTGAGCTCGAGGCGGGCGACCTGCAGATCGATGCGATGGCCGACGGCATCGGCCTCGACGAAGGGCTGGCTCAGCGGGCGGCGCGGCAGCGCCGGCAACCGATCGGGCAGGCGGAAATTCAGATCGTCGCCCCACAGGCCCATCAGACGGATCAGCCGCTCGCGGGCGCTTCCTGCGGCACGGCGGGCGGTGGCGAGCTCGGCCGTGGTCTCGGCATAGAACACCTGCTCGCGCGCCTGATCGAGCCGGTTGAGCGCGCCGGTCTCGCCGAGCTTCGAGGCGAGCTTCGCGGTCGCCTCCGCGGCCGATTGCGCCTCGACGAGCAGGGCCACCAGCTCGTTGGCGGCGACGGCGCGCACATGCGCGCGGCGGACCTCGGCGGCGAGCCGCAGTGTCGCCAGCGCGGCCTTCAATTGGGCCTGGCGAAACCGCTCGCGCGCGATCTCCGAGCGCAGCGGCAAGGTGGCGAGCGCCAGGATGTCGCCGGCGACCTGACGCTCGGCCTCCAGCGCGCCGTCGCCGCTGATGCGCATCAGGGAGAAGGTCGGGTTCGGCGGCAGGCTGGCCTCGACCATGTCCGCCTCGCTGAGCGCGAGCGCGTTGTAGGTCGCCTGCAGGCCCTTGTTGTTGAACAGCGCGACCTGCACGGCGGCATCAGCCGACAAGGGCCGGGCGAGCAGGCGGCGCGTCGCAGCGCGGACGCGTTCGGCGTCGTCATTGCCTCTCACCGAGGCGACCTCCTTGCCGGTGGTGTGGCCGGCGATGTCCGCGACGGCGCTCATGCCGCCGTCCGGCGAGAACGAGGCGCAGCCTGCGAGCGCAAGTGCTGCGGCGAGCGCCGCGAGCCTGATGGTCCCCTGCATGTGGCGCTCCTTAGCGGCTCGGCTCAGGGCGCGGTGCGCCGGGGTCGGTGCGCTGGCCCCAGGCGGCCGGCGCGGCCGGGCGCAGTGGCGTGTAGGGTCCGACGACGCCCGACATGCGCACGGGCGCAGCGTTCGCCGCCGGATCGGCCGGATCAGCCCCGGCTAACGCGACCGTGCGCGGCTGGCAGGCGGCGAGGCTCGTCGCGGCAAGCAGCGTCAATGCGCCGGCGACGACGGAGAATGGCAGGCTGCGCCGCGCCGGACATGCGGCAGCGGGCGTCGCCCTGGATTGCGACAACATGAGGTATCCTTGGTCTGATGAAACGCGAGCGGCCGCGCGTCATTTGCGCGCGAAGCCGGGGTCGTTCGCTCAGGCCAGGACGATGGGGGGACGGTACAGGCGCGGCGGCGTGCGGCTGGGCAGGCCTTCGTCGCGCGCAACGACGCCGATGGCAGCGAGGCGGGCGGGGAGGGCGACTGCCGGCAGCGTGGCGGCCAGGCCCACGGCGCACATCATGGCGCAGCACGGGCCTGGCATCTTGCCATGATCGTGGTGCGACGGCGAGGAAGCTGGAGCGTGCATTCCGGCGTCGGCGACAGGATGAGCATGATGATGGGCGTGCGCCGCAATTGTCTGCGGCATCGCAGTCATGACCATCTCGTGGCGAGCCGCGTCGTGAGGCGAGACCACAGCGCCAACGACGGTCTCGTCGAGACAGGGCGCCACCCCCGCGCCGAGCGCGAGCGCCACGCCGGGGCTGACCACGCAGACGAGGTAAGCAAGGACGAGCAGCCGTCCTGCCACCATCAGCATCTTTCGTGTCAGTCCCAACGACATGCGCGGCCAATCACTCCAATCCGGCGCGCAACCTAATGATAAAGCGTTGCGCCGCCAAGAGGGCCGAACCGTGATCGTGCAGATCCCTCCTGTTGCGCTGCTTCTGCATGCCCATTGCCGCAGCAATGTGGCTTGACCTGATGCGGTGCGGCAACGAAGTTGCTGAAATCGTGCACGGACCCAATACAAGATTCGAGCAAGCGCCTCATTTCATTCCGGACTCGCGCCAGGCCTGGGCGCGGCTGGCGCTTGCGCTCGTCATCGGTTCCATCGGCGGCGCGGGGATGTGGACCGTCGTCGTCGTTCTGCCGGTCGTGCAGGCCGAGTTCGCTGCCAGCCGCGGCGCGGTCTCGCTGGCCTACACGCTGACGATGTTCGGCTTCGGCCTCGGCGGCGTCATCGTCGGCCGGATCACCGACCGCTTCGGCATCGTCACCGCAATGGCGCTCAGCATCGCGACGACGGCCGCGGCCTATCTGCTCGCCGGCGCCTCGGTGACGCTGTGGCAGTTTCAGGCGGTGTATTTCCTCGTCGGACTCGGCTCGTCCGTCACCTTCGCGCCGCTGATGGCGGAGGCGTCGCACTGGTTCGTGCGCTATCGCGGCCTCGCCGTCACCATCGTCGCCTCGGGCAACTACGTCGCCGGCACGGTGTGGCCGCCGCTGGTGAATTGGGGCGTGCAGCAGATCGGCTGGCGCGCCAGCCATGTCGCGCTCGGTGTGTTCTGCGCGGTGACGATGAGCGCGCTGCTCCTGGTGTTGCGCGCCCGCATGGATGGCGCCGGCGCGCAGAATCATGCCAGCGCGGCGCCGCCGCAACTGGAGCTGCCGATCTCCACCAATGCGCTGACGGTGCTGCTCAGCGTCGCCGCGATCGCCTGCTGCGTGGCGATGGCGATGCCGCAGGTGCACATCGTCGCCTATTGCGGCGATCTCGGCTACGGCGTCGCCATCGGCGCGCAGATGCTGTCCTTGATGATGGCGCTCGGCATCGTCAGCCGGATCGGCTCCGGCTTTCTCGCCGATCGCATCGGCGGCGTCAGGACCTTGCTGATCGGCTCGCTGGCGCAGGGTTTTGCGCTGCTGTTCTATCTGTTCTTCGACGGCCTGACGTCGCTCTATCTGATCTCGGGCATGTTCGGCCTGTTCCAGGGCGGCATCGTACCGAGCTATGCGATCATCGTGCGTGAGGCGATGCCGGCGCGCGAGGCCGCCACCCGGGTCGGCATCATCATCTTCGCCTCGGTGTTCGGCATGTCGTTCGGCGGCTGGGTCTCGGGCGTCATCTTCGACGCCACGGGGTCCTATTCGGCGGCCTTCGCCAACGGCGTCGCGTGGAATGGTCTGAACCTGGCCATCGTCGTGACGCTGCTGATCCTGGCACGACGGCAACACCGGCTGGCAGCCTGAAACAAGAGGCGTTGCACGAGAGCCACAGCCGGAGCCCAATATCCGGCTTATATGCACGTCGTCATACAAAATCCCGGCGGCCGCCGCAAATCGATCGAATCACGTCACGCAACTATGGAACTCGATCGGAGCCGATCGCGGCCATTTGGCCTCGGGCGCGCTCCGCATCGCGAGGTTGGTTGTCGCGAGGTCTCAGCCGAGGCCGCGGTCGCCCGTCGCATGCCTGACGCAGGCAGGCCTCGAGGTGAATGCTCCGGACGGGTCGAGAACGCTGCGGCGGCATCGCGATGGTGCAGGAGGCCGTTGCGCTATGTCCATCGTCACGAAGGCAGCTTCGCAAGTCGCGCTCGCCGCGCTCGCAGCCGGACTCATGCTGAGCCAGGCATCGGCGCAGGCTTGGCCGCAGCTGCAACAACAACCGCCGCAGCCGCCGCGCCCGGCAGCGACCCGCTCCATCATCGTGCCCGTCGCCCCGGCCGTCCGGCCGAACGGCGCGCCCGTGATCCCCGCGCCGCCACGTCCCGCCGGCCTGCCGGCGTCGCTGTCGCCCGCGCCCGGCAGCGGGCCGGACGTGTGGCGGCTGCCCAACCCGACCGACGTCAACGACGGCACCGTCACCATCATCACCGCGCCGGCCGGCGGCGCCACCTCCGTGTTCGGCTCGGACATGGCGCGCGTGCTCGATGATCAGACCAACGTCCGCGTGCTGCCGGTGCTCGGCAAGGGACCGGTGCGCAACGTCTCGGATATTCTGTTCCTGAAGAGCATCGACATGGGCGCGGTCGCCGCCGACGTGCCCGAATTCTACCGCCTGCAATACGGCATTCCCGACATCACCTCGCAACTCCGCTACATCGCGCGGCTCTATCACAACGAGATCCATGTCATCGCGCGCTCCTCGATCCGCTCGATCTTCGATCTCAACGGCAAGCGCGTCATCGCGCCGACCGATGTCGGCTTCTATTCCGCGCGCGTGATCTTCAACCGGCTGGGCCTGACGGCGTCATTCGACTACGCGACCGATGACGCCAAATCGATCCAGAAGCTGATCGATGGCGACGCGGACGCCTACATCGTCTCCACCGGCAAGGTGTTCCAGCTCGCCCGCAACATCAGGAACGACAACCGCGCGCTGCACCTGGTGACGATCCCCTACGACCGCCGGCTGCAGGACCTCTATCTGCCGACGACATTGTCCTCCGAGGAATATCCGAACCTGCTCAACCCCGGCGAGACGATCGAGACGGTGGCGATCGGCATGCTGCTCGTCAGCTACAATTGGCCGGAGAATACCGAGCGCTACCGAAAGGTGGCGCGCTTCGTCGAGGCGTTCTTCGCCAACTACGACGAGTTCATGAAGCCGCCGCGGCATCCGAAATGGCGGGAGTCGAGCATCGTCGCCGCCATCCCGAACTGGAAGCGGTTCAAGGCCGCGGAAGAGTGGCTGCTGGCGCACAACATGGTGCCGCGGCCGCAGGTCGCCGACGTGCGCCAGACCCAGTTCGAGAGCTTCGTGCGCCAGAGCGGGGGACAGCTGTCGAACGATCCGGCTGAGCGCAGCGCCCTGTTCCGCCAGTTCCTGCAATGGCGCCAGCAGCATGGCGGGCCGCCGACGCCGTCGCGCTGAGCTGTCAGCTCGCGGTTGTCTACTTCGCGAGCTCTTTCGAACGCGCCGTGGCCGCGGCGACCGCCTTGGTCAGCAGCGGCTGGAAGCCGTCGGCTCCCATCAGCACCGACAGCGCCGCGGCGGTGGTGCCGCCCGGCGAGGTGACGTTCTGGCGCAGGGTGGCGGACGGCAGGTCCGATTGGCGCAGCAGCTCGCCGGCGCCCGACACGGTGTGGCGCGCGAGCTTCGTCGCCAGGGACTCGGGCAGGCCGGCGGCGACGCCGGCGCGGGCGAGCTCCTCGGCGAGCAGGAACACATAGGCGGGCCCCGAGCCGGACACGGCAGTCACCGCGTCCATCAGCGCCTCCTCGTCGACCCATTCCACTGCGCCGGTGGCACGCAGCAGCGCGTCCGTCAGCCCCCGCTGCGCGGCGCTGACGTTGCCGGCCGGCACGGCCACGGTGATGCCGCGGCCGATCGCGGCGGGCGTATTCGGCATCGCGCGCACGACCGCGCCGCCGATCGTTTGCTGCAGGCCGGCGATCGTCGTCCCCGCCATGATCGACAGCACCAGCGTCGCGTCGCCGACCCACGGCTTCAAGGCGGGGCCGGCGTCGGGGAACATCTGCGGCTTGACGGCAACGACGACGACTTCGGCCGGCGCAGTCGCCGTCGGATTGAGGCGGACGCCTCGGGCCTTTAGCGCCGTGATCTCGGCCGACGGCATCGGCTCGATCACGACCACGCGCGCGGGATCAAGGCCGCCGGCCAGCCACCCGGTCAGCATCGCCCCGCCCATCTTGCCGGCGCCGGCCAGCACGATGGTGCCGGTGAGCTGATGAAGCAGGTTGTTGTCCGCTGATGTCACGACGCACTCCGCTGTCGTCCCTGCGAAAGCAGGGACCCATAACCACCGGCGGTTCTAGTGGAGCAGGGGCAGAGCGACAAGCGTCGCGCGCCACACGGACATCACGCGGTATGGGTCCCTGCGTGCGCAGGGACGACACCGCGTGTGATGGAGCGGCGGCGGCTTACGCCTCGCCCTCTGTATCGAACAGCGCCGCCGCCATGGCCTCCTGGGTCGACTTGCCGGCCCAGACCACGAACTGGAAGGCCGGGAAATAGCGCTCGCAGGCGTGGATGGCGCCCGCCAGCATGCTCTCGCATTGCAGTCCCGACGCGGTGATCCCGCCGGGCAGCACCAGGGCCTGGCGGTGCATCACCATGCCGGTGTGGGTCCAGATGTCGAAATGGCCGAGCCAGAGCTGCTCGTTGATCGCGGCGATCAGCCGCTGCACCTCGGCGCGGCGCGCCTCGGGAATCTTCATGTCGAAGGCACAGGCCAGATGCAGCGCCTCGATCTCCGCCATCCAGGTGAAGGAAAGCTGATAGTCGGTCCACTGGCCCTTGGAGGCGATCGTGATCTCGTCCTCGCCGGAGCGCTCGAACATCCAATTATTGTCGGCCGCAATTGTCTCGACCACGCTCAGCGGATGATCTGCGGAATCGATAGTGCTTTCGAGCAGGGACATGCCGTCTCGACCTCGTCTTCTTGATCTCGTTGGTACATACGCGGCGACCCGGCCCACGCCCTCTTGGCGCTTCGCGACCCGGCTTGCAGTCCCGGAGGTACCCCGAGGCGTGCGAGGACAAACTGATGTGATTTGCGGAATCTGCGCAACGGGGGGGCGAGTCCGTCCACAGCCAAACACCGCTTCGTCCACAACTCCTGTCCGGCCTGTGGAATCATCGGCGAACGAGAACAAAACGGAATCGGACACGCCGCAGCCGCTCGGTCTGAGGTGATTTGGCCGCAGGAACGGCCGTGAGCGTCTGCATGGCCGCCCGTCGCGGACCGCGGGCGTGAGGCCTTGCCGCAGCCGCCGACCGCCTGCATAGTTCATTCAGGCCGTCCATCCGGGCGGCCGATGTTCTCAGGGCGGGGCGAAATTCCCCACCGGCGGTAAGCGTTCTCGGTCGAGCGCGAGCCCGCGAGCGCCTTCTCGGCAAGGCACGGTCTGGAGAATTCTGTTCTCCGGAACGTGTCGCGCAGAGAAGGGTCAGCAGATTCGGTGCGATTCCGAAGCCGACGGTCACAGTCCGGATGAAAGAGAACGGGTCCCGGCACCCCGCGCAATCCAGCGTGGGGGCGTCGTCGTTCCGTGTGCCCTGATTCTGGTCTCTGACGAGGACAACCATGAATCAGATGTTGCAAGACGCGCCTACTGATACGCCCACCGACACCATCACCGCAGGAACGTCGCCGCCGGCGGATACGCCGGTCGCGTCACCGCCCGACGAGTCGCCACCGGCGCCGTCGCATCCGCGCTTCAGCAAGCCGCAGCGCGTCGCCTTCGTGCAATCGGCCTGGCATCGCGACGTCGTCGCCGAATGCCGTCTGGCCTTCCTCGACGAGATCGAGGCGCGCCACATCCCGCGCGATCGTGTCGACATCTTCGAGGTGCCGGGCTCGTTCGAGATCCCGCTGCATGCGCAGCTCCTGGCCAAGACGCGGCGCTATACAGCGATCGTCGCGGCCGGCCTCGTCGTCGACGGCGGCATCTACCGCCACGAATTCGTCGCCGACACCGTCATCAAGGCGCTGATGGACGTGCAATTGCGCACCGAGGTGCCAGTGTTCTCCGCGGTGCTGACGCCGCAGCAATTCCACGAGACGCAGGCGCATTTCGAGTTCTTCCGCAAACATTTTGCGATCAAGGGCATCGAGGTGGCGACCGCCTGCGCCGAGACGCTGCTGAGCCTGGAGCGGCTGCGCAGCCAGGTCGCGGCGGGGATTATCTGAGGCGGACGGTGTGTGGCCGGTCACGGCCGGCCACACATGCTTCAGTGTCGGGAGCCGAGGTCTCACCGCGACGGCGGCCTGCTCCCCTCCCCGCAAGGGGGAGGGGAACTCACCGCGTTCGCCGCTCCAGATCGAATCCAACGTCTGGCGCCACGCCAATCAAGCTTGCCGCCCTCGCTTGTCCCCCAGCGACAACACGCCCCCTCACGCTCCCCGCCTTGTGTTGTCAATTTCCTCGCCACCCCTGTAAAATCTCCCTTGGGAGGAGGCTGGCCCGTGGCGACGGGCGGCCGACAAGGATGATCGAAGGATACGATCCTTATCTCGTCGCGCTCTCGGTCGTGATCGCGAGCCTGGGTGGCTATACCGGTTTCAGTCTCACCGCGCGCATCCGCAGCGGGCCGGGAGAGAATGCGCGCGTGCTGCTGTCCGGCGCCGCCGGCATTCTGGCTGTGGGCATCTGGACCATGCATTTCGTGGGCATGATGGCGGCGCCACTGCCGCCCGATGCCGTCTATCTGGTGCTGCCGACCATCATCTCGTTCCTGATCTGCGCGCTCGTGATCGGCATCTCGCTGTTCTTCGTCAGCATCGGCGATCCCTCCCCCCGGCGCGTCGTCCCTTCCGCGCTGCTGCTCGGCGCCGGCATCGCCAGCATGCATTATGTGGGCATGCACGGCCTGTCCGGCTCATTCGGGCTGACGCATGATCCGGCGCTGGTGGCGCTGTCGGTGGCGATTGCGATCGGCGCCGCCTATGGCGGCCTGCGCATCTTCCTGGCGCGGCAGGACGGGCTGCGGCTCGCCATCAGCGCGGTTGCGTTCGGCATCGCCGTGTCCGGCATGCATTACACGGCGATGCTGGGAATGCATGTCGTGCCGATGGGCGAGGGACACCACCACGCCGCACCGGGACTTGCTGCGTCGCCGCAAGCGCTCGCGATCGTCGTCGCCGTGCTGTGCTTCGTCATCGCCGCCGGATTTTTGCTGTCGCTGGTGCCGGACCCGCGCCGTCAATCGCAGCCGATGCCGGCCGTTGCCGAGGCTGCGCCGCAATTGGCGCCGGAGCCGGCCGCGACGGCGGCCGAGCCGGTGGTCGAGGTCGCCGCCATGAGCCGGGCGACGGCGGCGCCGCTGGGGGGCATCGGCCAGCCGCCGCGCGCGACCGCGGCGCGATTGCCGCTGGAGGGCGCCAACGGCACCCATTTCATCGATGCCGGGGACGTGCGCAGCGTGCGCGCCGATGCGCACTACACGCGGATCCACGACGGCACCCGCGAGCGGATGTGCCCATGGTCGATCTCCGAGGCTGAGGCGCAGCTCGATCCCGGCCGCTTCATCCGCGTGCACCGCAGCCACATCGTCGCGATCGAGCACGTGATCTACGTCGGTCGGGAAGGCGAGGGCGCGATCATCGAGCTCGATGGCCCCTCGAAGCCGCGCGTGCCGGTGAGCCGCGCCAAGGTCGCCGAGGTCAAGGCGCGGCTCGGGCTGCGGCGGCCGGCCTGAGTTCAGCGCTCGTTTCGCTGCTGCAACAGAGCGCCGCCATTCTCCCCAACGCATGCAACACCGCGCGCGCGTCTTGCGCGGCCGCTCACGCCGTCACTCGCGCGATTGGGTCGCCCTCGCTGACGCAATTCGTGCGCGATCAGCCGCAATTCGTGCGATTTCGCCGCTCTCCGTGCCGGCTTCGTTGCGCGACCATCGATCCCGATCGACGCTCCGCGCCAATCCGCGATGCGTCCGCGTTCGCACTTCGCTCTCGCAGCACGAACGCCCGCCGCAACAACGCGACGGCCTTGCCGATAAGGCAGGCCAGCACAGGAGAGGAAATGTCATGATTCCTGGCCCGTTCGACTATCACCGGCCGGCGAGCGTCAGCGATGCGATCAAGCTGCTCGCCGACCTCGGCGATGACGCGCGACCGCTCGCCGGCGGCCACAGCCTGCTGCCGATGATGAAGCTGCGACTGGCGACCCCGGCGCATCTGATCGATCTGCACGGCATCGCCGGGCTCAAGGGCATCCGCCGCGATGGCGACCGCATCGTCATCGGCGCGATGACCACGCAGGCCGAGCTGCTGGCCTCGACCGAGATCGGAGCCAGCCTGCCGATCCTGCACGAAACGGCGCTTTTGATCGCCGATCCGCAGGTGCGCTACCGCGGCACGCTCGGCGGCAACGTCGCCAATGGCGATCCCGGCAACGACATGCCGGCGCTGATGCTGGCGCTCGATGCAAGCTACCGTCTGGAGGGGCCGAACGGCGCCCGTGAGGTCGCGGCGCGGGAGTTCTACCAGGGCGCCTATTTCACCGCGCTGGAGCCGGGCGAGATCCTCACCGGGATGAGCATTCCCGTTCCGCCTGCGGGACACGGCTACGCCTATGAGAAGCTGAAGCGCAAGGTCGGCGACTACGCGACCGCCGCGGCGGCCGTCGTGCTGACCATGGCCGGCGGCAAGGTGGCGAGCTGTGTGATCGCGCTCACCAATCTGCACGAGACGCCGCTGCTCGCGACCGACGCGGCGAACGCCGTGATCGGCACGGCGCTGGACGATGCCGCGCTGAAGGCCGCCGCGACGGCGGCGCGCGCGATCATGCAGCCGGCGTCCGATGCGCGCGGCCCGGCCGAGTACCGCATCCATGTCGGCGGCATCATGGTCATGCGCGCGCTGCAGCGCGCGGCGAGCCGGGCGACGTAATCCGCTTTTCGCATTGAAGCCGCCGCGAGGGCGGTCTTCTCCCTCCCCCCTTGTGGGGGAGGGTCGGGGAGGGGGGTAACCCCACGAAAGGTCTGTGTTCGTGGCACCCCCACCCCCGACCCCTCCCCGCAAGGGGGAGGGGAGCGCACCGATGCTGTGGCCTTAGTGAGGCCAATCCCACAATCCCACGAGGGAGCAACCAATGCCCAAAACCCATATCACGATGAAGGTGAACGGCAGCGAGGTCGAAGGCCTCGCCGAGCCGCGCACCTTGCTGGTTCATTTCCTGCGCGAGCAGGCGCAGCTCACCGGCACCCATATCGGCTGCGAGACCAGCCATTGCGGGGCCTGCACCATCGACATCGACGGCATGAGCGTGAAGAGCTGCACCATGCTCGCCGTGCAGGCCAACGGCTGCGAGATCACCACGATCGAGGGCATGGCCAACGCCGACGGCACGCTGTCGCCGCTGCAGGAAGGCTTCCGCATGATGCACGGCCTGCAATGCGGCTTCTGCACGCCCGGCATGATCATCCGCGCGCATCGGCTGCTGCAGGAGAATCCGTCGCCGACGGAGGCGGAAATCCGCGCCGGCATCTCCGGCAACATCTGCCGCTGCACCGGCTACCAGAACATCGTCAAGGCGATCCAATACGCCGCCGCCAAGATCAACGGCGTGGAATTCCAGGAGGCCGCGGAATGAACGACCTGACTCCCACGCGGGAACAACGCGAAGCCGCGCTCGAAGGCATGGGCTGCCGGCGCAAGCGCGTCGAGGACATCCGCTTTACCCAGGGCAAGGGCAACTACGTCGACGACGTCAAGCTGCCGGGCATGCTGCACGGCGACTTCGTGCGCTCGCCGCATGCGCATGCGCGGGTGAAGGCGATCCACACCGAGGAGGCGCTGAAAGTGCCCGGCGTGCTCGCGGTCATCACCGCCGAGACGCTGAAGACCGTCAACCTCGCCTGGATGCCGACCTTGGCCGGCGACGTGCAGATGGTGCTCGCCGACGGCAAGGTGCTGTTCCAGAACCAGGAGGTCGCCTTCGTCGTCGCGACCGACCGCTACGCCGCCGATGACGGCGTCTCGAAGGTGGTGGTCGAGTACGAGCCGCTGCCGGTGCTGGTCGATCCGTTCAAGGCGATGGACCCGGACGCCCCTGTTCTGCGCGAGGATCTCGCCGGCAAGACCACAGGCGCACACGGCCCACGCAAGCATCACAACCACATCTTCGAATGGAGTGTCGGTGACAAGGAGCTCACCGACGCCGCGTTCAAGAAGGCCGACGTCACCATCAAGGAGATGATCTCGTATCACCGCACCCATCCGTCGCCGCTCGAGACCTGCCAGTGCGTCTGCGCGTTCGACAAGATCAAGGGCGAGCTGACGATCTGGGGTACCTTCCAGGCGCCGCATGTGATCCGCACCGTGGTGTCGCTGATCGCCAAGATCCCGGAGCAAAAGATCCACGTCATCGCGCCGGACATCGGCGGCGGCTTCGGCAATAAGGTCGGCGCCTATCCCGGCTATATCTGCGCGGCGGTGGCCTCGATCGTCACCGGCAAGCCGGTGAAATGGGTCGAGGACCGCATCGAGAACCTGACCGCGACTGCCTTCGCCCGCGACTACCACATGACCACGGAGATCGCGGCGACCAAGGACGGCAAGGTCACCGGCCTGCGCGTCCACGTGCTCGCCGACCACGGCGGCTTCGACGCCTGCGCCGACCCGTCGAAATGGCCCGCCGGCTTCTTCAACATCGTCACCGGCTCCTATGACTTCCCGGTCGCGCATCTCTCCGTCGACGGCGTCTACACCAACAAGGCGCCGGGCGGCGTCGCCTATCGCTGCTCGTTCCGCGTCACCGAGGCGGCCTATTGCATCGAGCGCGGCATGGACATTCTCGCGCAGAAGCTCGGCATGGACCCGGCGGAGCTGCGCCTGAAGAATTTCGTCAAGCCGGAGCAGTTTCCCTATCACTCGGCGCTCGGCTGGGAGTACGATTCCGGCGACTACCACACCGCCATGCGCAAGATGATGGAAGCGGTGGACTACGCAGGCCTGCGCAAGGAGCAGGTCGAGAAGCGCGCGGCGTTCAAGCGCGGCGAGACCCGTGAGATCATGGGCATCGGCGTCTCCTTCTTCACCGAGATCGTCGGCGCCGGTCCGTCGAAGAACTGCGACATCCTGGGGATCGCGATGTTCGATTCCTGCGAGATCCGGCTGCACCCGACCGGCGCCGGCATCGCGCGGATGGGCACCAAGAGCCAGGGCCAGGGGCACGAGACCACCTGGGCCCAGATCATCGCCAGCGAGATCGGCATTCCCGCCGACAACATCATGGTCGAGGAAGGCAACACCGACACCGCGCCTTACGGCTTGGGCACCTACGGCTCGCGCTCGACGCCGGTGGCAGGTGCGGCCATCGCGATGGCGGCGCGCAAGATCAAGGCCAAGGCGCAGATGATCGCGGCCTACAAGCTCGAGGTCCATGAGGACGATCTCGAATGGGACATCGACGGCTTCCGGGTCAAGGGCCTGCCCGAGAAGGTGATGTCGATGAAGGACATCTGCTGGGCGGCCTACAACTCGGTGCCGCCCGGCATGGAGCCGGGGCTGGAGGCGGTGAGCTACTACGATCCGCCCAACATGACCTATCCGTTCGGCGCCTATCTCTGCGTGATGGACATCGATGTGGATACGGGCGTGTACAAGGTCCGACGCTTCTATGCGCTGGATGATTGCGGCACCCGCATCAACCCGATGATCATCGAGGGCCAGATCCATGGCGGCCTCACCGAAGCCTTCGCCATCGCGATGGGCCAGGAGATCCGCTACGACGCCGAGGGCAATGTCGTCACCGGCTCGTTCATGGACTTCTTCATGCCGACGGCGGTGGAGACGCCGCATTGGGAGACCGACTTCACGGTGACGCCTTCGCCGCACCATCCGATCGGCGCCAAGGGCGTCGGCGAAAGCCCCAATGTCGGCGGCGTGCCGGCGTTCTCCAATGCGGTCAATGACGCGTTCTCGTTCCTGGGCGCGACGCACATCCAGATGCCCCACGACTTCTGGCGCAACTGGCAGGCGGCGAAGAATTTGGGTGTGGTGGCGTAGACTGAAGGCGCTGGCGTTTACCGCGCGAGCGGTGCGTTCCCTCCCCCCTTGTGGGGGAGGGCTAGGGAGGGGGGTACCCCACGGGCAGTGTGCCGTGGAGACCCCCACCCCCAACCCCTCCCCACAAGGGGGAGGGGAGTTCACCTCCGATGACGCTGCAGTCGAACTTGACATGAAAGCCCGCGACGACATCGCACAATCGCTCTCCGCCTGCGGTTATATCGCCGACGGCGAGCTCGCGACTGCCATCACCTTGATGCAGCTCCTCAGGCGGCCGCTGCTGCTGGAAGGCGAGGCCGGGGTCGGCAAGACCGAGGTCGCCAAGGCGCTCGCCTGCGTGCATGGCACCGAGCTGATCCGTCTGCAATGCTATGAAGGCCTCGATCAGAGCTCCGCGCTCTACGAGTGGAACTACCAGCGCCAGCTGCTCGCGATCGAGGCGCATCGCGGCCAGCCGGACACCATCGAGGACCAAATCTTCTCCGAGAAATATCTGCTGGAGCGGCCGCTGCTTGCGGCGATCCGCCGCGCCACGCCGCCGGTGCTGCTGATCGATGAGATCGACCGCGCCGACGACGAATTCGAGGCGTTCCTGCTGGAGCTCCTGTCGGACTTCCAGGTCTCGATTCCCGAGCTCGGCACCATCAAAGCAATCAGCATCCCGCACGTGGTGCTGACCTCCAACGGCACCCGCGAATTGTCCGACGCGCTGCGCCGGCGCTGCCTCTATCACTACGTCGACTATCCCGACGTCGATCGCGAGGCCCGCATCATTCTGGCGCGGATCGACGGCGCCTCGGCGCAACTGGCCCTGCAGATCGCGCGCCTCATCGACTCCTTGCGCAAGGAGGAACTGCGCAAGGTGCCCGGCGTCGCCGAGACGCTGGACTGGGCGGCGGCACTGGTCGGGCTCGACGTGCGCGATCTCAAGGACCAGCCGGAGATGGTGCATGACACCTTGATGTGCCTGCTCAAGACCCATGAGGACCGCGCGCGGATCACGCGCGAGGTCACGGCGCGGCTGCTGGGGAAGGTCGCATGAGCTGCTGTGGCACCACACCCGACCACGAGGACATGAACGCGGTCGCGCGGCTGGTCGCGGGACGCCTCGGTGCATTTCTCAAGACGTTGCGCGACAACGGCTTTGCGGTCGGCCTGTCGGAGGGGCAGGACGCGGCGGCCGTGATGAGTGCGGGCTATGCCGATAAGCCCGGCCTGTTGCGCTCCGCCTTCAAGCACCTGCTTTCGGCGCGCAAGAGCGAGTGGGATCGCTTCGACGGCCTGTTCGACGCGTTCTGGCTCGGCAAGCGCGTGCGCTCGCGCTCGCTGGTCGCCGGCGCGACGGCGAGAGCGAACAGCCCGTCGCTGAAGAGTCTGCGGGATGCGAATGCCGGTCAGCCGGAGTCTCACGGCGCGACCGATCAGATTCCCTCTGACGAAACCCCACGCGACGCGGGCGGCGAGGGCCTGCGCGAAGGGGCATCGCGCGTGGAGTCCATCAGCGATACCGACTTCCGCAAGCTCGCAGATCCCGACCAGGTCGCGCTGGCGCACGAGGCCGCGGCGCGGCTCGCCCGGGCGATGCGGACACGGCTGACGCGCCGCGATCAGTTGCGGCGCAAGGGCGAGCGGCTCGACCTGCGCCGCACCATCCACCGCAACATCAGCCATGGCGGCGTGCCGATTGCGCTGGTGCACCGGCGACGCAAGCACAAGCCGCTGCGGCTGGTGGTGCTGCTCGACGCCTCCGGCTCGATGAGCCCCTACACCGCGGTGTTCCTGCGCTTCATCCACGGTGTGCTCGACGCCTTTCATGAGGCCGAAGCGTTCCTGTTTCACACCCGGCTTGCCTATGTCTCGGATGCGATGAAGGAGAAGGATGCCGCGCGGGCGCTCGACCGTCTCTCGATGATGGCGCAGGGCGCCGGCGGCGGGACGCGGATCGGCGAGAGCCTGCAGACCTTCAATCGCTGGCACGCGCCGCGCGTCATTCATTCGCGGACCTGCGTGATGATCGTCTCCGACGGCTACGACACCGGTGACCCAGCCTTGCTCGGCCGCGAGATGGCGCAGCTGTCGCGCCGCTGCCGCCGCATCGTCTGGCTCAATCCGATGCTCGGCTGGGACGGCTATGCGCCGGAAGCGCGCGGCATCAAGGCCGCGCTGCCCTTCGTCGATCTCTACGCGCCCGCGCATACGTTGAGCTCGCTCGCGGCGCTGGAGCCTTATTTGGCGAGGTTGTGAGGATGCGGATGCGCGGCATCGTTGTGAGCTCAAGGCGCGCTGTCGCAGCATCGGTGGTGCGCTCCCTCCCCCCTTGTGGGGGAGGGCTGGGGAGGGGGGTACCCCGACATCGGTGCAAGACGCCCCCCCTCCCTAGCCCTCCCCCACAAGGGGGGAGGGAACATACCTTCTCTGTCGAAGCAGTGTGCTTCCGACAGTCCGCAGAGGAGGCAATCATGACCGCCTCTTCCGAACTGCTCGATCTCGCCGCGCAACTGAAAGCCAACGACGAGAGCTTCGTGCTCGCCACCGTCGTCCGTACGGTGTCGGTGACCGCCGCGAAGGCCGGCGCCAAGGCGATCATCCGCCCCGACGGCAGCATCGTCGCGGGCTGGATCGGCGGCGGCTGCGCCCGCGGCGCGGTGCTGAAGGCGGCGCGCGAGGCGCTCGCCGACGGCATCCCGCGCATGGTCTCGGTGCAGCCTGAGAACCTGCTCGCCGAGCTCGGCGTCAAGCCGGGCGAAACCAGGGAGGGCGTGCGCTTCGCCGCCAACATGTGCCCGAGCAAGGGCACCATGGACATCTTCGTCGAGCCGGTGCTGCCGCATCCCGCGCTGGTCATCCTCGGCGCGAGCCCGGTCGCGATCGCGCTCGCGGCGCAGGCGCGGCCGCTCGGCTATCACGTGACGCTGGCGGCGCCGGCGTCCGATCTCGTCACGACACCGGAGGCCGATGTGCTGATCGATGGCTTCGCGCTGGATCAACCGGCCGGGAGCAGCCGCTTCGTCGTGGTGTCGACGCAAGGCAAGGGCGACGAGGCGGCCTTGCGCGCCGCGCTCGCCTGCGATGCGGCCTACCATGCCTTCGTCGGCAGTCGCCGCAAGATGGACAGCCTGCGCGACAAGCTGATCAGGGCCGGCATCGACGCCGCGCTGCTCGACAAGGTCAAGGCACCGGCCGGCCTCGATCTCGGCGCCATCACGCCGGAGGAGATCGCGATGTCGATTCTGGCCGAGATCACGCTGACGCGCCGGCGCGGCCAGCGCGGCTGAATTCCGTCATGGCGCGAGCGGCAGGTCGAACGAAACCCTGAGCCCATCCGGCGCGAAGTCGCGCGTGACCTCGCCCTTCAGCGCCGCGCCGAGAATGCGCTCGAACAGCAGCGAGCCGAAGCCGTTGCTCGCAGGTGGGGAGACCTGCGGGCCGCCGTTCTCCTCCCAGGACAGCTTGAGCCGTCCGTCGGCATGGGTCCAGCTCAGCGTCACCCGTCCTGCATCGTTCGACAGCGCGCCGTATTTCACCGCGTTGGTGACGAGCTCGTGCAGCCCCATCGACAGATACAGCGCGACGCCCGGCGGAAGCGGCACGGCAGGACCGTCGACCGTGACACGGTCGCCTTGCAGCGGCGCCAGTTCGGCGCAGACCAGCTCATCGAGCGCGATCGCCTCGCGGCCGCGGTCCAGCGCCAGCGCGTGGCTGCGGGTCAGCGCGGCAATGCGGCCGCGCAGCACCTCGCCGAACGCGGCCAGCGCCGAATCGGCGCGGATGCTGAGCGCGATCACGCTGTCGACCAGCGCCAGCGTGTTCTTGACACGGTGATTGAGCTCATGGACGAGCACGCGATGGTGCTGCTCGATCGTGCGCCGCCGTGCATTCTCGGTGCGCAGCGCGATCTCGTCCATCACGATCTCGCTGAGCTCGGTGAGCTGGGCGATGTCGTCGTCGCTCCACGGCCGCGGCTCGTGATCGATGGCGCAGAGCGCGCCGATCACCTCGCCGCTCGGCAGCCGCAGGGGGACGCCGAGATAGGCGATCACGCCGAAAACCGGCACCGCGAGATTGTCCTTCACCAGCGGATGCTCGTTGGCGTCGCTGATCACCAGCGGCTGCGCCGAGGTCACGACGTGCTGGCAGAAGGAGTGGCTGAGCGGCGTCTCGCGCAGCGACGCCCACGGCTCGCACAGGCCGACCGAGCTCTTGAAGAACTGCCGGTCGCGATCGACCAGCGCGATGATCGCCGCCGGAGCCTGCAGCAGCCGCGAGGTCAAGCGGGTGACGCGATCGAAGCCCGGCTCCGGCGGCGAGTCGAGCAGCTCGGTCTGCAACAGGGCAGTCAATCGGTCTGGCGCGGAGGCGTCGCGATCGGACGTCATGCAGCTTTCGTCGGTCGGGCGTTCAGCCAGTGACAGGTTGCAAGACGGACCGGACGGAGCGCAAATCCGGAGCCGGTCGATCGTGCGGCGCAGTGGTATTCGGCTGGAACGAAGCCGGCGCAGAGACGAGATGAAGCCATCAACGCGGCCATCGCCGCGCCTCAGGGGCGGGGCGAATCCCGGTTCCACGCAGGTAACCAAGTGGCAGACTATGGCCTGACCAAGGCAAGTTTGGCATTCCGCCGCAGGTTCTCTTTGGTATGCATTATACCCGTCAGCCCCCCTTGACCGCACCCGCCGTCAGGCCGGCCACGATCTGCCGCTGCGCGAACACGGTCAGCAGCAGCACCGGCAGGGTCACGATCAGCGCGGCCGCCGCGAGCGGCCCCCACGAGAGCTGATCGAACGAGATCATGTTGTAGACCGCGACCGGCAAGGTGCGGGTCTCGCGTCCGGCCAGCACGATGCCGAACACGAAATTATTCCAGGAGAAGATCACCGCGAGGATGAAGGCGACGGCGAGGCCGGGCTTCGCCACCGGCAATGCCACGTGACGGAAAACCTGCCAGCGCGTCGCGCCATCGATACGCGCGGCTTCTTCGAGCTCGATCGGCGTGGTCTCGAAATAGCCGATCATGATCCAGATCACGATCGGCACGGTGACGACGAGATGGATGATGATCTGCGGCCATAGCGTGCCGAGCAGGCCGAGCCACTGAAACAAGAGGAACAGCGGGATCAGATAGGACAGGCCCGGCGTGATGCGCGCGATCAGGATCACGATCGCGGACTTGTGCGCGGCCATGCGGGCGATGCCGTAGCCGGCGGGCACGCCGACCAGCATCGCGAGCGCCGTCGCGCCGCCGGTCACCACCAGACTGTTCTTGAAGTAGGTGAAGAAGCGGTTGGACGACAGCACGTCGGCATAGTTCTTCCAGGCGAAATGCTCCGGCCAGAACACCGGCGGATACGCGGCGTTGTCGACCTCGTACTTCACCGACAGCGAGATCATCCAGAGGAAGAACAGGATCGCCGGCGAGACGATGAGGAAGACGCCGAGCGCGAGCCCGAGCCGGCCGAGGATGGTCTGCGCGCTCATGTGTCGCTCCCCAGCGCATTCCACTGCGCGCGGCGGCGCAGCACCAGCAAGAGCGCAGTCAGCGCGATGATCAGCGCGAAGAACACCACCGCGATCGCCGACGCATAGCCGAGGTCGTAATAGACGAAGGCGACGCTGTAGAGATAGAGGTTGATGGTCTCCGACGCCGAGCCGGGCCCGCCTTGGGTGATCGCGAAGATGATGTCGAAGCTCTTGATCGCGTCGATGGCGCGGATCATCGCGGCGATGAACAGGAACGGCATGATCAAGGGCAGGGTGATGTAGCGGAACATCTGCCAGGTGCTGGCGCCGTCGATCTGTGCGCTCTCGTACGGCTCCGTCGGCAGCGAGGCGATGCCGCCGAGCACGATCAGCATCACCAGCGGCGTCCACTGCCAGGTCTCGACCAGCACCAGCGAGGGGATCACCGTACCCGGATGGAAGACCCAGAGCTGCGGCGGCAGGCCGACCAGCGACAGCAGGTAGTTGAGGATGCCGAGCTGCGGATGGAACATCATCGTCCACACCAGGGCGATCGCCACCGGCGTCGCCATCATCGGCATGATGAACAGCGCCCGCAGCAGTCCCCGGCCGGGGAAGCGGGCATGGAAGATCACCGCCGCGAAGGTGCCGAGCACCAGCGGCAGCAGCACCGATAGAGCCGTATAGGACAGCGTGTGCCCGACCGACTCGACGAAGCGGGGATCGGCCGGCAGCCTGAGATAGTTCGACAGCCCGACGAAAGTCGTTGGCGAACCGACCTTCCACTCCTGGAAGCTCATCCAGATCGTGAACAGCCAGGGGAAGATGATCACCGCCAGCACGGTGACCAGCGCCGGGATGACGAACGGCCAGTACGACGGCGGCCGCAGCGCACGTTCCGGCGCAGCCGCCTCCGCTGCCGCGCCGGCCTGTTCGACGATCGTGCTCACGCTTTCTCGCTGCGCTCCAGGATGGGGCGGAACTGTTCGTGCGCCTTCTTTAGCTCGGTGGCGGGATCGGCGCCCGACAGCGTCGCGGTCAGCGCCGCACCGACGAGATCGCGGAATTCGGCGACCGGGATGATCACGGGCAGGCCGAGCTTGGAGATCTTGCCGGAGTCGATCGCCGACTGCAGCCACTCCTTCGGCATCTTCACGCCGCCCTGGACCCCGGGGTCGTTGAGCACCGAGTTGCGGAACGGCACGCCGCCGCCGGCCTGCACCAGGCGGGCGCCCTGCGGCTTCGACACCAGCCACTGGCACAGCAGCCAAGCGGCTTCCTTGTTCTTGCTCGCGGCCGCAATGCCGATGCCGTCGCCATAGGTCGCCGAGTACTGCCCCCTCGGTCCTGCGGGCACCACGGTGTAGCCGACCTTGCCGACCACGCGCGAGGCGTTGGGATCCTCCAGCGGCGGCGCCCAGCCGACGCCGTCGATCCACATCGCCGAGCGGCCTTGCGTGAACGAGGCCATCGACTCCATCCAGTTGAAGCCGGCCACGCCCGGAGGCGCGCAGGTCGTCAGCAGATTCTGATACAGCTTGGTGGCCTCGATTGCCTCGGGGCCGTCGGTCAGGATGTTGCCCTTGGCGTCCAGGAACTCGCCGCCATAGTTGAGGAAGAAGTTCGTCCACAGGGTCATGTTGGCGTTGCGCAGGCCGCGTCCGACAAATCCGAACGTGCCGTCCTTGGCATCGGTCAGCTTCTGCGCCGCCGTGACCATCTCGTCGAGCGTCTTCGGCACTTCGACGCCCTTCTTCGCGAACAGCTCCTTGTTGTAGTAGAGGATGAAGTAGTCCACCGACCATGGCAGCGAGAACATCCGGCCCTTGTCGTTGCTGGCGTAACTGAGGCCAGCGGCGGAGAAATCGCTCTGCACGAGGTCCGGCGCGGTGAGGTTCGGGTCCTTCATGAAGTCGGTGATGTCGGCGAGCCAGCCGGCCTTCTCGAACTGCCGCTTCTGCACGTGATAGCTGAGATGGACGACGTCGAAGCTCGGCTTGCCCGACGACAGTTCGATCACGACCTTCTGTCGCTGCTGCTGCTCCGGGATCTGCTCGGATTCCACCTCGATGCCGGTCAGCGCGGTGAATTCCTTGATGTTCTTCTGCAGATTGTCGCCGCGCGGCCCCTTGGCCAGGATCACCTCGAGCTTGGTACCGGCATATTTCTTCCACTGCGGCTCCGACCAGGCGGGCTGGCCGGTGAGCGCAAGCGCGCCTGCTGCTGCCGTACCCGCAAGCATGTTGCGGCGCGTGATCGCGGTCATCATATCCTCCCAGAAGACTTCTTGTTTGGTCGTGAAGTGTAGCGCGATCCAGCGGCGCTGCAACAGCATGGTGCCCGTTCGACTGGGGATGCGACGACAGCGCGTGGTGCGATGCGGCAATCCGTTATGCGCCCGATGCGGCTGTGAAATCCGTCCGCTCCAGCAGCCACGACAGTGCAAAGCCGGCGACGAGCCCCCAGAACGCGGCGCCGATGTTGAGCAGGGGCACGTCGGCGACGGTGACGAGGAAGGCGATCAGGGCGCCGAGCGAGAAGTTCGTTCTGAACGCGGTCACGAACGCCGTTTGCAGCACGCGCAGCATGGCGAGGCCCGCCAGCGCGGTGATCAATGATTTCGGCGCGATCAGCAGCAGCGTGGTGAAGGTCGGCGCCAGCAGGCCGAAGCCGAGCGCCAGCACGCCCACGACCATCGCCGCGGTATAGTGGCGCTTGCGCTCGCCGCCGGAGACGACGATGGCGTTGGTCGGTCCGGTCAGGCAGGTCGACACGCCGCCCACGACAGCCGCGAGCGCCGAGCCGATGCCGCAGGCGACGGTCACCACATTGACCGGCGGCTTGTGCCCGGCGGCGGTCAGCACCGCAAAGCCCTGGCCGTTCTGCACCACCAGCACGGTGACCGCGAGCGGCACGATCAGCTCGATCATGGCCGCGAGCGACCAGGATGGCGTCGGGATCACCGGATGGATCAGCGCGATCTGCACCGACGCATTCTGATCATATTTGCCGAACAGGAGAGCCGCGAGCGTGCCGATGACGAGCGCGCCGATGATCGGCGGGCAGCGCCGGCCCAGCGCAGGGAGCGCGGTCAGCAGCAGCCAGAGCACGACCATCGGCCCGGCGATGGCAAAGTCGGCGAACACGGCGCGGACGAGATCGAGGCCGAAGCGCAGGAATACGCCGGCGACCATGCCCATCACGATCGGCATCGGCACCAGTTGCATCGCGCGCTTGACCCAGCCGGTGAGCCCGAGCACCAGCATCAACAGCGCCGTGCCGTAGAACGCGCCGACCACCTGCGGGAAGCTGAGATGCGTCAGCGACTGGCCGACCAGGACGGTGCCCGGAATGGTCCAGAACAGCACCAGTGGCTCGCGATAGCGCCACGACAGCGCAAGCGTGATCAGGCCGTTGATGAAGAACACGCCGAAGATCCACGACGCGATCTCCGCCTGCGACAGCCCGCCATTGGCGCCGACCGACAGGATGATGGCGACCGGTCCGGTGATCGCGAACAGCCAGCCGATGAAGCCATGCGAGGCGTAGAGCGGACCGAAATCGTCGGCGATCCGGGCGGCGCTGGGCGGCGGGCCCGCGGGGCGTTCGATGGCGCTGAACATGAGGGCGGGGCTCGGGGCTGGGGTTCTTGTTTCCTCGCATCTCCAGGGGATGTTGGCCGAACAGGACGGCCTGTGCAAGGCACGGGGCTGATCGGCGGATTACGCTTCGCTAATCCGCCCTACAGGTTCGAGCGTAGGGCGGATTAGGCGAAGCCGTAATCCGCCGCAAATCTTGAATTCATGCATCCGCTGCGAGTAGGCTTACGTTGGTTTCGACTCGAAGCTCGATCCATGCCCAACTATCGACGCGCATTCGTTCCAGGCGGTTGTTGGTTTTTCACGCTGAATCTGCTCGATCGGCGTCAGAGCTTGCTGATCGATCACATCGGCGTCCTGCGCTCCGCGGTCGCCGCCACGAAGCGGCGTTTTCCTTTCGAGATCGATGCCTTCGTGGTGATGCCCGATCATCTTCATGCCGTCTGGACCTTGCCGCCCGATGAAGCCGACTTCTCGATGCGCTGGCGGCTGATCAAGAACCGCTTCGCGCGGGCGCTTCCAAGGACAGAAAATCTCAGCCCCACTCGGGTGGTGCGGCAGGAGCGCGGCATCTGGCAGCGCCGATTCTGGGAGCATCTTATCCGCGACGAAGAAGATTATGCCCGTCACGTGGAGTATTGTTACATCAATCCGGTGAAGCATAGCTTCGTCAGCCGCGTCGCGGACTGGCCGCATTCTTCGTTTCATCGCGATGTGCGCGCAGGAATGTTTCCTGCGGACTGGGCGGGTGATGTCGAGGTCAGCGGAACGTTCGGAGAGCGTTGACGGAGTCAAGTTTGTCTCGAAATCCCGTGCTGTGTGGTGGCGGATTACGCTTCGCTAATCCGCCCTACGCTCGACCGTAGGGCGGATTAGGCGCAGCCGTAATCCGCCGTATGTATCCGCGCTAAAGGGGCAATCTTCTGCCCGTCGACCAAATCACCTCATTGCTGCAAAATCCTGTCCAGCCCTTCGGATAAAAATAAATCGCTTGACGATTTCGCAAAATCAGCATTATGGTCCCGCTCGTTCCGTTGCGTCGGAGGGGACGTATCGCGGTCGTCATGGACGTCGGCAGCGGAATGCGATGGGCGTGTCGGGTCGCAGCGTGATTGACGTTGCGCCGACGAACGATCCGGCACGCACGGTCAAGTCGCGCGGTCCTGGCACCCCGAAGCTGGTGTCCCGCGTAACGCGCGCAAGCGCGTTGCGCGCACGGTGGCCAACAAGCCGGCGCACCGGGGAGAACGCGAAGCAGCCGTCAAAACCGTCGCGCAGGGAGGGCCGGGTGTGTTCGGCCAGACCTGTGGTACCTGCCGCCTGCATTTTTTTCAGCAGGCGGGCCACGGGCGCGGCCAGCGCCCGGCCTTCCCTGCGCCCTTCATCTCGTGAGGGCGGCACGATGAGCAAAGCTCGGACGCAAAATGCGTCGCGAGATCGCGGAGCTGCATCGCCAGATGTCGGCAGACAATGTTGCCATGAAAGACACCGCGGGCGTCGTTGCGAGCGCAGCGACTTGTCCGCCGGAGCTCGGAGAGCGTAGGCGGAAGCAATCCAGGATCTCTCCGTTGAGGCACCCTGGATTGCTTCGTCGCTGCGCTCCTCGCAATGACGGCGTACGGGGCAAGCTGCCCACCCTCCCCTGGAGGGGGAGGGTCGCATCACGACGAGCGAAGCGAGACGTGAGGCGGGGTGGGGTGATCTCTCCACTTGCAGCAGAGCCTGCGGAGAGATCACCCCACCCCGCTCGCCCGCTTCGCGTGCGATCGACCCTCCCCCTCCAGGGGAGGGTGGGCCAAATCGAGTTCTAGCGCGAGAAGGATGAGGCGTCGTTCGCAGACAACCGAGGTCAGTCGAACAGGCTCGACACCGATTCTTCCGCCGCCGTCCGCCCGATCGCCTCGGCGATCAGCGGCGCGATCGCCAGCGTGCGGATGTTGGGGGCGTTGCGGACCGCTTCGGTCGGCATGATGGAGTCGGTGATGACGAGCTCCTTCAGCCGCGACGAGGTGATGCGGGACGCGGCACCGCCGGAGAGCACGCCATGCGTGATGTAGGCGTAGACGTCCTTGGCGCCGTATTTGAGCAGCGCATCCGCCGCGTTCACCAGGGTGCCGCCGGAATCGACGATGTCGTCGATCAGGATGCAGGTGTGGCCGGAGACGTCGCCGATCACGTTCATGACCTCGGACTCGCCGGGACGTTCGCGGCGCTTGTCGACGATGGCGAGCGGCGTGTTGATGCGCTTGGCCAGGCCTCGGGCGCGCGCCACGCCGCCGACGTCCGGCGAGACGACCATGAGGTTGGAGAGATCGAAGCGATCCTTGATGTCGCGCACCATCAGCGGCGAGGCAAAAAGGTTATCGGTCGGGATGTCGAAGAAGCCCTGGATCTGGCCGGCGTGCAGATCGAGCGTCATGACGCGGTCGACGCCCGCATGGGTGATCAGGTTGGCGACGAGCTTGGCCGAGATCGGCGTGCGCGAGTTCGATTTGCGATCCTGCCGCGCATAGCCGAAATAGGGCACCACGGCGGTGATGCGGCGCGCGGAGGCGCGGCGCAGCGCATCGGTGATGATCAGGAGCTCCATCAGCAGGTCGTTCGCCGGATAGGACGTCGATTGAATGATGAAGACGTCGGAGCCGCGGACGTTCTCCTGGATCTCGACGAAGATCTCCATGTCGGCGAAGCGCCGGACCACCGCTTTCGTCAGCGGCAGCCCAAGTTCAGCGGCGATGCCGGCGGCGAGAGCCGGATTGGAGTTGCCGGCGACGAGTTTGATGGAGCCGTTCTTGGCCGACATCGTGAATTCTCCTCGCGTCTCGCTGGAGACCTTGTTCAGCATATCGGGCTATCCATGGAACCGGCAGTTTTGCACGGGCGAGGTGATATCAAGGACACCGCGCGCATGGCAACCCGCCGCGGGTGTTTTTCCCGGTCAAAAACGGCGCAAAATGCGCCTCTTTGCCTAATGGTCGGTGTAGCCGAGGGCCGCGACGCTGGTGCCGCCGGACGCCGGCGACGCGGGCTCGGCCACGGCGACCGCAGGGCCGCGGGTGGCCGGTGCCGCCGGTGGCGCGCCGTCGGCGGGCGCGGTGCCGTTCAGCATGTTCGAAAGTCCGCTGAAGCCCGCCTGCGCGATTTTCCGAAGGACCATGTCGTCGACATTGTTCCACGGATCGCGGCCGCCGCGTCCGACCGGCTCTTCGCCCGACAGCCGCAGCGCGCGCTGCTGATTGCGATCGTAGACGTCGAACACCCAGGCGATCACGCCCTTGCCGCCGACGACCTGGGCGGAGAGATAGGTGCGGACACGATACGCTGCAGGGGCCTCGCGCGACACGATGGCGAGGCTGCGCAGTTTGGACTCGCTGTCGAGCACGCTGACCATGCGGTCGAAGATCTGCGGCGGCGGGCCGTCGATCTGCTCGAAGGCGATCGTGGCGCTATCCGATGCAGGCGCCATCGCATAGGCGTTGGACGGGCCACCGCTGCTGGTCGCGCAGCCGCCGAGCGTTGCAGCGGACGTCATCAGCAAAACGGCAACGCAGGCGTGCTGCGCAGCGCGGCTGATCCGTCGAAGTGGTGTCGGCGCTCCCCTCATCGTCGGGAGCGATATCGTTAAAATCGATTAACGTCTAGGTCGCGGCTGCCACAGATTGGGACAGAGTGCATTCAGTTGTACAGAAAGGGTTAAGCAATCCACATGCGGCCACAATCGCGCCCAGCTTCAGCCTTCGAGCATGATGGCATGAACGTGCCGGCCATAGTCCGGCTCGTTGCGATGGACCGAGCGGCGGTAACTGAAGAAGCGCTCGTCGACATAGGTGTCGAGGCCGAGATCGTCGATCAGCAGCAAGCCGGCGTTTTCCAGCCGCATCCGGATGAAGCCGGCGAGGTCGAACATCGCGTGGCCGTCGCGCGTCGACGGCAGGAAGAAGCGCGCGTGTTCGGCGTCGTCGTCGAGGAAGCGCGTGACGAACTCGGCGCCGACCTCGTAGCTCGGCTGGCGGATCAGGGGGCCGATCGCGGCAATGATCCGGCCGCGCTCTGCGCCGAGCTCCTCCATCGCCTGCAGCGTGGCTTCGAGCACGCCGGTGAGCGCACCTTTCCAGCCGGCATGGGCCGCGCCGATGACGCGCTCATGCGGGTCGACGAACAGGATCGGCCCGCAATCGGCGGTGGTGACGCCGATCGCGAGATTCGGCGTCGCGGTCACCAGCGCATCGGCCTTCGGCCTGACGGGGCCGTCCCAGGGCCCGGTCGCAACCACGACGTCGGGCGAATGAATCTGGTGCAGGCTGAGGAACTGGTCGGGCGCGACGCCGAGATGGGCGGCCATGCGGCGGCGGTTTTCCCGGACGTTCTCCGGCACGTCATTCGATCCGAGCCCGCCATTGAGGCCGGCATAGATGCCGTCCGAGACGCCGCCCTCGCGGGTGAAGAAGGCGTGGCGCAGGCCAGGGATCGCGGACATCACATCCGATGATACCAGCATCACGCGCCTCCCGTGTTCTCGTTGGTGTGTTCGTCGCTGATGCCCGCCAGCACCGGAATGGCCGGATCGGAGATGCCGAGCACCTTGAACAGCGACCCCATTCCGCCGCGGCCGCCGCCGGTCAGGCGCTTCAGCCCGCTCGCGATGTCCTGCGAGACTTCCGGCGACGCCTTCTGCATCAGGGTCAGCGCGCGGGTTTCGATGCCGAGCCGCTGCAGGAACTCGCCCTGCGTGACCGGGCCGTGAACGCGCGCGCCGACGGCTTCCGCGGCCCGCGCCAGCGCGTCGAAATCGACGTGGGCGGTGATGTCGGCAAGCCCCGGTGTCTTGAGGGGATCAGCGAAGCTATGACGGGCGATGGCCTGGAAGGTGTCGCCGACATCGCTGCGCACATGCCCGTAATCGATGATGACGGCCGCGCCGCGCTGCTCGCGCAGGCGCTTGGCGATCCCCATCATCTCGGTGTTCGGCCGCCACTCGAAGATGGCACCGGCCGGCGCGGCGCGCACCAGCGGCGGCAGCAGCAGCTCGAAGCCGGGCGTCGGATCGGCGGCCGCGCCGTAGACGAAGTTCTCCTCCTCGTCGAGCTCGACGACGCGCTCGTGCCAGCCGGTCTCGCGCCTGATCATCTGGTGGATCGGCAGCACGTCGAAATACTCGTTGGCGAAGATGACGCTGGGGCCCTCCGGCACCTCGTCGAAGCTCTCGTGCCAGTTGACGTTGCGCAGGCCGGTCAGCGTGGCCTTCTGCTTCTCACGCAGGACAGGATTGACCTCGACCAGGTGAACCGAGATCGTCTGGTACAGCGGCGGCAGCACGCGCAGCGCCCGCAGCGCATCCGACATCATGGTGCCGCGGCCGGGTCCCAGCTCGATCAGCCGGAATTGCTGCGGCGATCCCGTCGCCTTCCAGATCGAGGCCGCCCACAGCCCGAGCAACTCGCCGAACATCTGGCTCACTTCGGGGGCGGTGGTGAAGTCGCCCTCGCGTCCGAGCGGATCGCGCGAGATGTAGTAGCCGTGCTCCGGATGCATCAGGCACAGCTCCATGTAACGCCAGACCGGCATCGGTCCGGATGCCTTGATCAGCCGCTTGATCTCGGTGTGGAGCGGAGAGGTTTCGATCACGGATTGGCCTGCAGCGGGGGAGTGGCTTGATGTGTCCCGGGCTTGCGCAGCGCCCGCGCCACCAGGATGGCGCCGATGATCAGCATCGGCACCGACAGCACCATGCCCATGGTCAGGCCACCCCAGAGAAAGCCCAATTGCTTGTCGGGCTCGCGGAACAGCTCGCTGGTGATGCGCGCCACGCCATAGAGGGTGATGAAGCTGCCGAGGATCAGGCCGGGCCGTTTCAGCGCGCCGAACCGGATCATGATCGCCAGCACGATGAACAGCACGATGCCTTCGAGGCCGGCCTCGTAGAGCTGGCTCGGATGGCGCGGGAGGTGGGTCGGATCGCGCGGGAAGATCATCGCCCAGGGCACGCTTGCATCGGCGGCACGGCCCCACAGCTCACCATTGATGAAATTGGCGATGCGGCCGAGCAGCAGGCCGATGGGCGCGACCGCGGTGGTGACGTCGCCGAGCGAGAGGATCGGCAGGCCGTTGCGGCGGGCGAACCAGATCACGGCGAGCACGCAGCCCATGAAGCCGCCATGGAACGACATGCCGCCGTTCCACAGCTCGAAGATCTCGATCGGATGATCGATGAAGAACGGCAGGTTGTAGAACAGCACGTAGCCGGTGCGGCCGCCGAGGATGATGCCGATCGTGACCCACAGGATGAAGTCGTCGAGCTGGACCAGCGACACCGGCGCCGGGCCGCCCCACAGCCGCTCCTTCTTGAGCAGCGAGCGAGCGTAGAGCCAGCCGATCACGATGCCGCAGATATAGGCCAGCGCGTACCAGCGGATCGCGAACGGGCCGATCGCGATCGCAACCGGATCGAACACGGGGAAATCGATGAGGAGAGGCGTCATTCACTGGCTTTCGTGGACACGGCGTCCCGCTTCCGGAAGCCCCCGGGCGATGCGGGCTTCGAACGAGCCTCGCCACATGAACGGGCGCGGCGCGATGTGATCTCAGGGCTGCTCATACCAGCGCCGCGGGCCGGCGCAACAAGTACGATGACAAGGAAACCAAGGCATGACAAGACGGCCCATCTTGCGGGCGGCGACAGGGATCGCCATTCTGTCTTCCATTATCTTGCTCGTCGCGGGACGCGGAGTTTCTCACATGACCCAGACCAACAACCGGTTTTTCGACGAACTCGGCCGCCTGATGAACGATGCCGCAGGTGCCGCCCAGGGCATGAAGCGGGAGGTCGATTCCGTCATCCGCAACCAGGCGGAAAAGATCCTGAACGACCTGGACATCGTGAAGCGCGAGGAGTTCGAGGCGGTCAAGGACATGGCCCGGCTCGCCCGCGAGGAGAACGAGGCGCTGAAGACGCGGATCGCGGCGCTGGAAGCCAAGCTGGGTGGTGCGGCCGGCACGCCGCCGGGCGCCGGCAGCGCGGATGGCTGACGCCGCGGCCGGGTCGCCCTGGGACGGGAGGGGCAGGCGGCCCCTTCATTTCCTTGTCATTTCCCGGGTTTGCCGCTAGAACGCCGCCACGTCCGCGGCCCCCGCACCCCTGGAGGCTTGCCGAAGGACGTCCAGCAACGGGCCGCATTGCGGCCTTTAACTTTTTAAAACAAGGACTTAACACGATGGCGACCGTCAGAGAACTGAAGGCGACCGCCCGTCCGTCAGTCGGCAAGGGGGCCGCACGGGCAGAGCGTCGCGCCGGGAGAGTGCCCGGAGTGATTTATGGAGACAACCAGCCCCCGCTGCCGATCTCGGTGGAAGACCGCGAGCTGCGCCAGCGCATCCTCGCAGGCCGGTTTCTGACCACGATCTTCGACGTCACCCTCGACGGCAAGAAGCACCGGGTGATCCCGCGCGACTTCCACCTCGATCCGGTCAAGGACTTCCCGATCCACGTCGACTTCATGCGGCTCGGCCAGGGCGCGACCATTCGCGTCAGCGTGCCGCTGCATGTGGTGGGCTCGGAAGGCGCGCCGGGCGTCAAGCGCGGCGGCACGGTCAACATCGTGACCCACACGCTCGAGCTCGAGTGCCTCGCGGAGAACATTCCGCAGTACATCGAGGCCGATGTCAGCGCGCTCGAGATCAACCACTCGCTGCACATCTCCGATGTCAAGCTGCCGACCGGTGTGAAGACGCTCTCGCGCGACGACGCGACGCTCGTCACCATCGTGCCGCCGTCGGGCTATGGCGAGGAGCAGAAGGCGGCTGCTGGCGCCGCAGCGGCGCCCGCTGCTGCTGCTCCGGCTGCCGCTGCGAAGGCTCCCGCGGCCGCTGCCAAGGCGCCGGCTGGCGGCGACAAGAAGAAGTAAGCCGTTCCGCTTCTGGGAAGCACGGGCGGGTCCCGTGCTTCTCGAAGCGACGGCGGGGGCGGATGCCGCGTCATGCTGCTGTTTGTCGGCCTCGGCAATCCCGGCGCGAAATATGCGCGCAACCGGCACAATATCGGCTTCATGGCCGTTGACGAGATCGCGCGGCGTCACCGCTTTTCGCCGTGGCGACGCAGGTTTCAGGGCGAGACCTCGGAAGGCACGCTCGACTCCGAGCGCGTCATCCTGCTCAAGCCCACGACCTATATGAACGAATCCGGCCGCGCCGTGCAGGAAGCGGCCAGCTTCTTCAAGCTCGGCGTCGGCGACGTCACGGTGTTTCAGGATGAGCTGGAATTGTCGCCGGGCAAGCTGCGCGTGAAGGTCGGCGGCGGCATTGCCGGCCATAACGGGTTGCGCTCGATCTCGGCGCATCTCGGCAACGACTATCGCCGCGTCCGGCTCGGCATCGGTCATCCCGGCGTCAAGGAATTGGTGCACGGCCATGTGCTGTCGGACTTCGCCAAGTCCGAGATGCCCTGGGTCGAGGCGCTGTGCGAGGCGGTGGCCGACAATGCGGGTTTGTTGACGGGCCGGCGCGACTCCACCTTCGCCAACAAGGTGCATCTGGCGCTGCAGGCCAAAGGTTTTCTGGACAAGGGCGATGTCGGCGCCGCGTAAGGCGCCCCGGGCCCTCGCCTCAAGAGGATGCGAGACGGATCATGGGATTCAAATGCGGGATCGTCGGCTTGCCCAACGTCGGCAAGTCGACGCTGTTCAACGCGCTGACGGAGACGGCGGCGGCGCAGGCCGCGAACTATCCGTTCTGCACCATCGAGCCGAATGTCGGCGAGGTCGCCGTTCCCGATCCGCGGCTGGAAAAGCTCGCGGCGATCGCCAAGTCGGGCCAGATCATTCCGACGCGGCTGACCTTCGTCGACATCGCCGGACTGGTGCGCGGCGCCTCCAAGGGTGAAGGCCTCGGCAACCAGTTTCTCGCCAACATCCGTGAGGTCGACGCGATCGCGCATGTGGTGCGCTGCTTCGAGGATTCCGACATCACCCATGTCGAGGGCAAGATTGCCCCGCTCGCCGACATCGAGACCATCGAGACCGAGCTGATGCTGTCCGATCTCGACAGCCTCGAGAAGCGGGTCGACAACCTCGCCAAGAAGGCCAAGGGCGGCGACAAGGACGCCAAGGAGCAGTACGAGCTGGTCACCCGTGCTCTGGTGCTGCTGCGCGACGGCAAGCCCGCGCGGCTGCTGGAGCGCAAGCCGGAGGAGGAGCGCGCCTTCGGCATGCTCGGACTGCTCACCTCCAAGCCCGTGCTCTACGTCTGCAATGTCGAGGAAGGCTCGGCCAAGGACGGCAACAGCTTCTCAAAGGCGGTGTTTGAGCGCGCCAAGGAGGAGGGCGCGGTCGCCGTCGTGATCTCGGCCAAGATCGAGTCCGAGATTGCGACGCTGTCGCGCGAGGAGCGGGTGGATTTCCTGGAGACGCTCGGGCTCGAAGAGGCAGGTCTCGATCGGCTCATCCGCGCCGGCTATCAGCTGCTCGACCTGATCACCTACTTTACGGTCGGTCCGAAGGAAGCGCGCGCCTGGACCATTCACCGCGGCACCAAGGCGCCGGCGGCGGCTGGCGTCATTCACACCGATTTCGAGAAGGGCTTCATCCGCGCCGAAACCATCGCCTATGCCGACTATGTCGCGCTCGGCGGCGAGGCGGGCGCCCGCGAGGGTGGCAAGCTGCGCCTCGAAGGCAAGGAGTATGTCGTCGCCGACGGCGACGTCATGCACTTCCGCTTCAACAACTAAGGCCGTGCGGGGCGGCTACATCCGCCCCTGCTCGCGGATCGCGCCGAGATGCTCGTTGATGCGGAAGACGATCAGCACGAACTCGGCGATGATGCGCGAGAACACCATGCCGACGATGATGCCGGCGAGCGACGACAACAGCATCAGGAAACCGCCGAACGGGCTGATCGCCATTTCGGAGAGGCCCGTGAAAATGCCGCGAATTCCCGACAGGATGATCAGCGCAATCACGAGCCAATAGAACGTCTTGATGATGGTGGGCGTGATGAAGCGGTCCCACTGGAACAAATCGCGAAATTCCAACATCTTGATCCCCCGGCCACGTCCGAATCGGTCGTCAAATCCGTCTTTAAGTCGTGCTCGAATTGCGCGCCAGACGGCATCGGCGGCAGCCGAATTCGTTCCGGTGTATGGCGCCTTCTGGCACTCTCTTGCGACTGGACCGGGCGTCAGCCATGCGAGCGGCCCGGTTGTGATTGCTGCAAAGTGCGGCCACATTCGGGCTTCTTTCAGCCATTCCCAACCTCATGACCCTCACCTTCGAAGATTTTCCGCAAGGCCCGTTCGGCAGCTTCGGCCCGCGACACGTCACCCGCGACGAGATCATCGCCTTCGCGTCTGAGTTTGATCCGCAGCCGATGCATCTGGACGAACTGGCTGCCTCGCAGTCGATGCTCAAGGGTCTGTCCGGCTCGGGCTGGCACCTCTGCTCGCTGATGATGCGCATGATGTTCGACGGCTTCATCGGCCGCACCGCTTCGCTCGGCTCGCCGGGCGTCAACGAGGTCCGGTGGCTGTCGCCGCTGCGTCCTGACGATGAGCTGATGCTCGATGTGGAGGTTCTGGAAGCGCGGGTGTCGCGGAGCCGTCCGTCGACCGGGATCGTCACCTTCAAATGCAGCGTGCGCAACAAGGCTGGCATGAGACTTTGCGAGATGGTTTCTCCCATCATCGTCGAGCGCCGTGAGAGCCGCGGGCAGGTGGGCTGATGCGCTTTTTCGAGGATCTTCAGGTCGGCCAGCGCCGCGAGCTCGGCTCCTACACGTTCACTGCCGAAGAGATTAAGCGCTTTGCCATTCAATTCGATCCGCAGCGCTTTCATCTCGACGAGGAAGAGGGCCGCCGGTCGCTGTTTGGCGGGCTCGCGGCATCGGGATGGCACATCGGCTCGGTCTGCATGAAGCTGATCATCGCGGACAATCAGCGACTCCTGGAGATCGCGCGCATGCGTGGCGAGCCGATCGCTCTCGGAGGTCCTTCTCCCGGCTTCCGTGATCTGCGCTGGCACAAGCCGGTGCTTGCAGGAGATACGATCAGCTTCTCGAGCGAGATTGATTCGCTTCGCGAGTCGGCCTCGCGCCCGGAGTGGGGCATCCTGCAGGCGCGCAATACCGGCATCAATCAGCGCGACGAGCTGGTGTTCTCTGTGCTTGCGTCGGCCTTCGTCCCTCGACGGAACAACGGTTGAGGCGAAAAGGTCACGCTTCGTAGGATTGTCGGCGCGGAACGAACTTCGCGCTAACGCATTCTGAACTCCGACTCTATAAGACAGCCAATCAGGGATCAGGATGTGGGGGATGAGTATGGCAGATCGCGGTGGTCTGAAACTCCTCGGCTTTATCTTTGCCAGCGTGACGCTCGCGGTGATGCTCGCGACGGGAATGGTCGTGAAGGGCTACGCGGACGGATCGTATTCGCTCGAGACGTCAGCGACGATCAACGAGTGACGGTTTAACTACTCGTTAACCAGAACGGACCACGCGGTCCTGTTCGTAGAGGCGATCTAGCGGCTCCAGATGAGCACCATGATCGCCATCGCCACCACCAGCAAACCGACGAAACGGACCATGATGGTCCCGATCCGCTGAGGCTTGGGCCGCAGAGGAATCGGATCGGTGTTGTGCGGCCGGATCGTTTCCATGAGAGCGACATCCCCCTGACGCAACCTGCCCGCCACGAGAGCGGCGGAAGTTGGTCGCGGGAGGGCCGGAGCGCGTTCAAGGACGCGGCGCTGCAAAGACGAAAACCGCCGCGCGATGCCTCGCACGGCGGCCCTCTTCAAGATCCGGAAAGAATGTTCAGCTGCTGCGCAGGCCGTCGGCGGCGCGCTTCCACTGCGTGACGTTCTCGGCGATCGCCCGGGTCGACTTCATCGCCGCCTGGCTGAGCTGTGCATAGCTCGCGATCTCGCGCTGCACCCGCTGGCCCTCGGCATGCAGCAGTTCGCGCAGGCTCTCGAGCTCTCCGATCAGGTTCTCGATCTCCGACAGCGAGGTGCCGGCGACGCGCTGGATCAGCGTGGTGACGCTGTTCACTGCTGCATCGGCATCGATCGAGGCCTCGGCCGTGGCGGCCGCATTGGGGCGGCGCAGATAGGCGATATCGTTACGGACGAAATCACGAATGCCGGCCTCGACTTCGGAGACCGCGGCCAGATCCGTATCCAGCTCGGCTTCAGTTCCATCGATCTTGTCCGGACGAATGACATTCATCGGCTAATTCCTCATTTCGCGTTCAAGCGAGCGCGGTGTCCCCGCACGACGAACTTCTCAAAGCCTATCAGTGCGGCCAAATTGGGCCGCACCGCGGCGAAGCTGCGGCGAACGTTCGATCATTCGTGGCGGGCTGCCGCAATGGTGAACGTCACCAGCTCCGCTTGAAGCCGGCCGAGATGCTCTTGCTGGTGCCGCCCTGCGCGGTCTCGCTGACTGAGCCGGAGATGCTGAGACCATCCGACAGCTTCTGCTCCGCGCCGACCTTGCGCAGCCATTTGTCGTCGCTCGACGACAGGGTCTGGCCGGCGGTGACGCTGGTGCCGGTGTCGCCGATCGAGAGCTTGGCGGACTGCTCGGTGTCGAAGCTGCGGCTGGTCTTCGGCGCCGCGCCGGGAATCGGCACCATGCCCTGCTGGGTGACGTTGTAGCCGTTCTGCAGGGTCAGATTGTAGTGATCGATCGGCACCGCCTTGGTGATGGTGGTGCCGAGCCGGCTGTGATCGGATCCGGGATCGACGCGGGCCTCGATGGCGGTCTTGTCCCAGATCGAGCCGGCCCCCGGCGCGGTGACGGCCGCCCAGGCCGAGCCGCCGGATTCCGGAGCATTGCCGCCGTTCTCGGCCTTCTCCGCCAGCAATTCCGACATCGTGGTCGGCTGCCGCGCGACCGTCATGTCGGCGCCGACGCGGGCGTCCCAGAACGGCGACACCGACTGCTTGACCGACACGCCCGAGGCGAGGCTGCCCTTGTTCTGGTTCGACCAGTCGAGCGCGGCGGCCTTCTCTGCGGCGGCCTTGCGCTTCGCCGCCGCGGCCGCTTCGGGACGGTCGAGGAAGGTGGTGTCGTCGATCGCGAGCTGGCTCCAGTCGAGCTTCTCGACGTCGATGTCCTTCATCGGGTCGGCCGCTGCCTGGTCCTCGGACTTGTCCTCGTCCTCCGGCTCCGGCGCGATCTGCTGCCAGGGTGTGATCTGCAGCGGCTGCGGCGCCTGCATCAGCGTCTGGGCCGGCGCGGCGGACGCAAGAAGGCCGAAGCCGGCCGTGAAAACCGCCAGCGCGCAACCATACGATGTCATGAGAGCAACCCCCGCCGCCCGAACCTGTGTGCCGGAATATGGTGGAATCTTGGCGCAAAATTATGGCTGCGCCAGTCACGATCTGTTGGGTTGCCGGTGAGTGTGACCACAATCCAACACGCCGGCGGGCTCAGGCGAAGCTGCCGATGCGCGGCAGGTCGATGGGGCGGCCGAGCGTCTGCTCGACCAGATCGAACGTATCGATCAGGATCCGCAGCCGCGCGAGCTTGCCGGCGCGGAATTGCATGAATTGCGCGAGCCGCGCCGTGATCGGCTTGTCGGAATCCTGCGCCGTCATCGCGCAGCGGACCATGGTCGCCGCGCTGGTCTCGTCCAGCATCAAGGTCTCGCGCTCCAGCCGGCGGATGCTCACATTGTCCGCGATCTGCCTGACGGCGTCGAGCACGGCGGCGCGGCCGTGCCGCGCGCCGAGGAAGGGAAACATGTCGATCGGGCCGTAGATGGCCCAGTCGATGTCGTCATCGAGAAGCTCGGCGAAATCGTCGAAACGGCGGTCGTTGATCGCGCCATGCAATGCGCGCGACAGACGCCAGAGGCTGTGCTCCGTCATCGGCTCGGGATCCTGAACTGGCTTGCAAGGGGGCGCGCCGGCCTCAAGGCGACGTCGCAACGGACGTCGCGCCGGGGCGCCGAATCTATCTCTCTTGAGCCTCACATAAATCAACCACCTGCGCGCGCAACGGCTGTTTTTGCATTGCACAAATGCGCGCGACCGCCGGTCGCCGCGCCCTAACGCCCTTCATGCTGCATGCGCTGCTGCGCGATCGCGACCTCGTGGTCGCGGAAGGCGGCCATGCCGAACAGGGTGGCGCCGGCGAGGCCGCCGATCAGGGCGCCGAGCGGCATGAAGGTGAAGAACACCAGCATGCCCGCATAGCCTTCGAATTCGCTGGTGTTGAACAGCTCGATCCAGGCCAGTCCAAGCCCTACTCCGATCGTCGCGCCGCCGACGACGCCCATCACCAGTCCGGCCATCGCCAGGAATGCTATTCTCATGTCACCGATGCCCCGTATACCACCGCTCATGGGGTGCGGAGCCCGGGCCACAGGTTCAAGGCGACGAGGCCGCCGGTGGTGACGTTTGCGTGATCGGCTGGTCCAGGCCCTGGTCCGCCACGGCCGTGCCGGCCTCAGGGCCGGGCGGCGCCCGCGATCAGCAGCCGGCTGAGATCGCATTCCAGCACCTGCTGCACCAGGTCGTAGGTGTCCATGATCTCGCGGATGCGGGCGATGCGGCCGTCGCGCAGGGTGTAGAAGGCGGCGAGGTCGTATTGCACGATGCGGTCGTTGTCGCGCTTGCGCAGGAAGATGCGCAGATCCACGGCGACCTGGTCGCCTTCGCAGATCATGGTCTTGATCTCGTGCCGGACCTCGGCATAGCGGCTGCGCGCCGTCTCCCACATCTGCCGCACCTCGGCCTTGCCCCGGCGGCCGCCGAGATGGGGGAAGATGTCGATCGGCGCCGAGGCGAAGTGCTCCAGGTCGTCGGTGCAATGCGCCAGCACGCTGTCGAAATCGCCGGCGGCATGGGCCTCGAGCAGCTTGCGCACGCGCTGCTTGTTGATGTGCTCGATCATCCTGTCTCCACTGACGGGAATGTCCGCGTCGGCGATCTCGTTCTGGAGATGCCGGCGGACGGCCGTCAACCACCTGTGTGACCGTCGGCCGGCTCAATGCGCCGGTACGGTGAACGGAAGCTTGGCGAGTGATCGCGTCACGATCATGTCTCAGCCCACTCTCGGCTCATCTCTCAGCTCATTTCTCAGCTCTTGGGTCATCACCGCGCGCGATAAGGTTCGCGCAATGCGTCATGCCGGTTGCGAGGCGGGAACCGCCCCGCCGCGTCGCCGTTACCTCGCACCATTCTTGCGGAGCTCGATCATGACGATGTCGATCACGAAGACCATGCTGGCCGCCTCCGTCGCAGCGCTGGCGCTGCTGTCGACGCAGGCCGCCGAGGCCAAGGGGTGCATCAAGGGCGCCATCGTCGGCGGCGTGGCCGGCCACTATGCCGGTCATCACGGCGTGCTCGGCGCCGCCGCCGGCTGCCTCTATGGCCGTCACCGCGCCAAGGAGCAGGAGCGTCAGCAGCAGCAGGGCCAGGTGAACGGGCAGGGCCGGACCTAGTCGATGCCGCGCGTCGACCGTGCTCGGCGTGCCCTCATCCCAGCCGGCGGCGATGGCCTCGCGTGACGGGGCTCACGGTCCTCCTCCGGCGTGCCGGTTAGACGGGAGCGGTCTGGTCCTCGCCGAGGACCGCCGCAACCGGATGTCCGGGCCATGCTCACCGTCGCCTCTCCCAGCACCTCCGCGCCGAAGGCGCCGCTGCTCAACCTCTTCGAAGGCATGGCGCTGACCGCGCTGTTCCAGGCCATTCCAACCTATGCCGGCGCCGCGCTGATCCTCAAGCTGGCGCACAGCACGGCGCTGCGGGCCGGCATCATCGGCTTCGTCGCGAGCGCGACCATCATCCACGTGCTGATGACTTCCGCTGCGGGGCCGCGCTTTCAGCGCGTGCTCAAGCAGGCCTACGCGGCTGATTTCTACGACGCGACGCTGGGCCTCGCCGACAAGGTGCTGCGCTGGCGCACGCAGCCCGAGGCATCGCTGCAGCTCCTGGGCTCGACCGTGATGCTGGCGCTGCTGTCGGTCGCGGTGCTGGCGATGGGGTGAGGCGGCATCGCCTCCTCACGATGGATGGGCGCGGCGCAGCTTGCCTAGGACGACGGCGGAGGGGAGAACTCATTTACGATTCAAACAGCCGAAGAGAGGTCCGGGACATGACGGCGCAGTCTCGCGGCATGGGATGCCCGAGTGCTGCGATCCGCGTGGCCCTCGAGAGTGCAGAGGGCGCAGGGAATGCCGGGTGAAGGCCTCACCCATGGCCCGCCTGCGAAAAAAATGCAGGCGGCAGGTACC
>NZ_JBNPTX010000019.1:0-75702 GCF_051167875.1 Bradyrhizobium sp. HKCCYLRH3097
CAGCGATTGATCTGCGCGACCCCAAAACTGTCAACTATGTCCCCGAACAGGTGTAAGCTATGTCTCCGGGCTGAACAGCAGCGAAGCAATCCAGGGCCGGGTTGGGACTCTGGATTGCTTCGTCGCTTCGCTCCTCGCAATGACGCGCGGAAAGATCGGGTATCTTACGACACGACCTCGGCGGTGACGCGGCCGACGCCGGCGCGGGTCAGGCCGATGGCGCGGGCTGCGCCGGTCGACAGGTCGAGCACCCGGCCGCGGATGAACGGGCCGCGGTCGTTGACGGTGACGATGACGCTGTTGCCGCCATGGGTCACGCGCAGCTTGGTGCCGAACGGCAGCGAGCGGTGAGCGCAGGTCATCGCGTTGGCGTTCATGCGCTGGCCGGAGGCGGTGCGGCTGCCGGACTCGTTGCCGTAGTACGACGCCATGCCGGAGAAAGTGCGGCCGGTGCCGGACGACGGCGTGACCGCTGCGTTGGAGTTCATCCACGAGGAGCCGTTGGACGACCATCCGTTCGAAAACGAGTCGGGCGCGGGCTGAGCAGCATGACGCGCCATGTGATGATGGTGGTGGCGAGCGTGGTGATGGTGGTGCCTGGACCGGGCCGAGGCTTCGGTGGCGCTGCCGCCGACGATCAGCGTCACGGCAACAGCGAGCGCGGTGCGCGAGCCGGCGATCTTGCCAGCCGAGAGGTTCTTCAGTTTCAGCATCTATGTCCCTCGAACAGTATTGCCGCGTTCTGCGGCCAGTGGACCCCCGTCAGGTGTTGAGGCGCGCGCCGTTTGGTGGGGCAATGAGGCGTGAGTGGGGCAGTAGAAATTGTTCCGCTCTGATCGAAACATCTTGCGTCGCGGTCTACTCATCACGGAAAATTCCGTAATCCACTGCGTTAACGCTTGATTAACGATCAAATACTTCGAAATACTGTTGAGTTAAGTTCTCACTTAGGATGCCAAGATGTCAGCAAGTAATGTCGGTGCGGGCTGGTCGGCGGCCGCCGGGCACCGCCGACGGGAGTCAAGGCCAAACCAGCATGGCGGCCATGCAGCAACAGCTGGAACCTTGCGCTGAGTGACTGGTATCGGGGGCGGGGCGCGCGCGGGCGGCCATCAGCGAGTCCGTTGGACCGCGTGTAGGCTCCGACCGCGGCGCGGCAACAAGGTGCCGAATAGCGGGCCGCCGCTTGTTGCGGCTGCGCGTACGCTATGTTAGCAAAGCGCCGCTTTTCGTGATCAAGCTGCTCTCGCGGCGATCGAAAATCAAAGTCCTGCTTGAATTCCAAGGGCTTAGCTGGTTTGCGCCGCAGCGGCGCGCCGGTGTCCCTCTTGTGGGTTGGGCGCATATAAAAAGAGCACGTCTGTGGCTGCTGAAGATCCCTCCGTATCCGGTGTGTCCGGTCGTTACGCGACGGCCCTGTTTGAACTGGCCCGTGACGAAAAGTCCGTCGATGCGGTCAAGGCCGATCTCGACAGGTTCAATGCCCTCCTCGATGAGAGCGCCGATCTCAAGCGCCTCGTCCGCAGTCCGGTGTTCGGTGCGGACGTGCAGCTCAAGGCGCTGAATGCCGTGCTCGACAAGGCCGGCATCGCCGGTGTCGCCGCCAACGTGCTGCGCGTGCTGACCGCCAACCGCCGCCTGTTCGCGGTGACCGACGTGATCCGCGCCTTCAACGCGCTGGTCGCCAAATACAAGGGAGAGGCCACGGCCGACGTCGTCGTCGCCGAGCCGCTCTCCGACAAGAATCTCGACGCCTTGAAGGCCTCACTGAAGACGGTGACCGGCAAGGACGTCGCGCTCAACGTGAAAGTCGATCCAGCGATTATCGGCGGGCTCGTCGTCAAGCTCGGCAGCCGCATGATCGATAGTTCGCTTCGCACCAAACTCAACTCGATCAAGCACGCGATGAAAGAGGCAGGCTGATGGACATCCGCGCCGCGGAAATTTCCGCGATCCTCAAGGACCAGATCAAGAATTTCGGGCAGGAAGCCGAAGTCACCGAAGTCGGACAGGTGCTGTCCGTCGGTGACGGTATCGCCCGCGTCTACGGTCTCGACAACGTCCAGGCCGGCGAGATGGTCGAGTTCGAGAACGGCACCCGCGGCATGGCGCTGAACCTCGAGACCGACAATGTCGGCGTCGTCATCTTCGGCGCCGACCGCGAGATCAAGGAAGGCCAGACCGTCAAGCGCACCCGCGCCATCGTCGACGCTCCGGTCGGCAAGGGTCTGCTCGGCCGCGTCGTTGACGCGCTCGGCAATCCGATCGACGGCAAGGGCCCGATCCAGGCCACCGAGCGCAAGCGCGTCGACGTCAAGGCCCCCGGCATCATTCCGCGCAAGTCGGTGAACGAGCCGATGTCGACCGGCCTCAAGGCGATCGACGCCCTGATCCCGGTCGGCCGTGGTCAGCGCGAGCTGATCATCGGTGACCGTCAGACCGGCAAGACCGCGATCGCGCTCGACACCATCTTGAACCAGAAGCCGCTGAACGTCGCTGGCGCTCCCGAGAGCCAGAAGCTGTACTGCGTCTATGTCGCGATCGGCCAGAAGCGCTCCACCGTCGCTCAGTTCGTGAAGGTGCTCGAAGAGCAGGGCGCGCTGGAGTATTCGATCGTCATCGCCGCCACCGCGTCCGATCCGGCCCCCATGCAATATCTGGCCCCGTTCACCGGCTGCACCATGGGCGAGTACTTCCGCGACAACGGCATGCACGCCGTCATCATCTATGACGATCTGTCGAAGCAGGCCGTCGCCTATCGCCAGATGTCGCTGCTGCTGCGCCGTCCGCCGGGCCGCGAGGCCTATCCGGGCGACGTGTTCTATCTGCACTCCCGCCTGCTCGAGCGCGCCGCCAAGCTCAGCAAGGACCATGGTCTGGGGTCGCTGACCGCGTTGCCCGTCATCGAGACCCAGGCCAACGACGTGTCGGCCTACATTCCGACCAACGTCATTTCGATCACCGACGGCCAGATCTTCCTGGAGACCGATCTGTTCTTCCAGGGCATCCGTCCCGCCGTGAACGTCGGTCTGTCGGTGTCGCGCGTCGGCTCCTCGGCCCAGACCAAGGCGATGAAGAAGGTCGCCGGCAAGATCAAGGGCGAGCTGGCGCAGTACCGCGAGATGGCGGCCTTCGCGCAGTTCGGCTCCGACTTGGACGCCTCGACCCAGCGCCTGCTCAACCGCGGCGCACGCCTGACCGAGCTCCTGAAGCAGCCGCAGTTCTCGCCGCTGAAGATGGAAGAGCAGGTCTGCGTGATCTGGGCCGGCACCAACGGCTATCTCGATCCGCTGCCGCTCAACAAGGTGCGCGCCTTCGAGGACGGCCTGCTGTCGCTGCTGCGCGGCAAGAATGCCGACCTGCTCAACGCGATCCGCGACAGCAAGGATCTGTCCGACGACAGCGCCGCCAAGCTGAAGGCGGTCGTCGAGGGCTTCGCCAAGACCTTCGCCTGATCGCGAGGTCGTGGCCGGCTCCGGCCGGCGATCCACGCCCTTCGGGGTGGGACAACGTGACATCTCATGCCCGGCGCCAGGCCGGGCATGACCAATCTCAGGGTTGAGCGGTCGGGTCTTCAACGGATCGGCCGCCGGGGTGAGCTAGACGAACAATGGCGTCACTGAAAGACATGCGGGTCCGCATCGCCTCGACCAAGGCGACGCAGAAGATCACCAAGGCCATGCAGATGGTCGCCGCCTCCAAGCTGCGCCGCGCGCAGCAGGCGGCCGAAGCGGCGCGTCCCTATGCCGAGAAGATGGACGCCGTGATCTCCAACATCGCGAGCGCCACCATCGCCTCCGCCGGCGGCCCGAAGCTGTTGGCGGGCACCGGTCGCGATCAGGTGCACCTGCTGCTGGTCTGCACCGGCGAGCGCGGCCTGTCTGGCGCGTTCAACTCCTCGATCGTCCGCCTGGCGCGCGAGCGTGCGCTCGCCCTGATGAACCAGGGCAAGGAGGTGAAGTTCTTCTGCGTTGGCCGCAAGGGTTATGAGCAGCTTCGCCGCCAGTTCGACAAGCAGATCGTCGAGCACATGGACCTGCGCTCCGTACGCCAGATCGGCTTCGCCAATGCCGACGAGATCGCCAAGAAGGTGATTGCCCGCTTCGAGGCCGGCGAATTCGACGTCTGCACCCTGTTCTACTCGCGCTTCCGCTCGGTAATCGCGCAGATCCCGACCGCTCAGCAGATCATTCCGCTGGTGGTCGAAGCGCGCCCGGCCAATGCGGCGCCGCTGGCGCCTTACGAATACGAGCCGGAAGAGGACGAGATCCTGGCTGGACTGCTGCCGCGCAATCTCGCGGTGCAGATCTTCCGCGCACTGCTCGAAAACAACGCCTCGTTCTACGGTGCGCAGATGTCGGCCATGGACAACGCCACGCGCAACGCCGGCGAGATGATCCGCAAGCAGACGCTGATCTACAACCGCACGCGTCAGGCGATGATCACCAAGGAACTGATCGAAATCATTTCGGGCGCCGAGGCGGTCTAGCCGGATCGCGCAGCGCCCGTTGAAGCGCAACCCAGGAACATATCCCGGTCGAGCCGACCGTGGTTTCGTATACGGATCGTAAGGAGAGACACTCAATGGCTACCGCAGCCAACCAGATCGGTCGCATCACCCAGGTCATCGGCGCCGTCGTCGACGTGCAGTTCGAAGGTCACCTGCCGGCCATTCTCAATTCGCTCGAAACCAAGAACGCCGGCAACCGCCTGGTGCTCGAAGTGGCCCAGCATCTCGGCGAATCCACCGTGCGCACCATCGCGATGGACACCACCGAAGGTCTGGTCCGCGGCCAGGAGGTGACCGACACCGGTTCGCCGATCCAGGTGCCGGTGGGCGTCGGCACGCTCGGCCGCATCATGAACGTGATCGGCGAGCCGATCGACGAGGCCGGTCCGGTCGAGGCCGAGGGCCTGCGTCCGATCCACGCGGACGCGCCGAGCTACACCGACCAGTCGACCGAAGCCGAGATTCTCGTCACCGGCATCAAGGTCGTCGACCTCTTGGCTCCCTACGCCAAGGGCGGCAAGATCGGTCTGTTCGGCGGCGCCGGCGTCGGCAAGACCGTGCTGATCCAGGAGCTCATCAACAACGTCGCCAAGGCGCACGGTGGTTATTCGGTGTTCGCCGGCGTCGGCGAGCGTACCCGTGAAGGCAACGACCTCTATCACGAGTTCATCGAATCCAAGGTCAACGCCGATCCGCACAATCCCGATCCGAGCGTCAAGTCGAAGTGCGCGCTGGTGTTCGGCCAGATGAACGAGCCGCCCGGCGCCCGCGCCCGCGTCGGCCTGACCGGCCTCACCGTCGCCGAGCACTTCCGCGACCAGGGCCAGGACGTGCTGTTCTTCGTCGACAACATCTTCCGGTTCACCCAGGCCGGCTCGGAAGTGTCGGCGCTGCTCGGCCGCATCCCCTCGGCGGTGGGTTATCAGCCGACGCTCGCCACCGACATGGGCGCGCTGCAGGAGCGCATCACCACCACCAACAAGGGCTCGATCACCTCGGTGCAGGCCATCTACGTGCCGGCCGACGACTTGACCGACCCGGCGCCGGCGACCTCGTTCGCGCATTTGGACGCCACCACCGTGCTCAACCGCGCGATCTCGGAAAAGGGCATCTACCCGGCGGTGGACCCGCTCGACTCGACCTCGCGCATGCTCTCCCCGCTGGTCGTCGGCGAGGAGCACTATCAGACCGCGCGTCAGGTCCAGCAGATTCTGCAGCGCTACAAGTCGCTGCAGGATATCATCGCCATCCTGGGCATGGACGAGCTGTCGGAAGAGGACAAGCTGACCGTGGCCCGCGCCCGCAAGATCGAGCGCTTCCTGTCGCAGCCGTTCCACGTCGCCGAAATCTTCACGGGATCGCCGGGCAAGTTCGTCGACCTCGCCGACACCATCAAGGGCTTCAAGGGCCTGTGTGAAGGCAAGTACGACCACCTGCCGGAGGCCGCCTTCTACATGGTCGGCAACATCGACGAGGCGGTCGAGAAGGGCAAGAAGCTGGCCGCTGAGGCAGCCTAAGGGCGAATAGGGAGCAGCGAATAGACGAGCTGTTCGCTGCTTCCTCCTTCACTACTCGCCATTCGCTATTCGCTATTCGCAGGTTTCCCAATGGCTACTTTCCATTTCGATCTCGTCTCGCCGGAAAAGATCGCCTTCTCGGGCGAGGTCGACCAGGTCGACGTTCCCGGCCAGGAGGGTGATTTCGGCGTGCTCGCCGGGCATGCGCCGTTCGTGGCGACGCTGCGGCCGGGTATCCTGACGGTGACATCAGGCGGATCGCAGCAGAAGATCATCGTGCTCGGCGGCCTTGCCGAGATCTCGGACAAGGGTCTGACGGTTCTCGCCGACGTCGCCACGTCGCTGAAGGAGCTCGACCAGACCGCTTTCGCGGCCGAGATCGCCGGCATGGAATCCAAGCTGAACGAGAAGCAGGGCAACGAGCTCGATCGCGCGATCGAGCGGCTCGATCACTTCAAGACGATCCAGCAGCAGCTCAATACGACTGCGCTGCATTGATCCCACCGCACGACGTATGAATGAACGTTCATGGCCGGGCTCTGCCCGGCCATTTTCGTTTGGGGCTCGAACGTCGTGCGCCGGTCGATGACTACTTCAAGGGAGGCCGGTTGCATGCTCACCGATCTGACGGCATGCTCCCGGCCAATCCAGCGGGCGCGGTGACATGGCAGGACAGATCGTCTTGAAACGCAAGATCGCGGCGATTTTCGCCGCCGATATCGCCGGCTATTCGCGCCTCGTCGCGGAGGATGAAGAAGAGACGCTACGGCGACTGGCGGCCTATCGCGAGGTCGTTGACGACTTCATCGCGCGAGCCGGCGGCCGCATCTTCAACACCGCTGGCGATGCGGTGCTCGCGGAATTTCCCAGCGCGGTCGAAGCGGTGCGTTGCGCGATCGACATCCAGGAGAGCCTGCGCACGCGCAACATGGCCTATCCGCCGAGCCGGCAGATGAGCTACCGCATCGGCATCACCATCGGCGACGTCGTCGAGCGCGACGGCGATCTGCTCGGCGACGGCGTCAACATCGCAGCACGCCTCGAGGGCCTCGCCGACGTCGGCGGCATCTGCATCTCGCGCGCCGTCCATGAGCAGGTCGCCAACAAGCTGTCGGTGCAGTTCGCCGACATGGGCGCGCGGGAGGTCAAGAACATCCCGACCCCGGTGCACGCCTATCGCGTGGCGATGCGCCGCGAGGACGGCACCTACGCGCCGCCGGAAGAAAAGAAGGTCGCCCGCGGCGGCGGGCTCCGCCTGATCTGGCGAATTGCGGCCGCCGTGGTTGCGCTCGGAGCCGTCGGGATCGGGACCGAACTCTATCTGGATTATCGCGATCCGCACCCCGCGCAGCGCGATGCCGCCAAGGCGGCGGCGGAAGCGCTGGCCCGGCTGTCGGCCACGCCGGCTTCGCCGTCCTCGGTCCCGTCTTCATCTCCATCCCCCGCGCCGACGCAGTCATCCGTCGCCAGGCAGACGGCCGACTCGCCGCAGCCGCAACAGTCGCCCTCGCCTTCATCCTCCGTCGCCGCCGAGAAGTTTGCACCTGAAGCCGTGCCGTTCGTGAGCGAGCGGACCCGCATTGCGCTGGCGCGCGACTACGTGCCGGCACCGGATCACAAGGCGTTCGCGACCACGATCAACGGCGTCAGCGCCTATGTCACCGGACAGGCGAGCGACGACGCGGCGAAATCGGCTGCGCTGGAGCAGTGCCAGAAGCGCGCTGAAAATGCGAACGGACCGCGCCAATGCGAGCTCTATGCCGTCGGCGACAATGTCGTCTACGTGCACAGCAAGCCGCCGTTGCCGCCGCAGCCCTGGGTGCGCCACGACCCGATGACCGAGCGCGCCTTCAGCGCGGCAGAGATGCCGCTGGTGCGCGATACAGGCCGGGCCCGGCTCGAAGCGAACTACGGCACGGCGCGTCGGACCAAGGCCATCGCGCTCGGGCCCGGCGGGCAGTTCTTCTACAGCGTCGGCGGCGACCTCGTCGACGATGTGGTTCGCCGCAATCTGGAAGCCTGCGGTGCCCAGGCGGGCACCGCCTGCATCATCGTTGCGCTCGACGATGCCTTCGTGGTGCCGATACCGACGGTGATGAAAGCCACCGGCTTCTTCCGCGCGGCCATCCATCAGGCGATCGCCCCGGAGGCGCGCGAGGAGGTGGCGCGACGTCTCGAGGCCGCGACGTCGGGCTGGAATGCAGTCGCGGTCGGAACGGCCGGCCACCCCGGCTTCGGCCTCAATGGCGACCGTGAGGAGACGGCGATCGGCGGCGCGCTGGCCGACTGCGCCACGCGCGACAACGACTGCCGGGTGATTGCGATCGGGCCGTTCACGGTCGAGGACAATTAGGCCGGCGAACTCTCGCGACATCGCCTTTCCGAGGCGCGCGGAGCGTCGGCCCTTGAATGACGAAGAGCCCCGCGCTTCGACGTAGATCAGTCGCCAACGTTGGCGAGATGCGCAAAAGCCTGCGCCACCGCGCGATAGACCTCGCGGCGAAACGGCACCACCAGCTCCGGGACGCGCGCCAGGCGGTCCCAGCGCCAGGCGTCGAACTCGGCCGGCTGGCCGTTGCGCGGCGTCACCGGATCGATGTCGGCGTCGCGCCCGGTGAAGCGCATCGCGAACCATTTCTGGCGCTGGCCGCGAAAGCGCGCGAGCCGGTGGTTCGGATCCTCGAATGGCGGAAATTCGTAAGTCAGCCAGTCGGTCTCGCCGAGGATGTCGGCGTCGCGAATGCCGGTCTCCTCCCACAGCTCCCGCCGCGCTGCCGCCTGAAGATCCTCGCCGGGGTCGACGCCGCCCTGCGGCATCTGCCATTCGAGCCCGGGCAGCACGATCTCCGGCCCGTCGTCGCGAAAGCGGCGTCCAAGGAAGACGAGCCCTTCGGCGTTGAGCAGCGCGATACCGACATTCGGACGATAGGGTCTGGTCTCGGTCATCCTCGAATCCATGAGCTGTCGTTCGCATGGCAGTGCATCATGACGGCATCGTCGCGACGCATCTGCAGAGATTCCCTGCAGCTCCTGCGCAGAAGCGGACTAGCGGATGTCGGGTACCGCGTCGAGGGCGGGGATCGCGATTCAATCGCCTGCGAGCGGAGCGAATTCCTTGACCACGCGCTCATAGACCGGCCGCTTGAACGGCACGATCAGCCCCGGCAGGTTCTTCATCGGCTCCCAGCGCCAGCTGACGAATTCCGCCTTGTGGTGGCCGCCGCCGGGGCGCTCGACATCGATCTCGGCATCGGCCCCGGTGAAGCGCAGCGCGAACCATTTCTGGCGCTGGCCGCGATAGCGCCCCTTCCAGGCACGGCCTGCGACCGTGCGCGGAATATCGTAGGTCAGCCAGTCGCCGACCTCGGCCAGCTTCTCGACGGAGCGCACGCTGGTCTCTTCATACAGCTCGCGCTTGGCCGCCTCCCAGGCATCCTCGCCGGGATCGACGCCGCCCTGCGGCATCTGCCAGACATGGGTGTCGTCGACATGCTCGATTCCGCCGGCGCGGCGACCGATGAAAACCAGCCCCTCCGAATTGATCAGCATGATGCCGACGCAGGTGCGGTAAGGCAGGTCCTCGTAGCGCGTCATTCCGGTCTCGGCCTTCCTGCGGGGACCCCTGCGCCTCGCTGCGCAGGCCTCCCGCTGTCTCGTCGCCAGTCGGGCCGGCGCACGTTCGTTCAGTTCGATTTTGATTTCAGCATCGCGGTTGTCAATGGCACCAGCAGAATGCCCTTGCGGTCGAGCCCCTTGATCCAGGTGCCGATGCGGTCGATCGAGGCCGGCAGCGCCGAGGCGGTCCCGACGGCGACGCCACGTTCCTTGGCCAGGCTTTCGAGCTTGGTGAGCGCATTGTCGATCTCGACCGGGGTCGGCACCGCGTCGATGGCGACGTCGCCCTTCGCGAACGGCATCGCGAGCCCCGTGGCCAGCGAGGCCGCCACGCTGCGCGGGGCTGCGCCATCGTCGAACAGGGCCAGACCGCGCTTGGCGGCCTCGTTCACGATCGGCTGCATCGCCGCTTCCGTTGCGACGAAGCGCGCACCCATGAAGTTGCCGATGCCGACGTAACCCTGCAGCCGGCTCATGTGCCAGAACAGCCGGTCGATGTTCTGGTCCGGTCCGAGTGTTGCGAGCAGCGTCTGCGGACCCGGATCGTTGTCGGGATAGTCGTAGGGCTCCATCGGGACCTGCAGCAGGATCTCGTGGCGCTGCGCCCGGGCGCGCTCGGCGAGCTTGGTCGGATCGGAGCCATAGGGCGTGAAGGCCAGGGTGACCGCCGGCGGCAGCTTCATGATCGCGTCCGCTGTCTTGGCGGCGCCGACGCCGAGACCGCCGATCACGATCGCGACGGCCGGCATGCGCGCCGCCTTGGCGCGGTCGGCCTCGGCCGCATAGGCAGTGAATGGCTTCAGCCCGTCGGCCATCACCGGGATCATGCCGTAGCGCGACTTCTCCAGCAGCCGCGGGTCCACGCCGGGCATCTGGCTCGCGGGCGGGGCCGATCCAGGCTCTGCCGTCTCGCCACCGGCACCGATCGCGACCTCCTGGCGGGCGCCACTGGAGCCGTCGATGATGGTGACCGTCTTGCGCTCGCCGGCCTCCTGCTTGGCCGCGGGGGCCGCGCCGTGGTCGGCCTTTGCGTCTGGCTTGCCATCCGGCTTGGCGGCGGCCTTGTCGTCGGTGGGCTTTGCGCCCTCGTTGATCGCGACGCGGGCGACCGGCTCGCCACCGAGCGGATTGTCGTTGAACATCGCAAAGCCGGCAAACACGACCAGGAACAGCCCCAGCAGCATCGCGAGGGCCTGCAGGGCCGTGAAGGGAAGCCGAATGCGGCGCCTGCGACGCTTTTCCGTCTGCCCGAGCGGGGCGCTCAGCTCGTCGGCCGTCTCTGTCATCGAAATTCCCGAATCAATCGGGTCGACGATACCACGGCGGGGATTCGGACGCAGGGCCGGTGTCCGCAAGCCCGTAGATCGGCGGAGCGGCAAACCAAGAAGCCGTCCAAAAAGGAAGGGCGGCCCGGAGGCCGCCCTTCAAACCTGATTCGCGTCGGTCGGCTGCCGCTCAGTTGGCGACCTCAGTTTGCCGCCTTGGCCGGCTTGTCGGCCGCGGCCTTCTCGGTCGGCGCCGGGGTGTTGGCGCTGTTCTTGATGCCGTGGAGCAGGTCGGCGGCCATTTTGAGCGCCTTGTCGTCCTTGGTGTCCGGCGGCACGTAAGACTGCGAGCCGGTCTTCTCGTCGCCGTCGTTCTTCAGATGGCCGCGCAGCGACGCCTCGCCCTTGGTGTCGGTGCGCGACTTCAGCTCATCCGGCACGTCCTGCAGCACCTCGATGTCGGGCACGATGCCCTTGGCCTGGATCGACTTGCCCGACGGCGTGTAGTAGCGCGCGGTGGTCAGCCGCAGCGCGCCGTTGCCGGCGCCGAGCGGGATGATGGTCTGCACCGAGCCCTTGCCGAACGAGCGGGTGCCGACCAGCGTCGCGCGCTTGTGATCCTGCAGCGCGCCGGCCACGATCTCCGACGCCGACGCCGAGCCGCCATTGATCAGCACGATGACCGGCTTGCCCTTGGTCAGGTCGCCCGCATGTGCCGCGCGGCGCTGCGTCTCCTCGGCATTGCGGCCGCGGGTCGAGACGATCTCGCCGCGCTCCAGGAACGCGTCGGAGACGGTGACCGCCTCCTCGAGCAGGCCGCCCGGGTTGTTGCGCAGGTCGATGATGTAGCCCTTCAGCTTGTCACCGATCTGGTTCTGCAGGTCGGCGATGCTCTTCTTCAGGCCCTCGGTGGTCTGCTCGTTGAAGGTGGTGATGCGGATATAGGCGATGTCGTCGCTCTCGGTGCGCGAGCGCACCGAGCGGACGCGGATGTTGTCGCGGGTCAGCGTCACGTCGAGCGGATTGTCGGCGCCCTTGCGCACGACCTTCAGCTTGATCTTGGTGCCGACCGGACCGCGCATCTTCTCGACCGCCTGGTTGAGGGTCAGGCCCTGCACGGCTTCGTCGTCGAGATTGGTGATGATGTCGTTGGCCTGGATGCCCGCCTTCGAGGCCGGCGTATCGTCGATCGGCGACACCACCTTGATCAGGCCGTCTTCCATCGTCACCTCGATGCCGAGGCCGCCGAACTCGCCGCGGGTCTGCACCTGCATGTCGCGGAAGCTCTTCGCATCCATGTAGCTCGAATGCGGATCGAGCCCCGAGAGCATGCCGCTGATCGCGGACTCGACCAGCTTCGAATCGTCGGGCTTCTCGACATAATCGCTGCGCACCCGCTCGAACACGTCGCCGAACAGGTTGAGCTGGCGATAGGTATCGGCGGTCGCGGCGCGCGCCGTCGATCCCATCAACACCGCGCGCGGTTGCGAGACGAACAGGGTCAATGCCGCACCGGTGGCCGCGCTCAGGAGAATTACCGAAGTCTTACGCATCATCCGCGTACCTTTTCGCCTTCATTTGCGGCCCACCATGGGCCTGGATCGATTGGAGTGCCGTCCTTACGGAACTCGACATAGAGCACTGGTTGACTCGCGTTGGTAGCGAGAATGGAGGCAACCTGGGAGCTGTTACCCATGATCGCGACCGGCTCTCCCGTCTGAACAAACTGCCCGATGTTGACGGAAATGCGCTCCATCCCGGCGATCAGGACATGATACCCGCCACCGGCGTTGAGGATCAAGAGTTGTCCGTAGCTACGGAAGGGACCCGCATACACAACCCAGCCATCACACGGGGTTGTGACCTGAGCCCCTGGCCGGGTTGCCAAAGAAATGCCTTTATCCGAGCCGCCCGCACCGTCCGATGCGCCAAATTCGCGGATCTTGGTGCCGTTGACAGGAAACGTCAGCATGCCCTTGGTCGAGGCGAACGCGATCGCGGGCGCCTTGCGGCCCGGGTTGCGCAGCGCATTCGCGTCCGGCTTGCTGTTGACCGGCACCCCCTGCAGGCTCGCCGTCGAGGCAGCCTTGGCCGCGCTCTTGAGGTCCAGCTCCATCGTCGTGATCAGTCCCTGCAGCGAGTCGATCTGCTGCGCCAGCACGGCGGCGCGCGCGCTTTCGGCTTCCATGTCCTTCTCGGCCGAGCTCTGCTTGCGCTGGCGTTCCTCCACCAAGGCGGCGAGACGGGTCTGATCGGTGCGCAGCCTGTCGCGGTCGCCGGCGAGCTTGTCGCGTTCGCTGGCGATCGTCTTGCGGATGGCGACGAGCTCGCCGAGATCGGTCGAGAGCTTCTCCGCTCGGCTGCGCATCTCGGGGATCACCGAACCCAGCAGCATCGCCGTGCGCAGGGATTGCAGCGCGTCCTCGGGACGGACCAGCAGGGCCGGCGGGGTGCGGCGGCCGGCGCGCTGCAGTGCGGCCAGAACCTCGATGATCTCCGAGCGCCGCGCTTCCAGCGACGTCCGCAGATCCTGCTCGCGGCCGTCGAGCCCGCGCAGCCGCGTTTCGGCCTCGCCAACCCGCACTTCGACGCTACGCACCTGCGCCGCGACGTCGATCAGCTGCTGATTGAGCTTGCCGCGATCCTCGCCGAGCGCGGCGATGTCGGCCTTCAACCGCTCCTGGGCCTCGGCGGCGGCCTTCTGGGCGGCGCGGGCGGCCTCGAGCTCCTGTTCGCGCTGCTTCAACTGCTCCGGGGTGGCCGGCGTCGGTGACGCGGTGCCGGGGATGGATGGCCGGAGTCCGCTCTGCGCCAGCGCCGGACATCCGGAAAAGACCACCACGAGCGCGACGAGCGACGCGCGGCAGGACCGGCCGCTGCGGACAGGTCTTGGGAAGCAGGAGAGGGGCCGCGCAGCGAACATCGAGGTCCTTATTGTGCTCCCATCGTCCCTTGTTCAAGCGCGGTGATAGGGGTGACCGGCAAGGATCGTAGCAGTACGGTAAATCTGCTCGAGCAGCAGGACGCGGACGATCTGGTGCGGCCAGGTGGCGGCGCCAAACGCAACCCCAAGCTTGGCTCTGCGCCGCAAATCGGGCGAAAGTCCGTCGGCGCCGCCGATTGCGAAGACGGCAGCCGGAATGCCTTCGTCCCGCCAGCGCCCAAGATAACCCGCAAAAGTTGTACTGTCGACGTTCCGGCCACGCTCGTCGAGACAGACGAGCACGGACTTGTCGGGGATCGCCGCCGATATCGCGGAGGCCTCCTCGGTCATGCGCGTCGCCGCATCGCGCGCGCGGCTTTCCGGGATTTCATGGATGTCGAGGCCGCGAAAGCCGAGCTTGCGGCCGATGTCGTCGAAACGCTCGCGGTAGCGCTCCGCGAGCTCCCGCTCGGGACCCTGCTTCAACCGGCCGATGGCGACCACGATCAGGCGCATGCGCACCCGACTAGCACGTGCGCCGTACGATTCGCACCCGCCGCGGCGTGGGACCGCCTAGACCGCCTTGGCCGGGTTCGGCCCTTGGGTCCACAATCGCTCGAGATTGTAGAACTCGCGAACCTCGGGTCGAAACACGTGCACGATCACGTCGCCGGAATCGATCAGCACCCAATCGCAATTGGGCAGGCCCTCGATGTGGAGTTTCTTGGTGCCGGCTTCCTTCAGGCCCTTGGCGACGTTTTCCGCGATCGATCCGACGTGCCGGTTCGAGCGGCCCGTAGTAATGACCATGTAGTCGGAATACGCCGATTTGCCGTGAAGATCGATCGTGACCGTCTCCTCCGCCTTCATGTCTTCGAGGCGGGAGAGGATCGTGCGCAGGGTCTTGTCGGCGTCGGGTTGCGCCTGCAAGGCCGCATCTTGGGTCGACGTCTTACGCGCTGACTTGGCCGTCGCCGACTTGGTAGTCGTTGCCTTCGTCTTCGGTAAGGCCGACTGGGACAATACAGATGTGGTCAGGGACCATTCCTTTCACTGTATCGCAGGCCGAATCCAACCCGGCCTGCTGACCATATTAGGCATGTGGGGTTAAGGGTTTCAACAATCCAGTACCCCGGTCGTCCGGCCCGACACCGTCCAGGCCGTCCCCGCTTCGGACCGTAGCGGAGACGGCAAGTTCCATGCATATCCGATGCCGCGCGCGATGGCGAACGCGCGGCCTTTCAGAACGACTTCCAACTGCCGTCCGGGTTCCTCAGGCCCGTCGAGGACAGGCTGAGCTTGAGGCCGGTGAGGTAGACCCAGGCTGGAGCGGCGCGGTCGGCCAGACGGCTGGCTTGCGCTTCGGGAATGCGATACCGCGCCAGGGCGCGTGCGGCGGGCGCGTTCAGGGCGCGGAAGCTGCGGGGCGGACGATCGACCACGGCCATCGGAACCTGGGCCGCGATGTGCCGCCACTTCTGCCAGCGATGGAACTGCGCGAGATTGTCAGCGCCCATGATCCACACGAAGCGCAAGCGCGATGCACGCCGGCGCAGATAATCGATCGTGTCGGCAGTGTAGCGGGTGCCGATGACGGATTCGAGACAGCTGATCTCGATGCGCGGATCGGCGGCCACCTTGCGCGCCGCCTCGGCGCGTTCGGCCAGCGCATGCAGCCCGCCATTGTTCTTGAGCGGATTGCCCGGTGTCACCAGCCACCAGACACGGTCCAGCTGCAGCCGCTTCAGCGCGAACAGGCTGATCGCGCGGTGCGCCTGGTGCGGCGGATTGAACGAGCCGCCGAGCAGGCCGATGCGCATGCCATCACTGTGGGGCGGCAGCGCCTGGCGGATCGCAAGGCGCATGGCTGTGGCGTCGGTCACGGCTGCCCCCGCCTGCTGCTCGTGCAACTCAACCACAGGATGCGGCCGTCATGGCCGCGTCTGCCCGGTGCCGTGGATGCGATATTTGAAGCTGGTGAGCTGCTCGACGCCGACGGGGCCGCGCGCATGGAACTTGCCCGTGGCGATGCCGATCTCGGCGCCGAAACCGAACTCGCCGCCGTCGGCGAACTGGGTCGAGGCGTTGTGCAGCACGATCGCAGAGTCGACCTCGTTGAGGAACTTGTCGGCGGCCGCATTGTCATCGGTGACGATCGCGTCGGTGTGGTGTGAGCCGTGCGCGTGGATGTGGGCGATCGCGCCCTCCACGCCGTCGACGACCTTCGCGGCGATGATCGCGTCGAGATATTCGGTGTCCCAGTCCTCGTTGCTGGCCGGCTTCACCCGCGCATCGGCCGCGCACACGACCTCATCGCCCCGCACCTCGCAGCCGGCGCCAATTAGCATGTCGACCAGCGGCTCGATCTTGTCGGCGGCCGCGCGATCGACCAGCAGCGTCTCTGCCGCGCCGCAGACGCCGGTGCGGCGCATCTTGGCGTTCAGCACGATCGACTTGGCCATCTCCAGGTCGGCGGCGCCGTCGACATAGACGTGGTTGACGCCTTCGAGATGCGCGAACACCGGCACACGTGCCTCGGCCTCGACGCGGGCGACGAGGCTCTTGCCGCCGCGCGGCACGATGACGTCGACGCCGCCGTTCAGGCCGGACAGCAGCAGGCCCACGGCGGCACGATCGCGCGTCGGCACCAGCGTGATCGCCGCGTCTGGCAGGCCCGCCTCGCGCAGGCCTTCGACCAGGCATTCGTGAATGGCGCGGCAGGAGCGGAACGAGTCCGAGCCGCCGCGCAGGATCACCGCATTGCCGGACTTCAGGCACAGCACGCCGGCATCGGCCGCCACGTTGGGGCGGCTCTCGAAGATCACGCCGATCACGCCGAGCGGCACCCGCACGCGCTCGATGGTCATGCCGTTCGGCCGCTGCCAGCTCTCGGTGACGATGCCGATGGGATCGGCGACCTCGCGCACAGCGGCGATGCCGTCGGCCATCGCGGCGACGCGGGCCGGGGTCAAGGTCAGGCGATCGAGGAAGGAGGAAGTGATGCCGGCGGCCTTGGCCTCGACCACGTCCTCGGCATTGGCGGCGATGATCGTGTCCGCGCGGGCCCGGATCAGCCGCTCCATCGCCTCCAGCGCCCGGTTCTTCTGCGCGGCCGGTGCCAGCGACAGCACGCGCGCGGCGGCGCGCGCCTGCTTGGCGAGGTCGTTCATCAGCGCAGGCAGATCGGCGCTGCCGTCGATGGCTTTCAAAGGCGCGGTCATGGGCGTTTCAACCTTGAATTAAGGCTCTCCAGTAGCACGGAATTCGGCCGTTTGCGAACGCTGGTGCCGCGGTCTCAGACCTGACCGGCACCTGCCGGGCCGATCACCAGATCGTCGCGATGGATCATCTCGGCGCGGCCGGAGATGCCGAGGATGACGGCCACGTCCGGCGACGAACGGCCCTTGATCCGCTCGGCATCGTCGGCGTCATAGGCAACGAGGCCGCGGCCGATCTCATGGGTGTCGGGGCCGCGCACCACCACGGCATCGCCGCGGGCGAACTGGCCATCGACACGGATGACGCCGGCCGGCAAGAGGCTTTTGCCCGCCCGCAGCGCGGTCACGGCGCCGGCGTCGATCGTCAGCGTGCCCTTCGGCTCCAGCGAACCCGCGATCCAGCGTTTGCGCGCGGTGACGGGGTTTGCCGGCGTCAGGAACCAGGTGGAACGGCCGCCATTGGCGATCGCGGCCAGCGGGTGCTCGATCTTGCCGGAGGCGATCAGCATGTGGGTGCCGCCAGTGGTGGCGATCTTGGCGGCTTCGATCTTCGTGCGCATGCCGCCGCGCGAAAACTCGGAAGCCGCGCTGCCGGCCATGGCCTCGATGTCGGCGGTGACGCTCTCGACCACGGGGATCAGCCGCGCATTCGGATCCTGCGCGGGCGGCGCGGTGTAGAGGCCGTCGATATCGGACAGCAGCACCAGCAGATCGGCGCTCGCCATGGTCGCGACACGGGCGGCGAGGCGATCATTGTCGCCATAGCGGATCTCGGCGGTCGCGACCGTGTCGTTCTCATTGATGACCGGCACCGCGCGCCATTCCAGGAGCTTGGCGATGGTCGAACGGGCGTTGAGATAACGCCGGCGCTCCTCGGTGTCCTGCAGCGTCACCAGGATCTGGCCGGCACTGACGCCATGAGCGCCGAGCACCTCCGACCAGGTCCGCGCCAGCGCGATCTGGCCGACCGCGGCGGCCGCCTGGCTCTCCTCCAGCTTCAGCGGTCCGCGCGGCAGCTTCAATCGGCTCCGGCCGAGCGCGATCGAGCCCGAGGATACGACCAGCAGCTCGCAGCCGCGGCTGTGGAGCCGGGCGATGTCGGCCGCCAGCGCGGCGAGCCAGGAGGCGCGGACCTCGCCGGCCTCGGAATCGACCAGCAGCGACGAGCCGACCTTGACGACGATGCGGCGAAAATTTTCGAGACGGGGTACCATGGCGTGAACGGGGTCGGTTCGAGCCCTCGCATCGTGATGAGAGGTGCGTGGCTGACACGCGGTCCGCACGGGACGGGGCTCAAGTGTTGATGGATGGCGGCGAGTGTCGCAAGCGAGGGCCTGCGAGGCAAGGTTGGCTTCAGTTCAGCCCTGCGGTGACGTTGGGGCCGCCCACGGCTCCTCGGTCGCGGCGCTCTCGGTCGTGCTCTTGGCCTTGAGGGACACAGGCTGTTCGCCGACCACGTCGGCGAGCTTGCGCAAAGCTTCCTTGACGCCTTCGCCCGTGGCGCCGGAAATCAGCAGCGGCGTCTTCTTGGCGGCGCGCTTCAGCCGGTCCCTCTGCTTCTTCAGCTCGTCCGGATCGACCGCGTCGATCTTGTTCAGCGCGACGATCTCGACCTTGTCGGTCAGCTCGCCGCCATAGGCTTCGAGCTCGTGCCGCACCGTCTTGTAGGCCTTGCCGGCGTGCTCGCAGGTGGCATCGACCAGGTGCAGCAGCACACGGCAGCGCTCGACATGGCCGAGGAAACGGTCGCCGAGGCCGGCGCCCTCATGCGCGCCCTCGATCAGGCCGGGAATGTCCGCCAGCACGAACTCGCGGCCGTCGGCGTTCACGACGCCGAGCTGCGGATGCAGCGTGGTGAACGGATAGTCGGCGATCTTCGGCTTGGCGGCGGAGACCTTGGACAGGAAGGTCGACTTGCCGGCATTGGGCAGGCCGACCAGGCCGGCATCGGCGATCAGCTTCATGCGCAGCCAGATCCAGCGCTCCTCGCCGGGCTGGCCGGGATTGGCGTTGCGCGGCGCCCGGTTGGTCGGCGACTTGAAATGGGCGTTGCCGAAGCCGCCATTGCCGCCCTCGGCCAGCACGAAGCGCTCGCCCACCGCGGTAAAGTCGTGGATCAGCGTCTCGCGATCCTCGTCGAAGATCTGGGTGCCGACGGGAACCTTCAGCACCACGGACTTGCCGCCGGCGCCATGGCGGTCCTTGCCCATGCCGTTCTCGCCCTTCTGGGCCTTGAAATGCTGCTGGTAGCGGTAGTCGATCAGGGTGTTGAGGCCGTCGACGGCCTCGATGATGACGTCGCCGCCGCGGCCGCCATTGCCGCCGTTCGGCCCGCCGAACTCGATGAACTTCTCGCGCCGGAACGCAACGCAACCGTTGCCGCCGTCGCCGGAGCGCACATAGACCTTGGCTTCATCGAGGAATTTCATGATGCGTCCTACGTAGGCGAGGCGGGTCCCCACGGCAACCGCGGAATGGGTTTAATTCGACCCGAAGCCTTAATTTCGAGCGGTAAAGCCGCGCTGCGCAGCGCGTGGACAAGGCGTGCGCAGGGGTTGCAGCAGGGCTGCATGACGCGCCATGCGGAAGGGCTGGAGCCGCGGCGGCGTGCCTGATAAGGCAGCCCCATCATGAGCGTGCTGTCCCGAATCTCCACCGCCAACGACGAGCGCTCGGCGCGGCTGGCCGGCATCGGCCTGATGCTGCTGTCGATTGCGATGTTCTCGTTCGGCGACGCCCTCGGCAAGTTCCTGGTGTCGACCTATGCCGTCGGCCAACTCCTGTGGCTGCGCGCCTGTGCGGCGCTGCTCTTGCTCGCACCGTTCATCTGGCGCAACCGCGCCGCGTTCCTGCAGCTCGAGCGCCCCTGGCTGCAGCTCGTGCGCGTGATCCTGTCGACGCTCGAGGTCGCGGCGTTCTTCCTCGCCACCGTCTATCTGCCGCTCGCCGACGTCATCACCTACTATCTCGCCGGGCCCATCTTCGTCACCGCGCTGTCGGCGCTGGTGCTGCGCGAGCATGTCGGCTGGCGGCGCTGGACCGCGATCCTGATCGGCTTCTGCGGCGTGCTGATCGCGCTGCGGCCCTCGGCGCAGACCTTCAGCCTGCCGGCCTTGATCGCACTCGGCGGCAGTCTGTCGTTCGCGGTGCTGATGCTGATCACGCGCAGCCTGCGCGCGACGCCCGACATCGTGATGGCGTCGTCGCAGTTCGTCGGGACCTTCCTGCTCGGCGCCGCGATGTCCTCGTTCGGCTGGGTGACGCCGACGCCCGGCAGCCTGGTGCTGTTCGCCGCCGCCGGCCTCATCTCGGTGACCGCGTTGTTCTGCGTCAACCGCTCGCTCAAGCTGGCGCCGGCCTCGGTGGTCGTGCCCTATCAGTACACGATGATCGTCTGGGCCGTGCTGTTCGGCTTCGTCGTGTTCGGCGACGTGCCGCATCCCGCCACCATCATCGGCGCCACCATCATCATCGGCGCTGGGCTGTACATCTATCTGCGCGAGCGCAGCCTGGGGCAGGGCCAGGGTGCGGTGAATCCGCCGGCCTGAGATGCGACCCTCCCCTGGAGGGGGAGGGTCGCCTCACGCGGAGCGAAGCGACACGTGAGGCGGGGTGGGGTGATCTCTCCTCTGGCACCAGCGTGCGTGGAGAGATCACCCCACCCCGCTCGCCCGCTTCGCGTGCGATCGACCCTCCCCCTCCAGGGAGGGTGTTCCCGCCTCCTACCGCCGCCCCGCATTGGCCCAGGCCTTCAGCGAGGACCAGACGCCGCGGGTCAGGCGGAAGGCGTCGACCGGGGCGGACGAGCCGATCACCTCGAAGCGGTGCAGCTCGACGCCGGTCCATTGGAAGCCGCACTTTTCCAGGATGTTGCGCGAGGCTGGGTTGCTGACGCGGGCGTGCCCGATCAGCAAATTGTCCTCGCTCGTCTCGAAGAAATGGTCGATCGCGGCGCGCGCGGCTTCGGTGCCGAAGCCGCGGCCCCAATGCGCAACGCCCAGCCAGTAGCCGAGCTCGGCACGGCCCGTTGCTGCTCGATTGATCCCGACCATGCCGATCGGCGTGTCCAGATGCTCGATCAGGAAGGCGGTCTCACCCGTCTGTTCCAGCGCGCGAACGAAGCGAGCGGCATCGACCTCCGAATAGGGATGCGGCAGGCGGCGGGTATTCTCGGCGATAACACGGTCGTCGGCGAGCCGGGCGATGGCTGTCACGTCCGCGAGCACCGGCGCACGCAGCGTCAGCCGGGAGGTTTCGAGGACGCAAGGTCTCGCCTCGCGCAAGGTGGGAGTGGTGATGTCCTGCAGCATGTCGGGCTCCATCGACGCTTCGGGATCAACTGATCAGCGAAAATGAAAAGGGGAGGCCGGTTGTCCCGCCTCCCCTGGAGCCATCTGGCGCTCCGCCGGTTTGTCAGGACCCGGCGGACGCGAATTGTTCCACCGTATTCTACTCAGCAGCCTCGGCGAGTACCGGACGTACCGAGATGAACGTGCGGTTGGCACGGTCATGGAACTCGACGACGCCCTCGATTTTCGCGAAGATCGTGTGGTCCGTGCCCATGCCGACGTTGAGGCCGGGATGCCAGGTGGTGCCGCGCTGACGCGCAATGATGTTGCCGGGAATCACGCGCTCGCCGCCGAACGCCTTGATGCCGAGGCGCTTGCCCTTGGAGTCGCGTCCGTTGCGGGATGAACCGCCTGCCTTTTTATGAGCCATCGCTCGTCTCCGATCTCTTGCGATCACCTTTAGCGCGATTCCGCTAAGGGATCATTCACATTTGCAACCTGCGCGGACGAAAAATCCACGCGCGATGAGGTCAAGCCGGTGCGGCGCGCGAGACGCGCGCCGGCACGCTTACTCGGCGGCGTCGGCCGCCGGGGCTTCCGCCTTGACCTTCTTCGGGCGCGGGCCCTTGGTCGGCTTGGCGTTGTCGGTCAGGATCTCCGAGACGCGGATCAAGGTCAGCTCGTCCCGGTAGCCGCGCTTGCGGCGCGAATTCTTGCGGCGGCGCTTCTTGAACGCGATCACCTTGGGGCCGCGCTTGTGGTCCAGCACCTCGACGGCCACGGACGCGCCGGCCACCGCGGGGATGCCCAGCACCGGCGTATCACCGCCGACCACCAGCACCTCGTTCAGCTGCACGATCGTTCCGGGCTCACCGTCGATCTTGCCAATCTCGAGCACATCATCCGGGGCGACGCGGTATTGCTTGCCGCCGGTCTTGATGACTGCGAACATCGTTCTCATCCTTCGTGTTCGATCCCGGCCTCAGAGCGCGATGGCCCCGGGTCGGCTTCTTGTTCAGTCGTTATGGTTCATGTGGTCCGGCCCGATTGGAGCCGGAAGTCGCGCCCGAGGCTTTGAGGCCTCGAGAAAGGGCGCAACGACAAACGGCGCAGGAACGCCCGCGCCGGTCGATCGGGCGCTTATAGCGGGGTGAGCCGGCGAGTCAAGGTGAATGGCCGGTTGCCGGTCGGACGGGATGCCCGGATCCCGCCGATCCCTGCCGCCATTCGCTCGACCCGGCGCACCGGACCCGCAACCAACTGTTCCCTCCGCCGTTGTCCGAGCCCAACGCACAACAGGGCAGGATCGCATGGCCGACGACGTCATGACCACCACGGGCATCGCCCGCCACGGCGCCGCGCGGCTGCCGACGGTCGAGATCGACAGCTTCAACATCGAGCTCAAGGACGAGGACGGCTTCCTCGGCGACCGCGCCTCCAAGGGCGCCTTTCGCAAGATCCTGGAGCGCTGGCGCAAGCCGTTGCGCAAATCCGGCAAGGATCCGTTCGGCGACGAGGACAGCGAGACCATCAGCAAGAAGGCGCTGGATGAGATCCTGGTCGGCGACGACACCGAGGCCTCGGCCGTGGTGCACTCCGCGATCGAGGAATTCGCCCAGGAGCTCGCCCATGTCACCCGGCGCTTCCTGCGCACCAAGGCCTGGGCCAAGACCGAATGCATCGTGGTCGGCGGCGGTCTTCGTGACTCTCGCCTCGGCGAGCTCGCGATCGCGCGCACCGAGATCATCCTCAAGGACGAGGGTTTTGGCGTCGAGCTGGAGCCGATCCGCTATCATCCCGACGATGCCGGCCTGATCGGCGCGCTGCATCTGGCGCCGTCCTGGATCTTCGAGGCCCATGACAGCATCCTGGCGGTCGATATCGGCGGCACCAACATCCGCTGCGGCGTGGTCGAGACCGCGCGCAAGAAGGCCCCGGACCTGTCGAAAGCGTCGGTGTGGAAGTCCGATCTCTGGCGTCATGCCGATGACGAACCCACGCGGGAAGGTGCGGTCAAGCGGCTCGCCAAGATGCTGAAGGAGCTGATCGAGGAGGCGAACGCCGAGGACCTGCGGCTGGCGCCCTTCATCGGCATCGCCTGTCCCGGCGTCATCAACGAGGACGGCTCGATCGAGAAGGGCGCGCAGAACCTGCCGGGCAATTGGGAGAGCAGCAAGTTCAACCTGCCGGCCAGCCTGGTCGAGGCGATCCCGATGATCGGCGATCACGACACCGCGGTGCTGATGCACAATGACGGCGTCGTGCAAGGCCTCTCCGAGGTGCCGTTCATGCAGGAGTTCGAGCGCTGGGGCGTGCTGACCATCGGCACCGGCCTGGGCAATGCCCGCTTTACCAACCGCCGCAAGGAGAACGGCCGCAGGGACAAGGACGACAAGGCCAAGGAGGACAAGGCCGACGACAAGAAGGCGGCCAAGAAGAAGAAGGATTGAGCATTGGCGCGGCCGCGCCATGTCTCTCGGTGGTCCGGAGGGGAGGACATGCCGCACTGCAACAGGACGCCTCCGCGCTCCCAGACGTGCGGAAAACCGCCGTACAACCAGTCGGATGGCCTGGAACCCGGTAACCTTGACTGGTTAGGTTAAGGAACGGTTCGCATTGCGATGCACGCGCAGATGGCTCAGGGTCGCCGGCGTCGCTCAGGCCGGCCGGATTGACCCCCGTCTCTTCCGTCGGTTTCCCCAAGATGTAGCGACACGGGACCGCCGGTATGTGTCAGCGTACGGCGGTCCCACCTTTGTCTCCTGGCCTCCGTCGCCAGCCGCCGCGTCCGCAACGGCAGGAGAAATCGTCGTCGGTATAAATCAAGTCCATTTACAAACCGTCTAGTCGGTTTATAAATGGACATCCCAAATGGGGTGGGATTTGACGGCGCAATCTCGCGCCGGGTGGAGTGTGAGGACATGATGATCAGACGGGCGAGAGGCTGGATGGCTGCGGTGGCGGCGGCGACGCTGGGCCTCGGCGGGGCAGAGGCAGCCGACCTGGCGGCGACCACCTACAAGGCGCCGGCCTATGCCGCCGCACCGGCACCGTTTTCCTGGACCGGCTTCTATGCCGGCGCCAATGTCGGCGGCGCCTTCACCGGAAACGACTCCTTCACGAACGCCGCCGGCGCCAATGGCGGTGAGCTGTCCGGCGTGATCGGCGGCCTGCAGGCCGGCTACAACTACCAGATCTCGCCGATGTTCGTGGTCGGCATCGAGAACGATCTCGAATTCACCGGTCTCTCGCGCAAGGCCGACCTCGTCAATCCGGCCGTCAGCATGCCCTGGCTCACCTCCGGCCGCGCGCGCGCCGGCATCGCGGTGCTCGACCAGCGCCTGTGGCTGTATGGTACGGCGGGACTTGCGGCCGGCGAGTTGAAGGACGGGCCGACCCACAAGATGAAGATGGGCTGGACCGCGGGCGGCGGCGCCGAATGGGCGTTCCTGCCGAAATGGTCGGCCAAGCTCGAATACCTCTACACCGACCTCAAGCACGACGATCTGCCGGACTGGCGAGCGGCCAAGATTCACTCCGTGCGGCTCGGCTTGAACTACCATTTCGACCTGTTCCGCTGACGAGCGCGGCGCAGACCAGCGGGTTCGAAGGCCCGCGTCAGTCTGGGGCCTTCGGAGCGCGGGGCCGAGCGGTGTAGCCGTTCAGCCGCCGCGTGCGGTCCGCTTCCCCGAGCGGACCGCAATGGCGCGCGCATGCGCGAGCCCCGGGAAAATTTCGACCGGCTGCCTTGTCACCCCCCGCATCGTGCCCTAGAACGACGCCCGACCCGGGGGCTCGCCCCTGATTTGCGCCTGGAGAGGTGGCAGAGTGGTTGAATGCACCGCACTCGAAATGCGGCATAGGTGCAAGCCTATCGGGGGTTCGAATCCCTCCCTCTCCGCCAGTTCCTCCCTCGGCCACCTCCCGGCGGGGCTTGTCATGGGCCTTGAGCGGTGAGCCAGACGTTCGATCCTGCCGCTTCCGATCCTGTTGCGCTCGACAAGCTGAAATCCCGCATTCAGGCGCTGCGCGCCAAGACCATCGCCAATGGCTGCACCGAGGACGAGGCGCTGTCCGCGGCCGCCAAGGTCGCCGAACTGCTCGATCGCCACGACCTGTCGCTGTCCGACCTCGAGCTGCGGGCGTCGGCGTGCGAGCGCAAGGTCTATGAGACCCATCGCAAGAAGCGCATTCCGCTCGATGACTGCATCGGCGCGATCGCGCATTTCTGCGATTGCCGGGTCTGGCGCGAGAAGAATCCGGCCGGCGAAGCGAGCTATGTGTTCTTCGGTCTCCCCGCGGATGTCGAGGTTGCGCACTACCTGGCGGAGCTGATCGACAACGCCGTGCGCGCCGAACTCGGCCGCTACAAGACCTCGGCCGAGTACCGCCGGTTCCGGCACCAGGACCGGCATCTCGCCAATGCCTCCTTCGCCCTCGGCATGGTGGTGTCGATCGCCGACCGCCTGGTGGCGATGAAGGCGGCCCGGGATCAGATCAACCAGAGCAGCGGCCGCGGGCTGGTCGTGCTCAAGACCTCGGTGGTCGATGCCGAGTTCGACAAGCTCGATCTGAAGCTGCGGTCGGCGCGCAGCACGAGCCGGATGGTGTCGACGGCGGCCTATGAAGCGGGAGGTGCCGCCGGCACCACGCTCGCGATCAGTCCGGGCGTGAGCGGCGCGCCACCGCCAGGTAGTTCGAAGCGAGGCTGACGGACGCCTGGTTCGACGTCGGCTATGGGTCTTTCAAGCACGGCCCAAGCCGGTTGCGGCGTCGTGCATCGACGTCCAGCGTCGTACTCCCAAGTGCAGCGACACGGCGATCTCGGCTGGCTACGACATTTGCTTCCATCCGAGTCGCTCAGCTAAGCTGCCTGCATGAGTTACTGCGTCTTCATGCATCGGACTGATTCGATCTACGACGATAGTCCGGCGGAGCAGTACCAATTTCCCAAACAATATCTCGGCCGCGCGCAGGGCAGTGACTCGATCAGGGAGTGAGTCCGAGCGGCGCTGTCCGCTCGCGCTGGTAGGCTTGCCCTGGGGCGGTGCTGCGGCTTCCCTCGACCCCGTCACATTTCGTCCATCCGTTGGCTGCGGGGCGCGTCGCGTTTCGCGGCGGCGCCACATGATGGGTCGCGGCGTTCTGGCCGTACCGGCCTCAGCTCTTCCCGCCCGGCCCCTTCAACGCATTCCAAGCTGCCTGATTGGCCTGATCGAACGCCTTGCGGGATTCGCTCAGGGCGGCGCTGAGCACCGACCAGGATTCGCTGCCTGTCTGTTTCAGTTTCTCGAGATGGGCGCCGGCCTCTGCCGCGTCGGATTTGAGCTGCTTCAGCACGGCGTCCAGATCGGTGGTGCCGACCGTCGTCACCTTGGTCGCCGCCTCGCGAAACCTGTCAGCCGACTCCCGCCATGCCGTCGCCTGCGCGGCGGCGATGTCCTTGAAGGTCGCCTGCTGCTGGGCGGCCTGCTTGCCGGCGGCGTCGAAATAGGCCTTCATCTGCGCCTCGAATCCAGCCCAATGCGCGTCCAGCTCGGTCTTCGCGCTGGCCATCGCGGCTTCGCCGGCCGCTGCTTGCGTCTTGAGCAGGGCTTCGAGGTCGCTGCGGCGCTTCTTCAAGTCCGCCATGATCTCCTCGGTCTTCACCTTGGATGCTGCTTCGACCTCGGCTGCCTTGACCCCCAGCGACTCCAGCGCGGCATCCATCTCGTGGAGGCGCTCCCTGGCCCAGTTCAGGTAGACCTGCATCGTGCTCTGTGCCGGCATGGCTGCTCTCCTCTGATCCATCCTGCGACAAGCCATATAGAAACGAGGTCGTATAGTTTTGACCTGCATCAAGGCCCCGGGATGCCGGGGCTTCACGTTTGCGTGCAGGGCGCGACGTCCGCCGTATGGCGGACCGCCATGGCCGGTGCTAGTCCTATCGTTCGAATACGATCACACGAGGCGCGTCGAGATGACCGGTGACGAATTTCGTGCTCTCGCCCTGTCGTTCGCCGGAACGACCGCGGCGCCTCACTTCGATCGCACCGCGTTCAAGCTGCACCGGACCTTCGCGACCCTCGCCGCCGATGGCGCATCCGCCAACGTCCTGCTCACGCCCGACGAGCAGGAGCACCATGCCGGCCTGCAGCCCGGCGTGTTTCGCCGGGTCCCGAACAAATGGGGTGATCAGGGCTGGACCACCGTGTCGCTCGCCGATGTCGACGCCGCTCGCCTGCGCAGCGTGCTCGAGAGCGCGTGGCGCGCCGCGCATCGTCCGCAGCGTTCACGCGGCCGCAGCAAGCGCTGAGCCGACCCCGGCGAAACAATCGCCGGCGGCGACAAGAACTCTCATACCCTCCGCCCGACCATCAGCAGGACGCCGCCGATCTGCGGCAGGAGCGCCAGCAGGATCAGGCGGAGCATGACGAAGTCGTCGGCGGAGGGCTTCACCACGCCGCGCGACACCCACGCCACCAGCTTGATCGCGGCCTCGGTTTGCGGATCGGCGGTCTGGCTGACCGTGGACATCGCCGCGTCCAGCGCCAGGCGACGCTCGGCGACCGCAGCCTCGCGCTCCCGACAGAACTTGCCGACGCCGCCCTTGCACTCGCGGTCGCGCGCGGTCATTGCATCCGCGAGCGCCGTCTGCGCGGCCTGCACCGCGGGCGTCACGCGCGAGGCGCGCGCCAAGGTGACGTCGCTGATGTTGGTGGAGGCGAAGCCGATGCCGGCGGTGACCGCGAACACGAAGGTCATCAGCCACACCGTCCAGCCGGTCAGTGCCGAGGCGCGGTGGCGCGCCTGCCACAGCCGTGCGGCGCAGGTCGGCATCACCAGCGCGACGAGGTCGGCGGTGACGCCGACCGCCAGAAACATGTAGCCCGCGGTGCTGTTCGAGCCGAGCGAGTGTGCGAACCAGCCGTTCATGGCCATGCCGACCGCGGCCAGCGCCAGTGCGGCCAGCTGCAGCAGGACCGACGAGGCGGTGATGCCAGCGCGCGCGGGCTTTGCCGGCGTGATCGGCGCGGCGGCCGGCACGACCTCGCCTTCGGTCGCGGCCGACGCTTCGCGCGGCGGTATCGTGGCCGGCGGCGCTGCGGCCGGGATCGCCGCGGCCGCCGCGCTGGCAGCCGCCCCCGTGCGGGACGCCTCGGCAACGGCCGGAGCTTTCGCCGGCTCGTTCACGTAGTCCAGGAAATCCGGCATGATCAGCGTCTCGGACGCGAGCATCTCGTCGTCGAGCGCCGCCATCTTGGCCTTCTCGGCCTTGTCGGCTCGGGGCCGCGGGCGTGGCTTGACGACCTTGGCCCGCTTCGGACGCGGCTTGGCCGTCTTCGGCTGCTGCCAGGGAATGATGGATGCGACTACGGACTCATCAGCCATCGGGGCTGCTCCAATCGGTGGTGATGGGCGCGACGCTGCGTTTGCACGCAGCGCCGATCGCGCCGGCATCGGGGTGCACGTCTGATCGGGAGGTGAGCAGCGGCCCGCATCGAGGGCGGGCTTGAGGTGTCTTGCGGCCTGGCTGGCGTCGCGCGAAGAAATCGTTCGCATCTCACGCGCCCTGAACCGCCGATGATGCGGTGGGCTGCGGTCACGGACGCCGCGTAATGAGGCGGCGCCCGGAAGGTTCTGGTCCGCGCGGGGCCGGGCCGGTCAGCAATCTGCCCAACACCCTTGTTCTTAACCAATGGTTAACACGGATTCGCCGGTTTCGAAACCGCGCGGCGCGTGTAGCGGGACGGTGCGAGCTGAAGAGTCGCGAGCTGCGGCTTTGGAGTCACAACTCGCGCGTGAGCGGAGGCGCGACGCGTGGGCCGGCGCGCAAGCCGTTCGGATGATGTGCGATAGTCGAACATGGTCTATGCGGCCAGCCTCAACATGAGCGCGTCATCCCTCGCCGGAGCGAGTGACACTCAGCGCGGCACCAGCATGGGCGTGCTGCCGCTCACCGAGAAGCGCCGGTTGGCGGTGGTCAGCAGCAACACAAGTCCAGGAATGTCGAAACTCACCGCGACGCCATCAATTGGCTTGAAGTTTGGGAATGGAATCTGTCGCACCACATCGCCCTGGCCGATCCGGTACAGGCCGTCATGTCCCATTGCGAGCAGATCCTCGCCCTGGCGCTGCAGCCCGAAGAATGCGGTCGTCTGGGCGAACCAAGAGATCCGCGTCCGCCCGTCAGGTGTCTGATCCGTCGGTGCCTGGATGACATGCTGATAGAGCTGCCGCATCGAGGCGTCGCACACTTCCACGATGCGCCCATGCGCGGCCATATGGATCAGCCCGACCGCGACGGCGATGCAATGCGGCTTCCACGGAATGATTGCGATGCCGTTGACCGGATCGCACTCGGGGTTCAGCTTGCCGCCGCACAGGTCGCCCTCGACATCGTCGATATCGGAGACGATCCCGGTGATCCGATCGATCCGCTGCAGCCCGCCGCCCCATTCTCCGGCGTTGTAGCCGACGAAGACATGCTTCGCCGTGAGGAGGACGCTGGCGGCCGGCGATCTCCGCAACGGCTTTTTGCGTGCCAGCGTTTGGTTGGAGGAAGGCATGAGGGGAGCCGCCTCCCATGGCATGCCTTCGGTGAGATCAATGGTCCTGCCGTCTTCCAGCAGCATGATGGCTCCGCCGAACCTGAAATCCTTGCCCTCGTTCAGCGGCCTTGGGGCGGCGCGCGACGACGTGGACGACGATGTAAGTGCCGTCTCCGCTAATTCACCGCCGGTCAGGTCGATCATCCTGCTGTCCGTCAGCAAGAGGGTGGACGTCGCGGCCACGAACTTCTCGCCCTTCGTTGCGATATTGGCCACCGTTCCCCAACCGTCGCCATCCCGTCGGCGCACAGTCCATCGCTCGACGGAGGTCCACGGCACGCAGAACTCCTGCGGGCAAGTCACGATTGCCACTCGTCCATCCTGGACGAATAACTCGATCACCGGCTCCGGCGTAGCAACGTCGCTTCGTTCACCGCCCCCCGCCATGCTCGACAGCCGGCCGCCGGTATCGAGCAGCCAGAGCCGCCCCTCCGCAAACACGGCGCGCTGAATGGACGAAATCCGATCGGGTCCCGGCTGCTCGACGGCGACGCCGTAACCGGCGTTCATGGCGACCAGCGCGACAACGATCGAGACGAGCCGCACGACCATTATCCTCACGCTCCGAGCCTCCAAGCTGAATGGGCTTCGTTTCGTTACAACCACCGTTATTCCTGGCCAAGGCCGCAGGCCAGCCGTCGCCGTCAGATTTCATCAACCCCGAAACGGTGCTAGCGTAATTTCATGCCATGTCCCTGCGGCTCAGGCCTTCCCTTCGACCGCTGCTGCGGTCCCTATCTCAGTGGCGATGCGATGCCGCCGACCGCCGAGGCTTTGATGCGCTCGCGCTACACAGCCTATACGCGCGGCGACATCGGCTACATCGCAGCGACGCTCGCGGCCGGCCAGCGTCGCGCGTTCGATGCCGTCGCGGCAAATAACTGGGCGACGCGCGCGACCTGGCTTTCCCTGCGCATCGTCTCGACGACGCGCGGCGGGGCTGACGACGCTGACGGCGTGGTCAGCTTCGTCGCCACCTATCGCGAGGGCGGCAGGACCATCGAGCACCACGAGGTCTCGCAGTTCCGCCGCGACGACGACGGCGCCTGGCGGTTCGTCTCGGGCGACACGCGGGCCGTGGTCACAGAGCAGAAGCGGACGGCCGGCGCGGCCAAGGTCGGCCGCAACGATCCCTGCCCCTGCGGCAGCGGCAAGAAATCCAAGTTCTGCTGCGGGCGGTGAGCTGTGTGGGCCATTATTCGGAATGAACGAAATTTCTGTTGCTATTTTTCAGAAATCATGGTTTGATCCGCGCATCCCGTCCTCATGCAGAGGGGCGTACGCGTCGTCACGATACGTAGAGGCGGGGAGCGGTGGCCGCGGGTCTGTCGGGTGCTGATGCGCTGGACGATGGACAGCTCGCGGACGTTCAAGCCGTGTGGTCCTGGCGCCCCGATGCTGGCGCTAAGTCGGTGTGGCATGACGTGTCGCGCAGGCGACGGGGGCAAACAAGCCGGTCCCCGGGGAGAGCTCGGAGCAGACGTTCAACCCATCGCGCAGGGAGGGCCGGATCTGTCCGGCTGGACCTGTGGTACCTGCCGCCTGCATTTTTTTCCGCAGGCGGGCCACGGGCCTCAGTCGAGGTCCGGCCTTCCCTGCGCCCTCGCATTTTGAGGGCGCGAACGACTCGCAAAACTCGGGCGCGAACGCGCCGCGTGAACGATGTCGGCTGCTTCGCTGCGCCCGGTTGCTGGGTGAGCACCGCGACGAATGTGGCGAGCCGAGCGCCTCGTCACTTGCCTTGACTCCGCCCAACCGGGCTGGCCTAGAAGGATGCAACCCCAAACGAGGATGGTATCAAGTGGCGGAGTTGGATGGTCAGGTCCTGCAGGACGAGCATGAGCGGCCACCGGCCGCGGCAAGCGAGGCGCCTGCGCCCGGACCGCTGTCGCCGCGCAAGGCGGCCATCCTCGCGCATGCCAATCGCTTTGCTGCCGAACGCGCGGGCTGGCGCGACAAGGCATCGTTCTTCCATGGCGAGGACGCGTGCTATCTGCGTTTCCTGATTCCGCCGGGCAGCCGGGTGCTGGAGATCGGCTGCGGCCTCGGCGACACCCTGGCCGCGCTCGAGCCGTCCTACGGCGTCGGCATCGACTTCAGCGACGCGCAGATCGCGATCGCCCGCACCCGGCATCCGCACCTGACCTTCGTCGTCGGCGATGCCGAGGACCCGGCAACACTCGCCGCCGTGTCAGGCCCGTTCGACGTCATCCTGGTGCTCGACACCATCGGCTCGCTCGACGACTGCCAGCAGTTCATCGAACAGCTGCATCCGCTGTGCACGCGCGAGACGCGACTCGTCATCGGCTACTTCTCGCACCTCTGGTATCCGCTGCTGAAGGCTGCGGAAGCACTGGGCCTGCGGATGCCGCAGCCGGAGCAGAACGTGCTGTCGCCAGCCGACCTGCGCAGCCTGGCGCACCTGGCCGATTTCGACCCCGTCAAATCAGAGCAGCGCGTGCTCTCGCCGCTGCGGCTCTACGGCTTCGGCCGTTTCGCCAACCGCTTCCTCAGCGTGCTGCCGGGCCTGCGCGCGCTGGCGCTGCGGCACTATCTGGTGTCGCGTTCGCTGCGCTGCGTGAGCGACGACGTCCGCTCGGCCACCGTCGTCATCCCCGCGCGCAACGAGCGCGGCAACATCGAGCCGGCGGTCCGGCGCATCGCGGCGTTCTGCAACGATGTCGAGATCATCTTCGTCGAGGGCCACAGCCAGGACGGTACCTATGAGGAGATGGAGCGGGTGCGCGCGGCATTCCCCGATCACGACATCAAGCTGATGCGCCAGCCCGGCAAGGGCAAGGCCGACGCGGTGTTCGCCGCGTTCGACGCCGCGCGCGGCGACGTGCTGATGATCCTCGATGCCGACCTCACCATGCCGCCGGAGCAACTGCCGAAATTCTTCGAGGCGCTGCGTTCCGGCAAGGGCGAGTTCATCAACGGCTCGCGCCTGGTCTATCCGATGGACGAGGGCGCGATGCGGTTCCTCAACCTCATCGCCAACAAGACCTTCTCCTATCTGTTCTCGTGGCTCCTGAACCAGCGCTACACGGATACGCTCTGCGGCACCAAGGTGCTCCGCCGCAGCGACTATGTCAGGCTCAAGGCCGGCAAGGCCTATTTCGGCGATTTCGATCCGTTCGGCGATTTCGACCTGATCTTCGGCGCCTCCAAGCTGAACCTGAAATCGATCGACCTGCCGATCCGCTACGCCGCGCGCAGCTATGGCGAAACCCAGATCTCCCGCTTCCGCCACGGCTGGATGCTGCTGAAGATGGTCGTGTTCGCGTTCTTCAAGATCAAGGCGATCTGAGATGGCCGCTGTCTACGCCGTCGAGCCTGAACAAGCGGTGCGTGGATCGGTTGCCCATCTTCCCACATCGTCATGGCCGGGCCTGACCCGGCCATCGACGTCTTCTTTCGTCGATGAGGGCCGACATGGATGCGTGGGACAAGCCCGCGCATGACGGAGAAAGCGGTACCGAAAGCATCGGCTCCCTTTCCCGACGCCCTCGACCGCCTGACGCGCTTCGGCTGGCGCGGCGGGGTCGCGGTCGCGCTGCTGCTGTCGCTCGTGTCGTTCCTGACCGCCGGCTATTTCACCGTCTATTGGCGCAATGCCGACATGGACTTCATGGTGATCTACAATGCGCTCGCCATCAACGATGGCGGCGCACAGGCCTTCTTCGATCACCCGGCCTATCTCACCATCCTCTCGGTCGAGACCTGGTTCGCGCTGCTGCATCGGCTCGGCCTGCTCGACGCCTGGACATTGTCGGCGATCCCCGCCGATCGCGCCGCCTTCGATGTCGCGATGACCGGCGCCGTCCATGCCGGACGCGTCGCCGCGCTGCTGACGGCCGCCGGCATCATCCTCGCCTTTGCTTGGGCCGCGCGCCGGCTGGTGTCGGATTGGCGCATCGCCATGCTCGCCGTCACCGCCTTCGCCTTCTCCGGCGGCGTGCAGATGCATCTGCGCATCCTGCGCAGCGAGATGATCGCGGCGTCGTTCTGCATCCTCGCGCTGATGATCCTGATCGCGGTCGCGCGCCGCGCCAGCCTGACGCGGCCGCTCGCCGTCGGACTCGCCGCGCTGCTCTGCATGCTCGGCCTGGAGAACAAGGTGCATGCGATCCTGCTGATCGCCGCCATTCCCGTGCTGGTGTTGCCGTTCGGGACGGCGACGAGCGCAAGCGTGGCGTTCTGGCAAAGCTCGCGCGCGTGGGCGGCCGTCATGGTCGCAGCCGTGGCGGCGATCGTCGCCGCGATCGCCGCCTGGCCGCTGGTCGCCGCCGGCTTCGACCCCGTCAATGCGACGGCTGCCGGCCTCAAGCCGATGCTGCTCGGCCGCTTCGGCCTCTACCAGTTCGCGCTGCTCGGCGTGGTCGCGGTCTGCATGGCCGCCTTCGCATGGTTATGGCGCGTGAGCGCGGCCGAGACCGTCGCGGCGCTGCTGGCGGTGGTGGCCGGCGCAAGCCTCGGCCTGCTGGCACTGAAGTTGAGCTACGACATCAACGATGTCGTGGTCGTGCTCAATCCGCTCGAGAAGATGATCACCTATGTCGACGCGCCCGAGGCCGCCGGCAGCCTGGGCGGTGCGATCGGCCTGTTGCTGTCCGGCGTCCTCGGGGTCATCCGGCGCTACACCTTCGTGCTGCAATCGTCGGCCCGCCCCGCCGTGTTCCTGACCTGGCTGATCATCCCCGGCATTGTCATGGCCTGGCGCCGCGGTGAGCGGCAGGCGGCCATCCAAGCCGTCCTCCTGATGCTGGCGGCCATCGGTATCGACACGCTCGGCGTCCGCCGCGGGCTGAAGGTCGAGTACTTCGTCTTCACCGATCCCCTGATCATCATCGCCGGCATGGTCCTGCTCGATCGTCTGTCGGACCTGCGCTTTTCCCGCTTCGCCTATCCGATCGGCGCGGTGCTGCTCGCGCTCCATGTCGGCATCAGCCAGGCCGAGCCGGTCAAGATGGCGCTCAAGCGCAAGGGGCCCGAGGAGGTCTGCGAGTGGCGCGGCTACTACATGCCACGGCTCGTGCTGCCCTGGTGCGCGCCGCCGAACAGCCCGCCGAGGATGTGATCGAGCGAGATCTTTCCACCGCCATGGGCAATGAGGCCCAGCGCCATCGCGGCCCAGGTCAGATGGATCGGCCAGCCGTCGGGCACCGTGAGCTCGACGATGCATGTCATGAACAGCAGGCCGAGTGCCGCGAAGCGGGTACCGAGGCCGAGAATGAGCAGGACGGGGAAGGTGACCTCGCCGCAGCCCGACAGGAACGCCATCACCGTCGGCATGGGAAAGTGGTATGGCCCGCCAGGCAGATGCAGCATGAACTCGTCGCTGAACAGCGTCACGGCGGTGTCGCTCAGCCTGAGAAAGCCGTCCCATTTGAGAATGCCCGAGCGCCAGAACGGCACAGCCAGCGCAATGCGAGTGACGAGCTGGACCAGGGTGAGCGGGGTCGCGCTCTGCAGCAGCCGAACGGTCTGGCCGACGAGGGAAGGCAGCGACAGTGTCGCGGTCGGCGCCATGGAGTGGTCCGTCGTCATCATGCGTCCTCGAAACTGATGTCCGTGAAGGCGCCGGCCTCGATCAGGCCGGCAATGTTGGTGGCGAGATCGAACTCCGGCGCTGCCTCGAACGCGGCTTCCGCGGCCACGCCGAGCGGCTGCCGCGTGATCAGCAGGCTTGCGAAGATCGCGCCGCCCCGCGGCAGGTGGCGCACGGCGACGTCGAACGCGGGCCGCGTGATCAGCGCGTCCTCCGGGACCGAGCCGTCGATGCGCGGCACCGGCGCATCGCCGCGATTGGCCGAGAAGATCGTCACCGCCGCGAAATCCGAGCGCACGATGCGGGTGGCGGGATGAACGGCGAAGCGCAGCTCGGGCAACCGCTCGGGCGGCACCGTCGCCAGCGTGGCGCCGTCGAGCGGCGCGGCGTCTGCCGCGTGATAGGCGTCGAGCCAGGCCCGCTCGATCTGTGCGACGTCCGTCAGGAACGGCATCGTCCGAGCGTGCTCGTAAGCTGCGATGAAAGCGGGGAAGTCGCGTCCATAGTCGACGAGCAGCGGCGACGTCGGCGGCGTTTCGCGTACATGCGCCCGCGCCACCGCGCGGAAGAAGTCGGGCCCGGTGATGCGCTGCACCGCCGGATAGATCGCGACGAGCGACTCGATCAGGCTGACCGTGACGTTGTTGCGGTAGACGTTGAACCGGCGCCCGGCCGCCTTGGCCAGCGGACCCCTGACGGCGACAGGCGTCGCGCGATCCGGCGTCAGCAGCGCCGCGGCGAACTGAGCGGCATAGTCGGACATATGCTCAGGCTGCGGCATCGCGCACCTCTTGCGAGCAGTCGGGTGCGTGGTCATCGAGAATCGCCTGCGCGGCCGCGGCCTCTGCCTTCAGCACCGGCCAATCCGGAATGTTGCTGTCCCATTCGATCAGCGTCGGCATCGGACCGTTGCGCGCGACCACGCTGGCGAACAGGGCCCACACATCATAGGCGACGGGGCCGTCATGGCTGTCGATCAGCAGCGGCTCGCCTTCATCGTCGGCCTGCACGGCGTGACCGGCGAGATGGATCTCGCCGACAGCGGCGAGCGGAACGTCGGCCAGATAGTCCTGTGGCGAGAAGCCATGATTGATCGCGGAGACGAACACGTTGTTGAGGTCGAGCAGGAGCCCGCAGCCGGTGCGGCGGACGATGGCGCGGATGAAGTCGGTCTCGCTCATCGTCGAGTCGTGAAAGGCGACGTAGGTCGACGGATTTTCCAGCAGGATCGGCCGGCGGATCGCGGTCTGCACCTCATCGATATGGTCGCAGACCCGTGCCAGCGTGGCGGCCGTGTAGGGCAATGGCAGCAGGTCGTTGAAGAACGTCGTATCGTGCGTCGACCATGCAAGATGCTCGGAGACGAGGCTCGGCTGATAGCGGGCGACGAGCTTGCGGAAGCGCGCGAGGTGGTCGCGATCGAGCGGCTGCGGGCCGCCGATCGACATGCAGACGCCGTGGATCGACAGCGGATGATCCCTGCGGATCGCCTCGAGCTGATGGTGTGGCGGACCGCCGGCGCCCATGTAGTTCTCGGCATGGACCTCGAAGAAGCCGGGCCGCGGCGCCTCGGCCAGGATGGCGGCCAGGTGCGACGGCTTGAAGCTGGTCCCGGCGACGCCGCCGAGAGGTGGCGGAAAGCGAAGCGGCATGGTGGGGCCCGGTGCAGGGGGGGCATCGGTGCGCATGCTGCGTCTCCGCTTTCCGCTTGGGGTGAACGAGAGCGATCAGATCGGCTTGAGCGAGCCCTTGCGGCCGCCGGGGACGTCGATGCTGGTGCAGGTGCCGCCCTGGACGAATTTCCACGCGTTGCCCTGGAAGTCGATCGTTGAGGTACCCTGGCAGGTCGTGCCGGGACCGGCGGCGCAATCGTTCTGGCCCTTCAGGGCAACGCCGAAGCATTTCTCCTTCTTGGCGGCCATTGCGGCTTCCGCTTCGGCCTTGGTCAGTGGCCCGGCCATTGCGAGGCTTGCGAGCGCGGTGCTGACGGCGCCGGCGAGCGCCAGCGTGGTGACGGTTCTCTTGGCGGACATGACGATTCCTCTCGTGTTCTGCGTCGCTCGCTTGGCGACGCGCATCTCTCCTTCGCCCGCCGCCACGACAATGTTACGCGGCGACTCCGCTCACGACCCTGTGAGCGGTATTGCGTGCTTGGGAGCTGCCCTAGTCGAGCGCAAGCCGACTCGAAGTGCCAATGCTTTGCAGGCATCATCGACTTAGCCGGCCGGCATTGGCGGCTCACGCCATCGGAGCGCAGTCTGGCGGCTCCCGGTCGCGCGCCGCCCCGCGCGCCGCTCGGTCCGATCGGAGATCCACCTGCGATGATGGCGAGCGCAAAGAGCCGAGTGCCGCGCCGAGGCGCCGCCGACGAGCGGTTGACCGTCAGCATCCGCTTCGCCGTGTCGGCCCTGGTGCTGACCGCGATCCTGCTGACGGCCCTTGCCTCGAGTCTGTTGTGGTGGCGCACCTCGGAGGCGATCAGCCGTCAGCTCGCGAGCACCGTCAACGCGCAGATCGCGAGCGCCGTGCGCAAGGAGGTGAGCGCGATCGTCAGCGAGGCGCGCGCCGCGCACACCGCCATCCGCACGCTGTTCCTGCAGAACGTGCTCGACACCCGCGAGGCGGACAAGCGCGAATTCGTGTTCCTGTCGCAGCTGCAGTCGCAGGCGACGATCTCATCGGCGGCGTTCGGCTGGCCCGACGGCTCGTTCTTCGCCGCCCACAAGCTCGGCGACCGGCGCCTGGAGATGATGGAGATCTCGCTGACCGATCATCCCGGCCAGCGCCGCGTCGATGAATACGACGTCGTGCCCGGCGACATCGAGTTCGCGGCACGCCGCTTCGAGCCGACCCGTTTCAAGGTCGCCGACCAGCCCTGGTTCAAGGAGAGCCTCGCTGCGGACGAACCGCGCTGGTTCAGCGTCGATCATCATCCGAGCGGAGACCGCCCGGCGATCGCGCTGGCCGGCCCGATCGATGTCTATCAGGAGCGGCAGGGCGTGCTCGCCATCATCATCGAGCACGCGCGCATCTCGCGCTTTCTCGCCCAGCTTCAGGTCGGCCGCACCGGCAGCGCCTTCATCCTGGCGCTTGATGGCGGCGTGGTCGCGGCGCCCGACGAGACCGCCGACGAGGTCAATGCCGGGCAGGGCCGCCAGCCGCTGCTGCCGATCGCGCAGCAGGCGATGCGGTCCTCGCGCGAAGGCGACGAGGCCTGGCGCGGGCGCGTGCTATCGGGCGACGGCGCCTTCGAGGTCGCGCGCACGGCGCTGCCGTTTCCCGGCTGGTCGCTGGTCACGGTGATTCCGGAAGCGGAGTTTCTCGGTCCGGTCGACGCGGCGCTGCGGCGCGTGATCATCGGTCTCGGCATCGGCGCCGTGCTCGCGGCGCTGGCCTCCGCCGCGCTGGCGCGTGCCGTCATCGCCGCCCCGCTCGGGCGTGTGGTGGCCGAACTGCGTCACGTCGAGGCCTTCGCGCTCGAGCAGGTGCGACGTCATCCCTCGCGGCTTCGCGAGATCGCGAGCCTGTCCGGCGCCATTCATGACATGGCCGGCGGGCTGTCGTCATTCGGCAAGTTCATTCCCGCTGATCTCGTCCGGCAATTGCTGCGGCAGGGCGTCGACGCCAGGCCGGGCGGCCATGTCCAGGAGCTCAGCGTGATGTTCATCGACATCGCCGGCTTCACCGGGTTGTCGGAGCGCATGGGCGACCGTGTCGTGCCGCTGCTGTCGCGCTATCTCGACCTGATCTCGACCGTCATCGTCGACCACGGCGGCACCATCGACAAGTTCATCGGCGATGCGGTGATGGCGTTCTGGGGCGCGCCGGCCGCGCAGCCGGATCATGCGGTTCTGTGCTGCCGCGCCGCGCTGGCGTGCCGAGACGCGGTGGAGGCCAGCGGCCTGTGCGACGATGACGGCCGGCCGCTCGCCATCCGCATCGGCATCAACTCCGGCCCCATGCTGGTCGGCAACATCGGCTCCGAGGTGCGTCTCAACTATACGGTGATCGGCGATGCCGTGAACGTCGCGAGCCGGCTGGAGGGCGCCAACAAGAGCTACGGCACCGATATCCTGATCGGCGAGGGCACCGCGCGGCTGGCGGGCGATGCGTTTCTCACCCGCGAGATCGACCGCATCGCCGTCTATGGCCGCGAAGAGGGCCTGCGCGTCCACGAGCTGGTCGGGCTTGCGGAGAATGTCGCCGCGCAGGACGTGCGCTGGATCGCACACTACGCGTGCGGACTTCAGGACTATCGCGCGCAGCACTTCGAGGCAGCCATCGCGGCGTTTGAAGCAGTCCTCGCGCTCAAGCCCGGCGATCGCGCCGCCGAGGTCATGATCACGCGCTGCAGGCCCCTGGCAGGCACGCGGGCGGATCATCATTGGCATCCGGTGACGGCGCTGACGACGAAGTAACGTGGCCGGTCCGACTAAGCCGACCGCAGCTTGCCGCGCAGCGGCCGCCGTCCGGCGAACACGGCGGCGAGATCCTGAGACGGCGTCGCCGCATCGTCGTCGAGCCGCAGCCGGCCCTCGACATGCAGGAAGTGCTCTCGCGACACCGCGATCGCGCGCAGCAGGTCGCGGTCGCGCAGCGCGTCGACGATCGCGCCGTGCTCGTCGACCGCGCAGATCGACTGCGCCGCCGGCTCGTATACCGACACCATCACCGAGGAGCGGCTGAGCAGATCGGCGAGCATGCGCGACAGCTCGGGATTGCCGATGGAGTCGACGAGATGGACGTGGAAGGCGCCAGACAGCCGCACCGACGTCGCGCGATCGCCACGCTGCGCGGCGGCGCGCTCCTCGGCCAGATGCGCATCGAGCCGTGCGAGCAGGAGATCATCGACCCGCAGCACCAGCTGGCTGAGCACGCCGGCCTCGAGTACGCGATGTGCCTCATAAACCCGTCTGATATCATCGAGCGTCGGCCGCGGCACCCGCGCGCCACGGTTCGGGATCATCTCCAGCCGCCGCTCGGCGCCGAGCCGGTGAAGAACTTTTCGGATGCGCTCGCGCGAGACACCGAAGAGCGCGGCGAGCGGCGTCTCGGCGAGCTTGGTGCCGGCCTTGAGCTTGCCCTCCAGCAGCGCGCGCAGGATGGCCTGGTACACCGCCTCGTCCTCGGCGGGATTGGCCTTCCCGATTCGCTGCGCTCGCATCGCCATGAGGTTTTAGCTAGGCCCAAAGGCGCGGCACGTCACCTCCAAAAAATGTGCACATTCTGTCCGCGGCCGGGCGCGCTGCGGATCGAGACATAGCCCGGAACGCTGATCTCATTGATGAATCAAGAATGTGCACATTTGGCACGGCGCTTGCTGATCGCGGGTGACACGCCACGCGACAGCTCACACGGGATCCTCGTCATGCACCCCTTCTCCCGACGCAGCCTTCTGAAGACCAGTGCGGCCTTCGCCGCCACGCTCGCCGCGCCAGCCCTGGTGCGCGCCGCCCCGAAAGAGATCGTGATCGGCGGCCCGGCCGGCGCCGCCAAATATTTCAACTCCGACCTGTTTCCGGTGCTGGAGAAGAAGCTCGACTGCAAGGTGCTCTATGAGGGCACCAACTCGCTGACCAATCTGCAGAAGATGCAGGCCGACAAGGCGAGCCCGAAGATCTCGGTGGTGATCATGGACGACCCGGTGATGCTGCCGGCCGCGGCCGAAGGGCTGATCACCAAGATGTCGGCGTCGGCGATTCCCAATCTCGGCAAGCTGGTCGACGACGCCGTGCACCAGGACGGCATGTGGGCCAATTACCAGAAGCCGTGGGTGGGCATCGCCTATTCCACCAGGCGCATGAAGACGCCGCCCGTCAGTTGGGCCGAGCTGTGGGACGCGAAATACGACTCCAAGATCGTCGTGCCGTCGCTGTCCAACACCGAAGGGTTCTGGACGCTGCTCGCCGCCGCGCATCTCGAGACCGGCAAGCCCTACAAGGAGGCGCAGTACGAAATCGACGCCGGCTTCAAGAAGATCAAGAGCCTGAAGGCCAATCTGCTGAACGTCTATACCAACGCACCGCAGGCCATCAATCTGCTGGAGCAGGGCGAGGCCTGGATGATCGGCGGCCAGTTCTCGGCCTACACGCTGATCCGGAAAGCGGACGGCTCGCCGGTCGATCTCGCAATCCCGAGGGATGGCGGCTTCTCGATGCCGTCGGGCATCGCCAAGGTGAGCGGCGCGCCGGCCGGCGACCTCGCCGACGCCGCGATCGACTTCTATCTCAGCCCGGAGGCGCAGAGCATCCTCGCCAAGACGGCGTTCATCGCGCCGACCAATCAGGCCACGCCGCTGCCGGCCGGTTATCCCGATCCCGCGACATTGTTCGCGCCCGACTGGGCCTTCATCGCGAAGAACCGCGCCGGCTGGGTCGATCGCTGGAGCAAGGAGATGACATGAGCGCCGCTCCGCATCTCGTCATCAGCGGGGTCTCGAAGCGGTTTGGCGCGGCGACCGTGCTCGATCGCGTCGATCTCACGATCCGCCGCGGCGAGCTGGTGACCCTGCTCGGCCCATCCGGCTGCGGCAAGACCACCTTGCTGCGTGCGATCGCCGGCCTCGCGCCGCCCGACACCGGGACGATCGCGCTCGCCGGGCGCGACGTCACCCATGTGCCGCCGCACCGGCGCAATGTCGGCGTCGTGTTCCAGAGCTATGCGCTGTTTCCGCATCTCACCGTCGCCGGCAACGTCGCCTTCGGACTGAAGGTGCGCGACACGCCCAAGGCCGAGACCGACCGCGCGGTCGAGCGCGCGCTCGCGCTGGTCAAGCTCAGCCATCTCGGCGGCCGCCGCATCTCGGCGCTGTCGGGCGGCCAGCAGCAGCGCGTCGCGCTGGCGCGGGCGATCGCGGTCGAGCCGGACGTGCTGCTGTTCGACGAGGCGCTGTCGGCGCTCGATCGCAAGCTGCGCGAGGAGATGCAGGTCGAGCTGCGCCGCCTGCTGCAGGAGGTCAAGGCGACCGCGATCTTCGTCACTCATGACCAGGACGAGGCGCTGACGATGTCGGACCGGGTTGCGGTCATGAACAAGGGCCGCATCGAGCAGCTCGCCGAGCCGCGCGAGCTGTATGCCCGGCCGGCCAGCCTGTTCGCGCTCAACTTCGTCGGGCTGTCGACGCGCATCGCCGGCCAGGTGGTCGGCGCGCAGGACGGCACTGTGGAGGTGGTGACGCCGGTCGGCCGCCTGTCGGCGCGCGGCGCGTTCCAGCCGGGCGCCTCGGTGATCGTGGCGACGCGGCCGGAGCAGTTGCGGCTGGGCGCTGGTGACGGTGCCAACTCCGCGGCCGGCCGAGTTCGGTCGGTCGTGTTCCAGGGCTCGCGGACCCTGGTGGACGTCGATGCCGGCGCTGGCGCGAGCCTGCTCGCCGAGCTCTCGGGCCGCGAGGCCGAGCTGCCGCGCGTGCATGACGAGGTCCGCTTCGCCTGGCCCGTCGCCGAGACCTTCGCCTTCGCCGCCGAGACCTGACCATGACCGACGCCGTGCTATCAGCACCGATCGTCAAGCCCGCGCCGGATCGCGACAGGCTCGCCGCCTTCGGCTTCGTCGCGCCATCGCTGCTGATCATCGCGCTGGTGTTCGTGCTGCCGCTGGCGCTGCTCCTCGGCGTCAGCGTGCTCGACCCCAAGGGCGGCGTCACCTCGGCGCATTACGTCCGGTTGCTCGGCACGCCCTATTATCTCGGAATCATCTGGAACTCGCTGCGGCTCGGCCTGCTGACGACCCTGATCGCCTTCCTCATCTCCTATCCCGCGGCGTTCGCGCTGGCGCGTGCGCGCGGCCCACTGCGCTCGATCCTGCTGGCGACCTTGTTCCTGCCGCTCGCCGCCTCCGTCATCGTCAAGGCGTTCGCCTGGACCATCCTGCTGCGCAGCGACGGCCTCATCAACACGGTGCTGATCGCAGTCGGGATCATCGAGGATCCGATCCGCATGATCTTCACCCAGACCGCGCTGATCGTCGGCGCCGTCAATATCTTCCTGCCGTTCATGGCGCTGCCGATCTACGCGGTGGTGGCGCAGCTGGACGGGCGCTATGCGGAAGCCGCCGCGACGCTCGGCGCCTCGCCGCTGGTCGTGTTCTTCCGCGTCATCCTGCCGCTGACCCTGCCGGGCATCATCGCCGGCGTCGCCCTGGTGTTCTCGCTGTCGGTGTCGGCCTATGTGGTGCCGACGCTGCTGATCGGCGAGAAATATCCGACGCTCGCCACCACCATCGCCAAGGCTTATCTCCTGGCGCGCGAGCCCGGCTTCGGCGCCGCCGCCGGCGTGGTGCTGCTGGCGATCGCCGTCATCGTCGTCGCGCTCAGCGCGATGCTGTCGCGCGAGCCCAAATGATGTCGCGCCTTGCCATCATCATCTGCTGGGCGCTCGCGGTCGGGCTCGCATTGTTCCTGCTGCTGCCGCTGGTCGTGATCGCCGCGGCAAGCTTCTCGCCGACGCCGGTGTTCGACCTGCCGCTGTCGGGCGCATCGCTGCGCTGGTATGGCCGCATCGGCCGGCTCGACGGCTTCTGGCCGTCGCTGTTCTTGTCGCTGCAGATCGCGGTTCTGTCGACCGCGTTGTCGCTGGTCGCCGGCACGCTCGCCGCCATCGCGATCGCGCGTGGCCGGCTGCCCGGCGCGACGGCGCTCGGCACGCTGCTGGTGTCGCCCTTGATGATGCCCGGCCTCGTGCTCGGCATCGCGCTCCTGCAATATTTCCGCATGATCGGCTTCACCGCGACCTGGAGCGCGCTGCTGGTGGCGCATCTCGTGGTGACGCTGCCTTACGTCGCGCGCACCATGATCGCCGGGCTCTCCCGCTTCGACTTCACCTTGATCGAGGCGGCGCGCACGCTCGGCTGCACCTATGCCGGCAGCGTGCTCAGGGTGATGGTGCCGGCTTTGGCGCCGTCGTTCCTGATCGCAGGGCTGTTCAGCCTGCTGGCCTCGTTCGACAACTATCCGGTCTCGATCTTCCTGACGGATGTGCGTTCCAAGACGCTGCCGATCCGCATGCTGCAATATATCGAGGAGGCGCCCGATCCGACGCTCGCTGCGCTCTCCACCCTCATTCTTGCCGGCACCCTGGTGCTGCTGCTGATCAGCGATCGCCTGGTCGGCCTGCACCGCATGGCCGGAACCGCGGATTGACACGATGACCTCACAGCCTGCCTTCCGCCGCGATCTCAGGGGCTATGCCGGCAGGCCGCCGCATCCGCGTTGGCCCCACGACGCACGCGTCGCGGTGTCGCTGGTGGTGAATTTCGAGGAGGGCTCTGAATTCTCGATGTGCGACGGCGATACGAGCAACGAGGCGATCTACGAGGTCGTGCACCGGCTCGACGGCCCCGACCCCTGCATCGACAGCCATTTCGAATACGGCACGCGGGCGGCGTGGTGGCGCATCATGGACCTGTTCGACGCCCACAACGTCAAGGTCACCGTCAGCGCCTGCGGCCGCGCGGTGGAGCGCTCGCCGGAGCTCGCCCGCAATGCCGTGGCGCGCGACCATGAGGTCTCTGCGCATGGCTGGCGCTGGCAGAGCCACGCCGGTATGGGCGAGACCGAGGAGCGCCGCGTGATCGCGCGGACGGTGGAGACGATCCAGCGCGTCACCGGCAGGCCGCCGCTGGGATGGCACACGCGATCGGCGAGCTCGCCCAACACGCGGCGGCTACTGGTTGAGCAAGGCGGCTTCCTCTACGACAGCGACGCCTACAATGACGACCTGCCGTACTATGTCGCCGTCGCCGGCCGCCCGCATCTGGTGCTGCCCTACGCCTTCGACAGCAACGACATGCAGTTCTTCAACGGCTCGCGCTTCCGCGGCGCGGACTTCGCCGACTACGTCATCGACGCCTTCGACTGGCTGGTGCGCGAGGGCGCGACGGCGCCGAAGATGCTGTCGATCGGGCTGCATCTGCGCATGATCGGCCGCCCCGGCCGGATCGGCGCGCTCGACCGCATCCTCAATCACATCACAGGCAACGGCGCGGCGTGGATCGCGCCGCGCGCCGACATCGCCCGGCACTGGCTGGCGACGGTGCCGCCGGAATCGTGAGCGCGGTCAATCGTCGTTGGCGATGTCCTCGTCGGCGATGTCCTCGTCGGTCAGCGGCACCTCGATGGTGCCGCCCTCGCCGGTCGCGAGGTCGCGCTCGTCGTCGATCGGCGCGCCATCCCGTTCGTCCGCGTCGAGCGGCCACAATCCGCGATCATGCCCGTTGCGTGGTATCATGGCAGGTCCTCCCGCCGGGATAAGACCGGGCGCGCGCAATGGTTCATGCGATCCGGCCGGGGTGTGGCGGACTGGCGCAGGCCGGTTCCGGCGACTACATCTGGGCCATGGCCGATCCCACCGCGCTGAAATCCTTTCTCGATAATCACCACCGCATCGTCGTGCTCACCGGCGCCGGCTGCAGCACCAACTCCGGCATTCCCGACTATCGCGACACCGACGGGCAGTGGAAGCGCACGCCGCCGGTGACCTATCAGGCCTTCGTCGGCAGCGACGATACGCGCCGCCGCTATTGGGCGCGCAGCATGGTCGGCTGGCGGCGGTTCGGCCGCGCCCAGCCGAACGGCGCGCATCATGCGCTGGCGCGGCTGGAGGCGCAGGGCAAGAGCTCGCTGCTGGTGACGCAGAATGTCGACCGGCTGCACCAGGCCGCCGGGACCAGCAACGTCATCGATCTGCACGGCCGGCTCGATCGCGTCCGCTGCCTGGGATGCGGCGCCGTGCTGTCGCGGGCCGACTTTCAGGACGAACTGGCCGGCGCCAATCCGCGCTGGCTGGCGCATGATGCGGCCGCCGCGCCCGATGGCGATGCAGATCTCGACGGCGTCGATTTCGCGGACTTCAATGTGCCGGCCTGTCGCGCCTGCGGCGGCATCCTCAAGCCCGACGTCGTGTTCTTCGGCGAAACCGTCCCGCGCGAGGTCGTCGCCACCGCGCGCGAGCATGTCGAGCAGGCCGACGCCATGCTCGTCGTCGGCACCTCGCTGATGGTCTATTCCGGCTTCCGCTTCGTCCGCGCCGCCGCGGACCGCAACATCCCCATCGCCGCCGTCAATCTCGGCCGCACCCGCGCGGATGACCTCTTGTCGCTGAAGGTGGAAGCGCCGTGCGACGAGGCGCTGGCGTTTCTGCTGTAGGAGTAGGGCGGTCCGCCCTCTCTCCGCCGTCATGGCCGGGCTTGACCCGGCCATCCATCTCCTCGGTGCTTCAGAAGATGGATGCCCGGGTCAAGCCCGGGCATGACGAAAAACTAAAATGGTGTCCGCCTCACCGCGACTGCGGTTTCTCGCGGTTCTCGATGCGGTCCTTGTTGTTGACCTGCTCGTTCTCAGGCTTGCCGACCTCGACCGTCTTGCCGGCCTGGTTGCCTGGATTGTAGTGGAACTTGCCTTCGTGATGCTCGCCCGGCTGCTTCTGCTCGGGATTGACGTTGTCGGCCATGAAACTCTCCTGTCGCTGTGCCGGACAACGTCGCGGGCGTGATGCTTGTTCCGCGGCCGAGCGCCGCGGCGCCGTTCATGCGGCATCACCCCTCTCTGTGCGGACCATCACGGAAGCAGCGCGCCCTGACCGTCATGATCCTCGCATGGGCTGCAGGGGCAGCCGCAAGCAACGAGGGACAAGGTCATGACTTCCAGCATTCGTCTTTTCGCCGCCGCCGCCATCGTCGCGGGCGCGGGCCTGCTCGCATCCGCATCGACATCGCCGGCGTCTGCCGGCTGGGAATGGCTGGGCAACAAGAACTACATCAACTGCCTGCAGCTGTTCTACACCGGCAACTTCCTGATGCCGGCGAATGCATCGCCGGCCGAGCGCGCCGCGCGCCACGAGCAGGGCCGCCGCTACTGCAATCGCCAGTTCTACGGCCACGACTGAGCATGGCGGCACATGCGCAAGGCCGGGGTCGAACGCGGCCTCGGCCTTTCGCCTGCGAGGCTCACGCGCCCGTCACGCGCCAGATGCAGTTGCCGACGTCGTCGGCCACCAGCAGCGAGCCGTCCGGGCCGAGCGTCACGCCGACCGGGCGGCCATAGGAGAAGCTCTCGTCCGGCGCCAGGAAGCCCGAGAGGATGTCGCGCGCCGGGCCCGACGGCCTGCCGTTCTCGAACGGAATGAACACGACCTTGTAGCCGGACAGCTTGCTGCGGTTCCACGAGCCGTGCTGGCCGATCACCATGCCCTGGGGGAAGCCGGGCAGGGCGCCCGCGGGCAGCCAGCACAGGCCGAGCGAGGCGGTGTGGCCACCGAGCGCGTAGTCCGGCGTCAGCGCGGTCGCGACCAGGGCCGGATCCTGCGGCACGCGGTCGTCGACCGTCCTGCCCCAGTAGCAATAGGGCCAGCCGTAGAAGCCGCCCTCGCGCACCGAGGTCAGGTAATCCGGCGGCGTCTCGTCGCCGAGCCCGTCGCGCTCGTTGACGACGGTCCACAGCACCTTCGTCGACGGCTCGAACGCCAAGCCCACCGCATTGCGCAGGCCTGATGCGAAGATGCGGCTCGCGCCGCTCGCGATGTCCAGCTCATAGATGCAGGCGCGGCCCTCCTCGACCTCGAAGCCCAGCTCGGCGATGTTGGTCAGCGAGCCGACGCCGGCATAGAGCTTGCTGCCGTCGGGGCTGACCAGCAGGCTGCGCGTCCAGTGCCCGCCCGGCTTGAACGTGGTGAGACGCTTGCCCTGTGCATTGATCCGATCGGCGCCGGCTGCATAGGGGAAGGCGACGATGCCGTCGGTGTTGCCGACATAGAAGGTGTCGCCGACCAGCGCCATGCCGAACGGCTGGCTGAGATTCTCCATGAAGGCATTGCGGCGTTCGGCGGTGCCGTCGCCGTCGGCATCGACCAGCCGCGTGATGCGGTTGGCGCTGACGCCGAGGGCTGCGGCGCGGCGCATCGTCGCCTGCATCGCATAGCCGAACATGTTGCGCACCGGGCTTGGAATCTGGGTGGCCTCGGCGATCAGCACCGACTTGTCCGGCATCACATAGATCCAGCGCGGATGGTCGAGCCCGGTCGCGAACGCATTGACCTTCAGCCCCGCCGCCGCCACCGGCTTTTCGCCGTCGCGCCAGCCCCGCGCCGTCGGCATCTTCAAGGTCGGCAGCAGGCCCTGTGGCTTCGCCAGGGGAATCTGCGGCTGCGCCCCCCACGCCGGTTGCGGCGTCTCCCCCTGCAGCTTGCGCCACTGCAGCGCCGCATTGCCAACCAGCGCGACGCCGCGCGCAACGATGGAGGAAAGGGTTGTCATGGGAGTCCTGTGAGGGCTTTGATGCAAATGGGATCTGATGGGCGAGGGACCATCGAGCGATGGCAAAGGGCCAATCTGTTATGATCTACCACGCCCACCGTGACAATTGCATGGGTCGCGGATCGGGGCTGCGGAACCCGGGGCTTTCACCTGGCACGCATTCACGTATCAGAGCCAACCTCCGGCGGCGTCTGGCATGCGGGGCGCTGCGGTTGATCGTGCAGTGCCGATCGGCAATTGGCATGGCTTGCTCAAGCCCAACTATATCGGCGCGATTGCTTGCAACGAAATGGGCCGTTGCGACGCTGAAGCGCGCAGATCGGTTGCCCGTCATGCCCGGGCTTGTTCCGGGCGTCCACGTCTCTCCCCGACCAACGACGAGGATGGCCGGGACGAGCTCGGCCATGACGATGAGGAAAGAGACGGGCACGATCTTCCCGAAATGCGGTCGCCCCGCATCATCCTCGGCCAGCCCATCTCGTCAAAATTCTTTCTTGCTATTTTTCCGAAATCATGCTCTACTCCCTGCATCCCGTCCTCATGCAGAGGGGCGTACGCGTCGTCACGATACGTTGAGGCGGGGAGCGGTGGCCGCGAGTGTTGTCAGGTGCTGATGCGCTGAACGATTGGCAGCTCGCGGACGTTCAAGCCGTGTGGTCCTGGCGCCCCGATGCTGGCGCCAAGCCTGCGTGACATCACGTGTCATCAGGCGACGGGGGCAAACAAGCCGGTCCCCGGGGAGAGCTCGGAGCAGACGTTAAACCCATCGCGCAGGGAGGGCCGGGTCTGTCCGGCTGAACCTGTGGTTCCTGCCCCGTGCAATTTTTCCGCACGGGGGCCACGGGCCTCAGTCGAGGTCCGGCCTTCCCTGCGCCCTCGGCATTTCCGGAGGGTTTTGATGAGAGCAATCTCGGGCGCGATCGCGCCGCGGGAGGTGTTGGTGTGTCTGCGTGCATCATGATCGACTTGCCGTGGCGCTGAGAGAGCCGCCAGCGCGCACAATGTCGCCGCAGCCGTGGCGCCGTCATCGAATTGCGCTACACTGGTGTCACACGCTGCCGGCGCGTTGGCCGGCCGGACGACAATGGAAGTCAGGGGGATGCACGGCATGACGGGGGTGATCAATTCAGGCGCAGCGCGATCGTCTGCGTCAGGTGTCGCTCTCACGCGCGGACTCTCCCGATGACGTCGCTCGACAAGTCCGCCTTCACGCCGCATGCCCTGCGCGAGAGCGTGCTGAACGAGGTGCATGCGCGGCCGTTCACGCCGCTGACGCAGCCGGTGCTGGTGATCCGCTTCGCCTTCATGGCCAAGGGCGACAGTCCGGCGGTCGACCGCGCTAGCCTCGCCGCGTTCTGCGCGCAGCGCGGTGCGCCGCCGCCGGAGCCGGGCGTCAAGCATCACCAGGTCGATCTCGGCCCGGTCAGGCTGCGCTTCGAGCAGCATTCGGAATTCGCCACGCTGACCTGGATCTGGAGCCCGCCGGCCGGCGCCGGACCGCGCCGCTTCGGCGCCATCGCGCCCGAGCTGCAGGCGCTGATCGCGGCGCTGCCGCAGGCCGGCGAGCTCTTGGTCGCGGTCAAGCTCGAGGTCGAGAACGCGGCCGATCCGGTGGCGCGCGCGGAGGAGATCTTCGACAAGAGCAGCCTCGCCATCGTGACGATCAAGGGCAGCGCCGGCGCGGTCGCCTCCGACTTCCGTCTCGACGACGACGGCTTCACCCGCATCCTGGTCTGCGCCGACGGTCCGACGCCGGAGCGGCTCGGGGCGCTGGTGCAGCGCGTGCTGGAGCTGGAGACCTACCGCACTTTGGCGCTGCTCGGCCTGCCGGCTGCGTTGGCGCTGGCGCCGGACGTCGACCGCATCGAGCGGCGGCTGGTCGAGGTGCTCGCGGAGATGCAAGGCGCGCAGTCGTTCAAGCTCAACAACCACCTGCTGCGCGAGCTGACCGAGCTCGAAGCGCTGCTGGAGCGCGGCGCCACCGGCAGCCTGTTCCGGTTCGGCGCCAGCCGCGCCTATTACGACCTGGTGCAGGCCCGCCTGGCGGTGATCGAGGGCGAGCCGGTCGCGCCGTATTCGAGCTGGTCGTCGTTCCTGGCGCGGCGCACCGCGCCGGCGATGCGCACCTGCAACGCGCTGGAGGGACGGCAGTCGAACCTGTCGCTCAAGCTGGCGCGCGCCGCCGACCTGCTGCGCACCCGCGTCAATGTCGAGCTGGAGCAGCAGAACCGCGATCTCCTGCGCTCGATGAACGAGCGCACCAAGCTGCAGCTGCGCCTGCAGAGCACGGTCGAGGGGCTGTCGGTGGCCGCGATCGGCTATTACGTCGTCAGCCTGTTCGGCTATCTCGCCAAGGGCGCGCATGACACCGGCCTGCCGGTCGAGCCGACGCTGGCTACCGCCGCCTTCGTGCCGGTCGCGATCGCGCTGATCTGGTTCACGACCCACCAGATCCGCAAGCGGCACCTGAAGGAGGATCACGAGGCGGAGAAAGCCGAGCAGGAGTGAACGGCTGGGCGCCTTGCCAGCGAGCGGCCGGACGGCTAAGCGGCGGGCTGGTCAGCAAGAGGCAATGAGACGATGAGCGGTGCGACGATCGATTTCCTGGTTCACGCGGATGGTGCGGCGACGCGGCATCGGATCACGCTGAGCCGCCTCGTCATCGCCGGCTGGACCGGGCGCGATCCGGTCGCCCGCGACAAGCACATCGCCGAACTGGAAGAGCTCGGCATTGCCAGGCCCGCGACGACGCCGATCTATTACGAGGTCGCGGCCAGCCGCCTGACGACATCCGGCAGCATCGAGGTCAGCGGCGGCGACTCCTCCGGCGAGGTCGAGTTCGTGCTGGTGCAAGCGGGCGGAAGGCTGTTCGTCGGCGTCGGCTCCGATCATACCGACCGCAAGGTCGAGACCTACAACATCACCGTGTCCAAGCAGATGTGCGACAAGCCGGTGGCGCCCGAGCTGTGGCTGGTCGACGACGTCGCCGCGCATTGGGACCAGCTGATGCTGCGCGCCTATGCGACGATCAGTGGCGAGCGCGTGCTGTACCAGGAGGGTGCGCTGAGCGGCATGCTGGCGCCTTTCGACCTGATCGCGCGCCGCTACGGCGAGGCCGGCCTGCCCGAGGGCACCGCGATGTTCGGCGGCACCTTTGCCGCCAGGGGCGGCATCCGCCCAGCCGACCGCTTCGAGTTCGAGCTGGTCGATCCCGTGCTGAACCGCGCCATCCGCCACGGATACGCGATCGAGCAGCTCGCCATCGCCGGCTGAGGCGGCGCGCGATCACGTTCGCGTGCGGCGGAATGCGCTAACGATCAGGCCGCGGCGCGTCGTCGCGGCCGTCGCCATGCATGGCTGCATTCGCGCAGGCGTTGCGATCAGCAAGGGCCTGTTAAGCAAGGCGGCCTATGGTGCCGCAGTGTGCCGAAGCGGGACCATGGCCTCGTTTCGCGTTCTGGTCCGGCACACCATGTCACGGCATGAGACGCAATGCGGCTGGCATATCCTTAATCGATCCTTACCTGATAGCAGCGGATTCGACGGGTCGGACGACAAGGGCGATTAACTAGAAGTTTAGGATTGGGTTTGTGCGCGTGAACGCCTCCCTTAAGGGTTTTATTAAATACCCCGGGAATTGGGAGAGTGCGGTGCGCGTCGCGATCGTCCACGATTGGCTTTACGTTCTTGGCGGCGCCGAGAAGGTCCTTCAGGAGATCCTGCGCTGCTATCCCGGCGCCGACGTCTTCACGCTGTTCGACCTGCTGCGTCCCGAGGACCGCGCCAAGCTGGGATTCGAGACGTCGCACACCAGCTTCCTGCAGAAGATGCCGCTGTTGCGGAAGTATCACCGCTCCTATCTGCCGCTGATGCCGCTCGCGATCGAGCAGCTCGATCTGTCGAGCTACGACCTGGTGATCTCCTCGAGCTGCGCGGTGGCGAAGGGCGTTCTGACCGGGCCGGAGCAGCTGCACATCGCCTATGTGCATTCGCCGATGCGCTATGCCTGGGATCTGCAGCACCAGTATCTGCAGGAGAGCGGCTACGCCACCGGCGTCAAGGGCCTGATCGCTCGCGCCTTGTTGCACAAGATGCGGATCTGGGATGCGCGCACCGCGCACGGTCCCGACGCCATCTTCACCAATTCGCAGTTCGTCGCTCGCCGCATCAAGAAGATATACGGCCGCGATGCCAAGGTGATCTATCCGCCGGTGACCATCGCGCAGCGCGATGCGATCCTGCCGGTCGGCAACCACTTCCTCGCCGCGAGCCGGCTCGTGCCCTACAAGCGCATCGAGCCGATCGTGCGCGCCTTCAACATCATGCCGGACCTCGAGCTGGTCGTGGCCGGTGACGGTCCGGAAGCCGCGCGGCTGAAGTCGATCGCGGGGCCGAACGTCAAGTTCGCCGGGTTCGTGCCCGACAAGCAGCTGCGTGACCTCATGACCACCGCCCGCGCCTTCGTGTTCGCGGCGGAAGAGGATTTCGGCATCATCCCGGTCGAGGCGCAGTCCGAAGGCGCGCCGGTGCTGGCGCTCGGCCGCGGCGGTGCACGCGAGTCGATCCTCACCACGGGGCCGCGGCCGACCGGCATGTTCTTCGGCTCGCCCGAGCCCGAGGCGATCGCGGCCTGCGTGCGATCGTTCGTGGCCAAGGAGAAATCGATCTCGCGGCTCGACTGCCGCCAGCGCGCCGGCTTCTTCTCGGCCGAGCGTTTCCGCAGCCAGTTCGTCGCGGCGGTCAACGAGGAGATCGACAGTTTCCGTGCGGGACATCAGGGCCGCGCGACGCGGCTGATTGCGTAATATTGGATGTGGTACGGGTGCAGATCATGAGGCAGGCGGCTCTCGGCGAGGCCTTGTCCGGCATTGACGCCGTCGCCCGGATCTGGCGCCGCCGCGGCGTGTTCGCCATCGTGGCTGGCGCCGTTCTCGCGCTTGCCGTGGCCGCGCTCGTGCTACTGCCGGTGCGCTATCTCGCCACCGCTTCCGTGATCATCGCCGAGCAGGAGCCGGGTGCCAACACCTCGGCGGCGTGGGCGCAGAAGATCGGCGATCCCGCCGACATGGAAAGCCAGCTCCTGGTGATCCGCTCGCCGCGCCTGCTGCGTCAGATCATGTCGTCGCCCGGCGTGGTCGACGCCGTGGTCGGCGAATGCGAGCGCGGCCGTCTCATGGGTTCGGCCGATGCGTGCCAGCGCCTCAAGACCGATCCGGGCGCGTTCATCGATCATGTCGACGGCCGCTTCAGCATCGCCTCGGCCGGCCGTTCGCGCGTCATCAACATCTCCTATCAGTCGAGCAGTCCCGAGGTTGCGAAGACGCTCGCCAACGCGTTGACGCAGACCTTTCTCGAGGACCAGCGCACCGAAGGCGCCAACAGCCGCGAGGTCGCGAGCTCCTGGCTCTGGAAGGAATTGAAGCAGCTCGACCAGCAACTGCGCGAGGCCGACGACAAGATCCAGAAGTTCCGGCGCACCAAGGGCCTGATGCGTGGCGCCAATGCGCCGATTTCCTCGGAGCGGCTGACCAGCATCGGCCAGCAGCTGTCGCAGGCGGAGGCCGCGCGCGCCGACGCCGCGGCGCGGCTGCAGGAGATCAAGTCGGAGCAGGAGCGCGGGCCGACCGACGCCCCGTCGGTGCTGCAGAGCCGCACCATCGCCGACCTCAAGCAGCAACTGACGACCGTGAGCGCGCAGCTTGCCAGTGCGGCCGGTGTGCTCGGGCCGAAGCACCCCTCGATCCTGGCGCTGACGCGCGAGCAGGCGATCATCCAGCAGCGGCTGATCGCCGAGATGCAGAGCATCGCGGCGAGCGCGCAGAAGACGTACGATGCCAACACCGCGCTGGTGAACTCGCTGAAGAAGCAGATGGAGACGGCGAAGGCGGAGGCCGGCTCGGCCACGCTGGACGAGGCCTCCATCGAGAGCATGGTGCGCGACACCGAGATCAAGCGGCAGCAATATGCCGAGCTCTACAAGAAGGCGAGCGAGCTCGAGACCGAACGGCGCGTCCTGCGCGGCAGCACGCGTCTCGTCAGCCTCGCCGAGCTGCCGAGCAAGCCGTTCTTCCCGAAGAAGATCCCGTTCCTCGCCGCCGGCATGACGCTCGCGTTGATCTTCGGTGTCGGCGCTGCGCTGCTCGCCGACAAGCTCGGCGCGCGCCTGATCAGCCCGCCCTTGCGCGTCACTCCCGAAGCGCCGGCCGAGCAGGTCGAGGCGCCCGCTGTCGACGAAGCTCCGGCCATCGTCCCTGAATTGGCCGAGCGTGTGACCGCACCGCAAGCGGCGACGCCACCGGCAGCGCCCGAACGAAGGTCCCATCTCCCGAGCGTCGCCGACGTTTCGATCCTGGCCTGCCTGCCGCGCCTGAAGAGCCTGCGTGAGATGTCGGCGCTCGGCGCGATCCTGCAAGGCCACCAACCGCTGGCGATCCCGCGCGTCTTGCGCCTCGCCTCCGAGGACACTGATTTTCAGCACACGCTGCATGATCTCGTCCACGAACTCGGTTTGAAGCGGTCCGCCCGATCGCAGCGCATCGTCGTGACCTCTCCCGATGCAGCAGATGGCAAGACGACCACGACCTGTGCGCTGGCAGAGCACCTCGCGGCCGCAGGCTGGCGCGTGCTGGTCGTCGAGTGCGACGTCTCGCATCCCGCCTTTGCAGAGATCATGGCGCTGCCGGCAAGCCCCGGATGGCTCGGCGCGCTCGAGCGCGGGACGCCGCTCCGGGACATGGTTCTGCCCACCGCGCATCCCTCGCTCGACGTGCTGCCGGTTGGTGAGGCGACCGGTCCGGTCGGCGACATTCTCGACGCGATCAGCCTCGACCGTCTCCTCACCGGTCTCGATGGCTATGATGCCGTGATCGTCGACACACCATTGCCGTCGCAACGGAACGACTTCCTTGCCGGTACGGACTGGGCGATCGTCTGCGTGCGCAGTGACCGGTCGTTGATCGAGCCGGCGGTCGCGACGGTGAACAGGAGCAGGACACTCGGAGCCCGCGATGTCGGCATCGTCGTCACCATGACCGACGTCGAGCACCGCAGCGCGCCTGTGGCCCAGACCGCGCCCGTGGCAGCCTACGCCGGAGCCGGGTGATGTCGACCGAGCGTGTCCTGTTCGTCGATCACACCGGGCAGATCGGCGGCGCCGAGCTGATCCTGCTCGATGTCGTCCAGGGCCGCAAGGAGTCATCGGTGTTCCTGTTCGAGCCGGGCCCGCTCGGCCAGGTGCTGGCTGAGCGCGGGATGTCGGTCGTCACGTCGCGCTGGGGCCGCGGCCTGGGGCAGTTCAGACGCGACAGTTCGTGGCTCGAGGCGCTGCCGCTGTTCGGCAGACTCGCGGCGATCACCGCGGAACTCGCGCATGTCGCACGCAAGCATGACGTCCTCTATGCCAATTCGCAGAAGGCCTTTGTCCTGTCGGCCATCGCCAACATCGCGGCACGGCGGCCGTTGATCTGGCATCTGCACGACATCATCAGCCCGGCTCATTTCGGCGCGCTGCAGCGTCGCATGCAGATATTCCTCGCCAACCGCTTCGCGGCGAAGGTCGTCGTCCCCTCCGAAGCTGCCGCAGCCGCCTTCATCGAGGCCGGAGGTCGACGCTCTCTCGTCGAGGTCGTGCCCAATGGTCTCGCCGTCGAACCCGTGCCCGCGTCGCGCGAGGAGCTGAGGCGGCGGCTCGGCCTGCCGTCGGGACCGCTGGTCGGCGTATTCAGCCGGCTCGCGCGGTGGAAGGGGCAGCATATCCTGATCGAGGCGCTGGCCGAATTGCCGGACGTGCACGGTATCATCGTTGGCGACGCGTTGTTCGGCGAGCAGGACTACGCGGCTGAGCTGAGACGGCTGGTCGCGAAGCTTTGCCTCGGCGATCGCGTTCACTTCCTTGGGCATCGCAGCGACGTGCCGCTGCTGATGCAGGCGGTGGACGCGATGGTGCATCCGTCGATCGATCCCGAGCCGTTCGGCCGCACCCTGGTCGAAGCGATGCTCGCCGGCGTGCCGGTGATTGCCACTGACGCCGGCGCTGCGCCGGACATCCTCGAACATGGCCGGGCCGGTCTGCTCGTGCCGCCTGGCGACGCGCGTGCGCTGTCCGAGGCTTTGGACGCAGTGCTGGCTGAACCCGAGATCCTCGCGCCCCAGCTCGACTACGCGTCGCGCCGCGCGCGCACCCATTACAGCCTGACACGCATGCTGGACTCGATCGGGCTGCTGATCCGCAATGTCGGTGCGGGAGCGGCGGTGTGAGCACGATCGTCACACCTGCCCCGTCCTCCGAGCGGCGCATGGTCGATCTCGTCGTGGATTGCGGCCCGCCGTTCGCCATTCTCGCGCCGGTGCCGTCGTGGTCGAAACCGCTCGAGGACGGACAAGTCCCTGCGCGATGGAAAGGGCCGCCGGCCGTGTCGGAGGATGCCGCATGAGCGCCTCCGGTCCTTCGCTCAAGCGCTTCAGTGCGCTGCTGATCAGCGGCGCGCTGGCGAGCAAGATGCTCGGCTTCGGCCGCGAGGTGTTGATGGCGCATGTGCTCGGCGCCTCGCTCATCGCCGACGGATTCCGGGCCGCCATGGCGGCCGTGCTCATCCCGCTTGCGTTCCTGCAGAACGAGAGCGTGCCGGCGATCATGATCCCGATGCATCGCGAGGCGCTGCAGCGGCCGGATGCCGCGCGCAGCCTCGGTGCGCTGACGATCGTCATTGCCGTCGTCTCGAGCCTGGTGACCGCGATCATCCTGCTGCTCGGTGAGCTCTGGGTGAACGCCGTCGTCGGCGGCTTCTCGGCGGAGGGGCGCGAGCTGACCTTGCACTTCGTGCGCATGATGGCGTTCGGCATGCCGGCGTCGGCGGTGCTCAATGTGCTTGCCGCCGGCGAGATCGCGCTCGGCCGCACGCGGCTGACCAATGTCCGTGCCAGCCTGCTCAACGTCGCGGTGATCGGCGGCATCGGCCTGCTGGTGCTGACCGGCGACGCCTACATGCTCGCCTGCGCCTTCACCGCCGCCTTCAATGGCCTCGCCGCCTGGGGTCTGTTCACGCTGTGGCGCGAGGGCGCGCTGAGCGTCTCCGGCCTGACCGCCGGCATGGTGATCGACAAGGGTATCGAATTCTTCCGCCGGCTGCGCGTCCTGCTGGCGTTGCCGTTGGCCGAGCAGGGCAATGTCTGGATCGAGCGCTTCACGGCATCGCGGCTGACGACCGGCGCCGTCGCGTCGCTGGACTACGCGCGCTCGCTGACCGAGAGCGCGCTGCTGCTGATCAGCCAGCCGCTCGGCATGGCGGTGCTGTCGCAGCATGCCCCACGCGATCCACGTGCGCAGACCGAGGCGCTGCTGCGGCCGCTGCTCGCGCTGATCTTGCCGGCCTCGGCGTTCCTGCTGGTCTTCTCGACCGACATCGTCCGCCTGATCTATTTCCGCGGCGCGTTCGGCGACGAGGCCCTGCTGCTGACCTCGCATGCGCTCAAGGGCATCGCCTGCGGCGTCTGGGCCGCGACCCTCGGCTGGATCCTGATCCGTCTGCTCAATGGCGCGGGGCGCAACGGCGTCGCTGCGGTCATCATCGTCTCGGCCTATCTCGCCAACATGGGCTTCAACCTGCTGATGCCGCTGTTCGATCCGTCGCCGGCGGCCGGCATGCAGTTGCTCGGCATCGGCGAAGCGATCCGCAGCCTCGTGCTGCTGTCGGGCGTGGTGTTCGTGCTCGGTGATGCGCGAAAGCTCCTGCTCGTGATCGGCCTGGCCCTGCTGCCGACCGCATTGATGGTCGTGCTCGGCCTGATGATTCAGACCTCCGTGCCGGGCCTGCTGCCGCGCCTGTTCACCGGCGGATTGGCCTATCTGCTCTGCTTGGCCTTCGCGATCGGCATCCTGCTGCCGGCCGCGGTGGGCACGGCGCTCCGTCATGTTCGTCGTACGTTCAGGATGAAGGGAGAGCTGAGTTGACCCTGCTGGCCCTCGCTGCCGCCAAGGCGATGATGGCATCCGGCGCCTTCGTCCTTCCCGTCGCCAAGGCGGTCGATCGTGTGCTCGGCCCGCGCGGCTGCTGTTTGACGTTCCATCGCGCCGCGCCGGCAGAGCAGTGGGAGCGTCTGCCCAATCGCGACTTCTACGTCGATGCCGACTTTCTCGATCGCTTCCTCGGCTATGTCCTCGACCAGGGTTGGGATGTCGTGACGATCAGCGAGGCGCTGCGCCGGACGGCAAGCGCCGAGCCGTCCGGCCGCTACGCCAACTTCTCGATCGACGACTGCTACCGCGATACGTTCGATCTGCTTGTGCCGGTGTTCCGCAGGCACAAGGTGCCGGTGACGCTGTTCGTGACGACTGGCATTCCCGACGGCACGTTGCCGCTGTGGGCCGCTGGCTTGGAGGATGCGCTGCTGCACAGGGACCATGTCAGGGTCGACGATGAGCGGATCGCGCTGTCGAGCGCCGAGCAGCGCCGCGCGGTGTTCGCGCAGATCGCCTCGCGCTGGGATGGCCCGCAGGCGGCGGATCGTTACGCCGCGTTCTGTGCCGCCAACGCCATCGACATCGAGGCGATGCATTGGAAACATGCGATCTCCTGGGAGATTCTGGAAGTGCTGGCGGGGGATCCGCTCATCGAGATCGGAGCCCACACCGTCTCGCATGCGCGCATCTCGTCGCTGTCTTCCGAAGACGCCCTTTGCGAGCTGGCCGGCGCGCGGCTGCGATTGAACGAGCGGCTCGGCATCGACGTCCGGCACTTCGCGTTTCCTTACGGGCGCGCCGCCGATTGCGGACCGCGGGACTTTGCGCTGGCGCGGCAGGCCGGATTCGCCAGTGCCGCGACCACGCGCAAGGGCCTTGTCAAAGCAGGGCAGGATGCGTTCTCGATTCCGCGCAACACCATGAATGGCGCGCATCGTACGCTTGCGGCGATGGAGCTGCATCTCACGGGCTTCAGCGGGACTGCAGCGAAGGTGATGGGCCGTGTCTAGCAGGGGGCGCTTGCGAATCGTCTCGATTGCGCATCCGGCCACCAGCAGCGAGGCCGGCCGGCTGCGCTACCGCCATCTCGCGTCCCGGCCCGACGTCGATCTGCATCTCGTGACGCCCGAGGTGTGGAAGGAATTCGGCCGCACCATCACCGCGGCTCACTCCAACGAAGCCTTTCCCATCCATCGGCTCCCGATCCGACTCCCGGACGCGGGTCCGATGAAATGGTACCTGCACTTCTATCCGGCGCTGCGCCGCCTGCTGCGCGAGCTCGATCCCGACGTGATTCACCTTTGGGAGGAGCCCTGGAGCATCGTCGCGCTGCAGGCGCAGATGCTGCGCGGCCGTGCGGCGCTCGTGCTCGAGGTCGACCAGAACATCCTGAAACGGCTGCCGCCACCATTCGAGGCGATCCGCAAATTCGTCCTCGGCCGCACCGCCCACATCCTGTCGCGCAGTCCCGATGCGACTGAGGTCGTGAGGGCGTGCGGCTACACGGGTCCGGTGACGCCGATCGGCTATGGTGTCGATCTCGCGACCTTCATGCCGGCGGATGATCGATCGAATGCGACGGCCGGCTCGCCGCTGCGGCTCGGCTATGTCGGCCGGCTGGTGGTCGAGAAGGGACTCGACGATGCGCTCGAAGCGCTCGCGCGCAGCAAGTCGGCGGCGACGCTGAGCATCATGGGTGAAGGTCCGCACGAGCCGCATCTGCGCCGGCGCGTGGCCGAACTTGGTTTGGGCGGGCGCGTCACCATCCAGGGCTGGGCTTCATCCGCTGCAGTCGCGGCTTTTCTGCGCCGCCTGGACGCATTGCTGCTGCTGACGCGAACCACGGACGCGGTGCGCGAGCAGTTCGGCCGGGTGATCATCGAGGCCCAGGCCTGCGCCATCCCGGTGATCGGATCGACCTGCGGAGCGATTCCGGATGTCGTCGGCGACGGCGGCTGGATCGTGCCGGAGCAGGATCCCGGCAGCCTGTGTCGGCTCATCGATGAGCTCAGCGGCCAGCGGGCGGAGCTTGCTGTTCGCAGTGAGGCGGCCCGCGCGAACGTGCTCCGGCGCTTCACCTATGATGCGGTCGCAGCGGCGATTGAAACGGCATGCCGTGCGGCGCATCAGTCGAGAACCGCATCCGGCCTCGCCCGTCCACAGCGGCTGCAGACGAATTAGCTAGGCCTTCACCGGCAGCGCCATCGCTGCGCGGCCGGACTGGCGCTTGGCGGCATCGATCTGCTTGAGCAGTTCGATGTATTGCAGCCCGATCTGGTCCCAGCCATAGATCTGCGCGGTGGCCTGGGCGCCGTCCTGCAGCCGGCGCATCAGTGCGGGGTCGGCGAAGACGGCCGCGAGCTTGGCCGCGATGTCGTCGGCGTCTGCTGAAATGCGGAAGCCGTTGACGCCGTCGCGCAGATAGTCCTCGATGCCGCCGACCGGCGTTGCGAACACCGGCACCCCGCAGGCCATGGCCTCCATGCAGACCAGCGAGAAGGTCTCGTAGCTCGTGGGGAGCACGAAGGCATCGGCCGCCGAGTACAGCGCCGGCAGGTCCGAGCGTGGGCCGGCGAAGATCAGTCGTTGCTGGGCGTTGCGCGTCAGTCTGCGGTAGGGCGCGGGATTATCCGAGCCGACGACCAGCAGCCAGACGTCGTTGCCGAGCCGATCGAGCGCGCCGATCGCATGCGCCAGTCCCTTGCGGTTGAATTCGTGGCCGACGAACAGCAGCAGGCGCGCATTATCCGGGATGCCGAACTCACGCCGGATCGCCTGGCCGCCGACGGCGTCGCGCTTGAAGCGCGCGAGATCGATGCCGTTGGAGATGACGTGGATGCGGGCGGCCGGCACGCGGAAGAAGCGCTGCAGCTCCGCGGTGACGCGGGAGGACACCGCCACGAACGCCCGATACCGCAGGCCTCCGATCATGAACCGGTCGCGCAGCGCGACCCACAGATGCATAGGGTTGAGCATCCAGCGCCAGCTGCCGGCGGCGCGTTTCTCGGCGAGGCTCTGCGCATTGACGGCATGCACGATCAGCACGTCACCCTTGAGGCTGTCGCCGTGGCTGATGACGACGGCGTCGGGGTGACGCGCCAGCGCCCGTGTCGCGGCCAGCGTGAACAGCGGCACGACAATGGCGCGGCCGATGTGCCGGAACAGTCCGCGAGTCGGAATCCGCGCCAGCCATGGCGCAACGCGCTCGACTCTGATCGTGTGTTCGAGATTGTCCGCGACGGTGCTCGCGAGCACGATGTTCGATAAACCATTCCGGCCGAAAACGCGCGCCAGCTCGATAGCGACTGTTTCCACGCCGCCGGCATTGCTTATCTCTTGAACGACCTGGACGATCTCAAACGTCATAGCGGAAATCTAAGGGATCAGACATTGCGACTTCGTTCCAATCTGCTGGTCATTAGCACAGCCCTGTTAACGTTTGTCACGTCGCCATGGCCGAGCGCTGTCCACGCCATCGAAACGAACGCCTCGGCGCTGCGGATCGACGAGCGCATCGGCGGCGGCAATTTGGTCACGCATCTGGCCGGCAAGAGCGCGCAGATCTATCAGGCACTGCACGGTGTCGGTGCCAGGATGGGCCGAATGGATTCCTACGGCTGGCGGACGTTGGCGCGGGTACCGACGCCGCACGATTTCGATGCCGCGATGCTGGAGGCGCACAAGAACGGTATCATGCCGCTGATCCTGCTGGAGTATGAAGGCAGCTATCAGAGCCTGACTCCGCCGCAGCCGATCGGGTCCTATCAGGACTGGTTCGCGGCTGGGCAGGCGATGGCGAGACGTTTCCGCCCCGGCGGCGAATGGGGCCGCGAAAACGGTATTCCCGATTGGGGTGCTACCGTCTTCACCGCCATCAACGAGCCCGATGTGCAGGCCACGATCCCGCGCCAGGACTATCACGACGCGCTGGCCGGGCTTGCCGACGGTGTTCACAGCGTCGACCCCAAGCTGCGGGTCGTTCCCGGCGGCTTTGCCACCTGCAACTCGCATGGCGATGCGACGTTGCGCGGCTACGGTCCGGCGATCGCCGATCTGCTCGAGGACGGCCGTCTCGACGGCATCGACCTGCATACCTACTACAATGATAGATGGTATCCGATGACCCGCGGCCGCGAGTTCTCGGTGCAGACCTGCTTCGACCGTATCAAGCAGGCGATGGGGCTGAGCCGCGACATCAACTTCTACGCAACCGAGTTCAACGTCGCGCGCGCCGGCGCGTGGGACAGCGATACGGACGCGGCCAGATTGTTTCTCAATGCGATCTGGGACCAGCTTGCGGTGGTTGGCAAGGATGGCAGCATGCCGGTGTCCATGCTGGCGTTTCCTTGGAATCTCGGCGACACACCCGATGTCGACGGCCTGGCCTATGCGATGGCGACGGGCAAGGATCCCTGGACCCCGGAGGCGCGCAGCCTCGTGGTGAAGACGGTGCTGCAGCTCGCCGGTCACATGAGGATCGTGTCCATCGACCGGCGGCTGGCGCTGTACACGCTGCGCGGATCGGATGCCGATTTGATCGTGTGGCAGAACATTGCCGGCTGGACCGAGCGGCCGGGCCGCGCGGTCGAGCTCGAGCTGCCCGCAGGGACGCGCAGCCTCGAGGTCTGGGGCTGGGATGGGCTGCGGCGCCGGATCGAGGCAAAGCCCGGACGTTTCTTCGTCGACGGCCTCAATGCCGATGAAACCTACATGTTTCGCGTGCCGCGGTCGTGAGCGGCGGCTCGGATCGCGAAGATCATGTCGGCGCTGATCGAAGCCTGTCGGGTGTGGCTCGCATGTTCCATTAACTGAAAAGTAAGGCCAGCACGACGTGGTTCACTGCCGCCAAGGCTTTTTACGATAATTGCCGTCATGACGATCCCGCCGCGCCATGGGTGGCGCGCCGGATCTCTCTCGGGTGATGCTGGAATGCAGCCAATCAAAAAGGCTGAGATTGCAAATGACAGGCCGGCTCCCGCGCAGGCCGTGACCGGCGTTCGCATCCGAGAGATCGGCGCGGCGGATCTGCCGGCGGTCGCCGCACTGCTGACGCGCGGATTCGCCTTTCGCAGCGAGGCCTATTGGTTGCGCGGACTCGAACGCCACGCGGCGCGCCCGCGGCCGGCCGGCTATCCGGCATTCGGCTATTGTCTCGACCAAGCCGGGGTGCCTGTCGGCGTGATCCTGCTGCTGTTCTCCGAGCTCCACATCGGCGGTGAGCCGATCGTCAGGGCCAATGTCTCGAGCTGGTATGTCGAGCCGGCGTTCCGTGCCTTCAGCTCGATGCTGGTGCGCGCGGCGACGCGCGACAAGACGGTGACCTATTTCAACATCACGCCGGCCCCGCACACTTGGCCACAGGTCGAGGCGCAGGGCTTTTCGGTCTACTGCAAGGGACAGGTCTACGCCGCGCTGGCCCTGTCGCGACCGCGCTCGGATGTCCGTATCGAAGAATTCTCCGAGGACGATGTGCACGGGCTCTCTCCCGATGAGGCGGATCTGTTGCGGCAGCATGCGCAATGGGGGTGTCTTGGTCTCGTCGCGCGCGAGGCCGATGCGGCGTATCCGTTCGTGTTTCAGAAGCACCGGGTGATGAATGCGCTGCCGGTGTATCGCCTGCTGTATTGCCGGGATGTCGCTGACCTCGTGCGGCTGGCCGGCAAAATCGGCTGGCTGCTGCTGCGGCGCGGCGGCCTGCTGGTGCGGCTCGATGCCAATGGGCCCATCGCAGGGCTGGCCGGCTGGTACTCGGACAAGCGCGGACGCAAATATGCCAAAGGTCCGCATCCGCCGCATCTCGGCGATCTCGCCTTCACCGAGGCCGCGCTGTTCGACGGCTGAGAGGTGGCAATCGATTGGGTTGCATGGTCCCGCTGCGGCGGCCGGGATACTCGCTCGCGTGGTCTATGGGACCGGTGTGACGGCACGCACAGTCTGGGCTTCCGGCATGCGCCATCCTCCTGGCAACGGAGGAGGTCATCCATGTCTTACGTTTTCGAACTCGCGCTGGCGGCGATGCTGCTGTTCTTCCTGTTCCTGCCGATCACCGATCGCAGGACGGTCATGATGAAGCTCTGCATGATCATGGTCGTCGCCATCCTGTTCACGGTTACGCTGGCCGTCCCGCATGGCGGCGCACCATCCGCCCACGCCCTGGTGCTGACGGCAAACTGATGTGGCGCGGGTGAGCTCCGGCCTTGCCGCTCGAGCATGATGTTTGGACGGGGCGATCCAGACGGCGCGGCTCGCAGATCGAACGGCCGCCGGTTGGCAGTCCGCCCCTCATCGTGTAGCACCGGCTGAACCTTACGCCACGCTCAGGGGATCCGGATGCCTGCTCTTGCCCATGCGCTGCTCGCCGCCCTGAAGGACCATGGCGCCCGCGAGATCTTCGGCATTCCCGGCGACTTCGTGCTGCCGCTGTTCAAGGTCATCGAGGAGAGCAACATCCTGCCGAGCGTCACGCTGAGCCATGAGCCGGCGGTCGGCTTCGCCGCGGATGCGGCCGCGCGCTATCATGGCGGCCTCGGCGTCGCCGTCGTCACCTACGGCGCCGGCGCCTTCAACGTCGTGAACGCGGTCGCCGGCGCCTATGCCGAACGCTCGCCCGTCGTGGTGATCGCGGGCGCGCCCGGCGCGCGTGAGCGCGTCTCCGGCTTTCTGCTGCACCACCAGGCCCGCACCGTCGACACGCAGCTCGCGGTGTTCAAGGAGATCACCTGCGATCAGGCGGTGCTGAGCGATCCGGCCACCGCCCCGGCCCAGATTGCGCGCGTGCTGCGCAGCGCGAAGGAGATGTCGCTGCCGGTGTATCTCGAATTTCCGCGCGACATGGTCGATGCCGAGGTCGAGCCGGTGGTGCCGCTGCCGCCGCGGCGGGCCAGCCGCGAGGCGCTCGACGAATGCGTCGAGGAGATCCTCGCCCGCATCGCGCAGGCAGAGCGTCCCGTGATCGTCGTCGACGTCGAAATCCGCCGCTACGGTGTCGAGGACAGGATCGCCGCGCTGGCGCGCAAGCTGGGTCTCCCGCTGGTGACGACCTTCATGGGCCGCGGCCTGCTCGACAGGGCCGACGATGTCGTCGCCGGCACCTATCTCGGCGCCGCGGGCAATCCGGCGATCACGGAGCTGGTCGAGAATGCCGATCTCGTGCTGATGCTGGGCGTCATCCTGTCGGATACCAATTTCGCGTTGTCGAACCGGGCGCCAGACCCGCGCCGCATGATCCTGGCCGCCAGCCGTGAGGTGCAGATCGGTCATCACGCCTATCGCGACATGCCGCTCGGCGATCTGATCGATGCGCTCGACGAGCGCGCGGCACCCCGGGCCGCAGCTCCCGGCCTGCCGCGGCAGCGCTCGGCCTATCCGCGCGGCCTCGCTGCCGATGGCGCGCCGATTGCGCCTTCGGACATCGCGACCGCGGTCAACGACATGTTCGACCGCCACGGCCGGATGCCGATGACCTCCGATATCGGCGATTGCCTGTTCACCGCGATGGAGATCGACAATACCGCGCTGGCCGCGCCGGGCTACTACGCGGGGATGGGCTTCGGCGTGCCGGCGGGCATCGGCGTGGCCGCGACCGGACTTCGTCCGCTGATCCTGGTCGGCGACGGCGCGTTCCAGATGACCGGATGGGAGCTCGGCAACTGCCGCCGCTACGGGCTCGATCCGATCGTCGTGCTGTTCAACAATTGCAGCTGGGAGATGCTGCGTGTGTTCCAGCCGGAATCGCGGTTCAACGATCTCGACGACTGGCACTATGCCGACATCGCCAATTCCATCGGCGGCACCGGCGAGCGCGTCGCCACCCGCAGCGAGCTCGTCGCCGCGCTGGAGCGCGCAGTGCATCGGCGCGGACGCTTCTCGCTGATCGAAGTGATGCTGCCGCGCGGCAAGACCTCGGACACGCTGGCGCGCTTCGTGGCGGGCTTCAAGTCGGCGCGCGAACGCATGGCCCAGGGATAGGATGGCCGGAAGGCCGTCTCGACGCGCCGCCGTCAACCGGTTGCAGACCGCAGCACCGTCTTGATCGCGTCGCGGCCCTTCCAGGCGAAATAGGTGAGGCGGCCGCCGAACGAGCGATGGCTGCGCAGCCTGTTCGAGCCGAGCACGTGTCCGACCTCTTCGGGGAAGCGCTTGACCTCGGCCTGCACCATTCTGTCGGTATTGGCCATGATGGTGCTCAGGCGCGTACCCCAGTCCGAGTCCTCGATGCGATCGATGCGGACCTGGATCGCATATTCGATGTCGTAGATGCTGGTCAGGATTTCCTTGGCGGTCACGACGCGGTTGTTCTTCAACGCGATCCGGAGCGCGAGCCGCTTGTCCTCCAACTGGTCGAGCACCATCGGCACGGTCATCGCGTAGGGTGCCGCGATGACGTCGGCAATGTTCTTCGAGCGCGCCGCCTTCGTCGCCAGCCGCATCACCTGCCACGGCTCCTTCAGGCGCTTGGCGACGAGCGTCAACGCAAAGGGCACGGCTTCCGGCTGCTTCTTGCGCAGGGCATCGAGCAGCAGCACCATCTTCTTCACCTGCGGATCGTCGAACTCCGCGATCCGGTCCGGCAGCGAATCGGCGAACTTCGCGAGTTCCTCGCGGGCGCGCAGCGCCTTCATCAGCTTGACGACATCGTCGAACACCGACGGCGAGGCCGTATAGGCCTTCAGCTTGCTGCGGACCTGCTCGATGCCCTCGGCGCGCGCCAACGTGCCTTCCAGCGACTTCGTCACCTTGGTCTGGAACGCGCTCGCCGTCTGGCGGATCTCGCGCTGCTTGTCCGCCGCGATCAGGTCCTTCATCTGTGCATTATAGTCGCGCGCCATGGTCGGCAGCAGATCGCGCGAGATCCATTCCCAGATCGGCGTGAGGGAGCCGCGGGCAATGCGGCCCTCATTGGCATGCTCCGGCGAACCGTCGATGAGAAGCTGCTCGACCGGCATGAAGAAGTAGCGCGAAGGATTGATGGTGCGGTGGCCGCCGGCGCCATTGTTGTTGCGGATCTCGGCGCGCAGTCGGGCCTGGAGGTCGGCGGATCCCGGCATGTCGACGCCGCTCAGCTCCAGCCGTTCGAGCTCGCTGAGCAGACAGCTTCGTGTCAGCGGTGACAACCGCTGCAGGAATTCCCAGATCCGGTCGACCGGTCCCATTGGCGTCAGGCTGTCAGCTATATCTCAAGGTCGCTCGTCTCCACGGACGGGCACGGAACGCATGGAAGCACGAAACAGTTGGTGCGAAATTAATGTCAGTAAACAATCGTAGTAATGCGCGGCATCGTGGACAGCCGCCGCCGCACGCGCCGCGGACGTCTCCTTGAAGGGTGGCATCACGCCCCGGCTTAACCATTGCAGCTTGCAACTTTTTGGGGAAATGATCGACGGTTGCGCGAGTTGCCGGAACAATCCCGTATTGCTACGGACGGCATAATTAACCATGTTAAAGCCGCCCTCGCGTCACAATGAGGCATGGCACAGCTGAACAACAGCCTTTCCGACGCTCACGCCGCACCTGCTCCGGGCGGCCAAGGGGTTAACGACCCGGATCTCCTGGCGACCCGTTCCGGCACGTCTGCGCCGCTCGCGATGGGACGTCATGACGACCAGGGCAGGCTCGCTTTGGCGCGTCAGCTGAACGGTTCGCTCACCGCCCTGATGCTCTACATGGAGGAAATCAAGCAGCGCAGCGATGAGATTGCCAGGACGCCCGGCGAGCGCCGGCATGTCCAGCTCGTCGTCGACAACGCGTTGCTGCAGACCGAGCGGATCTGCGCCCTGGTCAACCAGATGTCCGGCGCGCACGGGCAGTACGGACCGCTGTCACGGGCTGTGCCGGCTCACGAGGAGGGCGCGGTGCCCGCGCGGCCAACCGGCCGGGCCAGCAAGTCGCTGACCCCGCGCGAATACGAGGTCCTCAAGCTGATCAGTGAGGGGCACTCGAACAAGGAGGGCGCCTTGCGCATGGGCATCAGCCCCCGCACGTTCGAGAGCCATCGCGCCGAAGCCATGCGCAAGGTTGGCGCGCGCAATACCGCCGAACTCGTCCGCGCAGCACTCCTCAACCAGATCGGATGACGGCGGACGAGTGCGAATGCCGCGCTCGTGCCTTCGACCCCGCGGTGCCTCGCGATGCAGACAACGACAATCGGCGTCCGACCGGCTCGGTCGAGCGCGCTGATTGCGGACGCGGATGTCCGTGCTGTCAGAAATAATCCTCGGCGAAGGGACGAACCCGGGAGGTCGGGCGCAGCGGCGCTTGCGCCTTGGGCGGCGTCGGCACGATCGTAATGGTCCAGCGCGGCGGTACGCTCGCTTCCTTTTCCATGACTGAACGGACGTGGCCGGTGATCGTCGATCCGCCGGATTTCACGGTCGCGGTCCGGCCGTTGAACTGCGCAATTCGGAAACGCCTGACTTCCTTCTGGTCGGCGGTTTCAAAAGTAAACATGGGACACATCTCCTATGTGACCCCGAGTCTCGCAGCTCATGATTAGTTGATTGTGAAAATCGTGAGCCGTAGAAGTACGGCGTCAACCCATTGTAAGGGATTATGAAGGTCAGGTTCGGCGAATCCGCGTTCGTGAACGTCTCGTTTGCCATCTCGATCGTCGGAGCCCGTCCTCGTCGCCGCGGTGCAACGTGCGGGGACGTCGCGCGGATCGGCATGCGCTAGGGAGGCCTGCGGCCTCCCCGCTTCAATATTGCAGCTCCTGGGCGCGGGCGGCGGCGTAGGCGGCCTCGATGTTGTCGAGCAGCTCGACATACTCCTTGGCGGACAGGCGTGGTGCGCTCTTCTCCAGCGCCAGCGCGTAGGTTGCAAGCCGGCGGTACCCGAAGGTTCCGGCTGCGCTCTTCAGCGAATGCGCCTCGCGGCCGATCTTGATGCGCTCGCCGTCGAGCGTCAGCTGGCGGAGCTGCTTCAGCCGCGCATCCGTCTCGCTGAAGAACACGTCGCGGATCTCCTGCGCCGCCTCGTCTCCGATCTCGCCGACCAGCTCGGCGTAGGCTTCGCGGTCCAGCGCAGCTTCGGGAGCAATTTCGGTGTCGGCGCCAATGTCGGCGGTCGCGGCATCCGCCTGAGCCGGTACCAGCGGGGCGTCTGATGCCGCGGTTTCCGGCACTGGAATGGGCAGGGGCAGCACGCGCAGGATGGCCTCCACGAGCGCCTTCTTGCGGGCGGGCTTGACGACGAAATCGTTCATCCCGGCTTCCCGGCAGGCTCGGATATCCTCCATGAAGGCGTTCGCCGTGAAGGCGATGATCGGCACGTTGGAGCGGCGCTCGCCTCGCGCGCGAATGGTCCGGGTCGCCTGGAAGCCGTCCATCTCCGGCATGCGGACGTCCATCAGGATGAGGTCGTAGTTGAAGCGGCTGGCGGCGGTGACGGCCTCGGCGCCGTCGCAGGCCGTGTCGGTCTGGATGTCGAAATCCTTGAGCATCTTGGTCGCGACCAGGCGGTTGGTCGGATTGTCGTCCACCACGAGGACGCGCAGCGGCCGGCCGAACGCTGCGATCCGGTTCTGCAGCGAGGTGTAGATGCCGTCGTCGTTCTGCTCTGGCACCGCGATGGTCTCGGCAATCGGCAGCGTCAGGCGGAACGAGAAGGTGGATCCGCTGCCCAGCGTCGAGGTGACCCTGATGTCACCCCCCATCTGCTCGATCAGTCGCTTGCAGATCGCGAGTCCGAGTCCGGAGCCCCCGAACCGGCGGCTGATCGAATTGTCGGCCTGGACGAAGTTCGCGAACAGCGAGCCGATCTTGTCGGCGGCAATGCCGATGCCGGTGTCGGTCACCGTCCATTCCACGGTCGCCTTCTCGTCATCCTTCTCGATGCAGCGCGTCGTGACGACCACTTCGCCGGACGAGGTGAATTTGACCGCGTTGGACACCAGGTTGAGCAGGATCTGGCGAATGCGGCCGGCGTCGCCGACCAGCGCCGGCGGCACGGCCGGGTCGCCGACGCTCCTCAGCTTCAGGTCCTTGGCGGAAGCCCGCGGCCCGATGATGCTGAGCGTGTTGTGGACCAGGGCCTCGGCGGGGAACGCGATGTCCTCGAGCGAGAGCTGGCCGGATTCGAGCTTGGAGAAGTCGAGAATGTCGTTGAGGATCTCGAGCAGATTGTCGCCGGCATTGTGGATCGCCACCACCGAACGGCGCTGCTCGGGATCGAGATTGGTTTCCAGCAGCGTCGTGGCGAGGCCGAGCACCGCGTTCATCGGCGTGCGGATCTCGTGGCTCATCATCGCGACGAAGGTGGACTTCGCCGCATTCGCGGCCTCGGCGGCCTCGATCAGGTGCTCGTGGCGTTCCCACCAGCGGGAGATCAGGACCGCGGCCGCGAGCACGGCCATCGCGCTCACCAGCGACACGATGACCAGAAGCGTCGCCATGTCGCGCCAGGCCTTCAGGACGTCGTGCTCGAATACCGACACCACGATCATCGCGGGATAATTGGGCAGCATCTTTGCCGCCCGCAGGCGCATCTCGCCGGTTCGTGTGGAGGGCTCGCGCAGCACGCCGCCGGCCGACAGCGCGCGCTGACCGAAGCCGGAGGTCGGCCTGCCGATCTCGCTCGTGGGCGGAAAATGCGCGAGCAGCGTCCCGTCCTCGCGGATCAGCGACACCGCCGCATCGAGACCCTGCGCGGTGGAGCCGAAGAAGTTCTCCAGATAGGGCACCGACATGGCGCCGAGCATCATGCCCATGAACTCGCCATTGGAATCGTCGAGCCGGCGGGCAAAATAGATGTTCCAGGTGCCGTCGCCGCGATTCTGAACCGGCGTGCTGAGGAACGTGTGCGGTGCAGGGTCGGCCTTCAGCGCCTTGAAGTAGTCGCGGTCGGCGATGTTGACGTCCGGGATCGGCCAGTAGCGCGAGAAGTTCAGGAGCCTGCCTTGCGCGTCGATCAGCGTCACCGCATCGATCTGCGGCAGTCCCGCGATCTTTTCCTTGAGCAGGAGGTGGGTCTGATGGTCTGACGCGACCTTGCGATACGCCGCAGCGTCGATGGCGCCGCCGCGCACCAGGTAGTCGCGCACGCTCGTGAGCACGAGGTCGACGGACTTCACCGAACGGTCGGCGTTCTCGGCAAGCGTGAGGCTATGGCGGCTGAGATCTTCCTCGGCGTGCTGAAGCGCGTTCTCGCGCAGATTGGTGAGGAAGAAGAGGTTGCTGCCGGCAATGACGCAGACGAGGATCAGCGCGATCGCTGCAGGCGCTCCCAGAAAGCGCTTCTTTTTGCTCATCGCCTGCTACCAGCCCGCCGCTCTGACCAGCCGCCGGCGATCGGTCTCCTGCGCGATCTGCTTCAGAGTTTGCCGGGGCCGCATCAGGTCGATCGGCTTCGAGAAGGGGGGATCTATGTTGAGCTCGAGAACCTCCGTGCCGGGGCGTTTGCCTAGCGAGAGGTCCGGCATGGTGCAGTCCAAGCTCCTCTTCTGCAGGACGATCGAGGCTGCGTCGACCGAGCTCACGTCCGTCGTGTTGAAGCCGGCCTGTGCTGCAATCTTTCGCAAGATTGAAACATGCACGGCGGCATCTTCGATCACGAGGAGTTCGTTGCGCATGAATTCCCTGTCCCGTTGCCGCCCTGACACGGTCATCGGCAAGCAGGATCATGTCTACCGGCCGGCTCTGACCCCCTCGTAAATTTTGGTTTCCGTACGACTACGGGGAGCGTGCGGCGATGTATGCGTCCTGCCATCGTCGACCGCGCGGAGTTCGTCCGCCAAAGAGAAAGCGGCCGGACACCGGTCCGGCCGCCGCGCAGGGCATTTCCGGGGAGCTCGGCTATTCGGCCGGGCCGAACACGGCTTCCATCTTGGTCTTGAGCGTCGCAGCGTTGAACGGCTTGACGATGTAGTTGCTCACGCCGGCCTTCTTGGCGGCAATGACGTTCTCGGTCTTCGATTCGGCCGTGATCATGATGAACGGCGTCTTCGACAGTTCCGGGCTGGCGCGCACCTCGCGCAGCAGGTCGTAGCCGGTCATCGGCTCCATGTTCCAGTCGGAGATCACGAGGCCATACTTCTTCGCCTGCATCTTGGAGAGCGCGGCCGATCCGTCGCTGGCGTCGTCGACGTTCTCGAATCCGAGCTGCTTCAGCAGGTTGCGGATGATCCGGATCATAGTGGCGTAGTCATCGACCACCAGGATCGGCATCGACAGATCAAAGGCCATGTCATTACTCCGCGCGTCTGGTCAAAAGCCGAACACGGGCGAGATATATCAGCACGAAGATAATTCGACGCTTCTTGGAACTCGCGCTCGTCAGCACGTCGACAATTATCAGCGCCCGTTGAACAGCGCGTTAATTCCGTCCGCAGCGGTGATGGGGATCATGCAATGGGCCGTAGTTGTACGGAGGCAAGGGCGTTCGGCGAGGCGCCGGCGCGCGACGGCCGGAACGACGCCTGCTTACGGCAGGCTGCGCGGCCGGACCAGATTCTCGTAGTGGGCCTTCACGGCGCCGTAGCACTCACACGCCGTCTTCTTCAGCCCCTCCAGATCGATGATCTCGATATGGCCGCGGCTATAGTGGATGAAGTCCGCCTGCTGCAGCGTGCTCGCCACCAGCGAAACGCTGTTGCGTCGGGCGCCGATCATCTGCGCCAGGGACTCCTGGGTGATGTAGAGCTTGTTGCCGCCTGAAAGGTCATGCGTCTGCAGCAGGCAACGGGCGAGACGCGACTCGACGGTGTGGGCGGCGTTGCAACCGGCGGTCTGCTGACTCTGCACGTAGATGGCGAGTGCGTGGCGCAACATCAGCGCGCGAAACGAGGGGCTCTGTTCGGCGGCTGCCCGTACCCTGTCGATGTCGACGACCGATGCAGCACCGGGAACGAGGACCACCGCGCTGTTCAGCACCACCGGATCGCCGCCCGCGAGCAGGGACATGCTTCCGAAGAAGCTATCGCGACCGATCATCGCCACCTGAACGCGCTCTCCGCGCGCGAGGTTCACGACCAGCGAGATCACGCCGCGATGAGGAAAGTAGATGCGCGAAAGCTTTTCGCCGACCTCGGCGAGAATGGAGTCTTGCACCAGATCCACGGTCCGCAGATAGGGTCGGATCAGCTCGAAATCATCGTCGGTCAACGACGACAGGAAACCGTTCGGAGAACGCAAGCTGGGGTCCAAAGCCATCTCCTGCATTGCAGTATCGGAGCCTCGCAGATCTCAATGCCCTCATGGTTCCATAGAACTGCGTCCCATCCGCTGACAAGAAGAATCACGGGTAATATTCCCAGTAAAGGCCATTCGTTCCTGCTGTGTGCGTTGTCGTGCAGACAGGCGCGAATGCGCGTTGCGGATTTGGGCCATCAACGTGTGTGCGATGTGCTGATCTGATCGCGCGCGGTTGTATACAGTCGGCACGCATCCGGCCTCCGCCTCGGCTCGTGAAAGCAGCGCAGCACGCTTGCGGCGAACGTCTCGTTGCTCCGGCCGCGGCAGCTCCGATGTGCACGGACGCCACGTAGCAAGCGCCGCAATTGACAGCGGACATCTTGCGGCCAAAATCGCTAATAAGCGCGCTGATTCGTTGACGGATCTTTTTCTGTCGGATGCAACTCTCGTCGCGAGTGGAGGCATCGGCCGGTGTCCTGCGACTGGCGTGACGAGGTTGTCGTCCTGGCAGGAGCAGGAGTCCGACTGATGCTGCATCCAGCCGGAGCGCCGTCGATGGTCAGCGGTGAGACTGAGCGCCAAGGCTGAGCATCAAGACGAAGCTGAACATCGCAGCGGCGTCCGTGCGTTTGCGTCCCGATAGCCCCGCCGTCCTCCCCCCCAACAGGTATTGCAGGATTCATGGCCTCTTCCACCTACCAGCGGTCCAATCAGTCGCTACCGAGCCCGGGCGCAGACATTCCGGCTGCAGCGACGCCGGACATCCACCCCGGGATGGCCATCGTGGGTCAGGTTGCCGGTGGCCTGCTGCACGACTTCAACAACATTCTCACCGTGATCACGGGGACCATCGACATTCTCGCCGAAGCGGTCGAGGACAAGCCTGAACTGGCGGCCGTCGCGCGTCTGATCGACGAGGCCGCGACCCGGGGCGCTCGATTGACGTCGCAGCTTCTGTCGTTCGCAAGGGGCCGGCCGCCGCAGCCATGTGCGGTGGAGTTGAACGAGCTCCTGGTCGACGTCGCTCGCCTGCTTCGTCCGACATTGGGCACCGAGGTCGAGGTGACGACGTCGGTGGGCGCGGACGTGCCGGCCGTCTTCGCTGATCCGGGCCAGTTGATGGCGGCATTGCTGTGTCTTGCGATCGGGGCCCGACATCGACTGGAGCACGGCGGCCGCATCGACATCCAGGCCAGGCGCATGAGTGCGGACGCCTCGGGCGCCGGCGGCATCTCCTCCGACGTGCAGATCGTGTTGACGGCGTCGGTGAGTGCGGCGGAGGCCGGTCCAGCCGATCCCGTGTTCTCGGAGATCCGGCTGGTCGAGGATTTCGTCAGGCGCTCGAACGGACGTCTGGAGCTCCAGGAGCCGCGCGGCCGGACCGCCAGCGTCGAGATCGTCCTCCCGCACGCGGACCGCGCCCCCGCGTAACCGGCCGCTCTTCCGCAAGCTCATAGTTAGCGCTGCCTTAACGGTCGCACCGCGTATCAGCGCGCGCCGACCGTCAGACGCGGATCCGTGCGCCATTTTACCGTGAATCGCGGCGGCCTGCACGCATTTGATCAAACTGATTAGCGGCCAATTAGGATTAACGGCGGCGGCGGAGGCTGCGCGCGGCCGTTCCGAAGTCAATTTAACGAACGGGTAGGATTCCGCGGACCAGTCTGCGCCATCGCCGACAGAACGGTGCGGCGATGTCTACTCATGTTCATCCAGAAGGGAATGACAATGTCAGGTATCGTACTCTCTGCGTCGGTTCGCCAGAACCTGCTCTCGCTCCAGTCGACGGCTCAGCTCCTCGCCACCACGCAGAACAACCTCTCCACGGGCAAGAAGGTCAACTCGGCGCTCGACAATCCGACCAACTTCTTCACCGCCCAGGGTCTCGACAACCG
>NZ_JBNPTX010000020.1:0-58956 GCF_051167875.1 Bradyrhizobium sp. HKCCYLRH3097
TGGAGCGTGCTCAAGAAGATCGGACAGGGCGTCCAGACCGGCCTCGACGTCGGCCACAACCTCGGCATCTTCAGCGCTGGTCCGCAAGCCGCACCCGCCGCGACGCAGCCGACCGACATGGAGCTGCAGGGCTTCTGGAGCGTGCTCAAGAAGATCGGTCAGGGCGTCCAGACCGGCCTCAACGTCGGCCACAACCTCGGCATCTTCAGCACCGGTCCGCAAGCCGCACCCGCAGCGGCGCAGCCGACCGACATGGAGCTGCAGGGCTTCTGGAGCGTGCTCAAGAAGATCGGTCAAGGCGTCCAGACCGGCCTCGACGTCGGCCACAACCTCGGCATCTTCAGCGCTGGCCAGCCGGGCCAGCAGGCGGCGGCCGCGCAGCCCACCGACATGGAGCTGCAGAGCTTCTGGAGCGTGCTCAAGAAGATCGGACAGGGCGTCCAGACCGGCCTCGACGTCGGCCACGACCTCGGCATCTTCAGCGCCGGCCAGCCGGGCCAGCAGGCGGCGGCCGCGCAGCCGACCGACATGGAGCTGCAGGGCTTCTGGAGCGTGCTCAAGAAGATCGGACAGGGCGCGCAGACCGGCCTCAACATCGGGCACACGCTCGGCATCTTCAGCACCGGCCAGCCCGCAGGCACGATGCACTAGGACGGCGGATCTGAAGCAGCGACCCGCGCCATTCGCAACGCGGGTCCAAGCAAGCAAGGCGGTGGGCGCACGAACAGTCCGCCCACCGCCGACCTGACATGGAGGGAGCGACGCATGGCGGATCCGAACTCAGAGCAGGAATTCATCGTGCAAGGCGAGCCGGTCAAGTCCGGCCAGCTTGCTGATCATTTGAGCCGCGAGCCCGGCGTGAAACGCGTCGGTCAGGTCGCGCCCGACGTCGTCATCCTGTCGATGACGAAGAGCCAGGCCGACCGCCTCCGATCGACTTTCAGCACGATCGTGGTGGAGCCGAATGCTCCGCTGAAACCCTTTGGCGCCGACTGACTTCAGCCGCGCCCCCCGACGATGTCACGAGCGAGGATGAAGGAGCCCGCAAATGGCCGCACGAAGCAAACCTGAAATCTCGGATCCGAAGGATGCGGCCGGCACGGCCGTCAACGGCACCGGAGCACAACCCCGAGCGGCGCAGCCGTCAGCCGAGGCCGCTGCCGCACCGCAGGCCGCAGCACGGGTGACCGCCGCATCAGCCCCAGCCGCACAAGGGACCAGCCGCAGCGACGGCGGCACGGCGCCGCCGGCAGCGGACCAACCCGTCGCAACGATCTCGCAGCGACGGGCGCAGTACATCCTGGCCCCGCGCCAGCAGACGGGGCTTGCGACCTTCAGCGCCGACTTCATCGTCCAGCAACTGACAAACACTCCGGACATCGACGTGGTGAAGACCATCCAGCCGCCGCGCCTGCTCGGCTTCCAGAGCGCCGACCCGGGACAGGCCCCGCTCGGCCCGATGGTGCTGGCCCGCATGGCGCCCGACAAGGCCGAATTGCTGAAGGCCCAGGCCGGCGCACGGCTCGCGGTCGAGCGCGATGCGCCGCTCACCTACATGCTCGATCCGACCGTCCCGCAGGTGCCGGCGCCGCATCAGCTTCCCAATCCCGGCGTTCTCATTCCCTTGGCCGACGGGTTCTCGACGACGATCGAAGTGGTCGGCGAGAGCGGCCCGCTGCCGGAGGTGGAAGTGTACGTGTTCGGCAGCGTATGGCCGGTTCAGGGCGTCACCGACGCCAGCGGCCACGTCACGCTCAAGATTCAGGGCGAGACGCCCGACACCATCCGCTCGATCCTGATCAAGCCGCGGGTCGATTACTGGACCTTCTGGCTCGATCGTCCGCAACTGACCCCCGACAGCGTGAACCGCATCGCCGCGAAGACGCTGGGCGCCTACCTGCGCGGCTTTCCCGGGCAGCAATTGCTGGGATGGGGCCAGCGCGCGATGGGCCTCGACCGCGTTCCCCTCGCCTACAATGGCGCAGGCGTGAAGATCGCGGTGATCGATTCCGGCGCAGCACCAACCCATCGCAATCTGCACGGCGTCACGATCGGCAAGAGCATCGTCGGCAATGATCCCGCGAGCTGGACCATCGATACGATTGGCCACGGCTCGCATTGCGCCGGGATCATCGCCGGCGGGCCTGTCGGCAGCGGCGGAGGCATTCGCGGCTTCGCTCCGGCGGCCGAAATCCATGTCTGCCGGATCTTCCCGGGGGGCCGGTTCAGCGATCTCGTCTCGGCGCTCGACTACTGCATGGAGAACGGCATCGACGTCGCCAACATGAGCCTGGGCGGCGGCGAGCCGTCGCAGATCATCGAGGAGCGGATTCTGCGGGCCAAGCAGATGGGCCTCGCCTGTATCGTCGCCGCGGGAAATTCGTCGGGGCCGGTCCAGTTTCCCGGCTCGACGCCGCATTGCCTGTCGGTCGCCGCGATGGGCAAATGGGGCGAGTTTCCCGAGGACAGCTTCCACGCCCAGCAGGCGCTGGATGGCTTCCGCAGCACCGACGGATATTTTCCGGCCAAGTTCAGTTGCTTCGGGCCGGAGATCGACGTCTGCGCGCCGGGCGTCGGCATCGTGTCCTCGCTGCCGGCGGATGGCTTCGGCGCCTGGGACGGCACCTCGATGGCGACGCCGCACGTCACCGGTCTCGCCGCGCTCGTGCTGGCGCATCATCCCGACTTCAAGGGCCAGTTCGCGACGCGCGACGCGCGGCGTGTCGAGCGGCTGTTCCAGATCCTGAAGGAGACATCGACGCCGCTGCAATTCGGCGATCCCAATCGTGCAGGAGCCGGGCTGCCGAATGCGATGCGCGCCCTCGGCCTGGAGGCGAGCGTGGCCTCCGCGCCCGCGGCCGATCCCTCGCTCGACGTGCTCCGTCGCCTGTTGGGACTGGCGCGCGGCGCGCCGAACGGCGCGATGTCTCCGACGCTGGCGCCGCAGGCGCCGAATGGCAAGCTCAACGGATCCGGTTCGGTTGCCCGGGGCCCGGCAACGACCACCGGCGAGTGGTCCAGCCCGGCGGTCGGTGATCCCAGTCCGGCGCAGATCCGCGACATCATGCACAAGGTCGGCTTGCTGTAGATTGCCGGCCCAGCCACAGCGACGAAGCGGCGTCGTTGCACGACGGGCAGTTTGCGCATGAGCGTCATGCGCGAATTGCCCGTCGTGTTAGTTCGTCGCACGTTTGGCACTTGCGCCGTCGGGCAAATCAGGCGCAGATTTCCGCGCGTCCCGCCTCGCAGCAAGAGGGGCGTATCGCGGTCGTCACGAACGCTGAGTGTGGGATTCGATGGGCGTGTCGGATTGCGCGTGGGGCTTGCCTCGCGCGGACGAACAATTCCGATGCGCACGGTCAAGTCGCGCGGTCCTGGCATCCCGACGCTGATGCCAAGTTTGTTGTGGTGTTCTGCATCACTCGGACGACGGTGGCCAGAAAGCCCGGCGCACCGGGGAGAACGCGAAGCAGCCGTTCAACCATCGCGCAGGGAAGGCCGGGTGTTCCGGCTCGTACCTGTGGTTCCTGCCGCCTGCATTTTTTCCGCAGGCGGGCCATGGGTGCGGCCAGCATCCGGCCTTCCCTGCGCCTCTTCGTTATCGGAGGCAGGACTAATGCAAAGCTCGGGTGTAGACGCACCGCGGGAACGCAGCACTTTGTATCAACCGCTCTCGGCTCTTTGAAAAGTAAAAACCGCCAACCCCAAGCTCGTCATGGCCGGGCTTGTCCCGGCCATGACGTGGAGAGAGCGAGCCATCAACTTAGACCGCGCCCCGCTGCAGCAGCGAGCGCGCTCTACCGCCCCTTCTCCGCCCGGCTCAGCAGGAACACGCCCTGCTCGCCGAACATGTTCCAGAACCACCAGGGCATCGCGACGCGCAAGGGACGGCCGTAACTATCAAGCGCGACGGCGCGCTCCATCTTGACGCCGATCTCATCGCAGAGCTGCACGAAGTCCTTGATGGTGCAGAAATGGATGTTCGGCGTGTCGTACCAGGTGAAGGGCAGATTGTCGGTTCGCGGCATGTGGCCGCCGACGAGCAGTTGCAGGCGCAGCCGCCAGAAGCCGAAATTCGGAAAGGTGACGATGGCGCGACGGCCGATGCGCAGCAGATTCTCCAGCACGACCTTGGGCTGCCGCGTCGCCTGCAAGGTCTGCGACAGGATCACATAGTCGAACGCATCGTCGGGATAGTCGACGAGATCGGTGTCGGCGTCGCCCTGCACCACCGCGAGCCCCTTGGCGACGCAATGATTGACGCCCTCGCGCGACAGCTCGATGCCGCGGCCGTCGATGCCGCGGCTCTCCAGCAGTTGCAGGAGATCGCCGTCGCCGCAGCCGATGTCGAGCACCTTGGAGTCGCGCTCGACCATGCCGGCGACCAGCAGATGATCCGGCCGATAGGCCAGCACCTCGCCGCCGGAAAAGCCGTTCAGCGGCAACACGCCCTGCATGCTCATGGCTCAGCCTCCGTTCGCGGCGTTGAGGCCGCGCGCCTTGCCGGCGGAATCGAGAAAGGCGCTGGCGATCTCGAAGAACTCGGGGACGTCGAGCAGGAACGCGTCGTGCCCCTTGTCGGTCTCGATCTCCGCGAACGACACCCGCGCGCTGGAGGCATTGAGCGCATGCACCAGCGCCCGCGATTCCGCGGTCGGAAACAGCCAGTCGCTGGTGAAGGACACCACGCAGAAGCGGGTCTGGATGCCGCGGAACGCCGCCGCCAGCACGCCGTCATGATCGGCGGCGATGTCGAAATAGTCCATCGCCCGCGTCAGATAGAGATAGGAGTTGGCGTCGAAGCGCTCGACGAAGGACGAGCCCTGATAGCGCAGATAGCTCTCGACCTGGAAATCGGCGTCGAACGAGAACGTCGGCAGTTCGCGGTCCTGCATGCGGCGGCCGAACTTGCGATGCAGGGCGGCATCCGACAGATAAGTGATATGCGCGGCCATCCGTGCCACCGCGAGGCCGCGATGCGGATGAGTGCCCTTGTCGCCGTAGCGGCCGTGGTCCCAGTCGGGATCGGCCATCACGGCCTGGCGGCCGAGCTCGTGGAAGGCGATGTTCTGCGCCGAGTGCCGGGTGGCGCAGGCGATCGCGAGATTCGCGAACACGCGGGTGGGATAGGCCACCGTCCATTGCAGCGCCTGCATGCCGCCCATCGAGCCGCCGACCACGGCGAACAACGTGTCGATGCCGAGATGATCGATCAGCATCGCCTGCGCGCGCACCATGTCGGGGATGGTGATGATCGGGAAATCGAGGCCCCAGACCTTGCCGGTGGCGGGATTCAGCGAGGCCGGGCCGGTCGAGCCCATGCAGCCGCCGATCACGTTCGAGCAGATGATGAAATAACGGCTCGGGTCGAGCGGGCGGCCGGGGCCGACCAGCGTCTCCCACCAGCCGGGCTTGCCAGTGACGGGATGGCGGTTGGCGACGTGCTGGTCGCCGGTCAGGGCGTGACAGACCAGGACCGCGTTCGATCTGTCGGCGTTGAGCTCGCCATAGGTCTGGTAGGCGATCTGGAACGGCGACAGGTCGACGCCGCAATCGAGCCTGAGCGGCTTGTCGGCGCCGAACTGCGCGACCAGCGAGCTCGGATGATCGACCTCGTGCGAGCGCTCTTCGGGCGCAATCGTGCGCAGCGCGGAGGTGGGTTTCGGCGTCAGGCCTGTCATGTCTCTCACCCCGGCCATCCGGCAAGGGCTCCCGAACCACGTGACACATCAGGCCATGAAAAACCCGGCCTGAACTGGGGTTCGGCCGGGATCGATAACGTCCCCGGCCTGTTTAGCGAGTTTTTTAACGTGGCTGCAAGCCGGCCGGCTCAAATGACCACGGAACAGGCAGAAACTAGTCCCGCGGGCGCTCCGCGTCAAGGCAAGCTGGGGTTGACCGCCGATCGGGCGCCCCACGGCTGCAAACCAGCCAAGCCTAGGCGGCACAAGGTAAACTTGCTGTTGCGCGCGTCTCCCGCATCGGAGAGAACGACATCCGTTCCAGTCGGCCGCACGTTAACCGGTGGCCTGCGAAGAGTGACCAGCCCATGTCCAACCCACCGCCTGCCCCGCCTTCGCTTGCCGATTTGCGCAAGGAGATCGACGCGATCGACGAGCAGGTCCATCAGCTCCTGATGAACAGGGCCGACATCATCGACCGGCTGATCAAGGTCAAGAAGACCCAGGAGGTCGGCTCGGCATTCCGGCCGGCGCGAGAGGCCGACATGATGCGGCGCCTGGTGCAGCGCCATCGCGGCATCCTGCCGCTCGACACCGTCGAGGGCATCTGGCGCGTGATCGTCTCGACGTTCACTTACGTGCAGGCGCCGTTCTCGGTTCACGCCGACGTGTCGGTCGGCGAATCCGCGATGCGCGATTCCGCCAGGTTCCATTTCGGCTTCGTGGTGCCTTATGTCGCCCATTTCAGCGCCCAGGCCGCCGTCGAAGCCGTGGCGCGCTCGAAGGGCGATCTTGCGCTGGTGTCGACGACATCGGGGCATACGCCGTGGTGGATCACGCTCGAGCCCGTGGGCGCGCCGAAGATCATCGCCCGGATGCCGTTCATCGAGCGTGCCGACCATCCGGCGGCGCTGCCGGTGTTCGCGGTGTCGCGGGTCGCCGACGACGCGCTCGTGCTGGAGGTCGAGACCTGGAGCATCCGCGTCTCCGGCTGGAATGCGCAGGTGTCGCGCGCGCTGTCGCCGCTGGCCGACGTGGTCGCAGTGCCCGATACCGCCTTCGACGGCGCCGCGCTGCTGGTGTCGATCGAGGCGCCGTCGAACCTCGACAAGATCAAGGCTGCCCTGATCGCGGCGGGCGCCTCGGTCCGCTCGACGGCCCTCGTCGGCGGCCATGCGAAACGCTATACGGTTCCGAGCTGAGACGCCTCGCGCCAGTGATGATTTTCCGGAGTTGATGATGAACCGCCCCGTGCCGAACCCCGGCATCCTCGACATCGCGCCCTACACGCCGGGCAAGAGTCCCAAGCCGGAGCCTGGCCGCAAGGTTTTCAAGCTGTCGGCCAATGAGACCCCGTTTGGTCCCTCGCCGAGGGCGATCGAGGCGTTCAAGAGCGCGGCCACGCATCTGGAAGATTATCCGGAAGGGACTTCCCGGGTGCTGCGCGAGGCGATCGGCCGCACCTACGGCCTCGATCCCGACCGCATCGTCTGCGGCGCCGGCTCCGACGAGATCCTCAATCTGCTGGCACACACCTTTCTCGGCCAAGGCGACGAGGCGATCTCCACCGCGCACGGCTTCCTGGTCTATCCGATCGCGACCATGGCCTGCGGCGCCAGGAACGTGGTTGCCGCGGAGACGGAGTATCGCACCGATGTCGACGCCATCCTTGCCGCGGTGACGCCGCGCACCAAGCTGGTCTGGCTCGCCAACCCGAACAACCCGACCGGCACCTACATCCCGTTCGACGAGGTCAAGCGGCTGCGTGCCGGCCTGCCGTCGCATGTCCTGCTGGTGCTCGACGCCGCCTATGCCGACTACGTTTCGCGCAATGACTACGAGTTCGGGCTCGAGCTGGTGGCGACGACCGAGAACACGGTCGTCACTCATACCTTTTCCAAGATCCACGGCCTCGCGGCGCTCCGTGTCGGCTGGATGTTCGGCCCGGCGCACATCGTCGATGCGATCAACCGAATCCGTGGGCCGTTCAACGTCTCCTCGCCGGCGATGCTCGCCGCGGTCGCCGCGATCGAGGACACCGCGCATCAGCAGATGTCGAAGACGCACACGGAAACGTGGCGCAACTGGCTGACCGAGGAGATCGGCAAGCTCGGGCTGAAGGTGACGCCGAGCGTCACCAATTTCATCCTGATCCACTTCCCGACCGACAAGGGCAAGACCGCGGTCGAGGCCGACGCATTCCTGACCCGGCGCGGCCTCGTGCTGCGCGCGCTCGCCAACTACAAGCTGCCGAACGCGCTGCGCATGACGATCGGCACCGAGGAAGCCAATCGTCTGTTCGTGGAGGCTCTCAGCGAATTCATGAGGGCGAAATGAGCGTCGCGGGGCGGTTCGAACGCATCGCGCTGATCGGCTTCGGCCTGATCGGCGGCTCGATCGCGCGGGCGGCGCGGCTGCAGGGCGTGGCCGGCGAGATCGTCACCACCGCGCGCTCGGAAAAGACGCGCGCGCGCGTCGCCGAACTCGGCCTCGTCGACCGCGTCGTGGCGAGTAATGCGGAGGCGGTCAAGGATGCCGACCTCGTCATCCTCTGCATTCCCGTCGGCGCGTGCGGTCCGGTCGCGGCCGAGATCGCGCCGCACCTGAAGCCCGGAGCCATCGTCTCCGACGTCGGCTCCGTGAAGGGCGCCATCGTTCGCGACATGGCGCCGCATCTGCCAGCGCATGTTCATTTCGTGCCGGCGCATCCGGTCGCCGGCACCGAGAATTCGGGACCGGATTCTGGTTTCGCCGAGCTGTTCATCAACCGCTGGTGCATCCTGACGCCACCCGACGGTGTGGATGCCGACGCGATCGATCGTCTCCGCGCGTTCTGGGCGGCGCTCGGCGCCAAGGTCGAGATCATGACGCCGGATCACCACGACCGCGTGCTCGCGATCACCAGCCATCTGCCGCATCTGATCGCCTACACCATCGTCGGCACCGCCGACGAGCTGGCGCAGGTCACGGAGTCCGAGGTGATCAAGTTCTCGGCCGGCGGCTTTCGCGATTTCACCCGCATCGCCGCCTCCGACCCGACGATGTGGCGCGACATCTTCCTGAGCAACAAGGATGCGGTGCTCGACATGCTCGGCACCTTCACCGAGGACCTCTCCAAGCTGACGCGGGCGATCCGCCGCGGCGACGGCGATGCGCTGTTCGATCACTTCACCCGCACCCGTGCGATCCGCCGCGGCATCGTCGATATCGGCCAGGATTCGGCGGCGCCGGACTTCGGCCGGCCGCTGCCGCAGTTGAAGAAGAGCTGAGGTCAGAACAGCGGCGGGACGCGGGCGACCTTGAACGGACCGAGCACGACGACGCCATCGGAGAAGCGCAACGGGAAGGTCCGCGCCTTGCGCCCTTCGAGGGTGGCCTCCTTGCCGAGCGCATTGATACCGAGCGCGACGCCGACATTGGCGTTCTGCTTGACGACCTTGCCGAGGCCGGGAATGGCGCGGTCGAGCGCACCGAGCAGGTTGTTGACGTCCTGCGACTTCACACCCGGCGCTACGCGATCGAGCGTCCCCTGCGGCACGCCGTTTTCGAGCATCTTGTCGAGACCGAGCGCCGGAATGACCTTTTCGATCCCGGCCACCGTCATTTGCACTTCGCCATCAATGCCGCCATTGGCGGTCAGGCTGAGCGTGCCCGACGCAACGGCCAGCAGCTCGCCCTGCTGGATGCGCGACTGGACGATCTCGACATGACCGCCCGCCGCCTGGATCTCGCGAAACCGCTCCGGCCAGGGTTTGGGCCGGAAGTCCTTGAGACCCGTGACGCGGGCCTGGATGTCGGTATTGAACGGTTCGGCAAGCAGAGGATGGCTGCCTTGGATGCTGCCGCTTTCGATCTGCAGCGCAGTCTCCAGCACCGGATGGTCGGACGGCGTGCCGTCGGCGAAGCGGCCGTGCAACTCGACGTGATCGGCGCGCGCGGCGGGCACGGCTGTCCCGCCCTCGATGCGGTCGATGGTCGGTTGTTCGAACACGAGGTCGGCGCGCTGCGGCAACCCCGGCAGACCGCGGACGCTGGCCTCACCGACGCGCCAGTTCACGGAGAACGAGGCGGGTCCGCGACCGTCGGCGATCATAGCGGGTCCCTTGAACTCCGCGATGAGCCGCTTCGGGTCCCACACCTGGGCGACGACGAGGATCTCGTCGAGCCTGGCATTCATCAAAGGCGTGCCCGCGGCCTGCGAGAACAGGGCCACGCTCGGATCCGTGCAGCGAACCTCGAGCCGGAACGGGAAGCCGGCGACCGAGCGCTTCGCGCAGTCATAGACGCGTCCCGATTTTGCTTCGCGCGCACGCCAAGCGTCGGCCTGGACATCCACTTGCGAAGCGGCGAAGAACCAGAATGCGCTCCACGCAACAGCGGCGATCAGGAGCAGAACGGGAGCTATGAAGAGCCCCCAACGAGAGCGCCTGCGGCGCGCTTGCGGCAAACGAGACATGCAGGACACCCTTTGGGCAGCAATTTTGGCAATTCGGCGATCACGGATTGTGTATCTAAATTAACAATTCGCGAGCATCACACTTAGGCTTCCGCATTGATGTCCGCAATGACCCTCTCCGAACGCGACCTTCCCCACGGCGACCTCTGGGTCTTCGGCTACGGCTCGCTGATGTGGCGGCCCGGATTCGCTTTTCTCGAGCAGGTGCCGGCGCGGCTGATCGGCGAGCATCGCGCGCTCTGTGTGTATTCGTTCGTCCACCGCGGAACGCCGGAGAAGCCGGGCCTCGTGCTCGGTCTCGATCGCGGCGGCGCGTGTCGCGGCATTGCGTTCCGGGTGGCAGCAGACAAGCGCGACGAGACCATCGCCTATTTGCGGGCGCGTGAGCAGGTGACCTCGGTATATCGCGAAGTGACGCGCTCGGTTTGGCTTGAAAACGACGCGCGCGAGCGGGTGAGCGCGCTGGTCTACGTGGTCGATCGCGGCCATGTGCAATATGCAGGCCGGCTGTCGCCGCAGGAGCAGTTGCGCCATGTACGCCAGGGTCACGGCCAGTCCGGCGCCAATCGCGACTACGTGATCTCGACCGTGAAGGCGATCGAGGCGCAGGGCTTTCGCGACGCGCAGTTGCATCGGCTGGCGACGATGCTGCACGATGACGGCCACTCGCTGCATCCTGCGCCAAGCAAGACATAGCCCTCAAGCCTTCACCGGTGCCGGCACCCGGCCAAACAACTGCGCCTGTTCCGCCTGCCCCGCGGCGACGAGCCGGCCGGTCGCCTCTTCGATGACGCTCTGAATCCGCGCCATGAACTCATCGCGCGGCAGGCCAGGCGGCAGCGGATCGAGAAACTCCACGACGAGCGTGCCCGGATAGCGCAGAAATGTGCGGCGTGGCCAAAACAGACCCGAATTCAGGGCCACCGGCAGGCAGGGTACGCCGCAATCCGTGTAGATCAGGCCGACGCCGCCCTTATAGTCCGGCGGTGCGCCCGCCGGACGCCGGGTGCCTTCCGGGAAGATCACAAACTGACGGCCGTGCTTCACCTCCTCCGCCGCCCGCCGCATCACCTGCTTCAACGCGCGGGCGCCGGAGCTGCGGTCGATCGCGATCATGTCCGCCTTGACGAGATACTGTCCGAACAAGGGAATCCGCAGCAGCTCGCGCTTGAGAACGAAGAACGGCGCATCGAAGAAATGCAGCAGCGAGATCGTCTCCCACATCGACTGATGCTTGGCGGCGACGATCAGCGGCCCCTTCGGGATCTTCTCGACGCCGCGATATTCGACGCGGATGTTGCAGACGACGCGCATCAACAAGATGTTGCTCTGCGCCCACCAGTTGGCGACGCGCAGCAGCGCCTTGCGGGGCATAGCCAGGGTCGGCAACGCGATCAGCGCCCAGAGCACGAAGTTCGGGTAGAACAGGATGTTGAACAGCAGCGAACGCAGGAAGATCGAGACCATCAGAAACCCAGTTCAATTGGCTTGCGCCGTCGTCGGTCGGCGCGACACCGAGCCGGTTGGCGGATCGAACTCGGGCGCGAGATCGAGGCCGAGATCGGCCAGCCGCAGCCGCATCTCGGCGGCGACATATTTGGCATATTCGGACAGCAGAAGCCGCACCGTCGGCGCGCTGGTCCACCACGGCTCGTCGCGCCATTTCTCGCCAACGACCGCATAGGGAATGAGATCCATGCTCGGCATCGCATGCGACAGTTCGACGATGGCCCGCGGCATGTGATAGTTCGACGTCACGACGATCAGCGACTTGAAGCCGCGCTCGCTCGCCCATCGCCGCGTCTGCGCAGCGTTGCTGCGGGTGTTGATCGCCGAATAATCCAGATCGACGCAGCAGTTGATGAATGATCGCGCCTCGGGCAGCGACCGGGTGATGTCGCTGGCCTCGTTGGTCGGGTGCACACCGGAGATCAGCAGCCGCCGGCCATAGCCTCCCGCCAGGAGTTCCACCGCGTCCGATACGCGTGACGAGCCGCCGGTCAGGACCACGATTCCGTCCGCCTTGCGCTCGGGCTGGATCTCGGCGCCCCGCAATTGCGAGAGGAAGCCGACGAAGCCGACCGCCGCGACGAAGAAGCCGACCCCGAGCGTCGCCACGGCGCCCGCGAGCGTCCGCCACACCGCGACGGTGAGCGGCAGCTTTCGCCTGCTATGGTCAGTCTCCGGCTCCATGCAACGCCTGGCTTGTCCTTGCCTGCCTGCGCGCGGCGCCATGCCGTCGCGCGATCCCGTCGTTCAAGTCCGGGAACGCAGGCAGGTTTCGCCGGCCTCCCGATCACGTTCGCTCGCCGCCGATCCTGGCGCGCGACCTCCGCCGTGTTCGTGACCCAGCTCACCCCGTCCTGCCTCACCCCGGCGCAGACGATTTTAGGCGGTTTTCGGGCCAAGTGAAATCCGCAACGAGACGGCTGGGGATAGAAGCCGCCATCAGTCGATGCTCGCCAGGGTCGTGAACAGGGTCCGGCGTGCGGCCCAGCCGGTCACCGCGGCGATCACCACGGCCTGCAGCGCGATCGCGACATAGCCGAGCGGGCGCAGCGAGAATGTCCCCAGCAACGCCGCGAACTGATCGCCGACGGGAGTGCCGGAGAACCAGTTGGCGATCGACTCCGAGAACCCGAATCCGAGCATCGCAAGGCCGCCACCGATCACGCCCCCCTCCAGTCCGAGCTGCAGAAAATGCCGCAGGAAGTGATTGGCGATGTAGCGGTCGCCGGCGCCGACGAAATGCAGCACCTCGACGATCGGCCGGTTCGCGGCCATCGCGCCGCGGGTCGCGAACGACACCGAGATGATGGTGGCCGCGATCACCAGCACCAGAATGCCGAAGCCTGCGAAAAGCGTCGCGCCTGTCATCGAGCGCATGCGCTCGATCCAGGCGCGGTGGTCATCCACGCTGGCGGTCGGCGCAACCTGGGTCACGCGGCTGCGCAGCGCGTTGAGATCGAAGCTGGTGCCGGGCTGGACGCGCGCGATGATGACGCGCGGCACCGGAAGCTCGTCGAACGACAGGCCGCTGCCGAGCCACGGCTCCAGCAGCTTGCTGGATTCCTCCTTGGTGAACGGCCGGACCTCGACGATTCCGGACTGCGCCCGCATCGCCTCCGTCACCAGGGCAATGTCGCGCTCGATGTCCCGGCCGGTCTTGGGGCGAACCTGGACGGTGATCTCGCTCGACACCTCCGACTGCCATTCGGCCGCGGACTCGCTGACCAGCAGCACGCCGCCGGTCGTGATGGAGGCCAGGAAGGTCATGATCGCCACCACGGCGACCAGCGCGCGGCCGGCGATGGAGGCGCGCGGCACGATCGGTGACACGATGCGGGCCTGCGCCGGCAGTTGCGGGCGGTCGTCGCCGAGATCGACCAGGAGGCCGCGATCGTCTACGCTACTCATAGATGTGCAATCGTCCCTGATGCAGCACCAGCCGGCGGGCCTCGTATTGGTCCATCAGCGTGATGTCATGGGTTGCGATGATGACCGCCGTCCCCGAGCGGTTCAATTCGATGAACAGCCGCAGCAGGCGGCGCCCGAGCGTCGGATCGACGTTGCCGGTCGGCTCGTCCGCGAGCAGCAGTTGCGGCCGCGAGATCACGGCGCGCGCGATCGCCGCGCGCTGCTTCTCACCACCCGACAGGATCGGCGGCAGCGCGTCCATGCGCTCGCCAAGGCCGACCCATTTCAGGAGGTCGATGACCTCCTTGCGGTAGCTCGATTCATCCCGCCCCATGACGCGAAACGGCAGCGCCACGTTCTCATAGGTCGTCATGTGATCGAGCAGCCGGAAGTCCTGCAGCACGATGCCGATGCGCTTGCGCAGATCGGCGATCTCCTCCTTGCTGAGCAGCGAGATGTCGTAGCCGAACAGATTGACCAGGCCGCGGGTCGGCCGCAGCGATAGAAACAACAGCTTGAGCAGCGAGGTCTTGCCCGCGCCCGACGGGCCGGTGAGGAACTGGAAGGAATGGGCCGGAATCTGGAAACTGAGGTCGCGGAGGATCTCCGGCCCCAATCCATAGCGCAGCCCAACATTTTCGAACCGAACCAAAGCGTCAGCTCCGTTCGACCGCGTGCGCGGCAGACCCGCACGCTCCAAGCTCAGCGGTACGATGGCCCGATTGAGCGCCCGTTATGGTTTCCGGTTCGTTAACGGTCGCCGTGTACCATTCGCGCGATTGAGTTCCGAAGTTCGTCGACATGGCGGTCCTTGTAGCACGAACTGTCGGAAACAAAGCGGCAATGGCCGTTGGAGAACAGGCGCGATGTTCATCGTTTGCCCTCATTGTACGACATCTTATGCCATCGACGTGGCAACCCTGGGTATGGCTGGACGCAGCGTACGCTGTTCCCGTTGCAAGGAGGTCTGGCTGGCGCGACCGGAGGATGCGGTCGAGGCGCCCGCCCCCATGCCTGCCATGGCGGAGGCCGGCGCGGCGGCCGCGCCCCGTGACGCGGCCGACGAGTGGGAAGCCCTCGCGCGCCAGGAAGACGACGACGAACGGACGCCCGACGTGGAAAGTCCGCCGCTGGCTGCCGGCTGGCCCGAGGATGCCCTCGCCGAGTCCGACGACGACACGGCCGATGCCGAGCAGCCGTTGCAGAGCGGGGCTTCGCGCCTCGCCGGTCTCCGCAAGCTCATCAGGCGCCCGACGTTGCCGGATTTCCCAGGCAACAAGGTGTTGAACCTGCCGGTGCTGACGGCCGCCATGGCGGCGCTCACAATTGCGCTGGTGGTGTGGCGCGCCGACGTCGTCAGGCTGCTGCCGCAGACGGCCTCGTTCTACAAGCTGGTCGGGCTCGAGGTGAACCTGCGCGGCCTGACCTTCAAGGACCTGAAGGTGGCGACCGAAACCGTCGACGGCAAGCCGGTGCTGGTGATCGAGGGGACGATCGTCAGCCTGACGAAGAAATCGGTCGACCTGCCGCGGCTGCGCTTCAGCGTCCGTGACGCGCAGGGCACCGAGATCTACGCCTGGAACACGCTGCTCGAGCAGACCGCGCTCAAGCCCGGCGAGCGCACGACGTTCAAGTCGCGGCTCGCCTCGCCCCCTCCCGAAGGCCGCAATATCGATATACGGTTCTTCAACCGGCGCGATCTCGCCGCCGGCAGTGCATGATGGTTCCGGTCTCGTGGGTCGCCCGCGGGGCCCACGAGACGGAGACGAAACGACATGTCGCGCGTGCTGATCGCCGACGACGAAGATTCGATGCGGACCTTGGTCGCGCGCGCCATTGCCATGGATGGACATGAGATCGTGACGGCGCAGGACGGTGCCGAGGCGCTCGACATCCTGACGCGCGAGGCCGGCGCCTTCGACCTGCTGCTGACCGACATCCAAATGCCCATCATGGACGGCATCGCGCTGGCGCTGTCGGCAGCACGCGATTTTCCCGACCTGACCATCCTGCTGATGACCGGCTTTGCCCATCAGCGCGAGCGGGCGTCGAATCTCAGCGCGATCGCTCACGACGTCATCACCAAGCCGTTCTCGATCGCCGACATCCGCACCGCGGTCGCCGACGCGCTGGCGTCAAAGGCTGCGAAGGCGTAGGGCGCCAACGATGATCCTCGACGTTGCTGCAGTCCGCGCTGTCATCCCTGCAAACGCAGGGATCCATAGCCACCGGCCGCCGTTGAGGGACAAGACTGGTCCCACATCTCGCGCCATCACATCTCCCTGGGGGTATGGGTCCCGGGTCGGCGCCACGCCGTCGCTTCGCGCCATCGCGGCTTGCCCGGGACGACAGCGATGGGTGCGATGGAGCGCGGACGTGCCTGATGGGCTCGCGCCTGCGTAAAGGTCGCTGAAGGAACTGATCCTCTCTCCTCCGTCATTGCGAGCGCAGCGAAGCAATCCAGAATCCCTCTGCGGAGACCATCTGGATTGCTTCGCTGCGCTCGCAATGACGCTGGGGCGGCCGTCGGACGCCCCGCTCAGCTTCACGCGCTGAGCGCGCGCATCTCGGCATAGAGATCGGATTTGCCCTCGAAACCGATGCCGGGGAGGTCGGGCATCGTGATGTGGCCGTCGGTCACCTTCACGCCGTCGGGGAAGCCACCATAGGGCTGGAACAGGTCGGGATAGCTCTCATTGCCGCCGAGGCCGAGGCCGGCGGCAATGTTGAGGGACATCTGGTGACCGCCATGCGGGATGCAGCGCGACGGCGACCAGCCATAGATCCTGAGCACGTCGAGCGTGCGCAGATACTCGCACAGGCCGTAGGACAGCGCGCAGTCGAACTGCAACCAGTCGCGATCGGGGCGCATGCCGCCGTAGCGGATGAGGTTGCGCGCGTCCTGGTGGCTGAACAGGTTCTCGCCGGTCGCCATCGGGCCGGGATAGAAATCGGCCAGCGTCGCCTGCAGGTGATAGTCGAGCGGATCGCCCGCCTCCTCGTACCAGAACAGCGGATAGTCGCGCAGCATCTTGGCGTAGGCGATCGCAGTCTCCAGGTCGAAGCGGCCATTGGCGTCGACCGCGAGCTGATTGTTGGGGCCGATCTCCGCGAGCACGGCCTCGATGCGCTGGCGGTCCTCGTCGATCGGCGCGCCGCCGATCTTCATCTTCACGACAGTGTAGCCACGCTCGAGATAGCCGCGCATCTCGCGGCGCAGCGCCGAGAGATCCTTGCCGGGATAGTAGTAGCCGCCGGCAGCGTAGACGAAGACGCGCGGTTCGGCCTTGCGGCCGTGCCGCTCCGCGAGCAGACGGAACAGCGGCTTGTCGGCGATCTTGGCGACCGCATCCCAGATCGCCATGTCCAACGTGCCGACCGCGACCGAGCGCTCGCCGTGGCCGCCGGGCTTCTCGTTGATCATCATCGCCGCCCAGGCCTTGTCCGGGTCGATGTTGTCCTTGCTGGCATCGAGCAACGATGTCGGGTCAGCTTCCACGAGGCGCGCGCGAAAGCGCTCGCGGATCAAGCCGCCCTGGCCGTAGCGGCCGTTGGAGTTGAAGCCGTAGCCGACCACGGGCCGGCCATTGCGCTCGACATTGGTGATGACCGCGACCAGGCTCGACGTCATCTTGGTGAAGTCGATATAGGCATTGCGGATCGGCGACGAGATCGGCTTCGTCACCTCGCGGACGTCGACGATACGAACGGTCATGGTCATTCTCCTGGTCGGGGTCGCACGCGCCGTTTCAGAGCGAGGCGCCTGCGCAGATGGTGATGGTCTGGCCGGTGATGGCGCCCGCTTCCGGCAACAGCAGGAAGGCGGTGAGCGCAGCCACCTCGACCGGATCGACGTAGCGCCCCATCGGCGGCAGCACCGGGGCGATGCCGGCGCGGCTGGGATCGCGCAGAAACGGCGTGTCGGTCGCAGCCGGTGCGACGACGTTGACGGTGATCAGGCGCGGCGCCAGCTCGATCGCCCAGGAGCGCGCGAGGCCGGTGAGTGCCGCCTTGGTCGCGGCGTATTGGCTGCGGCCGGCCGCGCCATTGGCGGTGCGGCTGCCGATCAGCACGATGCGCCCGCCTTCGCGCAGGCGCGGCGCCAGCGCATTGGCCAGCGCCTCCGCGGCGCCGACATGGACGCGCCACATCCCTTCGCTGCTCTCGGCCTGCAACTCGCCGAGACGGCCGACACGCATGTAGCCGGCGGCGTGGACCAGCGCGGTCACGGCGCCGACGTCAGCAAGGCGCGCGATCAGCGTCTGCGGTTCGGCGAGATCGGCCTCGAAGCCACCGAAGTGTTCGTGCGACAGCACCGAGGCCGCGCGGTCGATGCCGGTCACGCGCCAGCCGTCCGCCAGCAGACGCTCGGCGATGGCGCGGCCGATGCCCGAGCTGGTTCCGGTCACCACCGCATGGCGAAGGCCCGAGCTGCTGTCGTGGTCCTGTGCCGTCATCCCTTGTACGCAGCCGCCTCGGCCTTGACCTTCACCGCATCGAAATTGTTGATCTTGTCGATCAGCTCATTGGTGTAGAGCGCAGCATAGTCCTTGATGTCCAGCCCGTTCATCGCGGCCTCGGTGCGGAACTCCTGCTCGTTGATCCCGCCCATCTTCGTATCGGCATAAGGCGGCGCGTAGAGCTTGATGCGGCGGCTGATCGACTGCAGCACGGCCTTGACCGCCGCGTCCTCGCTGGCACCGCGCGGCGCCGTCTCCGGGTACATCTTGAGAAAGGCCCTGGCGCCGGCGGTCGGATTGGCGAGCAGGAATTGCGACGCCTTGCACACCGAGCGGCCAAAGCCGACCAGGAGATCCCTGTCCTTCTCGAACGTCTGCGGCATCGCCATCAGGAACTGGCCGCCGACCATCGGGATCGTGGTCGGACGCGGCAGATAGGCCAGCTCGATGCCGGCCGCCTCGATCTGGCCGAAGCCAGTATCGAAATAAGCGAGCGCATCGATCACGCCGCGCTGCAGGGCGACGCCCGCCGGCGTGCCGTTGCCGACCGCGACCCAGCTCACATCCTTCTCGGGATCCAGGCCCAGCGCCTTCAGCACGTTCTTGGTGACGGGATATTCGGTGGCACCGAAGTCGGACACGCCGATCTTCTTGCCCTTGAGGTCCGTGTAGCTCTTGAGCCCCGAGCCAGGCGGGACGGCGATGTCCCATTTGTACGGATAGGTATATTGATAGAACAGCTTCGCGCCACCCCATTCGCCCTTGGCGAGCAGCGGCAGCGCTGTCGACGGCACGCCGACGCCGACGGTGACGGAGCCACGGTCGGTCGCGACCTGGACGTTGGCATTGGTGCCGAGCGCTTGGACGTCGAGCGAGAACCCTTCCTGCGCGTTGTAGCCGAGCGCCTCGCCGATCACGCAATTGATGATGGTGGCGTTGAGCGCCTTGAGCCCGACGCCGAAGCGAAGCTTCTTCGCGTCCGCCGCCATCAGGCCGGCCGGCGCGCCGCTCATCAGCAGCGCCGCGCCGGCACTGCTCTTCAGGAATGACCTGCGCGAAACCATCCTTCGTTCCTCCCTGTTGTCCTATTTTTTCCGGTTGGCGCCCCAGTGCACGATCTTGGCCTCGCACCAGCGCACGATCCCATGCAGCACGATGCCGAGCACGCCGAGAATGATCAGCGCGGCGAACACGCCGGCGACGTCCGACACCGCCTGCGCCTGCGTGATGACGACCCCCATGCCACGCTGGGCGCCGAGGAATTCGGCCACGATCGCGCCGAGCAGTGCATAGACCACCGCCATGTCGAGGCCCGCGAAAATGAAGGGCGCGGCGTTGGGCAGCTTGACGATGCGGTAGGTCTCGAAGCGCGAGGCCGACAGCGAGCGCATCAGGTCGATACGCTCGGGCTCGACGGCGCGCAGCCCCGTGAAGCTGTTGATCAGCACCGGGAAGAACGACAGCAGCGCCGAGATCGCGACCTTCGAGCCGTCACCGAAGCCGAACCAGATCACGATCAGCGGCGCGATCGCCACCTTGGGCAGGCTCTGCAGCGCGAACGCATAGGGCATCACCAGGCGCTCGATGGCTTCGACCTCGGCCATCAAGGAGCCGATGACGAGGCCGAGCCCGACGCCGATGGCGCAGCCGGCGGCGGCGTTGCTCAGCGTGCTCCACAGCGGCAGGTAATAGCCGAGCGGGCTGGCCGGGCTGACCGCGAGCCCGGACCACAACGCACGAACGACCGCTTCGGGCTTCGGCAGGATGTAGGACGGGATGTTCAGCAGGTTGACCGCGGCGATCCAGCTCAGGATCAGCACCGCGAGGCCGATCCAGGCGATCGGCGAGCCCAGGCTGACGCGGCGCCGGGGGCTTGCGGGCTTCTGCGACAGGGCTGAAACGGCGACGTTGGCGAGATCAGTCATGGCCGTGCTCCTGTGCATTGAGCAGCCCGCGAACTTCCCTGGCAAGCCGCGCATAGTCCGGATGCAGCACGATGTCGTCGAAGCTGCGCTGCCGCGGGATCGGCACGTGGAGATCGGCAAGGATGCGGCCGGGACGCGCCGACATCACGATGACGCGGTCGGCCAGGAAGATGGCTTCCGAGATCGAGTGCGTAATCAGCAGGACGGTCTTGCGGTTCTCCTGCCAGATTCGCTGCAGCTCGAGGTTCAGCCGCTCGCGCGTCAGTGCGTCGAGCGCGCCGAACGGCTCGTCCATCAGCAGGATCTCGGGATCGCGCGCCAGCGCGCGGCAGATCCCGGCGCGCTGCTGCATGCCGCCGGACAGCTCATAGGGATATTTGTCGCCGAAATCGCCGAGACCGGTAACGGCGAGCAGCCGCTCGATGCGATCGCCGGCCGGCGCATGTTTGCCGCCGACGCGCAAGGGCAGCCCGACATTGTCGCGCACCGTCATCCACGGCAACAGGTTGGCCGCCTGGAACACGACGCCGACCTTGCGCGAGGGGCCGGCGACGGGCTCGCCATCGAGCAGCAGCCGGCCGTCGCTGTAACTATCAAGCCCCGCGAGCAGACGCAGCAAGGTGCTCTTGCCGCAGCCGGAGGGACCGACGACGCAGACGAACTCGCCCGGCTTGATATCCAGCGAGATCCGGCTCAACGCATGGACCGTCGCGCCGGAGGCCGAGACATAGGTCTTTGACAGTTGATCGATCGCGATGAGCACAGCCTCGGGCGCAGCCGCAGCGCGCCGGGTTGCATCGTCGACATCCATCGTCAGCATCAGCGTCCACCCGGTGTCTTTTTGTTGTGATCACGGGGCAACGGCCGGCACCGGCCGTCGCCTCTCGCAAGCTCAGGCCGCAGCCTTCACCGTCAGCCCGGCCGCGGCCACCGCGGCGCGGATCGCGGCCATCTCCTCGGCGCTCGGCGCATGCGTCGGCGGCCGCACGGTGGCATCGCGGATCACGCCGGCGACCTGCATCGCCGCCTTCATGCGGCCATGCGCCTCCCCGGTCGGCTCGCCGCCGCCATACACCGCGTCCTTGAGCGGATCGATCATGGCCTGCAGCTTCATCGCAAGCTTAAGGTCGCCAGCGGTGACGGCAGCGAACAGATCGTAGATCAGATCCGGAATCAGCGAGGCGAAGCCGACCAGCGCACCATCGACGCCCTGCACCATCGAGGCCAGCAGATATTCGTCATGACAGGTCAGCAGCGCCTTGTGCGGCGCCGCGGCGCGGATCGCCTTGAGGTCGCGGGCGTATTTGTTCATCTCGCGGGTGCCGATCTTGAACGCCTGCACGTGGTCGAGGCGGGCGAGCTCGGCGAGCAGCTCCGAGGAGAACGAGGCGCGGGTCCAGGCGGGATAGACATGCACGATCAGCGGCAGCCTGGCGGCTTCGCCGATGGCGCTGAAATAATCCAGGCAGTGCTCGCGCTTGAAGCCGAAGCGCAGCCAGTGATGCGGCGGCATGATGTCGAGAGCAGTCGCGCCCGCTTCCTTCGCCATCAGCGCATGCTCGATGCCGTCCTTGATGCCTTCGCACACGACGGAGGAGATGGTCGGGCAGATGCCGGTGAGCGCCTTGGCGACGATGCGCGTCACCTCCGCGCGCTCCTTCGCGGTGAGGCTGAACACCTCGCCGGTGTGGCCGTTGGTCATGATGCCGACGATGCCGCGACGCTTGCCGAGCCAGGCTGCGTAACGCGACAGCTCGACCTCATCGATGCTGTGGTCGGCGTTGAAGGGGACGGCGATCGCCGGGATGATCCCCTTGAAATTGGTCATGACGCTCATGCTTGCTCCTGTTTCGTCACATCGACGTTCATCGTTTCGCGACCGTCGCAGTCGCCCCGCCCATGGCCTCCAGAGCCCGGGACAGCTGGGCTGCCGCTCTGAGCAGCGGCGCCACGCCAAGCCGCTCGAAGTCGTCCGCGGTGATGCGCATGGTGGGCGCAGCGATACTGATCGCCGCGAGCGGAATGCCGTCGCGGTCGATGACGGGCCCGGCGAGCACGCACAGCCCCGGCGCATTTTCCTGATTTGACAGCGCGTAGCCGGCAGCCTTCACCTGGCGCAGGCGCTGCAGCAGCGCGTCGAGATCGGTGATCGTGGTTTCGGTGCGCTTGATGCGCGGCTGCGCCTCGAGCACCTCGATCTGCGTCTCGACCGGCAGCAATGACAGGATCGCCTGGCCGACGGCGGTCGAATAGACCGGCGCGCGGCTGCCGATGCGGACGTCGACGCCGAGCCGGACGAGGCCCGCCTGGATGCGCTCGACATAGACGATGTCGCTGCCGTCGAGCACCGCGAGCGAGGCAGCCTCGTTCATCTCGCCGACCAGGCTGCGCAGGATCGGGCGCGCCTGTGTGCGTAGCTCCGAGCGCGCGATCGCGTTGAAGCCCAGATCGAGGCATTTCAGCGTCAGGCGGAAGCACCTGGAGTCGCCGACCTTCTCGACATAGCCGAGCATCACGAGCGTGTTGAGCAGGCGGAACGTGGTGCCCTTGTCGAGCGCGGCGCGGCGCGCAACGTCGGCGAGCACCAGCTCCGGCTCCTCGCTGGTGAAGGCATTCAGCACCTGAAAGCCCTTGGCCAGCGACAGCACGACGCTTTTGCCAGCCTTGCTGTCCTCGTCCACGTGGAGGCTCCGACGTTTCCTGCTTGACGCCGGCCTTGACGACCGGCATTTGGATTGACTAAGGTTCGGATTGCGAACTATAGTTCGTATATTAGAATGCGCGTCGCCGCTGCTGTCAAGCACGCTCACGCGCGGCATGCGGCACGGCTTGAAATCCGCACAGCCGGCATGATCTCTCCCTGAGGGCCGCGGCATCTCGCGGCCCTTTTCAGGAGTCCGGCGTGAGCGTCGCATTCACCAAGGAAGAGAGCGCCGAGACGGCGGCCGAAACGCAACTGCCCGACCGGCCGGTCTCGCCGCATCCGAACCTCGTGACCGCGGCCGGACTCAAGGCGCTCGAGGAGCAGTTGCGCGAAGCGCAGGCGGCGTTTGAAGCGGCCCAGGGAATCGAGGACGTCAACGAGCGGCGACGGGAGTCGGCGCTGCCGCTGCGCGACGCGCGCTACTTTGCAGCGCGGGTGCGGACCGCGCAGGTGATGCCGGCGCCGACATCGACGGAGCAGATCGCGTTCGGCAGCACGGTGACGTTCAAGCGCGGCGACGGCCGCGTCCAGACCTACACCATCGTCGGCGAGGACGAGGCCGATCCGAAGCGCGGCATGATCTCCTATGTCTCCCCTGTGGCTCGCCTGCTGATGGGCAAATCGGCCGGCGACATGGTCGAGGTCACCGGACAAGAGCTGGAGATTCTCACGATCGCCTGAGGCGATGCCAATCACGCCGGCAGGAAACGATGCTCAAAGTTGGAATCATCTCCGACACTCATGGGCTGCTGCGGCCGGAGGCAGTGCGATGTCTGTCGGGCGTCCAACACATCATCCACGCCGGCGATATCGGCCGGCACGAGATCGTCGAGCGGCTTCGCCTGATCGCACCGGTGACTGCGATCCGCGGCAACATCGACACGGCAGACTGGGCGAATGCATATCCTGCAACCGAGACCGTCAGGCTTGGCACGCGTGCCGTCCATGTCGTGCACGACGTCCACGACCTCGCGATCGACCCTGCAACGGCGGGTATCGACATCGTCGTGTCCGGTCATTCGCATCGCGCAGGCGTCGGGACACGCGACGGCGTGCTCTACCTGAATCCGGGCAGCGCAGGGCCGCGCCGCTTCAGGCTGCCGATCACCCTGGCGACGCTGAACATCTCCTCGGGCCAACTGTCACCCGCGATCCACGATCTCGGCAGCGCCTGACGCAAGCGAAAGGGCGCCCATGGGCGCCCTCCGCAAGTCTCGTGGATGCAGGGATCAGAAGCGGTCGGCCAGCGCCATGCCGGGATCGCTGAACGAGGGACGGCCGGTCTCGACATGTCCGGCGACGCGCCGGTAGAAGCTGTCGTCGGTGTCGCTGGTGACGACGAAGTCGTACCACAGGCCGGATTTGCGCAAATGCCAGTAGAGCTCGCCGTGGCGGCCGGGCGCAGACACCTTGACGGTCCACGACGTCGATGGGCCGCCATGGCTCGGTCCGGGGAAGAAGGTCGGTGCGCCAAAGCCGAAGCCGGGAGCATCGAAGTCGGGCGCCGACCGGAAGCCCGGCACCACGCCAAAACCCACCGGATGGAAGCCCGGGCGCGGACCGAAGCCGGGACATTGCGGCTCCAGCGCGGCCGAGACCGAGGCGGTGACGGCCTGCAACGGGCCATAGATCTCGTTGGACTTCACCGTAAAGCTCACGCGGGCATGACCGTCGTTGCGCAGCTGCATGTGCAGGCCGCCCTCGAAGACATTGTAGCCGACGAAGATCTCCGGGTTGGCGGCATTCGACGGCCTGACCTTGTCGAGGTCGCCCTTGAAATGACGATGGAAGCCGTTCGGGCCGAGCACCCAGAGGTCATACAGGCCATCGCTGCCGACGCTCCATTCATCGTCGATCATCTTGCCGGCCTCGACGGTGTAGCGGCGCGGAATGAGATCGAGATGCTGCTTGTCGTAGACGTGGAACACGGCGCCGGCAAAGCCGGTGTTGGCGAACAACAGCTTCACCTTGCCCGCGGCGGCGTCGACCTTCGCGGTGGCGTGCAGGATATAGGGCAGCGGGCGCGAATAGCGCGCGCCGCTCTCCTGGAACAGCGGCTGCGGCGTCGCGGGCGCAACCGGCGCCGGCAACGTCTTCTGGTGCGCGTCCGAGGCCTGCCAGTTGCTCTGGTCGGGCAACTCCGGGAAGCGCGGATCGTTCGGGCTGGCGAAATCGAACGCCGAGGTGAGATCGCCGGAGACGGCGCGGTGCCAGGGGCTGATGGCGTCGACCTTGATCGCAAAGCGCTTCTCGAGGAAACGACCGATCGAGGTGTGGTCGAACACCTGCGAGTTGACCCAGCCGCCCTTGCTCCAGGGTGAAACGACGTACATCGGCACCCGCGCGGAGAGGCCCCAGGGACGGATGTTGCCGCTGATGGTGTCGGTCGCAGTCAGCACGTTGCCGACGGTGTTGGAGAAATACTCGCCGTCGAGCGGCAAGGTCGCCTTGCCCATCAGCTTGCCGTTGATGTCGTAGGACGGCACTGCGGGCGCCGGCAGATGATCGAAGAAGCCGTCATTCTCGTCGAAGGTCAGAAAGAAGACGGTCTGGCTCCAGACCTCGGGATTGGCGGTCAGGGCTTCCAGCACCTGGTCGGTGAAATTGCCGGCGCGGGTCGGGCTGCCGCCGCCGGGATGCTCGGAGTTGGCCTGGGTCGGCAGGATCCACGACACCTGCGGCAAGGTGCCGGCCATCACGTCGGCCTTCAGCCGGTCGAGATAATCCGGGCCGCCGGTCAGGCCGTGCACGTAGTTCGCATCGCCCGGCTGGGCATGACGGAAGCTGGAGAACGCCAGGCAGCCGTGCATCGCGCCGGTCCAGTTGTCGTTCATGTCCTGATAGATGTGCCAGCTGACGCCGGCCTTGTTCAGCAGATCGGGCAGCGTGTCCCAGGCGAAGTCGCTGCCGACATATTTGTAGGTCGCCTGTGGCTGCGCCTGACCCGCGACCCAATTGTGCGGGTTCGGCCAGCAGCGCAGGTTGTTGGGCTCGGAATCGTTGGTGGTGGAGTTGATGCCCTGCGCGCGCAGCGCCGGATTGAAGTTGGAGCCCGACCAGAACACGATGCGGTTGGGATCGGTGCCGGTGGTGATCGAGGCGTGGTAGGCGTCGCAGATCGTGAACGCCTCGGCGAGCGCGAACTGGAACGGAATGTCGTCGCGGCCGAAATAGCCCATCGCATAGGGCGTCTTGTACTTCGCCCAATAGCCCATCTTGCCCTGATTCCACGCCGCCTGGCTGTCGCCGAAGGAGTGCGGCGTGCCGTAGCCGACCAGCGCGTTCGAGGTCGTGGAGTCGCGGTGATAGGGCGGAATCTCGCGGCTGCCGTCGGACTGGAACCAGACCGGCTTGCCGCTCTCCAGCGGGATCGGGAAGCGGTCGCCGAAGCCGCGGACGCCGCGCAGCGTGCCGAAGTAGTGATCGAAGGAGCGGTTCTCCTGCATCAGGATGACGATGTGCTTGACGTCCTGAATGGTGCCGGTCCGGCGCCGTGCCGGAATGGCCAGCGCCTGGCGGATGCTGGCGAAGGCAGCCGCCGCCGTGGCGCCTGCCAAGAAATCGCGACGTGTTGTCATGCTGATACGACCTTTTGAAATCTTGAAGAACGTATTCAGGGTTGGCGGGGCGAGCCCGACCTGCTCCTGCGAACGTCCCTGGCGTATCAGCGCGACTTGACAGAGCTGTGAAATTTTTATTTACGAAATGAAACTGAATGAGATTTCCTCAGTATCGGGGCACAGCGTGACGGGATCGACCTTTCGTTCTGGGCCGGGCGTGAACGGCATCTTGTTTCGTATTCGGGAGCTGCAGAACGAGCTGCCGCCAAAGGCGCGGCAGATTGCGGAGCTGGTGGTCGCGCGGCCGGAGCCGTTCATCCACATGTCGATCACCGAGGTCGCGGAAGCCTGCGGCGTGAGCGAGGGGACGATCGTGTCGTTCTGCCGGCGGGTGGGAGTACGCGGCTTCCAGGAGCTCAAGATCATGCTGGCGCGGGACCTGATCGAGCCGGTCCGGCTGATCCAGGAGGACCTGCATCGCGGCGATGATCCGGCGACGGTCACCGACCACATCTTCGCCGCCCATGCCGCCTCGCTGCAGGAGACGCGGCGGCTGCTGTCGATGGACGCGCTGGCGCAGGCGGCCAGACTTTTGCGCGAGGCGCGGCGCGTCGAGATCTACGGCATCGGGAGTTCGGCGCCGATTGCGCAGGACCTGTCGTACCGGCTGCTGCAGCTCGGGCTGGCGGCCAATGCGATCGTCGATTCGCATGTCCAGGCGGTCAGCGCTGGGATGACCGGGCCCGACGTCGCGACCGTCACGGTGTCGCATTCGGGCAGCACGGTCGAGACGGTGCTGGCGACGCGGCTGGCGCAGGCGGCGGGCGCGCGGACCATCGGCATCACCCGGCTCGGCAAGTCGCCGCTGGCGGCGCATTGCGAGGTGCTGCTCTACACCGTCGCCAACGAGACGCGCTATCGCCCGGAGGCGATGAGCAGCCGTGTCGCGCAGCTCGCGATCATCGACACGCTGGTCAGCTGCTGCGCGCTGACCGACACCGAGCGCTCGGTCGACCGGCTGCAGCACGCGGCGCGCATCCTGTCCGAGAAGCGCTACTGAACTGCGCGGCCTCCGGTCAAAACAACGATGAGCCACGGGGATGATCTCCCGTGGCCGATCCATCCTCAATAGTCCTTCAGCAGCCGCTCGATGTAGTCGAGCTCGAGCTGCGGCCGCGACTGATCGCCGAGCCGGCGGCGCAGCTCCTCGAGGATGCGGCGGACGCGCTGCACGTCGATCTCGCCGGGAATCTTCTGCGAGAAATCGTCGATGTCGCGCCCCGGATGCATCGGACGTCCGAGCGGATCGGTCTGCTGCGCGCCCTGCTGGCGGCCGGCGCGCTGGCCGGGGCCGTCGCCGGGCTGGTCGCCGTCGCCCTGCTGCATCGCCTCGGCGAGGCTCTGTGCGCCCTTGCGCAGCGCGTCCAGCGCCTTGCCCTGCGATTCCACGGCGCCGTCGGCATTGTTGTCGCCGAGCTGACTGCCGGCATCGCCCATCGCGCTGTCGGCGTCGTCGAGCCCGTCGCCGGAATCGCCCTGGTCGCCTTGATCCCCCTGCTCGCCCTGCTGGCCGGGCTGCCCCTTCTGGCCTTTCTGACCCTTCTGTCCCTTTTCGCCCTGCTGGCCCATGCCACGCTTGGCGAGCTGGTCCTGCAACTGCTTCAGGCGGTCGCGCAGCGCCTGCTGGTCCTGCTGCAGGTCGCCCATGCCCTGGTCCTGGTCGCCCTGCTGCTTGTTGCGGTTGCGGCGCGAGTCCTGGCCCTGCTTGAAGGTCTTGTCGCGGAGCTGCTGCTGCTTGCGGATCATGTCGCCGAGCTCGTTGAGCGCCTGCTCCATGTCGTTGTCGCCGCCCTGGTTGGGCTGCGCCATCTGCAGGTTCTCCAGCATCTGCTGCAACTGCTCGAGCAGCTCGCGCGCGCCCTCCTTGTCGCCCTGCCGCGACAGCCGCTCCATGCGGTCGATCATGTTCTGCAGATCCTGCTGGCGCAGGATCTTGGTGTTCTGATCGAGCGGCCGCTGCGCCATCTGCGGGTTGTTGCGCAATTGCTCGGCGAGCTGGCGCATGTAGTTGTCCATCGCCTTGCGCAGGTCCTCGGCGAGCTTCTTGATCTCCTCGTCGCTGGCGCCGCGCTCCAGCGCCTGCTTCAGCGCGTCCTGGGCCGCGCGCAGCGCCTTGTCGACGTCGGAGATGTTGCCGTCCTCGATGGTGACCGCGAGCGCCCACAGGCTCGCCACCACCTCGCGCAGCGCATCGTCGGTGCGCGCCGCCTCGAGCTGGCGCGTCACCGAGCGCAGGCCGAGATACTGGCCGGGCTCGGGCGTGAACAGCTCCGGCGCGATCGCCAGCGCATCGAGCGCGGTGAACACGTCGCCGTTGCGGTTGCCGTCGAGCGCCAGCAGACGCCGCTGCTCGATCAGCGCCCTCGCCAGGGGCTTGGTGAACAGCCGCTCCGGCAGCCTGGTCTCGAACGGCTCGCTGGTGCCCTCGTTGCCGGCCTCGTCCTTGGCCGTCAGCGTGAGCGTGACGTCGGCGCCGGCGTACGGGTCCTCGCTGAGATCCTTGACGGTCTGGCCGACGCCGTTGCGGGTGCGTGCGTTCGGCAGCACCAGCGGAAACTCCGGCGGCTGGAACAGCGGCCGTACCGCAGGCGTGTCGGCAGTCTTGGCGTCCGGCTTGGTCTCCGTCGCACGCGCGGCCACCTTGGCGCGGGCTTCGGTGACGCCGTAATCATCCTCGAGCTTGTAGGACAGCTTCAGCGAGCCGCGCGCCTGCCGCTCGGGGTCCTTGGCCATGCTGATGACCGGCGGCTTGTCTGGCGTCGCCGCGAACACCCATTGCGGCTGCCCTGCGGGCGCGCGGACGTGAACGGTGCCGTCGGTCTTGATCGTGTAGTGCTTCTCGGTGGTGCCCTTCGGCGCGGCCTCGCCGACCGCGACCTCGCCGGGCGCCGCCTCGGCGACGCCGCCTGACGTGATGATGTCGAGATTGCCGCCGCTGGAACGCACGATCAGCGTCGAGCCCTGGGGCACCACGATCGGGCCGCTCGACGGCACCGCGCCTTCCTTGTTGGCGGCGGACAGGATGATCGGCGGCTTCGCCGTGTAGAGCGGCGGCTTGACCCAGGCATCGACGCGGACCGTGACCGGCGTCAGCACGCCGTTCCAGTCGAACGCCGAGGCCACGCGCAGTGCCCGCTCGTCGCCGGCCGCGATAGAGGTCGCGACCAGCAGCACGATCACCAGCGCGCGCACCGCCCAGGGGTCGTGCAGCGACAGCCGCGGCCGCGGCGTGCCGGCGCGGATGCGCTTGATCGAGGCCAAAGTGCGCTCGCGCTGCGCCTGCCACAGCGCGTGCGCGATCGGATCCTTGGTGGTCAGCGTGTCGGTGAGCGCGGTGGCGGGGCGATGGGCGATGCCCGAGCCGCGATCGAGCCGCGCCAGGCCCTCGTCGCGGGTCGGCCAGCGATATCCAAGCATCGGCACGGCGGCGCCGAGCAGGAGCAGCAGAAACAGCCCGACGCCGATCATGCGGACCGCGAACGGCAGGCCGAGCCAGAGGCCGGCCCAGGAGACGATCAGGAACAGACCGACCACCGTGAGCAGCCGGGCGAGATGCGGCCAGCCGCGCTCCCAGGCGATGGCGAGACGCGCCCGCTTCAGCGCCTGCGCCAGCTTCAGCCGCGCCAGGCCATCATGCGCAAGGCCATCGGGCGTGCTGCTTGCCGGCCCGGCCGGCTCGGGGGTGATGCCGCTCAACAATCTCTCCAGGTTGCCCGGATGTTCACCCTAGCACAAAGGCAGCCGTGAGGCACCCGCTCTGCGCGGGCTTTCCCGCCGCCGGCCGCGGTTCACACGGGAGTGTGACCGGCCGGGTTCCCGGAAAGCTACGGGGGCATCCAGACGACAGCGGGGCATCCCGACGACATCGACATCCGAGTGTGACGCCCGCCGCCCACCCCAAACTCCCGTCATTGCGAGCGCAGCGAAGCAATCCAGGGGCTGCGGGCGGGACTCTGGATTGCTTCGTCGCTGCGCTCCTCGCAATGACGTCGTGGCGAACGTCACGTTGCACATGATCAAACATCCCCGCGGAGAAACCATCGGCGAGACGAGCACCGTCGTTCTCGCGACGCGATCCGCGCCCGAGTGATGCCCGACATCTCACCCTCCTCGAACAGAGGGCGCAGGGAAGACCGGGCGCCGGCCGGCGCCCATGGTCCGCGTGCAACAAAAAGCACGCGGCAGAACCACAGGCTCAGCCGAGATCACCCGGCCTTCCCTGCGCGATGGTGTTACGACTTATACGCGCTCTTCCCGGGGACCGGCTTGTTGGCCCCGTCGCGGACGACACGTCATCGCCCACTTGGCATCAGCACCGGGATGCCAGAACCACGCGACTTCGTCGTCGCACCGGGATCGTTCGTCCGCGCGAGCAAGCCCACGCTGCGTCCCAATGCGCCCACCGCATCCCGCACCCGACGTCCGTGACGATCGCGAAGCGCCCCCTCAGCGGGACGGGATGCCGGAGAGTAGAGCATGATTTCGGATAAAGCGCAACAACGAAGATCGGGTGAAGCGCGATATTTTTCATCTGCTGTGAGCGGCTCGCCGTGTCCGTACCGAAGACGGCGATCGTCGAGATCGAACGCGGCGAGAGCCGTGCCGTTAGCCGAGATCGAGGCATGTCTCAACAGGCCACTTAACGCACTGTCGCCATATCAGGCGTCTATTGATGATTGGAGTAAGACACTGCCAATTCCTCTTCTGAGGGTGGATACACATCGTACCAATTATAAGCATAAACTTGCTCGCGTCGCTGATCCAGGCTCGGAGCTTCAATAGGAAAACCATGCCCAGGAGTTCCCCGCCCTTTATCAACAACAATAGACGTAAGAGGCGGGAGATCATTATCCATACAGTAGAATGCAATATGACCTAGAATCTGCGCCAAGACTCCGGCGGCCTCTTTCCCAAACATTAGAACAGATAGACCCTGATAAGTGGTAGTCTGCCTATTCTTTGCCATTCCAATCAGTATCTGCCACGCCTGAATGGCGCGAGCAGGGTGGGTCGCTTTCGGATTAAATTTCCGCATTGGCTTCTCCGGGAATAAATCGATCGTGGGAAATCTTCCAAAGAATAGGCATATTGATAGTACCGTGAAGCGTGATCGGCCACGCAAGAACCACCCCGCGCTGCCATGTAGCAAAGCGACAGAAATACCGTCACTCGTCGCGATCCCATCCAGCATAGTCTAGAGAAACTAACCTGCCGTTCAAGTAGCCCCAATCGCTCTCCTTATATTCAAACGGCTCTTTCGGCCCACCCGGCATGTAATCCCAGTCTGGAAAATCGCCGGAATCGAGACGTTTCTGTTGGTCTTCCGGCGTCAGAGGCACCGCCCGTCTCATGACATTGAACAGACCGTAGGGCGCCGCCCAAATTATCGGGCAAAGCATTTCACGCCGGATAGGCGTAGCCCGGTCCCATTCAATATATTCGCGCTGGTTCGCTGCGCGGCCTCTGTCCGATCTAGCGAACTTGAAAGCGAAGGAGCCAATGCAAAGCGTCCAGCGCATCGTGCCAGCGGTATACAATGCAACCATTGAAGGCACTGCGTTTCACGTCTTCGGCCGGAATAGCAGACCTGCCGCACTTTCCCAGGGCAGGACACGGCGCGCATAGCTTGCTCGAGTCTGCGGCGGCTCGCGCTCCTCCATTGCAACTATAGCTGCGCGGATAATGCGAGAATCCTCACCGGCCGCCTCGTTGAGCCACACAATCATCTTGCCATTACCAAGATGGTTGTAGGCCCATTTCGCATCGTCGACAGCGTTGTTTCGATCGTAGTAGCCCGGCGTGAGATACTCGCTCAACCAGGCGAGCCACTGGCTGCGGAAATTGACGTGACCAGTAGGCAGCGGCAGCTCATCGGAGAGTGGGGTTCGGGCCGACAAACCTTCGATTGCGGTCATCAACTGCGCTATCGTGTACAGCGATTTCATTCGGCTTCACCTCGACAGGGCTTCCCTGATAAGCCTCTTGCTCACCAAATTATTGTACTCAGCTCTCCAAAACTCGTCGCTCTACAGGCACAGCCCTCATCGCGATTGACGTGTGTGTGTATGTGTGTGGGGGCGTTACTCATCCAGGCGAGACATTTCCGGAAGCTTTTGTGGAGACAACTACTTCGTGCGGCAGGTTGGCTTCAACGATGCCGCCCGTCCACGCCATTCCGTGGTCGGCTCCGCGCCAGTGCTGTCCTCTTCCCTCTGCTCGAAGCAGAAAAGTAAAGGAAAAGCCTCCTTCCGTTGCTGCGTCTTCTCTAATGCAGCTTGCCACGGCGATGACAAGTCCGCCCACTTCAGAAGGAGAGTTCTTATTCGTCGGATGGAGATATATCCAGCCGCCGACGAGTTCTTGTGGGTCGTCGCGCTTGTGAAGCGCCCAACACTTAGAAGTGTAGACGCCCTTTTCGTTCTTTGAGTGGGTTAAATTGCGCAGTGAGATACCTTCACGACGGCAGATGATGTGAATAGCTTTCATCTTGCTCCCCCCTCGGCCGCTCAAATGAACTACCGTCTATCACAATCACTACGCGGGCATATTCATTGTGACTAGCGCTCAACCGCTGATGCAGCGCAGCATTATCGAAGCGCTTGCCGCCTTAGGGCCAAACCGGCGCCCCTTCCAGCCCCGCCGTCTCCGGCAGCCCGCACATCAGGTTCGCGTTCTGCACCGCCTGCCCGGCCGCGCCCTTGCCGAGATTGTCGACGACGCCGAGCGCGATCACGAGGTTGCGGTCGGGGTCGGCGGCGTAGCTGACGAAGGCGAGGTTGGAGCCGGTGGCCCATTTGGTCTGCGGCGGCTGGTCGGTGACGCGGACGAAGGCGCTGTCGGCATAGAAGCGGCGGGCGGCGTCGAGGCCCTGCGCTGGATTACGGTGACACTGCATAAAAATTGAGGCACGCGGGGGACGAGATCCGGAGCGCCGACGAGATCGAGAGCGCCGCAGTGTCAAACGTATCTCACGCGGACGCCAGTTGCGAGATGACGAGGTCGAGCAGCGCCCGCAGCCGGGCGAGCCGGCGCAGATCGCGGTGATAGCCGACATAGGTGTCCCGCCCCGGCGGCTGCTCGCCGATGTCGACGGGCCGCAGGCCCGGCGTCGCGTCGCCGAGCGGCCGGGGCAGCACGGCGAGCCCCGCGCCTTGCGCTGATAGCATGGCCTGAACGTCGCGGTTGTTGCTGCGCATCGCGACCTCGGCCTTCGGCAGTCGCTTCGCCAGCCAGCGCGCATCGGGCATGTCGGCGAAGGCCGTGTCCATGGTGACGACCCTGACCCCCTGGCCATCGCCCTCGACGGCCTGCGGGCCGTCGAGCGGGCCGTACACGGCATAGGGGATGTGCAGGAGCCGGCGCGAGATCACCTCCGGCTCGTCGAACGCGCGGATGCGAAACACGAGATCGGCCTCGCGGCGGGGAAGACTGTAGAGCCGCGCGTCGGTCAAGAGCTCGACACAGACGCGCGGGTGCAGCCGGCCGAATTCGGCCAGAACCGGCGTCAGCATCAGGCGGCCGAACCAATCCGACGACGAGATCCTGAGAAAACCGTCGAGCTGCGCCTGCGCGCCCGCCAGGCGCCGCTCGAACGCGAGCGCCTCCTCCTCCATCCGCTCGGCGTGGGCCAACACCGCCGTGCCCTCGTGAGTCAGCACGAAGCCTTCGGCCGTGCGCTGAAACAGCGTCTGGCTCACGGCCGCTTCGAGCGCCGCCAGGCGGCGTCCCATGGTCGGCTGCGACAGGCCGAGCCGGCGCGCGGCCGCGCCGAGCGTGCCCTCGCGCGCGATGGCGAGGAAGATCCGCAGGTCGCTCCACTCCATGCGAGGCCTTTCGACGACGGGGGCGACGGACACGAGACGCCCATTCAAAACTGAATGGATTACATACGAACTCGATGATGTCCATTCATGGCACGACGGCCGATGATGCCTCCATCACAACAGGAGGTCGCCATGACCATCTCGATGAAGGCTGCCATTCTCCACGAAACCGGCGCGCCGCTCCGCGTCACCGCGATCAGCCGCCCCGCGCCGGGACGCGGCGAGGTCCTCGTCCGCATCGCCGCGGCCGGCACCAACCCGCTCGATACCAAGATCCATGCCGGCCAGGCCGCGCATGCCAGGCAACCGGCTCCGGCCATCCTCGGCCTGGACATGGCCGGCACGGTCGAGGCCACGGGCGAAGGCGTCACCCGGTTTCGTCCGGGCGACGAGGTCTACGGCATGGTCGGCGGGGTCGGCGGCCACCCGGGAACGCTGGCCGAATATGTCAGCGCCGACGCGGATCTGCTCGCGGCCAAGCCGGCGAACCTCAGCATGCGCGAGGCGGCCGTCCTGCCGCTGGTGACGATCACGGCCTGGGAAGGTCTGGTCGATCGCGTCGGCATCCGGCCGGGACAGACGCTGCTCGTCCTGGGCGGCGCCGGCGGTGTCGGTCACATCGTCGTCCAGCTCGGCCTCGCCTTCGGCGCAACGGTTTTCGCAACGGGACGTCCAGAGAGCCGGCCGGTGATCGAGCGCCTGGGCGCTGTTTTCATCGACCGCAACGAACCGATCGCCGACGCCGTCGAGCGCATCACGGCGGGCCGCGGCTTCGACATCGTCTACGACACGGTCGGCGCGCTCGACACCGCCTTCGCCGCGGTCGCGCGGTTCGGCCATGTCACCTCGTCGCTGGGCTGGGGCACCCATCCGCTGGCGCCGCTGTCGTTCAAGGGCGGCACCTATTCCGGCGTCTTCACGCTGCTGCCGCTGCTCGACGGCAAGGGACGGCGGCATCACGGCGAGATCCTCGCCCAGGCCGCACAGCTGGTGGAAGCCGGCAAGCTCACGCCGCTGCTCGACCCACGCCGGTTCGCGCTCGAGGACGTCGGTGCGGCCTATGACGCGCTCAAGACGGGCGGCACCGGCAAGATCGCCATCGACATCGCGGCGGCATGAGCCGGCGCGACCCACGAGCCTCACACGGCGATCGAGCCGGGCTTCTTCCGGACCGACTTCATGGACGAATTACGGTGACGCTGCAGTTTTCTCGACCCGTTTCGGATGGATGTGAGGCGGACGGGCAGTTGACTGCACCACACCAGAATGACGAGACCGGACAGTGAGTGCGCCCAGACATCCGAAACTGCCAAGGCCTCCCACATCAATTCTGCTACGATCCGCCTCAACGACGAAATGGATTCAGCGGCCGACACATGGCGATGAACGAGCCTCGGTTGGGCTGCGGTGTTGTGATCGTTGATGGCGGGGCGATCCTGCTCGTCCAGCGCCTTCGCGACCCGGAGGCCGGCTGCTGGGGCCTGCCGGGCGGCAAGGTCGACTGGCTGGAGCCGGTGGAGGACGCCGTCAGGCGCGAGACGACAGAGGAGCTCAACATCACGCTTGGCGATCTCAGGCTGATCTGCGTTGTCGACCAGATCGACCGGCTGAGGGGCGAACATTGGGTTGCGCCGGTCTATCTCGCCTCGGGCTTCAAGGGTGAGCCGAGGCTGGCCGAGCCCGACAAGCACGCCGCGTTCGGCTGGTTCGCCTTGCACGAGCTTCCGAATCCACTCACGCTGGCAACGCAGCAGGCTGTGCGGGCCCTGCGCCGCGAGCGCTGAGTCGAGGAGTGCGCAACAGTGCCCTCAAGTCCTGGGTCCCGCTGCGTTGGCCTTTGATCGGGCGCACTGTCACCGTAGGCCATGCGCATGATCAGGCGAGCCAGGAGCATCATGGCCATGCCCATGTCGATCGCGCAGTTGGCGCTTAGGCGGAGGACGATCGCGGCGCCGATGCGTGCTCTGATCGGCCTGCTGAGCTGTGCCATGCTGCTCGCCTGGCCGGCGCGCGCGCCCGCGGCAGACGCCGGAGGTGACGCCGCCGTCGAAATTCGCAACGGACCGACGTTCGGCGAACTCGAACTTCGCGCTCATGGAACGGTCGAGCTCGCTTCCGAACTGATCGTCGAGGAGCAGCGCGCCGACGGCACCTTCGAGCGCGCTGGTGATCTCGATCGCGACTCGCTCAAGCTCGTGGCGTCGTGCGACCAACCGCCCGGTACATGCGTGAGGATCGACGAACGCGGTCTGCGACCGAAGCCGTGGACCGGCATGTCCTGTTCGGCCCAATGCGCCCGGGGCTGCGACAGGAACTTTCCGATGTACGGCCGCTTCCGCTTCGTGGTGAAGTCATGTGACGGCCGGACGAGGTTCGAGGGCCCGGTCTTCGAGCGGCCGTGGCCTCACCAATCCATCTCACCGCGTGGGCCGTACCGAAGGGCACCATAGCCGTAGTCCAATGGCGATAGCTTGCCTGACAGCCCGGACTCCCGCGCATCAATTGAAAATGAGGTCTCGATCTCGATCCCCGACCAGAAGACCGCCCTCTCCGCAGTCTCTCATCGTCACCGCAACGCCGCGGCTTTCGTATTCGGCTTGGCTTGGGCCGGCTCGGCGGTCAGCCGGATTCCCATCGCGGCGATGATGCGCAGGACGGTTGCGAATTCGGGGTTGCCGTTTTCGCCGAGCGTCTTGTAGAGCCCTTCCCTGGTCACGCCGGCGGCCTTTGCGACCTGGCTCATACCCTGCGCGCGGGCGACCAGATTGAGCGCGTCGCGGACCTCGGCGGGATCGCCGTCGGCAAGCACGATGTTGAGATACTCCGCGCGGGCGGCCGGTGTGCGGAGGTGCTCGGCGGCGTCGAACTTCTTCAGCTTGCTGACCTTCATCCTCAATCCTCCAATGTCGCCGCGAGGTCCTGGGCCTTCTCGATGTCCCTCGCCTGGGTCCGCTTGTCGCCACCGCAGAGCAGGATGACGACGGTCTTGCCGCGCCTCGTGAAGTAGATGCGGTAGCCCGGGCCGTAGTCGACGCGAAGCTCGCTGACCGCACCGCCAACGGACTTGGCATCGCCGAAGTTTCCGGCGGCCACCCGGCTGATCCGCCGGACGATGTACAAACGAGCGCGCTGATCGCTCAACGCGGCCAGCCAACGCGAGAAGCCGGGCGTTTCGCGAACGTCGACCATCTGGGGAATGTAATCTATGGATTACAGACGCACAAGAGCACGATGTGCAAGCCTGAACCGAGCAATCGCGGCAGGAACGCCTGCCGATGAGTTACTCCGTCATGCCCGGGCTTGTCCCGGGCATCCACGTCGTTCCCAGGATGCCGGACGACGTGGATGGCCGGGACAAGCCCGGCCATGACGATGTGGAAGCAGACGGGCACAACGCTGTCAGCTCAATGCGCGGCAGCCCCTCACAGCCACGGCGCCGGCGTGTCCATCGCGATCAGCTGCTCCACCTCGATCCGCGGCCTGATCACGGCGGACTGGTCGCCCTTGACCAGCACCTCGGGCACCAGCGCGCGGGTGTTGTAGGTGCAGGCCTGGACGGCGCCGTAGGCGCCTGATGTCATGATGGCGAGGAGGTCGCCGGGCGCAGGCTCGGGCAGTGTGCGGTCGAGCGCGAGGTAGTCGCCGCTTTCGCAGACCGGGCCGACGACGTCGGCGACGAACGACGGCGCACCTGGCGCGGGCTGGATCACCGGCAGGATGTCGTGATGGGCCTCGTAGAGCGTCGGGCGGATCAGGTCGTTCATCGCGGCGTCGATGATGACGAAGTTCTTGGCCTCGCCGTGCTTCACGTAGATCACCTTGGCGACGAGGATGCCGGCATTGCCGACGATCATCCGTCCCGGCTCGAACATCAGGGTGCAGCCGAGATTGTGGCTGACGCGCTTGACCATCGCGGCATAGGCGGCGGGTTCCGGCGGCACCGCGCGGTCCATGTGATAGGGGATGCCGAGGCCGCCGCCGAAATCGACATGGGAGATGTCGTGGCCGTCGGCGCGCAGCGTCTGCACGAACTCGGTGAGGATGCGGAACGCCGTCTCCATCGGGCCGAGATCGGTGATCTGGCTGCCGATGTGGACGTCGACGCCGGTGACCTTGATGCCCGGCATCTTCGCCGCGCGGGCGTAGACGCGGCGGGCGTGCTCCAGCGGAATGCCGAACTTGTTCTCCGACTTGCCGGTCGAGATTTTTGCGTGGGTGCCGGCATCGACGTCCGGGTTGACGCGCACGGAGATGCGGGCGGTGTGGCCGGTCTCGACCGCGAGGCGCGCCAGCAGATCGAGCTCGGGCTCGGATTCGATGTTGAGGCAGTGGATGTCGGCCGCGAGCGCGGCGCGCAGCTCGGCCTCGGTCTTGCCGACGCCGGAGAACACGATCTTGCGCGAGGGGATGCCAGCCGCCAGCGCGCGCTTCAATTCGCCGCCGGAGACGACGTCGGCGCCGGCGCCGAGCTTGGCGAGCGTCCGCAGCACCGACTGGTTGGAGTTGGCCTTCATCGCGTAGCAGATCAGCACGTCCTGGCCGGCGAAGGCGTCCGCGAACACGCGGTAGTGCCGCTCCAGCGTGGCGGTGGAGTAGCAGTAGAACGGGGTGCCGACGGTGGCGGCGAGCTCGGCGAGATTGACGGCCTCGGCGTGCAGCACGCCGTCGCGGTAGTCGAAGTGGTTCATGGGTCAGGTCCGCGCGCGGGCTGCGAGATGAATGATTGTGGCGGCGAATTGCCGGGAAATGGGGCGGATTGTCAAACCCGCGCTGCCACCCTCCCCTGGAGGGGGAGGGTCGATCGCACGCGAAGCGGGCGAGCGGGGTGGGGTGAAGCCGCGAGGACGGTGCGCGTGGAGAGATCACCCCACCCCGCCTCGCGTTTCGCTTCGCTCACCGTGAGGCGACCCTCCCCCTCCAGGGGAGGGTGGCATCGAGCGCTGATCGAGAGGGAGTTCGAGCTCTATTTGCTGTCGAGCAGCGGGTCGAGGATGAAGGGTTTCTTCTGGCCGCGGGTGGCGGCGGGGGCGGCGTCGGCGCCGTAGCCGGAGTTGAACAGGCCGGGCTTGTTGGCGGCATCCGTGGCGGTGTCGGCGGGAGCGGCCGACATCTGCGGCGCCGGCGGGGAGTTGGCCGGCAGGTCCAACGGGCCCTTGCGGCCGCAGGCGGCCAGCAGAAGGGCTGAAGCGCCCAGGACGAGCAGGACCCGGGCGGCGGAGGTTGGACGGCGAGCGCGATTCACGTGTGAAATCCCCATGCGGGCGGCACCATACAGAGAATGCACCGGCCTGACGAGTGCGGGAGTGCCACGCCGGGCCGATCAAATTTCGAACGCGAGCCCTACTTTCGCTGTTTTTCCAGCCGCTTCAGCCAGGCTTTGGCCTGCGCGGCCACGTTCTTCGGCGCGGTGCCGCCGTAGCTGGTGCGGCTCTTCACCGAGGACTCGACCGAGAGCACGCCGAGCACCTCGGCTGATATCTTCGGCTCGACCTCCTGCATCGCCTTCAGCGGCAGCTCGTGCAGGGCGACGCCTTGCTTGGCGGCCAAGGCCACGATCCGGCCCGTGACGTGGTGGGCCTCGCGGAACGGCATCTTGAGGGTGCGCACCAGCCAGTCGGCGAGGTCGGTCGCGGTGGCGTAGCCCTCGCCGGCTGCGGCCTTCATGCGGGCCTCGTCCGGCACGAGGTCGAGCGCCATGCCGGTCATGGCGCGGATGGCGAGCGACAGCGCCGCGAACGCCTCCATCGCGCCCTGCTTATCCTCCTGCATGTCCTTCTGGTAGGCGAGCGGCAGGCCCTTCATCACGATCAGCAGCCCGTTCAGCGCGCCGATGACGCGGCCGGTCTTGGCGCGCACCAGCTCGGCGGCGTCCGGATTGCGCTTCTGCGGCATGATCGAGGAGCCGGTGGTGAACTTGTCCGACAGCTTGATCAGGCCGACCAAAGGCGAGGTCCAGATCACGATCTCCTCGGCGAAGCGCGACAGATGCACGGCGCAGATCGAGGCGGCCGACAAGGTCTCCAGCACGAAGTCGCGGTCCGACACGGCGTCGAGCGAATTGGCCATCGGGCGGTCGAAGCCGAGCGCTTCCGCGGTGGCGTGGCGGTCGATCGGGAACGAGGTGCCGGCGAGCGCGGCGGCGCCCAGCGGCGATTCATTGAGGCGCTTGCGGGCATCGATGAAGCGGCCGCGGTCGCGCCCGGCCATCTCGACATAGGCGAGCAGATGGTGGCCGAAGGTGACGGGCTGGGCGGTCTGCAGATGGGTGAAGCCGGGCATCACCGTGCCGGCGTATTCGAGCGCGCGGGTGGCGAGCGCGTGCTGGTAGGCGGCGAGCGCCGCGTCGATGTCGTCGATGGTGTCGCGGACGAACAGGCGGAAGTCGGTCGCGACCTGGTCGTTGCGCGAGCGCGCGGTGTGCAGGCGGCCGGCGGCGGGGCCGATCAGCTCGGAGAGCCGGCTCTCGACATTCATATGGATGTCTTCCAGGGCCCGCTTGAACTCGAACGAACCCTTGGTGATCTCTGACAAAATCGTGTCTAGACCCTTAGCCATATTTTTCGCATCACCCGCGGTGATGATGCCCTGGGCGGCGAGCATGGCGGCGTGCGCCTTGGAAGCGGCGATATCCTGCGCGTAAAGGTGGCGATCGACGTCGATCGAGACGTTGATGTCCTCCATGATCTCGTCGGGACGCTCCGAGAACCGTCCGCCCCACATCGTGTTGCTCATGCCTGAACCGCTTCCAAGACCTTGCTGACCGCCGCTGGATGGGACACACCGTCCGGTATCCCGAAATTCGCGCCTCTGATAGCCGCAACCGACCCGAGATGACAAACGATAAGCCTGACCCGTCCCCTGCCCGCCCCGCATCCTCGCGGCGGACGCTGCTCGCGGCCGGTGCCGTGGCGGTGGTCGCCGTGGCCGGTATCGCGGCGGTGACCCTTGGCGGATTGCTGAAGGGACGGCCGGCGGGCGACCAGGCCTGTCAGGCGGCGGTCGACACCGCCAAGCGGATCGCACCGCTGATCAAGGGCGAGGTGGCGGCGCTGACGGCGGCAACAGTGCCGCTGCGGCTGCCGGATCTCGCCTTCGAGGACGGCACGGGGGCAGCGAAGAAGCTGTCGGATTTCCGCGGCAAGACGGTGCTATTGAACCTGTGGGCGACCTGGTGCGTGCCCTGCCGCAAGGAGATGCCGGCGCTGGACGGGCTGCAGGCCAAGCTCGGCAGCGACGCCTTCCAGGTGGTCGCGGTCAACATCGACACCCGCGACCCGGAGAAGCCGAAGACGTTCCTCGCCGACGCCAAGCTGACGCAGCTCACCTATTTCAGTGACCCGAAGGCCAAGGTGTTCCAGGATCTGAAGGCGGTCGGCCGCGCGCTGGGGATGCCGACCTCGGTGCTGGTCGACGGCAATGGATGCGAGATCGCGACCATCGCGGGTCCCGCCGAGTGGGACAGCGCCGACGCGGTCAAGCTGATCCAGGCGGCGACATCGAAGGCCGCCGCGGGACTCTAATCGGGAGAGCTCAGGCGGCGATGTTGAGGTTGCCGCCGACGCCGGGGCCGGCATTGGCGAGCGACAATGTCTGCTGCGCGCCGCCGAGCAGCGTCAGCACCGCATCCTTCTGGGCGTTCAGGTTCTGCTTCAGCACCGACGTGGCGACCTGCTGCTGTGTCGCACTCGCCTGCTGCGCCATGACCGCAGCCACCAAGCTCATGTCCATACGCGTACAACCTCTCGTTACGGCGAGGTTAAGCCGTGTGCCTTAACGAAGCGTATCGCTCGAGCCCGGCGGCGGTAAAATCAGCGGGTCGGCACCGGCTTGGGGCCGCGATAGTCGTAGAAGCCGCGCTGCGTCTTGCGGCCGAGCCAGCCGGCCTCGACATATTTCACCAGCAGCGGGCACGGCCGGTATTTGGAATCCGCCAGCCCCTCGTGCAGCACCTGCATGATGGACAGACAGGTATCCAGACCGATGAAATCGGCCAGCTCGAGCGGCCCCATCGGGTGATGCGCGCCGAGCTTCATCGCCGCATCGATCGCCTCGACATTGCCGACGCCCTCATAGAGCGTGTAGATCGCCTCGTTGATCATCGGCAGCAGGACGCGGTTGACGATGAAGGCCGGGAAGTCCTCGGAAACGGCGACCTGCTTGCCGAGCCGGCCGACGAACTCCTTGGCCGCCTCGAAGGTGGCGTCGTCGGTGGCGATGCCGCGGATCAGCTCGACCAGCTCCATCAGCGGAACCGGGTTCATGAAATGAATGCCGATGAAGCGCTCGGGGCGATCGGTGCAGGCGGCGAGCCGGGTGATCGAGATCGACGAGGTGTTGGAGGCGATGATCGCCTCCGGCTTCAGCACCGCGCAGAGATCGTGGAAGATCTTGCGCTTGACGTCCTCCTTCTCGATCGCGGTCTCGATGACGAGATCGCAATCGGCGAGGCCATCGAGGGTTTCGCTGATCGAGATATGGCCGAGCGCCTGGTTGCGGGCGTCCTCGGAGATCACCTTCTTCGCGACCTGGCGGGTCAGATTGCCGTTGATGGTCGCCATGCCCGATTTCAACCGGTCGGCAGTGACGTCGTTGAGCACCACGTCGAGGCCGGCCAGCGCGGCAACGTGCGCGATGCCGTTGCCCATCTGTCCTGCGCCGATCACTCCGAGCTTGTTGATCTGAGCCATGTTGTCATCCACCCGAACGGCACGCCTGCTGCGCCCGCCCATGCCCTTGGAAGTGAGAACACCGGCCGCCGCGGTCCCACGCGGCCGGTGCCAGCAGCGTTATTTGCCGAGCTTGCCGAGCGCCTCGGTCAGCTCCGGAACCGCCTGGTAGAGATCGGCCACCAAACCGTAATCGGCCACCTGGAAGATCGGCGCGTCCTCGTCCTTGTTGATCGCGACGATCACCTTGGAGTCCTTCATGCCGGCCAGATGCTGAATGGCGCCTGAAATGCCGACCGCGACATACAGTTCCGGCGCGACCACCTTGCCGGTCTGGCCGACCTGCCAGTCGTTCGGCGCATAGCCGGCATCCACCGCGGCGCGCGAGGCGCCGACGCCGGCGCCGAGCTTGTCGGCGAGCGGCTCGATGTACTTGGCGAAGTTCTCGCGGCTCTGCATCGCGCGGCCGCCGGAGACGATGATCTTGGCCGAGGTCAGCTCGGGACGGTCGCTCTTGGCGACCTCCTCGCCGACGAAGGTCGACAGCGCCGGATCGCCGGCCGCCGCCACGGTCTCGACCGACGCGCTGCCGCCCTCGCCTGCGGCGGCGAAGGTCGAGGTGCGCACGGTGATGACCTTCTTGGCGTCCTTCGACTTCACGGTCTGGATCGCGTTGCCGGCATAGATCGGCCGCTCGAACGTGTCGGGCGCGACGACCTTGATGATCTCCGACACCTGCATCACGTCGAGCAAAGCGGCGATGCGCGGCATCACGTTCTTGAAGCGCGAGGTCGCGGGCGCGACGATCGCGTCGTAGTTCGCGGCGAGCTTGACGACGAGGTCGGCGAGCGGCTCGGCGAGATCATGCGCGTAGGCCGCGTCATCGGCGAGCAGCACCTTCTTGACACCGGCGAGCTTGGAGGCGGCTTCGGCCGCAGCCTTGGCGCCCTGGCCCGCGACCAGCACGTCGACATCGGCGCCGAGGGCTGTCGCCGCCGTCAGCGCCTTGTTGGTGGCGTCCTTGATGGATGCATTGTCGTGTTCGGCAATCAGCAGCGTGGCCATCAGAGCACCCCCGCCTCGGTCTTGAGTTTGTTGACGAGCTCGGCGACGTCCTTGACCTTGACGCCGGCCTTGCGGCCCGCCGGCTCGGTGGTCTTGAGCACTTCGAGCCGCGGCGTGAGATCGACGCCGGTGTCGGCGGCGGTCTTCTCGGCGATCGGCTTCTTCTTCGCCTTCATGATGTTCGGCAGCGACGCGTAGCGCGGCTCGTTGAGGCGAAGGTCGGTGGTGACGATCGCCGGCCCCTTGAGCTTCACGGTCTGCAGGCCGCCGTCGACCTCGCGGGTGACCTTGAAATCGGAGCCCTCGACCTCGAGCTTGGAGGCGAAGGTCGCCTGCGCCCAGCCCAGCAGCGCGGCCAGCATCTGGCCGGTCTGGTTGGAATCGTCGTCGATCGCCTGCTTGCCGAGGATGATCAGACCCGGCTGCTCGTCCTGCGCCACGGCTTTGAGGATCTTCGCGACCGCCAGCGGTTCCACGTTGCCCTCGGCCTTGACCAGGATGCCGCGGTCGGCGCCCATCGCGAGCGCGGTGCGGATCGTCTCGGACGCCTGCGCGGGCCCGATCGAGACCACCACCACCTCGGTCGCCTTGCCGGCTTCCTTCAGCCGCAGCGCTTCCTCGACGGCGATCTCGTCGAACGGATTCATCGACATCTTGACGTTGGCGAGCTCAACGCCCGATCCGTCGCTCTTGACGCGGACCTTGACGTTGTAATCGACCACCCGCTTGACCGGCACCAGAACCTTCATCGATCCTCTTTCGCTCTAAATTGTCCGGGGTTGACCTTTCGGGCGCGGAACCTAAAGCCCCCGTACCCCCCGGTCAACGCGCGAGGGGGAAAAAACGCAGGCCCGCACGCCCCCGCGTTAACGGTTTTGCGGGTTAACGGTTTTGGCCCGGCACCCACAACACGTCGCCGGCGCCGTTCCGGTTTGCCGCCCGGCTGGCCACGAACAGGAAATCCGACAACCGGTTCATATAACGAATGGCGGCCTCGCTGACCGGCTCGTCAGGCTTGCCGGCGAGTTCCGTCATGATCCGTTCCGCCCTGCGGCAAATGGTACGCGCCACATGCAGATGCGCCGCCGCCGCAGTCCCTCCGGGCAGCACGAACGACGTCAGCGGCGAGAGCCGCTCGTTCAGCGTATCGATGTCGCGCTCCAGGCGGTCGACCTGGCTCGCGACGACGCGCAGCCGCTCCGCCTTGCCCTCGCGCTGCGGCACGGCGAGATCGGCGCCGAGGTCGAACAGATCGTTCTGGATCAGGCCGAGCATCGCATCGATCTCGGGCGCATCGGCCAGATGCAGCCGGACCACGCCGATCGCAGCGTTGGTCTCGTCAACGGTTCCATAGGCGGAGACGCGCAGATCGTACTTGGGACGCCGCTCGCCATTGCCGAGCGCGGTCGTACCGTCGTCACCTGTCCGTGTGTAGATGCGATTCAGGACCACCATGCTGCGTTCTCAACGTCCGTTTCTCGACGCCTCGGCGTCTCGGTCTCAGCGCCCCATTGCCCAGATCGCCGCCATGGCAACGACGATCGCGACGAACTGCAGGATCACCCGCCAGCGCATCAGCTTCTGCGACAGGTTCGGCGAGCCGCCGCGCGTCATGTTGACGAGGCCGAGAAACAGCACCAGGGCGACCGCGCCAACGGCGATGGGAAGGATGAATTTACCAAGAAGTGAAGCCATCGGTGCTAGATAACACCGCAAACGCAAGAGCGCCATGGCGGATCCGCGCAGCCGGCGCTGCAACTTCTGGCTTTTGGACCCGTAATATCGGATTGTACAAATCACGTTCTTTCGCGGAGTGCAGGGACAGGTGAAGGCGCTTCGCTACATCTTCCACGTCGTCATGGACGCGTTCTACACCTTCCTCGCCGACGACGGCTGGGCGATCGCCAGCCATATCGCGCTGTCGACCCTGATGGCGCTGTTTCCCTTCCTGATCGTCCTGACCTCGCTCGCCGGCTTTCTCGGCTCCAAGGACCTGGCCGACCAGGCCGCCACCTTGATGCTCGAGACTTGGCCGGCGCAGGTGGCGGATGCGCTGACCGGCGAGATCCACGACGTGCTGACCACGACCCGGACCGATGCGCTGACCATCGGCGCCGTGCTCGCGGTCTACTTCGCCTCGAACGGCGTCGAGGCGCTGCGGGTCGCGCTCAACCGCGCCTACGGCGTGATCGAACAGCGCCGCTGGTACTGGCTGCGGCTGGAATCGATCGGCTATACCCTGGTCGCCGCGTTCACGGCGCTGGCGATGTCGTTCCTGATCGTGCTCGGCCCGCTGATGCTCGCCACCGCCCGGCGCTATTTGCCGCTGGCGGTCGAAGCCAACGAGCGCTTCGTCAACCTGACGCGCTACGGCATCACCATCAGCGCGCTGGTCGTCGCGCTGTTCATCCTGCACGCCTGGCTGCCGGCGGGGCGGCGCAGCTTCATGCAGATCCTGCCCGGCATCGTCTTCACCTTCATCGCCTCGCTGGTGTCAGGGATCGTGTTCGGCCAGTACCTGGCGCGCTTCGCCAACAACTACGTCACGATGTATGCAGGGCTCGCATCGGTGATCATCGCACTGGTGTTCCTGTATTTCATCGCCGCGATCTTCGTGTATGGCGGCGAATTGAACGCTTCGATCATCAAGTCGCGGCTGCCGCGCGGCGTGTCGCTCCAAGAAGCGCAGTCGCTAGAGCCCGCGGCGAAACGGGCTTGAGCAGGAACGCGTCCGCGCCGGCAGCCCGCGAGGCCGCCTCGTCCTCGCCGCGTCCGGACACGCCGATGATCGGGATGGTCCCGTGGGGCGCGTCCAGCTTGCGAATGCGAGCAATCGCCTCGACGCCGTTGATGCCGGGCAGCACCATGTCCATCAGCACCGCATCGTAATTGCCGGCCGCGATCCGCTCCGGCGCCGCCTCGCCGCGGCCAATGAACTCGGCCTGGTGGCCGAGTTCATTGAGGATGGTGTTGAGCACCACGCGGCCGAACGGATTGTCCTCCACCCCGAGGATCCGCAGGGGCCGCGCCGGCGCGAGGGCGACACCATCTTCCGATCCGCCGGCGGTGGCGTGCGGTGTGGCCGCAACGGTCAGCGTCACCGTCAGGGTGAAGGTCGTGCCGCCGCCTTCATGCGGCGCCACTGCGACATCGCCGCCCATGGCGCGCGCCAGTTGCCGGACCGAGGACAGTCCGAGTCCGGCCCCGCCGAAGCGCGAGGCAATCGAAACATTGGCTTGGCTGAACGGCCGGAACAGCCGCTTGATCTCCTTCAGGGTCAGGCCGATGCCCGAATCCGAGACGTGGAAGGCGATCGCGGCGCTGCCCCTGCCCGCGCCTCGGCCTGCGCCCCTGCTCGGCTTGCCGCGACCGCCGCGGCGTGCCGGAACGACCTCCAGCGCCACGCCCCCCTGCTCGGTGAACTTCACCGCATTGTCGATCAGGTTCTCGAGCGCAGCGCGCAGCCGCACGGGGTCGCCGATCACGAGTCCCGGCAAGTCGTCGGAAACGTGGACCTTGACATCCAGCCCCTTGGCGGCGGCGCGGCCCGACAGCGAGTCTCCGGCGGCCCGCGCCAGCACGCGCAGATCGAACAGATCCTCACGCGGCAGCGCGCCGGTGGTCTCGTCCTTGGCGGCATCGACGAACAGGGTGGCGAGGCTCGACAGATGCTCCGCGCCGGCCTTGATCGTATCGACCCAGCGCCGCTCGCGCTCGCCAAGCTCGGAGGTGGCGAGCAGGTCGCTGATGGCGAGAATGCCAGTCAGCGGCGTGCGCACTTCATGGGCGAACACCGCCAGCGCGGCTTCGACGACTCCTGGTGATCCAGCGGCAGCCTTGGGCACGGACTTCGCGGTCTCGGGCTTCCTCACTCCGGACTTGGCCGCGCTTCGCCGGCTCCCCGCCATCGCCGTGACCTGAGGAACGTGCTTCTTGAGCGGTCGCGCCTTGGTGCGCTCCTTGGCCGGCGCCGCCTTCGCGGCCCTGGTCTTCTGCGTTTGAGTCTTCGGCGCTTGTGCTACGGACGACGGCATCCTCGGGGATGTCGTCCTGGAGGGCGCCTTTTCCGCGGGCGCTCTGGACGCGCCGGCGGACCTGGGCGCAGCCGGCTTGGCCGGTCGGGCCCGACGCCCCGTACTCATCTTCCGAACGCGCTTCATCATGGCCCCTGTGACATGAACTCCGAAAAACGAAGGGGCACTTGTACTGTCATGTCTCGTCGTGCCGCTTTCGATTGAAGCTCCCGATTACCCGCGCCATTGAGCAGCATGGCACGGTCGTTTCCGGGTGTCACGATGCCCCGGAGGTTGTCCCCGCCGGAAACGTGGGGAGACATCAGGGCTTGCGGCAGGACGCGGCTAGACCATGCCGATCCTGTGTCGGATTTCCGCCGGCGAGACGCCTTCCGCACGCAAGGCGCGCAATCCCGTCGCCCGGGAGGACTTGGACAGCTTGTGGCCCTGCGCGTCGCGAATCAGTTGGTGATGCCGATAGGCCGGAGCCGGCAGGCCGAGCAGGACCTGCAGCAGCCGGTGCACGCTCGTGGCATGAAACAGGTCCTGCCCACGCACCACCTCGGTCACCCCCTGCAGGGCATCGTCGAGCACGACGGAGAGGTGATAACTGGTCGGCGTCTCCTTGCGCGCCAGAACCACATCCCCCCAGGCCTCCGGCCTTGCTTCGACCCTGCCACTCTCGCCCGAAGGCCCGGCGCCATGCTCGTCCCAGGCCGGCCGGCCGGCGCGCGCGACCGCGGCGGCCATGTCGAGCCGCAAGGCATAGGGCGCGCCGCTGGCCATCAGTGCCGCACGGCGCGCCTCGGAGAGCGAGGTCGCCGTCCCCGGATAGAGCGGCGCGCCATCCGGATCGCGCGGCCAAGCCCCCTCTGCATCCCGTTGCGCGACCATCCGCGCGACCTCGGCCCGGCTCTCGAAGCTCGGATAGACCAGCCCCATGCCCCGCAGCCGGTCCAGCGCAGCGCGGTACTCGGCAAGGTGCTCCGATTGCCGCCGCACCGGCTGCTCCCAGGCGATGCCGAGCCAGGCGAGGTCCTCATAGATCGCCTGCTCGAACTCGGGGCGGCAGCGGGTCGGATCGATGTCCTCGATGCGCAGCAGCAAGCGGCCGCCGCTCCGCTGCGCACATTGGAAGTTCAACAGCGCCGAAAAAGCGTGGCCGAGATGCAGATAGCCGTTGGGGCTGGGGGCAAATCGGAAAACGGGTGGCATCATGATGAGTTCGACGCCACAGAGCCCTGCGCCTCTCCTGCCTGCGTTTCGCGTTCCAGACGCTCGACCACGGTCCGATAGAACTGCTCTGCCTGCTGCATCATCTCGGCCGTACTGCTGCGGCATTCGCTGAAGGCCGACCGGGCCAGCTCGAACTCGGCATCGACGAACGCGGCCACCACGGGCGGCAGCGGTGCGGTGCCGAGCTCGCGGGTCGAGGCTTTCCGCTGCATCAGCTCGGCCACCTCCGCCTGCAAGGCCGCGGGCGGATCGCACTCCGCCATCAAGGTCGGAAAATGCATCGGCGCCACCGCTTCCCTTGGGTGCAGGCGCAGCCAGCGCAGCGTCGCGGCTGGCCGCAGCGCGTAGAAGATCTTCTTCTGCGCAACCTCCGTGCCGTCGCCGAAATACGCGCGGCGTTGCCGTTCACCGAGATGCAGATAGTGCCGCGCCACGGCATCGCGGCTCGCCACGCTCCTGGCGAAGGCGAGAAAGTCATCACGAAACCAAGCGGAGCCACGATACACCACCGGCGACCGCAGCCATTCGATGATGACCGCATTGCCCTTCAGCAGCAGCTGTACCGCCTTGGCCAGGTCCCAGCCGTTGGCGTCGTAATCATCTTCGAGCGGAAACTCGATGACGTCGCGCACCGGCCATGGCTTGATATGATCGGCGGCGCGCCGCACATAGACGAACCGGCAATCATAGTCGCTGTCGGGCGAGGCAAAGCCCCAGGCGCGGCTGCCGCTCTCGATGGCGAGCGGCAGAAACACGCCGTACTCGGCAACGACGCGATCCAGCAGGGAGTCGATCCCGGCGACCTTGTGGCGGGCCATGTCGGAGGGGATGCTACGCAAGCTCATGAGAGTTCCAGCCGTGACTGATGCTGCCTTAGCCCTGGGCCTTCCTGCCGTCCACCCGGCGCGACATGGCCCAGCCTTGCGTTCGGCGACGCCATGACCCTTCACCTCGACAGCCAAGCCGTTCTCGAGGACGCGATCCGCGACCTGGTGAAGCAGGACGCGCGGCTGGCGCCCGTCCTCGAAGCGACCGGCATGCCGGCGCTCCGGAGGCGTGAGCCGGGCTTCGCCGGGATCGCCCACATCGTCTGCGGCCAGCAGCTCTCGACCGCGAGCGCGGCCGCGATCTGGGGCCGGCTGCAGGCGGCATTCGATCCGTTCGATGCCGACGCCGTCCGCCGCGCCCGCGCCGACCGGCTGGGACGGCTCGGCCTCTCTGCCGCCAAGATCAAGACGCTGAAGCACATCGCGCGCGAGCTCGGCGCCAGGCGGCTGAACCTCGACGTGCTCGCCAATGAGGACGCCGACGCCGCGCACGCCACCCTGACCGCCCTGCCCGGCATCGGGCCGTGGACCGCCGACGTCTACCTGCTGTTCTGCCTCGGCCATGGCGACGCCTGGCCGTCCGGCGACCTCGCCGTGCAGGAGGCGGTCAAGGTCGGGCTCGGGCTTGCGACGCGGCCTACGGCCAAGCAGATGATGCCGCTTGCGGAAGGCTGGCGCCCGCTGCGCGGCGCGGCGGCGCACCTGTGGTGGAGCTATTACCGCGTGGTCAAGAAGCGCGAGGGCGTGATCACGCCGGCGAACTAACAACTCCGGTGAACGGCGTTTCAAACAAAGTTGGGGTTGCAAAACGGTCATCGATGTCGGCCAGGATCGCGCCACGACGCACAGCAAACGAACGGCCGAGGTCTTCATCATGCAATCGTCCGATTTCATCGTCGCACGCGGCGATCTGCAGCAGTGCAAGACGATCGTCACCGAGCTTCCCGATGGCGACGCGCTTCCTGCCGAGGCGCTGCTGGTGAAGGTCGACCGCTTCGCCTTCACCGCCAACAACATCACCTACGCGCTGCTCGGCGAGCAGTTGAAATATTGGCAACTGTTTCCCGCGCCCGACGGCTTCGGCATCATTCCCGTGTGGGGCTTCGGCGACGTGATCGCGTCCCGCCATCCTGCCGTCGCGCAAGGCGAGCGCCTGTTCGGCTACTTCCCGATGGCGACGCATCTCGTCATCGAGGCCGCCGACGTCGGCAAGCGCGGCCTGCGCGACGCGGCCGCGCACCGCCAGGGCGTCGCGCCGGTCTACAACGCCTATGCGCGGGTGGGCGACGATCCCGCCTTTGCCGGACGGCAAGGCGATGATCAGGCGCTGCTGCGCCCGCTGTTCATGCTGTCGTTCCTGGTCGACGACTTTCTCGCCGAACAGGCTCATTTCGGCGCCACAACCGTCATCCTGTCCTCGGCCTCGAGCAAGACCGCGTTCGGTCTCGCCCACCTCCTGCATACGCGGCGCAAGGGCATCCGCGTGATCGGGCTGACCTCGCCATCGAATGCGGCCTTCGTCCGCTCGCTCGGCTGCTACGACGCGGTCGTGACCTACGACGCGGTCAACGGGCTCGACGCTGGGGTGCGCGCGGCGTTCGTCGACATGGCCGGCAACGCCAGCCTCCGCGCCGCGCTGCATCGGCACTACGGCGACAACCTCGTCTATTCCGGCCGCGTCGGGCTGACGCATCAGGACGGCAGCGATGATGCAGAGATGCTTCCCGGTGCCCCGCCCACCTGGTTCTTCGCGCCCGACCAGATCAGGAAGCGTGCCAGGGAATGGGGACCCGGCGGCATCGAAAGCCGGCTCGGCGCGGCGTGGCGGGACTTCGCTCCGCGGCTCGACGGCTGGCTCACGATCACGGAAGGACGCGGACCGGAGGCCGTACAGCGCGTCTATCTCGACACCTTGCAAGGTCATATTCCGCCGCATGAGGGCCACATGCTGACGATGGCGACGTAAGCAGGTTTTCACCCGCGACCAAACCCGTGTAGCGTTGCCCGGACCGAGGTTGCGCAGAGGCAGGGAGGCGAGGCGATGTCCATTCTCGGAACGGGCAACTACAGCTATCGCGTCGTCAAGGACTGGGCCAAGCTGCCCGAGGGCTGGGCGCTCACCGACGTCGCCTCGGTTGCCGTTGACAGCAAGGATCGCGTCTACGCCTTCAATCGCGGCGCCCATCCGATGATCGTGTTCGACCGCGACGGCAATTTCATCAAGAGCTGGGGCGAGGGCCTGTTCAGCCGCGCCCACGGCTTGTCGATCGACAGCGAGGACAATCTCTACTGCACCGACGATGGCGACCACACCGTGCGCAAATGCACGGATGACGGCAAGGTGCTGCTGACCATCGGCCTGCCGGAGCGTCCGGCGCCGTTCATGAGCGGCGAGCCGTTCAACCGCTGCACCCACACCGCGCTGTCGCCCTCGGGCGAGATCTACGTTTCCGACGGCTACGGCAATGCGCGGGTCCACAAATACACACCCGACGGCCGGCTGATCCGCAGCTGGGGCGAGCCCGGCTCCGATCCCGGCCAGTTCAACATCGTTCACAACATCGCGACCGATGCCGACGGTTTTGTCTACGTCGCCGATCGCGAGAACCACCGCATCCAGATCTTCGACGGCGACGGCCGCTACGAGACGCAGTGGAACAATCTGCACCGGCCCTGCGCGCTGTGCGCCTGCGGCGCGGGGCGCAAGACCTTCATCATCGGCGAGCTCGGTCCCGGCATGCCGGTCAACCTCAACGTTCCCAATCTCGGACCGCGGCTGACCATCACCGACGCCACCGGCCAGCGCATCGCCCGGCTCGGCGGCGAGCACGGTCCGGGCCTGGAAACCGGCCGCTTCCTGGCCCCGCACGGCCTCGCCATCGACAGCCGCGGCGACATCTATGTCGGCGAGGTCGGCGTCACCAACTGGAGCACGAGCTTCCCGGACCGGCCGATGCCGGACGAGGTCAGGATCCACCGCTGCCTGCAGAAGCTGGAGCGGGTCCCGGGCTGACCTTGGTCGTCCTGCTGGTCGTCGTCGTGCCGAAAGACATGCAACTGATTTGCAGTGCGGCGGATCGGGCGCTCTGCCACGGTTCTGACGCGCTTTGGACGGCAGCTCCAAAGGCGGGAGAAGCCATGTCAAGCCATTCTTGGGGCTTCACAATCCCGTCACGCTGCATGTAGTATGTCAGGGCATGCTGCTTCGCAGCCGTTATGGAGGCCAGGAGCGTTACTTGAACGCACATGTCTCGCAAGGCGGTTGGCCGGTGTTGGTGCTGAACGCGGACTTCCGGCCGCTGAGTTACTACCCGCTGTCTCTCTGGTCGTGGCAAGACGCGATCAAGGCAGTGTTTCTCGATCGCGTCAACATTGTCGAATACTACGACCGCGCGATCCGAAGTCCGTCCTTCGAAATCCAGCTGCCCAGCGTGGTTTCGCTGAAATCCTTCGTAAAGCCGTCGACGCATCCGGCCTTCACCCGCTTCAACGTCTTCCTCCGCGACCGTTTCGCCTGCCAGTACTGCCACTCCGGCGACGACCTGACCTTCGATCACGTCATCCCCCGCAGCAAGGGTGGCCAGACCACCTGGGAGAACGTCGTCGCCGCCTGCTCGCCCTGCAATCTGAAGAAGGGCAATCTGACGCCACAGCAGGCCAAGATGTTCCCCAAGCAGGCGCCCTATGCGCCAACCGTCCACCAGCTCCATCGCAACGGCCGGCTGTTCCCGCCGAACTACCTGCACGACAGCTGGCTCGACTATCTCTATTGGGACACCGAGCTCGATCCGTAGCGGATCGGCCCGTTGTCGGTGTTGATGCTGGACATCGCCCCGGCGGCGGCGACATGCTGCTCTCGCTGGAGTCTGCGAACGCCCGGCCGCCAGATCCGCAGGCCCGAATGGCCCGGCCGTCCGGCCATATATCGGACTGGATTAACTCCACTTTAGGTCCCTGTTCAGCATGCTCGCGCGTTGCCGCATGGGCCGCCGCCATGGCTGCCCGCTTCCGTCACCGATCCAGCAGGGCCGTCCGTTCCGCGCATGCAGACCGCAACCACCGAGTGCAAAGCGGCGGCGCTCGCGAAAGCCCAGGCAGCCAGCTCGCTGCAGAACATTTCCCTCACGATGTTCGCCAATGTGGCGATCGCAACGTCGCTGGCGCTGCTGCTGTATCTCAGGGAGGGCGGCACCCTCATCTTCTGGTGGCTGGGCGCCGCCATCGTCTTCGCCGCGTTCCGCGCCGGATGGGTGTCGTACCTGAAATCGTCCGGACGGATCGAGCGCGATCCACAGCGCGTGCTGCGCAATCTCACCATCATGGCTTTCGCCAGCGGCGTGCTGTGGGCGATCGTCCCGATCGCGCTGCCGGCCTTCTCCCACGCGCACAACGTCAACGACGTCGTCTTCATCATGGCCGGCACCACCACCGGAGCCATCATCCAGAGTCTCGCCTATTCGAGGATGGCGATCGCGTTCGGCGCGCCGCTGATGGGCGCGACCGTGCTGCGGATGCTGATCTCGGGCAGCGACGTCGACTACATCGTCGCGGTCGACGTCGCCTTCCTGACCTTCATGCTGTTCCGCGCAGCGCGGCTCGGCGAGCGCAACTTCATCGCGAGCCAGAAGACCGCCATCGAGGCGACCGTGCTGGCGGAATCCGTCGCCGAGGCCAACCACGCTTTGGAGCGTCTGGTTCGCACGGACTCGCTCACCGGGCTCGCCAATCGCAGCCACTTCCGCACCGTGGCCGCCGCGGCGTGCCGTTCCGGACGCGGGGTCGCATTCCTCCTGATCGACGTCGACAACTTCAAGACCATCAACGACGCGCGCGGCCACGATGCCGGCGACCGGGTCATTCAGGCCATCGCCGCACTGCTGCAATCCGCCTGCCGCGGCGACGATCTGCCGGTCCGCCTCGGCGGCGACGAGTTCGTCGTCGTCATGCAGGGCGACGACGTGGCGAGCCGGTCCGTCGCACTCGCCGAATGGCTGATGGCCGCCCTCGCGCAGCCGCTCGCGATCGCGGGCCAGGTGCTGCCCGTGAGCTGCTCGATCGGCATCGCGGCGCATGCGGAAGGCCCGATCGATCTGGAAGAGCTCTCCGCCCGCGCCGACGTCGCGCTCTATCGCGCCAAGGACGACGGCCGCGCCTGCATGCGCGTGTTCGACGCCAAGATGCAGTCCGAGCTGACGCAGCAGCGCCGGCTCGATGCCGAGCTCCCCGCCGCGCTGGCCCGCCGCGAGCTCCACGTCGAATTCCAGCCCCAGGTCGCGATGGCCACGCAGGAGGTCATCGGCTTCGAGGCGCTGCTGCGCTGGAAGCACCCGAGCGCCGGACTGATCCCGCCGCCGGACATCGTGTCCGCGGCGATCCGATTGCGCCTGTCCGGCCAGCTCACGGAGTTCGTGGGCGAGCGCGTCTGCGCGTTCCTGCGCGCGCTCGACCGCAAGAAGGCGCACGGCATCCGGGTATCGATCAACGTCTCGCCGCGGGAATTCCCGCTTCACTCGCCGGCGCAGACCCTCAAGACCGTCTCCGAGCGCTACGGCGTCGATCCCCACCGGATCGAGATCGAGGTGACCGAAGAGGCGATGTTCGATCCCAAGCGCTGCGCCGACGAATTGAAGCTGATCGACCAATACGGCTTTGGTCTTGCGATCGACGATTTCGGCGTCGGCCATTCCTCGATCGCGAACCTGATGGCGGTCGAGATCGACACCATCAAGATCGACCGCTCCTTCATCCACGGCATCGCCGGCAACCGACGGGATCAGCAGCTCGTCGCCGCCATCACCGCGGTGGCGCTGCCGCTCGGCCACCGCATGATCGCCGAGGGCGTCGAGAGCGAGGCGGACGCCGAGTGCCTTCGCATGCTCGGCTGCTCCTACGGACAGGGCTGGCTGTATGGCAAGCCGATGAAGGAGGACGACGCCATCGCGTGGCTCGTCCAGCATCGCAGCGGTGCTGCTGCCGCGGTCGAGCGCTTGCCGCGCAGCGCGTAGGTGCTGCGCGGACGTCGCGCTCACGGATGGACCAGCACATCGGCAAGACCATGGGCAAGGCTGGGTCCGAAGGCGCCGGCCCAGGCGGCGGCGATGACGAGGACGAGTCCGGGGACGAGGCGCAGGGCGAAGGACGACCCGCCGCTGGTCCACGCCACCACGATCTTGCTGATCGTGTTCGCCGACAGCGCCGCGAGCACCGGAGCCACGGCATCGGCGGCGCCGATCTTGCCCGACGCAGCAAGCGCAGCCGCGGCCACCGCCGGCGCATGGGTATCGACGAGACCGGCGACGGCAGCGCTCGCCACCAGGCCGGCTTCGCCGAACGCCTCGCGCAACGCGGCCGACAGCACCAGCACCGCAGAGATCGTCAGCGCCAGCAACAGCGCGCCCGGCAGGCTGAAGGCGTGTCCGGGCGGCAGGTCGGCGGAACCGCTCTGCCGCAACCCGACGATCGTGAAGATCGCGCCGTAGATCGCCGCCGCCGCGCCGGCACAGAGCAGCGGGACCAGCAGCGCCTGCAGCGCGGGGAGGCTGGTCACGGCCAGCACCGCGGCGAGCTGGGCGATGGTCGCGACCGTCGACAATGCCGCGCCCGCGGCCGCGGCGCCGCCAAGCTCCGGCGCCTTGCGCGCCCGCGCGCCCATCGCGCCGATCGTGGCCGTGCTGGAGACGAAGCCCGAGGCGAAGCCGGACACGGCGAGCCCGCCGCGCGCGCCGAGCAGCCGCATCGAGACATGTCCGGCGGCACCGATCGCCATCATCAGGACGACGAGCGTCCAGATGCCGCGCAGGTTGAGCGCGCCGTACGGACCGATCGGCTGATCCGGGAGCAGAGGCAGCACGACCAGCGTGGCCGCGGCAAAGATCAGGCCGTCCTTGAGCTCGCTCTCGCTGAGCACTGAACGGACGAAGTCGTGCAGCACCGGCCGGGCCGCCAACAGCACCGCCAGCACGACGGCGACGCCCGCCGCCAGAGCAGGTTGCTCGGTGGCGAGGCCGCCGAGCAGGACGGTCAGGATCAGCGCCGCCTCCGAGGTCAGTCCCGGATCGTCGCTGCGCGAACGCCAATAGGCGATCGCCGTGAGGACCATGATTCCAGCGGTGACGACGGCCAGCAGCAGCTTGCCGCCGATCAGCATGCTCACCGCGCCGGCCAGCGACGCGACGGCAAAGGTCCGCAAGCCCGCGGGCGAGCGCCCGGGCCCCTCGCCCTTGCGGCGCTCGCGCTCCAAGCCGATCAGCAACCCGATGCCGAGCGCGACGACGATCGCGATGATCGCGGGACTGAGGCTCATGATATCCGGCATCGACATGGTCCTACGTCAAACCGCCAGGTCTGCGCCGGGGGACATCGGGCAACCCGGTACATCGCCGCAAGGTTTCCCATCGGTCCGCTCAGGCCGCGACGAACGCGCTGACGATCATCAGCATACACGTGATGAGACCGAGTGCGGGGACCCATAGCGGCACCCGCACATCGGCGGCATCCGATCCGATGCGCCGGATGCGAATACGGAGCAGGCACAGATTGACGATGGCGAAGATCGTCAGCGTCGCGAGCGAGGTGCCTTCCGCCAGCCGCTCCAGCGGGAAGGCCAGCGCGAGGATCGCGACCGCCAGCATGACGAGGCCGGTTGCGATCAGCGGCGTTCCGGTGCGCGGATCGACGCGGCCGGCGATGCGCGGCAGGTCGCCCTGCCCCGCCATGCCATAGACGACGCGCGCCGTCATCGTCATCTGGGCGAGAACGGTGTTGAGCGTGGACACGATCGCAATCGCGGTGAAGGTGGCGGGGCTGATGCCTGCGACGGCATTGAACACCAGGCTGAGCGGCGCCGGAGAGGCCGACAGCACGCCCGGCGCCACGGCGGTCACCGCGATCGCAGCAATCAGCACATACAGCACGGAGGTGATCAGCAGCGTGAGCGCCATCGCCCACGGAATGCTTCGCTGCGGGCTCTTGGCCTCCTCCACGACGTTGGCGAGGTCCTCAAAGCCGACGAAGGCGAAGAACGCGAGCAGGCCGGCGAAGGTGATGCCGGAGAGAACGCCGAGATCGAGCGGCGGCGGCGTCAGCAAGGCAGGGCCGAACGCGACGCCGGAGTGAACGGCCGAGACGACGATCCACACCAGTCCGCCGGTCTCGATCAAGGTCAGCAGTCCGGCGAGCATCACCGATTCGAGAATGCCCCAGGACGCCACAATGCCGAGCGCGACCACGATGGCCGTCGCGATCAGCGGCGTCGGCAGATCGATCAGTTGCCGGATGTAGCCGGCGCCGCCGAGCGTCACCGCGGCCGCCGCGATGATGCCGGTGGCGAGCCGCAGCGAGCCGACCGCCGTCGAGAGCAGCCGCGACTTGAAGGCCGCGCGGACATAGGCGGCCTCGCCGGCGCTCACGGGATAGCGGGTCGCAAGCTCGGCATAGGAGGCAGCGGTGAACGCCATCACGAAGGCCGCCAGCGCAAAGGCCCAGGAGGAATGGACTCCTGCATGACCGGCGACCGCGCCGATCAGGACATAGATGCCGGCCCCGACGGTCACACCCGTGCCGTAGAGGACCAGCAGCGGCAGTCCGAGCCGCCGCCGCAAGCCAGATGGAGGCACGATTGGATCTTGCGGCACCACGACGTCCATTCTTGATCACAACGAACAACAGAGTTGTAGGGGCTTAAGGGAGCAAGCGCGAGCGCTCTTGATCCCGGTCAATCCGGAGCGCGCGCCCGCGGCCGGCTGCTGCGGCATTCGGCCGCCGGGCCTTCTTCGCGAGGCGCGTTCGCCTTCACGGCCATCGGCCAACTTGAGATGCGCCGCGTCGAGACATGACTTCGCGCTCTCGCGGCGCGATGGGCCCGAGCTGTGCTGATCGATCTCCTCTCGAAACGAGAGGGCGCAGGGAAGACCGAGCCTCGGCCGAGGCCCGTGGCCCCCGTGCGGAGAATATGCACGGGGCAGGAACCACAGGTTCAGCCGGAGCGACCCGGCGGGCTCAAGCGGTGGTCGCAACACCAAGTGTTTTCATTCGTGACAGCAGCTCGTCAAGCGCTTCTGCTGG
>NZ_JBNPTX010000021.1:0-56827 GCF_051167875.1 Bradyrhizobium sp. HKCCYLRH3097
GCGCCTCATCGATTCCCCCAAAAGAATCACTGGAGAATCATAACAGCCGCGCAGCGTTTTCACACAGCCAGGGTCATGAGCGGATGTCACGTGTTGAATCCGATGTAGGCGATTAGTCCCTCAACGGACGTGGGAAGCAGCCCTTGTTCCTCGGAACGGCTAAGCGTCGCTTTGCCTTCTCTCGCCCGGCTCCTTCGCACATCCAAAACGGCAGCGGCTTGGGCGCGCAGCCAACCCCGCACCAGCTCCGTGCCGGCCGGCGCGTCTTGTTGGCGGGTGACAATTACTCTTCTCTCCTCGTCCACACCAAGTGTGAGGCGATGTCCGGCGGCGGTGAACGCAAATCCCTCACTGCGATCGACCCACCAATGCTCCAGACAATTGCGAGCCTCTCCCGCGCTCCGAAAGACGGAGACGTCGCCAGCCGTGGCCTCGTCGCGGCTCTCATTCACAATCACAATGTCTGCAAGCCAGTCGTTCGTCATTACGACAATAGTGCCAGCCATCATTGATGTCGGCAATGGGTCAAACGCGCCCTCCACGCGCCCGACCGCTTGCTTCCGATTCGACCCTAACAACGGACCTGCCCCGCAGACGGGAAGGTCCGACATGGTCCGAAGCAGACATGGCAGCTTCACGAGGTGAGCCCGTAATATCGCCGACAAAACGCAAGCTGCCGTTGAGGCGTAAAGCCGTCAAAATCACCGGCGCGTTTACAGTCCTCTAGCAATTCAAGACGCGGCTCGGCTTCAGAGTCGGGATTTGAATCCGAGAACTCTTGGGTGGCCTCGAGCCCGGCCACTGCGGGATCGCCTCGTCATGGTGACCCGGCGCAGCATCATCCGTGGGCATTGGCTACCGTGGCTGGCCGCGTCCACCTTCGACATCGGTGGTGCAGGGCCGATACAGCGCTTGGAGTTGCCGGCCGCGGAGGTAGATCGCGCGCGCGGTCATGCCGCCGTGCCGCGTAATCCATTGCCTGACCGCGGGTGGGTAACGATCATAGAGCATCTGCGTGGCTTCAGGGTTGGGAATAGCCTTCCCATCGGGCCCAGGATTGTCGGCGACCCTGAAGCCGAATACGGCTCTTGGGGTCACGCAGATGCTGTCGTGGGGAATGTACGCCAGCACGAGCGTGCAGGCGCCGGCGCAGATCCCGTCGATGATGACGGACGCGCCGAAGTCGCGTAAAACCTTGAACCTGTCGATGTAGTTTCCGATCCGCCCGCCCTGATCAAAAACAATGCGCACGGCGGCATGACTCGGTTGCATGCTCCCAAGCATGAACGCTGCGACCAGCGTCACCCTCACCAGCTTCATCTGTCCATCATCCGATCGATCGAACTCCATCGCCTTGCGCAATAACGGCTGCCGGTTCCACTTTGGTCAAGAGCTGTCTGCCGACCATTCCACGATTTGCTCCGATGTGGCCTCCAGCGCGGACATCGCCGCCATCGACCGGGAAGGTCGTGACGGGCCAGAAGCGATCCGAAGGACAAGGGTTGCACGCGCTCGTCGGGCAAATCAGTCTGGGCACTTTGTGCGCACGTGGTTGAAACGCGCGCCGTCAGGGCTACGACACGCCGCATCGGACGAATCGAATTCGTCCACGAAATCAAGCTGATCTCGCGCACATCGCTGCGAAGCCAAGAAATCGCTTTCCATTTTTCAGAAATCGTGCATGATGTGCGCATCCTGCCTCGCCGAGAGGGGCGTAGCGCGCGATCGTCACGACACGTGGGGCAGGGATGCGGTGGCCGTGAGGTGTCGCAGCATGCGCTTACGCGCATGTGGACGAACGACGCAGCACGGACGCGAAGTCGTGTGGTCCTGGCCTCCCGGTGCCGAGGTCAAGCGCGCGACGAGGGCTCATGCCCTCGCGCGGGCGACGGGGTCAATCAGCCGGTCCCCGAGGAGAGCGCGAAAGAAGCGTTAAGACTGCCGCGCAGGGAATGCCGGTTGATCGGCTGAACCTGTGGTACCTGCCGCCTGCATTCTTTCAGCAGGCGGGCCATGGGTGAGGCCTTCACCCGGCATTCCCTGCGCCCTCTCGATTCATCGGAGGGCCGTCGATCGCGGGACTCGGGCGTGATCCGCCGCGAGAGTGCGAACCTGCGCGCGGTTGTTTGAAACGTGGATAGCAACTGAGCAATCTCTCCATCATCTCCGACGATGGTGAAGAGTTCGAGGTTTGGTTCCCTTGGCATGATGGTTCCCTTGGCATGATGAAGTTTCGGCCATTTGGAACCGGAACTGCAGGCGATCCCTTGGTGTTGAACGGCATCTCGAAAGCACTGGAGGAGAGACAATGATGAGAACCCGTCTTGCCGTTTCGCTGATCGCCACCTCGCTGCTGGCGTCGACCGCTGCGTTCGCCCAGTCCACGACCGTCGAAGGTGCCGCCAATGGTGCTGCGGCCGGCGGCGCCGTTGCCGGTCCGGTCGGCGCCATGGTTGGTGGCACGGTCGGCGCCGCCGTCGGTGCGGGCCTGGAGATTCCGAACGCGGTCATCAACTCGATCGAGGCCGAGCGCGCGCCGTCGGTGGTCGTCCATGAGCGTGTCGTGGTCGGCGAGCCGCTGCCCGCCACCGTCGAACTGCGTCCGGTACCGCGCTACACCGAGTATCGCTATGCCGTCGTGAACGATCGCCGCGTGATCGTCGATCCGCGCACCCGCCGCGTCATCAAGATCATCGAGTGATCGGACATTCTGACAGGCAGGGGCCTCGTCGCATCAGCGGCGGGGCCTCTTGTCATGCGGTTTGCGTGCGGATCTGTCGGATGAGCCAGTCGATGGCCGCGGACAGGCCGAATCCGATGCAGGCGGTCGCGGCGTCGACGACGAAGTCTTCCAGCCGTGCGTGACGCCCTGGCGCCAGGAACTGCGCGAGTTCGAGTGCACCGATCAGGATCACCGCAATCCCGGTGGTCAGCAGCCGATGACTGCGATAGGCGAGGCCGAACGCAAGGCCGATCAGGATGAAGGCGAGGGCGTGTTCGCCGTCCTGTCCAAGCTGCGAATGGGGCCTATAGCTGGGCGGACCCAGCGTTGCGAAGGCAACGGCTGCGGCGAGCAGCCAGGCCGAGAGGCGGATCGCGATCTTCATGGACGCTGCTTAGCACGTTCCGGGCCACGAACCGGGGTCACGGTCGCTTGAGGCACCGGTTTAGTTAACGTGGCTCGGAAGCCGGAACATGGCCTTCTCATCGTACCGCGAACAGCTTTCGTCCGGCGCCTCAGATCGGCTGCCGGACTCCCAGACCCTGCATGAAGCGCTCGCGGATCTGTGCCGGATCGCGCCTGGTGGCGCCCACACCGGGCTTGTCGTCGATCTTCGCCGCAATCAGCACTGGACCGGGCGCCTCGAACGCAACATCGATCAAGCGTTCGAAATCCTCTTCGTCTACAGCCCAATGGCTGGCGCCAATGCCGCAACCGGCGGCAATGGCGACAATGTCGGCCTGCCGGGCCGAGGTCGGCTGGCTGCCGGTGATCTGGTAGATGCCGTTGTCCATGACGATGATGGCCAAATTTTTCGGCGCCAGCGTCGCAATCGTGGTCAGGCAGCCGAGCTGCATCAGCAGCGAGCCGTCGCCCTCGAGCGCGAACACCCGGCGCTGCGGCTGCGCCAGGGCGACGCCGAGCGCGATCGGGCAGGCAAGCCCCATGCTGCCGAGCATGTAGAAATTCTGCGGCCGCGGGCCCGCCGCCCACAGATCGAAATTGGTGTTGCCGATGCCGCCGATGACAGCTTCCTCGTGCTCGAGTTTCGCGACCAGCCGGCAGGTGAGGTCGGTGCGGTTCATGACCTTGGTGTTGCTGATGGTCGCGCTCATGCGAACACCTTTCCGCCGGTCAGCAGCGGCGACAGGATGAGCGCCACCGGCGCCTGTGTCGCCACCGCCTGCTTGATCGAGCGGTCCATGATGAATTCGAGCTCGTCGAGGCGCGTCGTGGTGTGATGCTCCATCGCCAGCGCGTCGAGCACCGGGCGCATGGTTCGGCACACCAGCGACTGGCCGTAGTTGAATTCGCCGAGCGTGCCACGCTCGGACACGATCATGATCAGCGGGATCTGGCAGGGCACGACCAGCGAGGCCAGCACGTTGGCGAGCGTGGCGAAGCCCGATGTCTGCATCAGGAGCGCGCCGCGCCGCCCGCCCATCCAGGCGCCCGCGAGAATGCCGACCGCTTCCTCCTCGCGCGCCGTCGCAAAGGTCGTGAAGAACGGATCGTCGTGCAGGCTGTGGATCAGCGGCGTCAGGACGCGGTCGGGAACGTAGGGGATGAGGTCGACGGCGTTGCGCTTGAAGGTCTGCAGCACGATCTCGTGCCAATTCGGCACGGTGCTTGCGGATCGCGCCGCATCGGCATCGGCGGCCATTGCTGTTCCTCCGGTCGTCCCTGATGGGGGGCGCTGTTTGGCGCTGAGCTTGACGGCACCGGGACGATTGTCAACATGCCGGCCCGGCCGGTCAGGCATCCGCCTTTCAAGTCCGACATCAAGAACCAAGACACCAGGAGGTCGCCTGTTCATGGCCGCGAATTCCAAGCGCGTCTTCTACGTCAAATATCTGGCCCACCCGATCTTCAGCGAGCTGCTCGCCGCACGCTCCGACGTCCGGCTCGACCGGCTGGAGAACGAGAGCTCCGAGGCCGAGACGGCGCCAATCCTCGCGGCGGCTCACGCCTACCAGATCGGGGCGGCCCGCGACGAACTCGCGCCGCGCTTCCATGTCGATGCAGACCTGCTGCGCCGCGCCCCAAACCTCCTCGTCGTGTCGAGCAACGGGGCCGGATACGACCCGGTCGACGTCGACGCCTGCACCGGGGCCGGCGTCCTCGTCGTGAACCAGTCCGGCGGCAACGCGCATTCGGTGGCCGAGCACACGCTCGGCATGATGCTGACCCTGTCGAAGCGCATCATCCAGTCCGACCGCCGGCTGCGCCGGGAGCGCGACGTCAACCGCAACGATCTGATCGGCAACGAGGTGCAGGGGCGGACGATCGGTATCGTCGGGCTTGGCCATGTCGGCCGCCGGGTTGCCGAGCTGTGCCGCGGCCTCCTCGGCATGACGGTGCTGGCCTATGACCCGTATCTCTCGCCGGAGGAGATCGCGGCACGCGGCGCGGAGAAGGTGGAACTCGATGACCTGATGCGGCGCTCTGATTTCGTCTCGATCAACTGCCCGCTCACCAAGGAGAGCCGGGGCATGATCGGTGCCCGCGAGTTCGCACTGATGCAGCCGAGCGCCTATTTCGTCACCACCGCCCGCGGCTTCATCCATGACGAGGAGGCGCTGTTCACCGCCCTCAGCGAAAAGCGCATCGCCGGCGCCGGCCTCGACGTCTGGGCCAAGGAGCCGCCGCCGCCGGACCATCCGCTGCTCCAATTCGACAACGTGCTGGCGAGTCCCCATACGGCCGGCGTGACTCGCGAGGCGCGGCAGAACATGGGCCGGATCGCCGCCGAGCAACTGCTCGCCGCGCTCGACGGCGGGCGGCCGCCGCGCCTCATCAACCCCGAGGCCTGGCCGCGCTACAGCGCCCGTTTCCGCGAGGCATTCGGAGTGACACCCGCCTAGCCGGGAGAGAGGAATTGCGAGGAGAAGATTTCATGCGTCGCAAGCCGCGAGGTGGCAACAAATCTTCTCTCCCGGGCGGCTTCCGCGAAGCGGACATTGCTATTTTCCGAGCTGTCTCGACAGCACGATGGAGGCTGATCATTTTTCCTGTGGCGCCATGAGCTTAGGCCACGTTTTTCGCTCGGCGCGGAAGGGAAGTTGGTCCGATGCGCAGGCTGAACGCGATCCTGAAGTCGACCCGCGGCCGCGTCCGTCGCGCCGTCTCGCAGTTCGTCGCAATCGCCGCGGCGAGCCTGCCTTCGGTCGGTGCCTGAGCGCCGGTTCCACGAGCTGCGTCAAATATTTGCATCGACCGCTTGATATCGGTCAACAGCGAGCTGGGAAGCGCGGTAACATCACCTCCGAGCACTCCGTGAGAGACAGGAGGTTGCATGTCGCGCTATGTCATCCATTTCATGAAGGACGTGCTGGGCGAGAACGGCCGCCAGTGCGAGATTTGCCAGAGCACGCTGGAGGTTGAGGCCGAGAGCGAAGACGAAGCCGCGGAGATCGCAAAGTCCCGGTTCTGCCAACAGCAGGAGCTGCGCGACTGGTCGCTGCATGCCGACCGCATCGAGGTGAAGGCGGCCGACTTTCCCTCCTGACCTTGCGGCTCAGCGGCGCAGCCCAGCCGGTGCGTCGCTGGCCCCGGGGCCCAGCGAGCGCTGCACCATCACGGTGTCGCACCAGCGGCCGTGACGGTGGGCGACGCCCGGAAGCAGCCCCACCCTGGCGAACCCGAAGCGCTCATGAATGCCGAGCGAGGCGACGTTGTCGGCGTCGATATAGCCGATCATCTGGCGATATCCGGCCGCTGCGGAAGCATCGATCAGCGCCTGCATCAGCAGCCGGCCGACGCCACGGCCGAGATGCTCATGGTGGACATAGATCGAATGCTTGACCGCGAACCGATAGGCTGGCCGCTTCCTGAACAGGACGACATAGGCATAGCCCACGACCTCGCCGCGGAATGTCGCGACCAGATGTGGCAGCCGATGATTGCGCAGATTCTTGCGCCGCTGCTTGAGATCGTCCGGCTCGGGCGCCCCGGAACCGGCGGCGCTGTCCTCGACCCCGCGGCGGACGTGCCGCCGGTAGATCGAGAGCATGGCCTCGACATCTTCGTCGCGTGACGGCCTGACGAGGACCGGCGGCTCGGTCTCGCGAGCCGTGATCGCGCTGTCCATGGTTCGAATTACTCTGCGCAGACATAGGTATGGAGCCGGATCCGGCCGGACTCGTCGAGCTCCTTGTACAGCCCCTGGATCTCGACGTCGAAACCGGGATAGGCGTTGAACGCCCGCTCGAACATCTTGAGGTAATCGATCATCGGCTGGGCGCGTTCGGACAGCCGTTCGCCCGGAACGATGGTGGCGATGCCCGGCGGATAGACCACGAACGGCGTCGTCGCGATGCGCCCGGCGATCTGGTCGATCGGCAGGTAGTCGACCTCGTTGCGCATCAACGCACGCGCCGCCTCGCGCGGCGACATCGCGATCTCGGGCAAGTGCTGCGGCTGGAACTGCTTCGCCTGCAGCGCGCTCACCTCGGCCTCGCGGTAGAAGCGGTGCATCTCGGCGCAGAGGTCGCGCAGCCGCAGCTTGCCGTAACGCGCAAAGCGCTTGCGGGTGAACTCCGGAATCGCGTCCTCCAGCAGCACGTTGTCATCGTGGAGCCGCTTGAACGCGACCAGGCCGCTGATCAGGGTTCCGGCCTTGCTCGCCTCGACCCCCGGCGTCAGCAGGAAGAGCAGCGAGTTGAGGTCGTTCTTCTCCGCCACGATGCGGTTCTCGCGCAGATATTGCGCGACGATCGGAGCCGGGATGCCGTGCTCGGCATAGCCGCCGGTGGCGCGATCGAACCCCGGGGTCAGCAGGGTCAGCTTGTTGGGGTCGGTCATGGTGAAGCCAGCGGCGAGATCCGGAAAGCCGTGCCATGCCGCCCCGGGCGCGAGCTGCCACAGCGCGGCATCGGTCGCGAGCTGGTCGGTCGAGAGCGCCTCCCAGGCCACGTCGTGGCTAGCCCCGGGATTGGCCGCATCGGGGATCGATACGCGATCCGGAACGAATGGCTCGAAGAACCAGCGCCGCGCCGGATCCTTCTCCTTCTCCTCGAATTCGCGGCGCATCGCCCGGATCTTCTTGCGCAACTCGATGCCAAGCCGGATCGTGTCGTCCCACAGGACCTCGCCGGAGCGGCCCTTCATCATCTGCGCGCCGACGTCCAGCGAGGCGAACAGCGGGTAGAACGGCGATGTCGAGGCGTGCTGCATGAAGCTTTCGTTGAAGCGGCGATGCTCGATCCGCCGCCGCTGCCCCTTGATGTGGCGGTCCTTGACGTGGATCTGCGATGCCTGGGAGAAGCTCGCGAGCTGCTTGTGGGTCGATTGCGTGGCGATGATGCCGGGAGCGTCGGGCCCGAGATCGCCCAGGCCCATGGCGAAGCGGCCGGCGTAAAGCGGGTGGAATTTCATGAAGCCCGCCCAGGCCTCGTCGAACATGATGTAGTCGCAGAGGTGCCCGATCCGCTTCAGGATCATCTCGGCGCTGTGGATCGTGCCGTCATAGGTGCACTGCTCGACCACTGCGACGCGGAATGGGCGTGGCTTGCGCCAGGCGTCGGGGTCCCTGACCAGCGGGTTGTCGCGGATCTGCTGCCGCAGATGCTCTTCTTCCAGCAGATCCCAGCGCATCGGGCCGATCAGGCCCCAGGGGTTGCGAACCGTTGGGACGTAGATCGGGACTCCGCCGGAGATCAGCAGCGCGCCGTGATGGGCGGCCTTGTGGTTGTTGCGGTCGAACAGCACGAGGTCGCCGTCGGTGACCAGGGCCCCGAGCACGACCTTGTTGGAGGTCGAGGTACCGTTGAGGACGAAATAGGTCTTCTCGGCGCCAAAGATCTGCGCCGCTTCCTTCTGCGCGCGCAGCGCCGGCCCCTCATGGGTGAGCAGGTCACCGAGATCGAGCACGGAATTGTCGAGGTCGTCGCGGAACACGGCCTCGCCGAGATGCTCGACGAACACCCGGCCGATCGGGCTGCGGCTATAGAACACGCCGCCATTGTGGCCGGGGCAGGTCCAGAGCTGGTTGCCTTCCTCGGCGTAGTCGACCAGCGCGCCGAAGAATGGCGTCTTCAGTGTCTCGGCATATTGCTTCAGCCGGCTGACCAGGTTCTTGGCGATGAAGGCGGGAGTCTCCTCCGACAGGAAGACGTATCCGTCGATGAAGTCGAGCACCTCGACCGGCAGATCCTCGAACCGCTTGCGGCGGATCAGGAGGATGATCGGGAAGTCCAGTCCGCGACGGCGCATCAGGTTGATCAGCGACGCCGTCTTGCCTTCCAGGCCCTTCTTGCCCCAATCGACGACCATGCAGCCGATCGCGGCATCCGTCTGCACGGCGATCTCGGCGTCCTCCAGCTTGCGGGCGCGCACCACCTCGAAGCCCGAGCGCTGGATCTCCTCGATGATCTGGTTGAAGCGGACGCCCGCAAGGTCGTCGGTCTCGAACACGGGAGCGGCGAACAGGAAGGTGAAGCGGCGGAAGTATTCCATGAGAGTCTTTCGGGCTGGGTGGCAGCCACCTGTCGTCACGTTCGATGACGGTTCGATGACAATAGGGCGCCTCACGGAGCTTGTCTCGGCCGCCTCGCGGTGGCAATCGTCCCGAACCCGAGTGATGCTGAAAGGATCCGTGGTGCTTCCCGAATGGATCAGCCTTGATTGTGTGGCCCCGTCCGAGCTCCATCGGCAGGCGGCGTTGGAACGCCAGGCCCAGTTGACCAAGCCGATTGGCGCCCTTGGGCGATTGGAGCAGGTGGCGGTCGAGCTGGCGGCGCTGCAGGCGTTGGAGCGGCCGGGGGCCGATCGGGTCCCGGTGGTGCTGTTCGCGGGGGACCATGGCATCGCGGCGCGGGGCGTGTCGGCGTATCCGCCGGAAGTGACGGTGCAGATGCTGCACAACTTCGCGGCCGGTGGCGCGGCGATCTCGGTGCTGGTGCGCAGCCTGGGCTGTCCGCTCGAGGTGGTCGATGTCGGTACGCTGGCGGATGAGCCGGTGCCCGGTGTCGTCGTCGACAAGCCGCGGCGCGGCACGCGCGACTTCAGCACCGGGGCGGCGCTGACGCCGGAGGAGGTTGCGTTCGCGGCCGACGCCGGACGGCGCGCGGTGGCGCGGCAGGCCGATCACGCGCCGCAGCTCGTGATCTTCGGCGAGATGGGGATCGGCAACACGACGTCGGCGGCAGCGATCGCCGCTGCGCTGCTGTCATGCGCGCCCGCGGACATCGTCGGCAGCGGCACCGGGCTCGACGCCGACGGACGGGCGAGGAAGGCTGCGGTGATTGCCGATGCGTTGGGGCGACACGGGCTCACGGCGGGAGCGGCCGTCGCGGACGTCCTGGCTGCCGTCGGCGGCTTCGAGATCATTGCGATGGCCGGCGCGATCGTCGCCGCCGCGCAGCGGCGCTGGCCGGTGCTGGTCGACGGCTTCATCGTCTCGGTCGCGGCGCTGGTCGCCGTCCGCCTCAATCCCTCCTGCCGTCCGTGGCTGCTGTTCTCGCATCGCTCGGCCGAGCGCGGCCACGCCATCGTGCTCGACGCGCTCGGTGCCCGTCCGCTGATCGACCTCGATCTGCGGCTCGGCGAGGCCTCGGGCGCCGCCACTGCGCTGCCGATCATCCGGCTCGCCTGCGCACTCCACAACGGCATGGCGACGTTCGCCGAGGCCGCCGTATCGGGTCGCGAAGCCTGATGCGGATCGATCTGCTGCGGCACGGGACGACAGGACGGGACGGCCATCTCGACGGCCGTACCGACCCGCCGCTCAGCGACCTCGGCTGGGATCAATTCCGGCGGCAGACGCAGAGCCGGATCTGGCGCAGCGTCGTCAGCTCGCCGTTGGCGCGCGCACGTGCGGCAGCGGAGGATTATGCCCGGCTGACCGGCTGCGCGCTGGACATCGACGCGGATTGGAGCGAGCTCGATTTCGGCCTCTGGGACGGGCGGACGCATCGCGACATCGCCGCGGAGCCCGGAGGCGAAGCCTTGCTCGACACCTTCCATGCCGATGCTGAGGTCCGGGCGCCGGGCGGTGAGAGCTGGTCCGATTTGCAGGCGCGAGTGGCGCGCGCAACACATCGTATCCTTGTCCGGCCCGAGCCTGCGCCGGTTCTGGTGGTGGCGCATGGCGGCGCCATGCGCGCAGCGCTCTCGCATCTGCTCGGCTGGCCGCTGCGCCAGCTGTGGAGCCTGCGCATCCGGCCCGGCACGCGGATCACGCTCGAAGCCGGGCAGGGCGATGATGGTGTATCTTGGGGCGAAATCGTCGAGATCATCCAGCCATGAGTCTGCGTGAATTCTGGATCGCATTGCAGTTCCTGACACGGCTGCCGACACCGCGGGTCGCTGAGTCGCGACCGGACGATCTTGCACGGGCGTCGGTCTGGTTTCCGGCAGCCGGACTGGTGATTGGCGCCTGTCTGGCGCTGGTCGCCCGCCTTTTTCATGATGCCGATCCCTGGATCGTCGCGCTGACCGTGCTGGTCGCCTGGATCGGGATCACCGGCGCGCTGCATCTCGACGGGCTCGGCGATGTCGCCGATGCGTTCGGCGCCTCGCATGGCAGGCCGGAACGCTTCATCGCCGTGCTGGGCGATCCCCATGCCGGCAGCTTTGCCGTCGTCGCGATCAGCTTGCAGATCGCCGCCAAGCTGGTGCTGATCGCCGAGCTGGCGACGGGCCCGACGGCCTGGGCGCTGGTGCTGATCCCGGCCTGGGCACGCTGGGGGACTTTGATCTGCAATAAGACCCTGCTGTCGTTGAAGCCAGGGCTGGGGGCGAGCATCTCGAACAGCGTCGGCTGGAACGTCATCGTCGCCTGGGGCGGCGCGCTCGCGATCGGCGCGCTGGCCGGTGCGGTGCCGACGCTGATCGCGATCGCTCTGGTTCCGGGAATCGCGTTCTATTGGCAATGGCGGCTCGGCGGCATCACCGGCGATTGCCACGGCGCCAGCATCGAGGTCACGGAAACGCTGCTGCTGGCCGCCTGCGTTCTCGGCTAGGACGCGCTGCCGAGCGCCTGCGCCAGCCGCTGCCAGCCTGTCTCATGGCCCGGCAGGCCGAAGCGCAGCCAGCTTGTTTGAGCCGGAAAACGCCGGACATGGATGCCATGGCGGGCGAGCCAGTCGGCCAATGCGGCAGCATCCGTGCTCTCGACCAGTCTGAACAGCGGCGTTCCTCCAAGAGCCCTGGACGTAGGGGGGCCGTGAATCCTGCAGCCGGACGTGGTTAGCATCGTATCGAGGCGTTGTCCGTCTGACACCAGCCGCACGCGTGCCTCCCGCAGCCATCGGTCGTCAGCGAGAGCAAGCGAGCCAACCGCGAGCGCAGGTCCAGACACGGCCCATGGCCCCAACGCCCGGCGCAGTTGATCGGCCAGGTCCTGGGACGTGACGGCAAAACCGAGTCTCAATCCGGCCAGACCGTAAGCCTTTCCGAACGATCGCAACACCAGCGTGGCTGGCGGCAAATTCGGTATCAGGCTTGCCTCAACGGGACAGAAATCAGCAAAGGCTTCGTCCACCACGAGCAAACCGTTGCGACGGGCGAGAAACACGCCCAGCAAGTGGAGTGTGGCGCGCGGCATCAATCGCCCCGTGGGATTGTTCGGGTTGACCACAATGGCGACGTCTGCTTCGGCCAGTGCTTCGACCTTGTCGACCAGACGCACCTGGTGGCCGCAGTTGCGCCAGCAGAGCTCATGTTCTTCGTAGGTGGGCGCCAGCACGGCAACCGAACTTGGAGCGCGCAGACGCGGCAGGATCTGGAGCAGCGCCTGGGTGCCTGCGGCCGCAACGATCGATGCGGGTGTCCGCACGCCGTAGCGTGCGGCAGCAGCGGACAACAGCGCCTGCTCGTCGAGCTTGCTGGGCAACATTGCCCAGCTCTCAGCCGGGATCGCCGGCACGGGATAGGGGATCGGGTTGATGCCGGTCGACAGATCGATCCACGGCTGTGGCGCATCCGGATAGCGACGGCTGATCGCAGCGAGATCGCCGCCGTGAAGGATCGCTTCCGGCTCGTCCGCGCGCATGCTAGTCGCTCTGTCGTCCATCTCTTTCCTTTACATGTCTTTCCTTCAGCGGAGATCGATGTTCGTCTCTCTCGCGCTCACGGCGCTCCTCGTCGAGGCGGCGGTCGGTTATCCCCAGGTCCTGGTGCAGCGGATCGGTCATCCCGTGATGTGGGTGGGCGCGCTGATAGCATGGGGGGACCGCCGCTGGAACAGGGCAGCAGACGGCTTTGCCGCACGACGCGTGCGCGGCATGGCGCTCGTGTGCCTGCTCGTCGCGGGGATGATGGCCACCGGTCTCGCCGCAACATGGGTCATGCAGGCGCTCGTCGGCGAACCGGTCGCAACCATCATCCTTGGTGTGGCGGCAAGCAGCCTGCTGGCCCAGCGCAGTCTCGACACGCATGTCGCCGCGGTTGCGGAGGGACTGGGGCAGGAGGGGCTCGAGGGCGGCCGCAGAGCCGTCTCAATGATAGTCGGCCGCGATCCCGATCGGCTGGATGAGGCCGGCGTCGCGCGGGCCGCGGTCGAGAGCCTGGCAGAAAACTTCTCCGATGGCGTGGTCGCGCCCGTGTTCTGGCTCGTCGTCGGCGGGCTGCCGGGCATCCTGATCTACAAGGCTCTCAACACCGCCGACAGCATGATCGGTCATCTCTCGGACCGTCACCGCGCGTTCGGCTGGGCGGCGGCGCGGCTCGACGATCTCGTCAACCTGCCGGCCTCGCGCCTGTCCGCGCTGTGGATCGCAACCGCCGCGGCCTGCATCCCGAGCGCCTCGGCTTCGGCCGCGGTGCGAGCCGTTGCACGCGATGCGTGGAAGCACCGCTCGCCCAACGCCGGCTGGCCCGAAGCGGCGATGGCCGGTGCGCTCGGACTGCGCCTGGCGGGGCCGCGCGTCTATCACGGTCATCTCGTCACCGATGCCTGGATGGGCGACGGGCGCGCCGATCTCGACGCGTCCGACATCCGGCAGGCCTTGCGGCTGTATCGGCTGGCCTGTCTGGTTCAAGCCCTGGTCGTCGCAGGACTCGTCCTGGTCAGGATCCTGTAGCCGCCACGGGCGGCGCGGGCTTGCTCGCCAATGCCAGGATACGGTCAACGTCGACGTAGCGCTCGAGATGCGCCGCGAGTGCATCCAACGTCGTGTCCACATCGATCTCATAGGAGAGGCCGCTGGTCGTCGCGCCGAGGCCGCGCAGCCAATGGCTGCGCAGGCCGTCGTCGGCGAACAGGCCATGCACGTAGCAGCCGGCTACCAGGCCATCAGGCGCGATGGCGCCATCGCGCCGGCCATCGGAGAAGGTGAGGAAGGGGCGCTGTGTCGCCCGTCCCTCCGTGCGGCCGATGTGCATCTCGTAGCCGCGGAACGAGAGCTTATCGTGCGTCAGCGTGCCCTGGACCTCGCGTAACGCCTTGTCATCGGTCAGTGTCGTTTCGACGTCGAGCAGGCCAAGTCCCGCGACGGAACCAGCTGCACCCTCGTGCCCATCGGGATCGCTGATCACGCGCCCCAGCATCTGATAGCCGCCGCAGATGCCGAGCACGCGGCCGTCGCGGCGAAGATGCGCGCGGAGATCAATGTCCCAGCCGACTTCACGCAAGGCGGCGAGATCGGCGATCGTCGCCTTCGAGCCCGGCAGGATCACCATCGATGCGTCGCCGGGGATCGGCGTGCCAGGCCGCAAAAACTGCAGATCGATTCCATCTTCCAGCCGCAACGGATCGAACTCGTCGAAATTGGAGATGCGCGGGTAGGCGAGGATGACGACCTTCGGCCGCTGTCCTCCCGATGATCCGCGTTCAGCCAGGCCAAGCGCGTCCTCCGCCGGCAGGCGGCGCGCATCCGGAAAATGTGGAATGAGCCCGAGCGACGTCCACCCCGTCCGCTGCGCGATCTCGTTCATGCCCGATGCAAACAAGGCGGGGTCGCCGCGGAACTTGTTGACGAGGAAACCCGCCACGCGTGCGGCATCGTCGGGCGCGATCACCGTCTTGGTGCCGACCACGCTCGCAATCACGCCGCCTCGATCGATGTCGCCGATCAGCACCACCGGAATCTGCGTCGCCTGCGCGAAACCCATGTTCGCGATGTCGCCGCCGCGCAGGTTGATCTCGGAGGCGGAGCCTGCGCCTTCGACCAGCACGATGTCGGCATCCGCCGCGAGCTGATGGAAGCTGTCGAGCACGGCCGCCATCAGTTGCGGCTTCATCGCCTGATAGGCCGACGCCTTGGCGGTGCCGATGACGCGGCCCTGCACCACGACCTGCGACCCGATCTCGCTCTGCGGTTTCAGCAGCACCGGATTCATGTGCACGGTCATCGGCCGCCGCGCCGCGCGCGCCTGCAGCGCCTGGGCACGGCCGATCTCGCCGCCATCAGCGGTGACGGCGGCGTTGTTCGACATGTTCTGCGGCTTGAACGGCGCCACCTTGAGGCCGCGCAATGTCAGCGCGCGCGCGAGCCCGGCGACGATCAGCGATTTGCCGACGTCGGAGCCGGTGCCCTGGAACATGATGGCCCGCGCGCTCATGAGCTCAGTACTCGATGCCTTCCTGCGCCTTCACGCCGGCCGCGAAATGATGCTTCACGAGGTTCATCTCGGTGACGAGATCGGCGGCCTCGATCAGCTCCGGCTTGGCGTTGCGGCCGGTGACGACGACGTGCAGATCGGGACGGCGCGCTGCGAGCGTGGCGACGACGTCTGCGATATCAAGGTGATCGTAGCGCAGCGCGATGTTGAGCTCATCGAGGACGAGCAGCCGGATCGACGGATCCGCCATCAGCTCCTTAGCCTTCGCCCAGGCGCGCTCGGCCGCGGCGACGTCGCGCGCACGATCCTGCGTCTCCCACGTAAAGCCTTCCCCGAGCGTGTGCCACGACACCTGATCGCCGAACTTCTCGATCGCCTTGCGCTCGCCGGTTTCCCACGCACCTTTGCCGAACTGCACGACGCCGATGCGAAAGCCGCGGCCGAGTGCGCGCAGCATCAGGCCCCACGCCGCCGTCGATTTGCCCTTGCCCTTGCCGGTGTGAACGATCAGCAGGCCCTTCTCCACGGTCTTGGAGGCGACCTCGGCATCCTGCACCGCCTTGCGGTTCTCCATCTTCGCCTTGTGGCGTGAATCGTCGGCGCTTCCGGTCATCGGCATTGTCTCCTCGTCACTTCAACGTCAGCGGCAGTCCCGCCGCCATCAGGATCACGCGATCCGCTAAGGCCGCGATGTCCTGGTTCAGTCGCCCCTGGGCATCGCGAAAGGCGCGTGCGAGCGCGTTGTCCGGCACGATGCCCAGTCCGACCTCATTGGACACGGCCACGATCGGGCCATGCGCGTTCCTGAGCGCGTCGATCAACTCGGCTGATCTTGCCGCCACGTTCATGTCGGCGAGCATCACGTTGCTGAGCCAGAGCGTCAGGCAATCGATCAGCATCGGTACGCCCGATTCTCCGCTGGCCCGCACGAGACCCGCGAGATCATGCGCCGTCTCCAGCGTCTGCCATCCCTCGGCGCGGCGCGCCTTGTGCTGGGCGATCCGGTCGGTCATTTCGGCGTCGAAGGCCTGCGCGGTCGCAACATAGGTCCAAGGCGCGGGAAGGGCGGTGACGAGGGCCTCGGCATGGCGGCTCTTGCCCGAGCGCGCACCGCCGAGCACCAGCGTCAGGCGCGGCAGGGCGGGATGCGGCGGGGCGGGGACCATGGGGACGATTCCGATTGACGGGCTTTGGTGCGACCCGTATCTAACAGATGACGGTTCTCCGAAAGGAGAGATTTAGGGAACACGGTGCGGGTTCTTGACCCAAAGCCGTGGCTGCCCCCGCAACTGTAATCGGCGAGTGTGCGGCCAAGACACCACTGGGAAACCGGGAAGGTGGCTTCATGCGGTGACCCGAGAGCCAGGAGACCTGCCGTCGACATTGCTGTTGGCCGACCCGTCGCGCGGGGAGTCGCGATGCTGGTTCTGATCCCGCCGGGATGGGCGGGGTGCCGTCGGATGCAGCGCATCGTCCGGTCCTCTGGGGAGCCGGCAAGCGACGGAGACGGCCATGAAGTTGACCCGTACCACGACCTTTGCAGCCGCGAGCCTGATGCTGCTCGCCACCGATCCCGCCTTCGCGCATCACATGATGGGTGGCAAACTGCCGCAGACGTTTGCGCAGGGGATGCTGTCCGGCCTCGGCCATCCTGTCATCGGAATCGACCATCTGGCGGCGATCGTGGGCGCGGGCATCGTTGCAGCGCTTCTGGGCCGCGGCTTCGCGCCGGTGCTCGCCTTCACCACCGCGATGATCGCGGGCGTCGGCCTTCATGTGGCCAAGGCCAACATCCCGGCTGCCGAGCTGCTGGTCGGCCTGACCACCGTCGTGGTTGGGCTGGTGGTGGTGATGCGTGGCCGTTTCGGTGTGCTGCCCGTCGCCGGCCTGTTCGCCGTGACCGGCCTCGTCCATGGATATGCGCTGGGCGAATCGATCGTCGGGGCCGAGAACACCCCGCTCGGGGCCTATCTCGTCGGTCTGCTCGTGATCCAGACCATCATCGCCGCCGGCGCGTTCCTCGGCACCAGGCTGCTGTCGGCGAAGGCCAAGACGGCTGCGCCGCTGGCGCTGCGGCTCGCGGGCGCTGCCATCGTGCTGGTGGGTGGGGTCGCCGCGGCGACCGCGGCTGGCGTGATCGGCTGATTGATGACCGCATCGGAGACTGGTGAGACGACGCTGTTCGTCTGCGTCACCTGCCGTTCGCAGGGGACGGAACCTACGCCGCCTGATCAGCCGCGGGCCGGAGCCCGTTTGCTCGCCGCGATCGAGACGTTGCCGACCGCGCAGCGCGCCGGTGTCACCGTTGTCGGTGTCGAGTGTCTGTCGAACTGCAATCGTGCGTGCACGGTTGCGGTGACGGCGCCGGGCAAATGGACCTATGTGCTCGGCGCCCTCGATCCGGATCTGCATGCGCGGGATGTGCTGACATTTGCGCAACTGCATCAGCGCCATGACGCCGGCCTGCCGGCCTGGCGCGAGCGTCCCGAATACATTCGCAAGAACACCGTCGCGCGCGTGCCTGCGCTGTCAGCGCCACGCTGAAAACGAGAGATCGTATCGCCATGACGAAGTCGTTCGCCAAGACGCCTTGCACCATCGTCACCGGTTTCCTCGGCGCCGGCAAGACCACGCTGGTGCGCAACCTGATCGAGACCGCGAACGGTCGCCGGCTCGCCATCATCGTCAACGAGTTCGGCGATGTCGGCATCGACGGCGACATCCTGAAGGGTTGCGGCGTGCCGGATTGTCCGGAGGATCGCATCGTCGAGCTGTCGAACGGCTGCCTGTGCTGCACCGTTGCCGATGATTTCGTCCCCGCGCTCAGGAGCCTGCTGGATCAGAAGGAGCCGCCTGAGCATATCGTGATCGAGACCTCGGGGCTGGCGCTGCCGAAGCCGCTGGTGCAGGCCTTCAACTGGCCCGAGATCGCGACGCGCGTCACCGTCGACGGCGTCGTTGCGGTCGTCGATGGTCCGGCGGTGGTCGCGGGACGCTTCGCCGACGATCCCGAAGCGCTCGCCGCGCAGCGCGCCACCGATGCGTCGCTCGATCACGACAATCCGCTGGAGGAGGTCTACGAGGACCAGCTGCTGTGCGCCGATCTCGTCGTGATGAACAAGAGCGACCTGATGAGCGAGGAGCAGCGCAAGGACGTCGCCGCCGAGATCGCGGCGAAGGTGCAGCGTGCCGTCAAGGTGATCGCGACGGAGCACGGCAGGCTGTCGGCTTCGGTGCTGCTCGGGCTCGGTGCCGCCGCGGAGGACGATCTCGCGGCCCGGCCGTCGCATCACGACAACGAGGCCGAGCACGATCACGACGATTTCGAGAGTTTCGTGCTTGACGTTCCGGCGCAGGCTTCGCCCGATGCGCTCGTCGACCGCATCGCGGCCGCCGTCGACGCACATGATGTGTTGCGGGTGAAAGGGTTCGTGGAAGTCGCCGGCAAGCCGCTGCGCCTCCTGGTGCAGGCCGTGGGTAGCCGCATCCAGCATCAGTTCGAGCGCCCGTGGCGCTCGGGCGAATCGCGGCAGGGGCGGCTGGTGATCATCGGCGAGCGCGGCCTCGATGCCGCTGCCATCCAGAGCCTGATCACAGGATAGGCGTTACCGATGCACCTGCTGGCGACGACGGGCGCGGATCTCGACGACCTCGAACAGGCCGTGGATCTTGCACAGTCGCCGGCCGAGATCGTCGTGCTGTCGTTCTCGGACACCGACCTGTCGGCGCTGGCCGAAGCCTGGACCGCGTCGTCAGATGAGCTGCCGAGCCTGCGCCTCGCCAGCTTGAAACGGCTGAAGCATCCGATGTCGGTCGATCTCTATGTCGACCGCGTCGTGCTGGGCGCGCGCGCCGTCGTCGTGCGCTGTCTCGGCGGGCTCGACTATTGGCGGTACGGGCTGGAGCGCATCGCATCGGTCTGCCGCAGCCGCCACATCCTGTTCGCGGCACTGCCGGGTGACGATCGCGCCGACGACAGGCTTGCTGAGCTCTCGACCTTGCCGCAGGACGCGACCTCGCGTCTCTACGGTTATCTGCACGAGGGCGGTGTCGGCAATGCGCGCGAGGCCCTGCGCTATCTCGCGACGCTGCTCGGGCGCGACGCGCAGTTTGCCGAACCGATCGCGATCGGTTCGATCGTCGGCTTCATGCCCGATCGCGGAGCCGTCGGCATCGATGATCTCTGCAGCCATGATGATGCGCGGCCGAGCGCGCTGATCGTGTTCTACCGTGCGAGCCTGCTCGCTGCCGATACGGCCGGGATGGCTGAGCTGATGCGGGCGATCGAAGCCAAAGGGCTGGCGGCAGTCGCGGTCGCGGTGACCAGCCTGAAGGATCCCAATATCGGGGATGCACTGGCGCGACTCGTCCAGCGCCGGCGTCCTGCGATCATTTTGAACGCCACCGCGTTCTCGGCGCTGCGCGACGACGGCACCACGGTGCTCGACGTGGCCGATGCACCAGTTCTGCAAATCATCCAGGCGCAGAGCACGGAAGAGGCTTGGGCTTCCTCGGCGCGCGGACTGTCGCCGACGGACCTTGCGATGAATGTCGTGCTGCCGGAGCTCGACGGCCGGCTGTTGGCGCGCCCGATTGCGTTCAAGGGCGAGGCGCCGGCGGATGAGCGTCTGCAGTTCAGCGCGATGCGCTATGTGCCTCAACGGGACCGCATTGCTTACGTCGCGCAGCTGGCGGCGCGATGGGCGCAATTGCGGGGGCTGCCGGCCAGCGAGCGGCGCGTGGCGCTGGTGCTCTCCGATTATCCGTCGCGCGGCGGCCGCCGCGGCTACGCCGTCGGTCTCGACACCGGCGCAAGCGCAGCCGCCATTGCGCGGCTGTTGGCGGAGGCGGGGTACGATATCGGCCGTGTGGCGCCGACCGCGGACGATATCGAAACGCTGCTGCGGGACGAGGCAGATCAGCTCGTGGTGCCGCTCGCGGCCTATCGGTGTGCTCTGGTGCTGTTGCCGGACGACCTGCAGCGTGCGCTACATGACATCTGGGGAGAGGCGGAAGCGGACCCGGCGTTCCGGGATGGCGCCTTCCATTTTCCGGTGCTGCGTGCGGGAAAACTCCTGATCTTGTTGCAACCGGATCGTGGCAGTCGCGCCGATCGCAAGTCCGGTTATCACGACACCAGCGTGCCGCCGCGGCACGCCTATGTCGCGCTCTATGCATATCTGCGAGAGGCCGAGCGGATCGATGCGCTGATCCATCTCGGTGCGCATGGCACGCTGGAATGGCTGCCGGGCAAGGCGCTGGCGCTGTCAAATGCCTGCTGGCCGGAGGCCGTGCTGGGCCCGCTGCCGGTGATCTACCCCTTCATCGTCAACAATCCCGGCGAAGCGATGCAGGCCAAGCGGCGGTTGTCGGCACTGACGCTCGGGCATCTGACGCCGCCGCTGTCGCAGGCCGGTCTGCACGGATCCCTGCTGGAGCTGGAGGGGCTGGTCGAGGAATATGCTGAGGCGGATGGCCTCGACAAACGCCGCCTGAAACTGCTCGAGGAGGAGATCGTCGCGCGGGCCTGGCAGGGCGGCCTGGCCGCCGATTGCGGGCTCGACCGTGCCATGACCGGACGCGAGGCGATCGCGCAGCTCGATGCGCAGCTCTGCGACATCAAGGAGCTCGCGGTGCGCGACCGCCTGCATGTGTTTGGGGAGGCGCCGGACACGGCGGCGACCGCCCTGCTGGCCGATGCGATCACGGCGGCGATGGGGCAGGCGGTGACGGTCGATCGCGCCGACATCGCCGCACGGATCGCCGCGAGCGCTGCGGCCGAGCGAAGCGCGTTGCTCGCGGCACTCGACGGTCGCCGCGTCGCTGCCGGTCCCGCCGGCGCGCCGAGCCGCGGCCGTCTCGACGTGCTGCCCACGGGCCGCAATCTGACCGCGATCGATCCGCGCGCGATCCCGACCCGGACCGCGGCCGTGGTCGGCGTACGCGCGGCTGATGAGGTGATCCGGCGCTATTTGCAGGATCATGGCGACTACCCGCGCGCGCTCATGCTCGATCTCTGGGCGTCCGCATCGCTGCGCACGGGCGGCGACGATCTGGCCCAGGCCTTGGCTTATCTCGGCGCGCGGCCGCGCTGGGACCTCAACTCCAATCGGGTCACCGGCGTCGACGTGCTGCCGTTGGCGATGCTCGACCGCCCGCGCATCGATGCGACGCTGCGGATCTCGGGGCTGTTCCGCGACCTGTTCGAAGCGCAGATCGCGCTGTTTGATCTCGCCGTGCAGAAGGTGGCGTCACTCGACGAGGACGATGCCGACAATCCGCTGGCCGCGGCACGGCGGCGCGGCGAGAGCCTGGCGCGCGTGTTCGGCGGCGCGCCCGGCAGCTACGGCGCCGTTGCCGCCGACCTCGCGCTCGGGATGGACTGGACGAGCCGGTCGCAGCTCGGCGAAGCGTATCTTGAGAGCACCGCTTACAGTTTCGGCGGAGCGCATGACGGCGTGTCGGCCTCCGACACGTTCCGCGCCCGTGTCCGCAGCGCCGATGCCCTCGTGCATCCGCAGGACGATCGTGAGCGCGACCTCCTCGATGGCGAGGAGGTGGCCGATTTCGCCGGAGGCTTCGCAGCCGCTGCAGCGTCGCTCGGCGCGTCGCCCGTACTGCTTCATCTCGACACCAGCCGTCCGGAGGCGCCGGCGGCGCGGAGCTTCAGCGAGGAGATTGCCCGCGTGGTGCGCGGCCGTCTCACCAATCCGCGCTGGATCGCGGGAATGCTCGCGCATGGCTACCGCGGCGTCGCCGAGATCGCGCAGGGCGTCGACGCGCTCTACGCCTTTGCGGCCACCTCCGACACCGTTGCCGAGCACCTGTTCGATCTGGCGCATGGTGCGCTGCTGCGCGACGAGGCCGTGCTGGACGGCATGACCGCACGCAATCCCGCGGCCGTCGCCGCGATCGTGGCGCGATTCGAAGACGCGCTGCGACGGCAGCTGTGGGTGCCACGCCGGAATGCCGTCGCCGATGAGCTTGCGCATGCCCGCGCGCGCCTGACGCAAGCGGAGAGCGCGTCATGACCGCCCCGGTCGAGATCAAGGGCTGGTGCCCGGGCGCGCGGAGGCCGATGCCGAGCGGCGACGGCCTCATCGTTCGTGTCCGGCCGCATGGTGGCGCGTTGCCGGTGTCGGCGCTGCGTGAGCTTGCCGAGGCCGCTCGGCGCTACGGCAACGGCCAGATCGACCTCACGCGCCGCGCCAATCTGCAAATTCGTGGCGTATCGTCCGAGACGCTCGCGCCGCTGTGGGAGCTGATGGCATCGCTCGGCCTGCTCGATGACAGCGCCGAGCTCGAGGCCATCCGCAACATCGTCGTCAACCCGCTGGCGGGACTCGACCCGGTCGAATGGGTCGACATGCGCCCCGTCGCCGCCGAGCTGGAGACGCTGCTGGCCTCGGATCAGGCGCTCCATGCGCTGCCGCCCAAGTTCGGCTTTGCGCTGGACGGCGGCGGCAGGCTGCCGCTGACCGGGCTCGCCGCGGATGTTCGTCTCGTCGCCTGTGGTGGTACTGAGGCAAGGCGGATCGCCGTCGGCATTGCCGGTTCGAACGACGATGTGTGGCTGGGAACGGCAGCCGTGACCGACGCGGCGTCGACGGCCGTTCACCTCGCGCGGCTGGTGCTGCAACACAGCCCGACGCGACGTTCCGCGACGTTGCAGCCGCAAGCGAGCGCTGCCATCCGCGCTGAACTGGGCCTCGATGTTTCAAACGCCATCGCGACGGCGTCAGCAACCATTTCGCAGCGACGTTGCGGCGTCATCGCTCTGACGGATCAAACCTGCGCCGTCGGTCTCGGCGTGCCGTTCGGCCGCATTGATAGCGGCACGCTGGCGCGGCTCGCGGCCATGCTTGCGGCACATGATGTCGCCGAGGTCCGCTTGTCACCATGGCGCGCGCTTTATGTCGCCGCGGGTGCCGTGACCGCGGAGCAACTGGCGGCGGATGCCGCCCGGCTCGGCCTGGTCGTCGACGATGCCGATCCACTGATGCGCATCGACGCCTGCTCCGGCGTCGGCTGCTGTCCATCGACCGGACTGGCGACGCGACAGCATGCCGGCCTGCTCGCGGATGCGATGGCCCGGACCGGATTCAACGGCACGCTGCACGTCTCCGGCTGCGCCAAGGGCTGCGCACGCTCGGCAGCCGCGGACGTCGTGCTGGTCGGCGAGGGCGAAGGTTATCACGTCGTCCGCAACGGCACGGTGAAGAGCGAGCCCTGCGGCATGCTCGATCCCACCGAGATCGACGTCGACGGGCTGTTCGAAACGAAAGAAAAGGCCGATGTCTGAGCTGCGCGACTACATCAAGGACGGCGCGGAGATCTATCGCCGCTCGTTCGCGACCATCCGCGCCGAGGCCGATCTGTCGCGCTTCCGCGGACTGGAAGAGAAGATCGCCGTGCGTATCATCCATGCCTGCGGCATGGTCGAGATCACCTCCGACATCGCGATGTCCGAACATTTCGCCGCCGCGGCGCGGGAGGCGCTCGATCGTGGCGCGCCGATCCTGTGCGATGCCAAGATGGTGGCGCAGGGGATCACGCGGGCGCGGTTGCCGGCGAGGAACGAGATCATCTGCACGCTCGATGCGCACGAGGTGCCGGCGCTCGCCGCGGAGCTCGGCACGACCCGATCCGCAGCAGCGCTGGAGCTGTGGCGGCCGCACCTCGGCGGCGCCCTGGTGGCGATCGGCAATGCGCCGACGTCATTGTTTCATCTGCTCGACATGCTCGATCAGGGCGCGCCGCGACCGGCGGCGGTGATCGGAACGGCTGTGGGGTTCGTGGGAGCCCGCGAGTCCAAGGAGGCGCTCGCGGCCGATGGTCGGGTACCGTATCTGATCGTCAAGGGCCGCAAGGGCGGCAGCGCCATGGCGGTTGCGGCGGTGAATGCGATCGCGAGCGACGTCGAATGAGCCTGCTCGACACCATCGCGGGCTCGGCCGATCCGGGTACGCTGTACGGCATCGGCGTCGGTCCGGGCGACGTTCGCTATCTGACCTTGCGCGCCGCTGGTCTGGTTCGGTCCGTCGATGTGGTGGCGTTCTTTGCCAAGCGCGGCATGGAAGGCAACGCGCGACGGATCGTGGCGCCGTTGATGGAATCCGGCCGCCACGAGCTGCGGCTCGAATATCCGGTCACGGAGGAATTGCCCGTCGCCGACTTGTCCTATCAGTCCCAGATCGCCGATTTCTACCGGCGCGCGTCGGAGAGCATCACCGCGCATCTTGCGGCGGGGCGATCGGTCGGTCTGCTGTCCGAAGGCGACCCGTTCTTCTACGGCTCGTTCATGCATATGTGGCGGCGGCTCGAGCGCGATCATCCGGTCGAGGTCGTCCCGGGCGTCACCGGCATGTCCGGCTGCTGGACCAAGGCCAATGTTCCCATCACCTGGGGCGACGATGTCCTGTCCGTGCTGCCGGGCACGCTGGGCGAGGACGTCCTGCATGACCGGCTGACGCGTTGCGAGGCCGCCGTCATCATGAAGGTCGGGCGCAACCTTGCTAAAGTGAAGCGCGCGATCATCAGCGCCGGATTGCTCGATCGCGCGCTCTATGTCGAGCGCGGCACGATGGAGGCGCAGCGTGTCGCGCCGCTGGCCGAGGTGGAACTGGACCGCGGCCCCTATTTCTCGATGATCCTGATCCCCGGACAAGGGCGTCGGCTATGACGGGTACGCTGACGATCGTGGGCGTCGGCCCGGGGCGGGCCGAACTGATCACGCCGGCCGCCGCGGCCGCCATCGCAGGCGCGACCGATCTGATCGGCTATGGACCGTATCTCGACAGGGTGACCACGACGAGTCCGGGTCAAATCCGGCACGCCAGCGACAATCGCGTCGAGCTCGACCGCGCCCGCCACGCACTCGCGCTCGCAAGCGACGGCAAGCAGGTCGCGGTGGTGTCCGGCGGTGATCCCGGCGTGTTCGCGATGGCCGCGGCGGTGTTCGAAGCGGTCGAGGCGGGACCGGCGGCGTGGCGTGACCTCGACATTCGCGTCGAGCCTGGTGTCACCGCGATGCTGGCGGCGGCGGCCGAGGTCGGGGCGCCGCTCGGTGGCGACTTCTGCGCGATCTCGCTGTCCGACAATCTCAAGAGCTGGACGACCATCCGCCGCCGCCTCGAGGCGGCGGCCGCCGCCGACTTCGTCATCGCGCTGTATAATCCGCTGTCCAAGGCGCGACCTCATCAGCTGGGCGAGGCGTTCGCGCTGCTGCGGCGGATCAAGCCGGCTTCGACCGTCGTCGTCATCGTGCGGGCCGCGGGCAGTGGTGATGTCCGACGGATCGTCACCACCTTGGGCGAGGTCGATCCCGGCAAGGCGGACATGCGAACGCTCGTGCTGATCGGATCGACCGCCACGCGCCTGATCGCGCGCGAGGGAAAGGCGCCCTACGTCTATACGCTGCGCCGCGAGGTCGAGGGCGGCGCATGAGCCAGTCGTGCTTCCAGCCACTGCAACGCGGCTCGCGCGCCGTCCAGCGCGACGCCCTGCGGCTTGTCGGGTCGGGCGATCATCACCACGGGAATCGCGAGCCGCCGCGCGGCTGCGATCTTCGGATAGGTCGCGGCGCCTCCGGAGTTCTTCGACACCACGAAAGCGATGCGCTCCTGGATCAGAAAGGCTTCCTCTGTCGCCTCGTCGAACGGCCCGCGATCGTGGACGAAGCGAATGTCGGGCGGCAACGCGACGTCGCGAGGCGGATCGATGGTTCGCGCGACGTAGTGATGCTGCGGGGCTGCTGCGAAGGCTGCGAGCTCCAGGCGACCAAGGCTGAGGAACACACGCGCCGGATCTGCTCCGAGCGCGGAAGCCGCGTCGTCGGCACTGCTGACCTCGATCCAGCGGTCGCCGGCCTGACGTTGCCATGCCGCGCGCCGGATCGACGCCAGCGGCACCGACAGCGCATGGCAGGCTGCAACCGCATGTCGCGAGATCTGGTCGGCGTAGGGATGCGTGGCATCGACGACGGCGTCAATTGCATGATCGCGCAGCCAGGCTTCCAGTCCGGCGATGCCGCCGAAGCCGCCGATGCGCGTCGGCAGCGGCTGCGGTCTGGGCGAAGCGGTGCGGCCGGCGAGCGAAAGCGTCGCTGCGAACCGGTCGTCGCCGGCGAGCAGCTTCGCCAGCTCCGAAGCCTCGGTCGTCCCGCCGAGAATGAGGATGCGCATGCGGGGCAGGGTCCATGGTAAACTCGGCCGCAACTTGCAACGCGCAGCGCTGGCTGTCCATCGTCGGGATTGGCGAGGATGGTGTTGACGGTCTCTCAACGTCTGCACGACGTCTCATCGCGCAGGCGGCGCTCGTGGTCGGCGGCGCGCGCCATCTCGAGCTTGCGGCGCCGTTGATTGCGGGGGAACGGCTGGCGTGGCCCAGCCCGCTGAAGCTCGCGTTCGACCAGATCGCGGCGCGACGGGGAGAGCCCGTCGTCGTTCTCGCAAGCGGCGATCCTTTCAACTACGGCGTCGGCAAGCAGCTGATGCAGCGTTTCGCGTCCGCCGAGATGCTTTGCGTCCCGCAGCCTTCGGCCTTCAGCCTCGCAGCGGCACGGCTCGGCTGGCCGCTGCAGGATGTGGCGCAGGTGACGCTGCACGGCCGCCCGCTCGAAGGGATCATCCGCCATCTCGCGCCGGCGGCGCGCATTCTGGCCCTGGCCTGGGACGGTTCCACTGCCGCACGGCTCGCCGCGCTGCTGACCTCACGCCGCATGGGACGCTCGCGCCTCACGGTGCTGGAAGCGATCGGCGGCGCGCACGAACGGGTGCGCAGCGCGTCGGCCGACGCGTTCGATCTCTCTGATATTCATCCGCTGACGACGATCGCGATCGATGTCGACGCGGAGGTTGATGCGCCCGTGATCCCGCTGACCGCCGGTCTTGCCGATGACCTGTTCGAGCATGACGGCCAGTTGACCAAGCGCGAGGTCCGCGCCGTGACGTTGTCGGCCCTGGCGCCGCGTCCGGGCGAGCTGTTGTGGGACGTCGGGCTGGGCTCGGGTTCGGTGGCAATCGAGTGGCTGCTGCGTCATGGCTCGTTGCGCGCAATCGGCATCGAGGCGCGCCAGGACCGGGCCGACCGGGCGATGCGCAACGCGCTGGCGCTCGGCACTCCCGAGCTGACACTGGTGACGGGGCGCGCGCCAGCGGTGCTGGCGGATCTCGAAACGCCGGATGCGGTCTTCATCGGCGGCGGCATTTCGGAAGCGGGGGTGTTCGAAGCCGTCTGGTCGCGGTTGAAACCCGGCGGCCGCCTCGTCGCCAACGTGGTGTCGCTCGAAGGCGAGACGCGGCTGAGCGCGTTGTTCGGCCGGCATGGCGGTGAACTGATCCGCATCGCCGTTTCGCGCATCGAGCCGGTTGGCCGCATGCATGGCTGGCGGCAGGCCATGCCGATCACGCAGTGGCGGGTGACGAAGCCATGATCGCGCTCGGGATTGGTTGCCGGCGTGCCGCCGACGTCGCAGATATCGAGGCGGTCATCGCGCATGCGCTCTCGCTTGCGCGCCTCGCGCCCGCAGACGTGTCGGTGCTCGCCACTGCGGCCGACAAGGCCAGTGAGCCTGGCGTGATCTGCGCCGCGCAGCGGCTTGGCCGTCCGCTCGTCGCCATCGCCTCTGCTGATATGGCGGCTGTTGCCGATCGCGCGATCACGCGGAGCGATCGCGTCAGGTGCTTGAAGGGTGTACCTTCCGTGGCCGAGACGGCGGCGCTCGCTGCCGCCGGCGTGAATGCCCGGCTGATCCTCGTGCGCGTCGCAAACGCCGTAGCGACCTGCGCGGTGGCGGAGGGCGACGGCGCCATTGTTGCGGAGCCTGCCTCATGACGGTGCATTTCGTTGGCGCGGGTCCAGGCGCGCCGGACCTGATCACCTTGCGCGGCCGCGACCTGATCGCGCGCTGCCCGGTTTGTCTCTATGCGGGCTCGCTGGTCCCTCGGGCGCTGCTCGATCATTGTCCACCTGGCGCGCGTATCGTCGACACGGCACCGATGTCGCTCGACGAAATCGTCGCCGAAATCGAGCGCGCCACGCTCGCTGGCGAAGATGTGGCGCGACTGCATTCCGGCGATCTCTCGATCTGGAGCGCGCTCGGCGAGCAATTGCGGCGCCTCGATGCATTGCGGATCCCCTACACGATCACACCGGGCGTACCGTCGTTCGCGGCGGCTGCCGCCGCGCTTGGCCGCGAACTGACCTTGCCGGGCCTCGCCCAATCGGTGGTGCTCACGCGGACGTCCGGCCGCGCGTCGGCCATGCCGGAGACGGAGCAGCTCTCGCTGTTCGCGCAGTCGCGCGCCACGCTCGCCATCCATCTCTCGATCCACGTTCTCGATAAAGTCGTTGACGAGCTGCGGCCGCATTACGGCGACGACTGTCCGGTGGCGATCGTCTATCGCGCGAGCTGGCCGGATCAGTTGGTCCTGACCGGCACGCTGGCGACGATCGTCGGACAAGCCGCGGCTTCCGCCGTGGAGCGGACCGCGCTGATCCTCGTGGGCCGCGCGCTCGCAGCCGAGGATTTTCGCGACAGCGCGCTGTACGATACCGGCTATCAGCGGCGCTTCCGCGGGAGGGGCGAATGAGCCGGTCCCTGACTTTGTCCCACCAGCCGGCCGTCACGGTCGAACACGGCGACGTCGAGGGCCATGTCGTTGTCGCCCAGCGCACGCCGCGCCGTCTTCCAGGCGGCGAGCGCGACGGCCTCGCCGGCGGGAAATCCGACCCGCTCGGCCTCCTGCAGCACCTGCAGCGCGGTGTTGGCCGTGCGTGCGCTCGTGACCAGCGTGGCCGGCGCCCCCGCGTCATGCAGCGTGTTCGCGAGCCAGCCGAGATCGACCTCGCCGGCGCGCGAATGCAGGTCGAGCAGGCCCTGGCCGAGCTTGGTCATCTTGGCGAAGCCGCCGGCCACGGTGACGCGTGCGACCGGATGCCGGCGCAGATATTTCAACATGCCGCCGGCGAAATCGCCCATGTCGATCAGCGCCGTCTCCGGCAGGCCATGGAGCTGCTGCACGGCCTTCTCGGACGTGCTTCCCGTCGCGCCGGCGATGTGCGGCAGGCCAGCCGCGCGCGCGACGTCGATACCGCGATAGAGGGAGTGGATCCAGGCAGCACAACTGAACGGCACCACGATTCCCGTGGTGCCGAGGATCGACAGGCCGCCGACAATGCCGAGCCGCGGGTTCAGCGTCTTCCTGGCGAGCTCCTCGCCGCCGGGAATGGAGATCTCGACGGCCACATCGCGCGCCGCGCCGAGCGCGGCAGCGGCCTCATTGATCGCCGCCGCGATCATCTCGCGCGGCACCGGATTGATCGCAGGTTCTCCCGGCGGCAGCGGCAATCCCGGTCGCGTCACTGTGCCGACGCCGGGGCCGGCGCGGAACGTCACGCCGGAATTGTCTGCACCGCGCCGCAAAGTCGCTTTGACCAGCGCACCGTGCGTGACATCAGGATCGTCGCCGGCGTCCTTGACCACGCCCGCGGTTGCCTTGGTGCGGTCGGCCTCATGCATCGCGATCGCAAAGCCGACGCGACGTCCGCCCGGCAGGGCGATCTCGACCATGGCAGGACAGTTGCCAGTGATCAGCAGCTCGTAGGCGGCGCGCGCCGCGGCCGTGGCGCAGCTGCCGGTCGTCCAGCCACGCTTCAGCGGTCGGTTCGGCGGATCCACGGTTTCCATCATGTCCGCTCGCATAGCACATTTTGCCATGCCTCGACGGCGTTGCGGCCATGACCATGGTGGCGCCCAACGGAATCATCATCGCCGCGCCGCGTTCCGGCGCCGGCAAGACGACGGTCACGCTCGGGCTGTTGCGTGCGCTCAGCCGGCGCGGCGCGCGCGTGCAACCCTTCAAATGCGGCCCGGACTATATCGATCTCGCCTATCACACGGCCGCTGCAGGACGGACGAGCTACAATCTCGACGGCTGGGCGATGTCGGCGCGGCAACTGCTCGGGCTTGCCTGCAGCGTTGCCGCCGATGCCGATATCGCCATCGTCGAGGGCGTCATGGGCCTGTTCGATGGTGCGTCACATCCCGGGCGCGCGGGCAGCGGCTCGGCCGCGGATCTCGCAGCCCTGACCGGCTGGCCAGTCGTGCTCGTTCTCGATGTCAGCGGGCAGACCGAGACGGCCGCCGCCGTCGCGCTCGGCTGCGCGCGTTTTCGCGACGATGTTCACGTGGCCGGGGTGATCCTCAATCGGGTCGCGAGCGAGCGCCACCGAGCGCTGATCGAGCCGGCGTTCGCGGCTATCGGAATCAAGGTCCTCGGCGCTCTGGCGCGGGACGCGCAATTGACCTTGCCGGAACGTCATCTCGGCCTGGTCCAGGCCCAGGAGATCACGGCCATCGAGGCCCATCTCGAGCGTCTCGCGGCCAGCGTGTCCGGATCGGTCGATCTCGACGCGCTGCTCGCTCTCGCGAACCCGATCCGCGCGCCCGATCTAGCGGCACAGACATCCAGCCTCGGCCTCAAACCGCCCGGACAGCGCATCGCGTTCGCAGCAGATGCCGCCTTCTCGTTCAGCTATCCGCACCTCCTCCGGCACTGGCGCGCTCAGGCCGCGGAGACCATTCCGTTCTCGCCGTTGAACGACGAGGCTCCCGATCCCGCAGCCGACGCGGTCTGGCTGCCAGGCGGCTATCCCGAATTGCACGCGGGACGGTTGGCCTCGGCGCGGTCGTTCCTCGATGCGTTGCGCGCGATGGCGTTACGCGGCGTGCCGATCCACGGTGAGTGCGGCGGCTACATGACGCTGGGGACAGGACTCGAGGATGCTCACGGTGTCCGGCATGCGATGGCCGGGCTGCTGTCGCTGGAAACGTCGTTCGCGCGCCGCCGTCTGCATCTCGGCTATCGTCAAGCGACGCTCTTGGCCGACTGCAGTCTCGGCGGAAGAGGGGCCGTCGTTCGCGGTCACGAATTCCACTATGCAACCATCCTGAGCGAGGCAGACGATCCGCTGATCGCGTGCCGCGATGCATCGGGCGGCGTTGTCGCCGAGCGCGGCGCCCGGCGCGGGTCGGTGACCGGATCGTTCCTGCATGTCCTGAGCGGGGAGGGCGCATGAGCGAGCCAGGCCGAAGCCCTCCGCAGTTCGACGCGACATTCCGGCAGCGCTTTGCCGAGCTGGTGCGCTGGCGTCGCGACGTCCGCCGTTTCCGCGCCGATCCGGTCTCCCCAGAGCTGATCGAACAGTTGCTCGCGCTCGCGTCCCATGCGCCATCCGTCGGCTTCTGCCAGCCCTGGCGGTTCGTGCTCGTCGAGAGCCCTGAACGCCGCGCGACGGTCATCGAGAACTTCCAGCACGCGAACCAGGCCGCGCTCGCCGGCTATGATGGTGAGCGCCGCGCGCTCTATGCAAGCCTCAAGCTGGAAGGCTTGACGCAGGCGCCGGTCCATCTCGCAGTCTGTGCCGACGAGGGCGCTGCCACCGGCCATCGTCTCGGCCGCGCCACGATGCCGGAAACGCTCCGCTACTCGGTGGTGGCCGCGATCCAGACGTTCTGGCTGGCAGCGCGCGCGGAAGGTCTCGGCGTCGGCTGGGTGTCGATCCTGGACCCGGCGGCTGTCTGTCGTGAACTCGAGTTGCCGTCCGACTGGAGCCTAATTGCGTATCTCTGCGTCGGCTGGCCGCAGGAGGAGCATGACGATCCCGAGTTGGAACGTCACGGCTGGGAAACGCGGCTCGACCAGACCGTGATCAAGCCGCTCAAGCGCTAGTCACGATGCGAGCGCCAGCGCCGGTGCGTCAACCGTCATCGGCTCGCCGACAGCGTCCGCGGCGCGCATGAGCTGAAACCGTGTGCCGTGCAGGTTGAGGGTCAGTGGAATGCCGCGGAAATCGTCGTGAAAGGCGCGGATGCGGCGCGCCATTTCGGCCGGATCGATGTCGACGGGCATGTCGCACATGGCGGCGTACATCTGCCGGGTGCTCTTCGCGCCGCTCCAACCGGTGCCGAGTGCCGGCAGCGGGCCGGCATGGCAGGCGAGGTCGCGCGACATCCGCCAGAACAGATAGGCGAGCCGCACGAACGTCATCTGCTCCAAGCCGCGGACATCCACGCCTCGCGGGATGTCGAACGTCTCGACACCGACGATCGCGCCGCAGTCGACCCGGGCCTCCATCGCATGGGCCGTCGCGCCGAAGCGCGTCGCACCGTCGTACATCGCGAAATGGGCCGGTGCCCAGCCGGGATAATCCGGCGGGCCCGGATGAAAATTGTAGGCGCCGTGGCCGAGCGCCTGAAGGATGGCGGCGGGCACGATGACGCCGGTCGTGAAGGCAAGCAGGCGGGATCTGCCGAGCACGTCGCGCTCGATGGCTTCGATGTCCTGCAGGCTGACCGCGAAACGGAATGCGAGGGCAGGGTTGTGCGCCCGCAGGAGCTCCGACAATGCGAGCTGCTGGTCGCGGCTGCCGGTGAGAAGGATGATAGTGTCGAACATGATTTGTCCTGGCTGGCGTCAGTGGCGATGGGCGTTGAAGCTGGCGGGCCGGCGCGTCGCTTCCGAGCCGGCGGTGGCGGCGAACAGATCGGCCGGCAGTTCCTGACCGGGGATGATCTCGAGCACCATGTTGTCGGCCAGCAAAGCGGCCTCCCTCGCGATGCGAACCTCCGGCGGCCACGAGCACAGCGAAAGTTCGAGGCGGCCAAAGCCGCCGCAGTCGGCGACGAAGGCGCTCGTCAGCCTCTCGATGCTGTCAGCCGTTGCGCGTGCGCTACTGCGTTCGACGTCGCGCAGGATGACCGTGATGCCCCGGTCGGACTTCACTCTCGAGCGCACCACGAGCAGCGACTCCAGCGCGCCGACGCGCCCAGCCCGCCGCGGCGACCGCGCCACCTCGGCGAAGTCCGGGTCGGGACCAAGATCAGCCTTGGTCGGCTTCAGATTGTGCACGATCGTCGCGTTGCGGACCCCGGCTTCCCCTGCAACGGCATGAAAGCTGCGGGGAAGCCAGACCGTGTCGAGCGCGATCTGAGACGTTACCGCACTCCAGGCCTGGTCGATCAGATAGCCGCCCCAGACATCGGGGTATGACGAGGCGATCTCGCGCCAGGTCGTCAGCATTGTCTCGGCCGCCTTGGAGCGACCGAAATAGAGGGTGCGCGGCGACATCTCCCAGCCGTTCCACTTATGGACGGCGAAGTCGCAGCCCGTCAGATGAGGAAGGTCCGGGGCGGCTTGAAACATCACGTCGGCCTCGACGTACAACAGCGGCTCGCGGTGACGCTGCCACATCCGCGCGATGAAGTCGGCCTTGTCGGCAGCGCTCAGACGCTCGCCGGGGCGTCGATCGATCGCCTCGATGTCGAATGGGAGCCCGAACCGCTGCAGCGAGCGTCTGAGATGATAGACGTGCAGGTCGCCGACCGTCGTTGGATGGCAGGACACGACACGCATCGCAGTTGCGGGTGCCGCCTCCGGAGCAGGCCAGTCGCGGCCGCCCCACCACAATTCATGCGGACCGTCGGCTGAGGTGCCGACGGTACCGAACGCGGTCAACTTGGATTTCAGGAAATCGAACGCAGGATTTTCGCCGAAGGGGATGACCACGGCGTCATACGTTGTCAGCGAGCCATGCAGCAGTTCGGCACCCGCGCCCGTTGGCGGGTCGAGCAGGACGACCGTACGGCCACGGCCAAGCGACGGACGGTCGCCGCAGTGAATCGGCGGCCCGAACGTCCGCGACAGCCATTGGAGACGACGACCTTGCTGCTGACCGAGCTTGACGCCAAGAGCGCGCAGGGCTTGCAGCGGGTCGTCGTCAATGGTCTTCGGGTCTTGTCGCGTCATGCCGGGTCCTCCTGCACAATCAAACGGACCACGTCAGCCAATCAGGCGCGTCGATCGCGCATGTGCTTGCACTGATGAATTGCGATGATGCGCGTAGGACGAGGCTCTCGACACGGAAAACGCGAACTTCGTTTCGCAATGTTGCCGGGCGCGCCGCTCGAAACCCGAACGGTTGAATCGACATCGTGATTGCAGAAGCGGAAGTACGAGCATTCGCGTCCGGTCTGATCAAGTTGACCAGCACTGACGTGAGCGATTGGGCGCGCAAAAGCGATCGCTGCGCGGATCCCGCGCTTCACGCTGATACGTTGAACGCAACTCCGCTCCGGAGAGTCTGTATCGATCGAAACATTCAGCAACATTCGGTGACGCTATGGACATCGATGGACATCCAGGCGCGTGTCGATGGCGCGCGACGCATCACGTCGTTCGCTTCATTTGTCGCGTCATCAGCAACTACAACGTAAGAACGCGACAGATCAGGCGCGTCATGTCGCAAAAATCGTCACGCGATTCAAAAATCGCGTCTGCGGCAACTGACAGAGTCGAAAAATGAGATAATTTCGTCGAGGTGATTCGGAAAAAATTGCCGGGCGAGATGATCGTTTCGCAAGAATTCCGGACCTTGCGCGAGCGCGGATTTGGCGTGCGCGGTACGCATCCACGGATGCTGTTAGTAAGCGTTGCGGCTCGCGTTTTCTGCTGAATTCGTCTTCCGGAATGAAATCCCCGCCATGCCGAACATCGGCCTTTCCTTCTCAACGACCGTCGAGCGCTCGATCCGCGTGCGGCAGAATTTGCCTGTCCCTAGGCAAAACATTCCATCTAACTACCTGAAAAGTCACAAAAAATCTTCGCCTGCTTCTCTCGATCGCAGCGTTCAACGATCGGAAGCCGTCTGCGAATTGCGTAGTCGGCATTGCGGGTTGGAGATTCGGAAATGAGCTACGCGCTGGACGTCTGGGCCCCGGCCGATGGCGTATCTTCGAAGGAGCCGGAGGCGCCGGACGTTGCGACGCTGCTGTCGAGCGAGTCGGCCAGCACCGTTCCCGACTCCGCGCCGCCAGGCGAGGCTGCGATCTTTGACGAGGACAAGGATCTGCTCGACCGGCTGGCCACCGGAGAGGAACTCGCATTTCGTCTCCTCGTCGAGCGCCACATCGACCGCGCCTATGCGATTGCGTTGCGCATCGTCGGCAATGCTGCCGATGCAGAGGACGTCGTGCAGGATACGATGTTGAAGGTCTGGACGCACCGGGGGCGGTGGCAGCACGGCCGCGCCAAATTCTCGACCTGGCTCTATCGCGTCGTCAGCAACCGCTGCATCGACATCCGGCGCAAGCCGCGGACCGAGAATGTCGATGTGGTGCCCGAGGTTGCGGACGGCAAGCCGGATGCAGTGAGCGTCATCGAGCGTGCGGAGCTCAGCGACCTCCTGGAAGGAGCGATGCAGCGGCTTCCGGAACAGCAACGGATCGCTGTGATCCTGTCGTATCACGAGAACATGAGCAACGGCGAGATCGCCGAGGTGATGGACACGACAGTGGCCGCCGTGGAGTCGCTGTTGAAACGGGGACGCCAGCATCTGCGCGACATGCTGCGGCGTCACGAGCGCGACATTCGCGGCGCCTTCACGGATTGCTAACCATAAAAATCCCGTCGCGGGAGAATTCCCGCCTGATTCCCGCAGGCGCTTCCGTTTGATCGGTCAGACGGGGCCGATCCGCACCGTCAGTCCTTCCACGATGCGGCGTGCTTTGCCGATCACTCAGGAGTCCTCACCGTGCCCGCAATTTCCACCAACATCGCCGCCAACTCCGCCGTCCGCTACCTGAACATCAACTCCAACCAGGAGACGAGCTCGCTCTCCAAGCTGTCGAGCGGTTCGCGCATCACGTCAGCCTCGGACGACGCGGCCGGTCTCGCCATTTCGACGCGCATCTCGTCGGACATCACCACGCTGCAGCAGGCTGCGACCAACACGGCGCAGGCGACGTCGATCCTGCAGACCGCGGATGGTGGCGCATCCAACATCAGCGACATCCTGGCGCGCATGAAGTCGCTGGCCTCCGAGTCCGCATCGGGCACCACGGTCGGAACCAGCCGCACCTACATCCAGTCGGAATTCTCGCAGCTCACCAGTGAAATCTCGTCGATCGCGACCGGAACGCGCTATAGCGGCCAGAGCCTGCTCGACGGCACCAGCACCTTCTCGTCGGGCGTCTCGGTCCTGGTCGGCTCGTCCGCGTCCGACACCATCAACATCACGCTGTCGGATCTCACCGCGAGCACGCTCGGCGTCTCGTCGCTCGACGTCAGCACCCAGACCGGCGCGACCGCAGCCTTGACCGCTCTCGACACCGCGATCGACACCGTGTCGAAGGCCCGCGCCGACATCGGCGCGCAGGAGTCGCGCTTCAACTTCTCGGCCGACTCGATCTCCACGCAGACGCAGAACCTGCAATCGGCCAATTCCGCGATCAAGGACGTCGACATCGCGTCCGAGCAGGCGAAGCTGTCGTCGGCGCAGGTGAAGACCCAGGCCGCGGTGTCGGCGGAAGCCGCCGCCAACCAGATCCCGCAGTACCTCCTGAAGCTGCTGGGCTGAGCCGTGATCTGCCGGGCCGGCGCCTCGCCGGTCCGGCTTCTTCCTTGGAGGACGACGACGGATGACGGTGAGCAGCGCAACCTCGAGCACGAGCAGCACGACGTCGTCGTCTTCATCATCGTCGACGAGCTCGAGCAGCTCGCTCACGACGTCGGGCACGAGCACGACGAGCACGATCGACTGGACCGCGCTGATCGAGTCCGCCGTCAATGCCAAGCTCACCCAGGCGACCCAGATCTCGACCAAGATCACGGCCAATGAGGCCAAGATCACGGCGTATCAGACGCTGCAGACCGCGCTGAAGACGCTGTCATCGGGATTGTCGTCACTGGCGACGTCGATGGTGAACTCGCTTGCGACCAACGCCTTCGCCACGCGGGCCGCCACCATCAGCGCGACCGGCGACGTCAGCGCCTCATCGGCTCTGTCGATGTCGGTGAGCAACGGAGCCGCGACCGGCAGCCACACGCTGACGATCAGCCAGGTCGCCACGGCTCACAAGGTGACGGGCGCGACGCAGTCGAGCCAGACCGCGGCACTCGGCTATTCCGGTACGTTCTCGCTCGGCCTGTCCGGGGGCAGCACGGCCGACATCACCATCACCAGCGGCATGTCGCTGCAGGATGTCGTCGACGCGATCAATGCCCAGAGCTCCACGACCAATGTCGAGGCGTCGATCGTCCAGGTATCGAGCGGGTCCTATCAGCTGGTGCTGACGGGAACCCAGGATGCCGCGGACATTACCTATGCAAGCTCGTCCGGGGACGACATCCTCAACAAGCTCGGGGTGACCGACAGCTCGGGAGCCTTCGCGACGGTGCTGCAGACGGCCCAGGCCGCGGAGTTCACGCTCGATGGGATCAGCCTGACGCGCGATACCAACGACATCACCGACGTTCTCAGTGGCGTCACCTTCGACCTGCTGCAGGCGACCCCGTCCGGAACGACGCTGACCGTCACGATCGGGACGGACACGAGCCAGATCTCGTCGGCATTGCAGACATTCGTTACCGACTACAATGCATTCCGCGATGCCGTGATCGCGCAGCAGACCACCAATTCAGACGGGACGGCGTCCTCGAGCTCCGTCCTGTTCGGCGACGGCACCATGCGCGACATCATGAATTCGCTTCAGGCCGTGCTCGGAACCTCGGTCGGCGGGTTGACGATGGCCGACCTTGGCCTGTCGTTCAACGAGAAGAACGAGCTCGAACTCGATACCAGCACGCTGTCGACGATCCTCAGCACCAATCTGAGCGGCGTGACGACGTTGTTGTCGGCGCAGACCAAGACCTCGTCGAGCCAGCTCAGCGTGGTCAATACCGGGTCGTCGCCGCAGTCGTTCACCCTTGATCTGACGGTGGATTCGTCGGGAAATCTTTCGGCGGCGTCCGTCGGTGGCGACAGCTCCCTGTTCACGGTGAGCAGCAACACGATCGTGGGCAATTCCGGGACGATCTATGCCGGGATGGCCTTCACCTATGCCGGCTCGACGTCGCAATCGATCACCGTGACCTCCACACAGGGGCTCGCGACCCAGATCTACCAGATCGCCAAGACCGCATCATCCAGCACGGGATCGCTGCAGACGCTGATCGACAATCTGACCTCGCAGGACGACACGATGCAGGCCAAGGTCGATGACATCAAGAGCTCGGCCTCCACGTTCCAGACGCAGCTTACGGCGCAGTACGCCAAATATCAGGCTGCGATCGAGAGCGCCAACAACACGCTCACTTATCTGAAAGCCCTTCTCAACGCGAGTTCGAGTAACTGATGACCCAGAATTCGATGGCGCAATTCGCAAGTCAGGCCTATCGCGGCGCTGCGGTGGCCGTTCCGCCGCTGCGGGCCGTCACCATGCTGCTCAACGGAGCGATGATGAGCTTGCAGAAGTCGCTGCAGGCGCAGGAGGCTCGCCGCTTCGAGGAGGGGCACATCCATGTGACCCGGGCGACGGCCATTCTGCGCGGATTGAGCCTTCACCTCGATCCGACGCGCGGCGGGCCGGTCGCCGACCAGCTGTTCGGAACCTACAACGCCCTGATCGTGGCCGCGCTGCGGGCCTACGGTCGACCTCACATGCGCGAGAATTTCCAGCGGATCACCGAAAGTCTGCTGGAGCTGCGGGAGGCGTGGGAGGCGGTCGAGGCGGCATCCCGGGGAAAGCGAGCGGCCGGTGATTCGGCCAACCCTCGGTAGCTCTGGCGAATCAGGCCCCTGCCGCACCGCGGAAATCTTGGGAAACGGATCAGAAACGGGCTGCATTGTCTCCCGTTTCGGTATCCAGTGCGGCCTCGCGTGCATACGGCTCCCGAAAAATACGGAGTTTTCCGTGTCCGGTTGCGGTCGATCGCCACAATTGCCGATATCAATTTCGTTCGCGGGCTGAATGCTTTATGACCAAGCTGGAAGCGCTGGATTGGGCGGACGATGGACGTCAGGGAATTCGAGGATCTGATCGGCAGGCTGGGTGAGGACATCTCGCGCTGGCCAGCGGAGCAGCGTCAGTCAGCTGCTGATCTGCTGGCATCCTCTCCCGAAGCCGGTCGATTGCTGTCCGAGGCACGTCTTGTTCGTGAGGCGCTGTCGTCGCCGCCGGCGCGTGCACCCGCGGGCTTGACGTCGCGCATCCTTGCTGCGGCCCATCGCCTGACCCAAGAGGAAGCGGCAACCGCCCCGGCCGACGCCCACCAGCCTGGCTGAGCCCTAGCCAGGGCCGAGCTTGGGCGGCTACGCTTTGGCCGGTTGGACTTCGGCGCTGGAACCGCAACACCATCGCATCTGTCATCTCGCTCAATCTGTCGAGCTCGCTTGCGCGCGAATCCAGGCGCCCGAGTGCGGCGACGGCGAACCGTCGCGCCGATGCAGATCGGAGCCTCGCACCAGGCGATTTTTGCCCACTCAGCGCAACCGCGCGGCGGCAAATTCTGCCGTCGGATCAACTAATTCGACCGACTAATTGTGCGCCTGGAATCGGCGCTCCGGCCGTTTGATCAGCAAACGCCTTCACGACCGCGTGGTCGTGCTGTGTCCCGCCGCCGTTCGCGGCGCGAGCCGGAGTTCTGCCATGACCGTTTCTGCCGCGAGTTCGTCGACTGCGACCACCTCATCGACCTCATCATCCAGCGACACATCTCGTACGACACTCAGCTCTACCGACTTTCTTCAGCTTCTGGTGAGCGAACTCCAGAACCAGGATCCGCTCAATGCGACCAGCGTGACCGACTTCATCAACCAGATGACGTCCTACGCCAACTACACCTCGCAGCAGTCGCTCAACAGCAGCATGACCTCGCTGGCCGGCTCGTTCTCGAGCCTGGTGACGCTGAATTCGGTGAACTACATCGGTCACACCGTCGAGGCCAAGAGTGACACCGCCGTTCTCTCGAACGGCTCGGCGACGTTCGGCTATTCGCTGTCGTCGGCGGCATCGAACGTCTCGATCTCGATCAAGGATTCCTCCGGAAGCACGGTCTGGACCGGCACCGGGACCGGCAACAAGGGCGCCAATTCGATCACCTGGGACGGCACCGATTCCAGCGGCAATCAGCTCAGCGACGGCGGCCAGTACACGATCTCCGTGACGGCGACGGACTCCGCGGGCACCTCGGTCCTCAACTACACGACGGTCACCGGGACCGTAACCGGCATCGACACCTCGACCAGCACGCCCTCGCTCACCGTCGGCGGCGTTCCTGTCAGCGCCAGCAACATCATCGGCGTCACCTCCTGACGGCATTACCCGGAGTACAATCATGAGTCTTTCTGGAGCCCTGTCATCGGCGATCTCGGCGCTCAATGCGCAGAGTTCGTCGCTCGCCATGATCAGCGACAACATCTCCAACGCCGATACGACCGGATACAAGACCACCTCCGGCCTGTTCGAGCAGCTGGTGACGGCATCGAGCAGTTCGAAAGCCTATTCCTCGGGGGGCGTCTCGGTCTCCGGCCGTGCCAACATCACGCAGCAGGGGCTGCTGGCCGCCACCACCAACGCGACCGACGTCGCAATCCAGGGCTCGGGTTTCTTCGTCGCGACCAACTCGACTTCGGCCGGAGGCGAGACTTTCTACACCCGCAACGGCGCGTTCACCACCGACAATGCCGGCTATCTCGAGAACGACGGCTACTACCTCGAAGGCTGGCGCACCGATGCAACCGGCAACGTGGTCGGCAACGGCCTCGAGCCGGTCAATACGAAGGTGGCGCTGACGAATGGTGGGGCGACGACCAAGACGTCGCTTGCGGCCAACCTGCCGGCCGATGCCGCGAGCGGAGACACCTTCAGCAGCTCGATGACCGTGTACGATTCGCTGGGGCAATCGCACACGCTCAACGTCACCTGGACCAAGGGGGCGACGGCGAACGAATGGACCGCCGATTTCGCGCCGGCGACGGCGTCGGACGGCACCGTGACGAGCGGCACCTATACGATCGATTTCAACTCAGATGGTTCGCTCAGCACGGTCTCCTCGACCAATCTCGGTATCACCTGGAACAACGGCGCCGCGGCGAGCTCGATCGCGCTCAGCTTCGGCACCACCGGCGGCGGTACCGACGGCCTGACCCAGTTGTCGTCCGGCAGCACGACGCCGAGCGTCTCCAATTTCAGCGCCAATTCCGATGGCATCTCGTTTGGCACGCTGAGCAGCATTTCGGTCGGCAAGAATGGCCTCGTCGAGGCGACCTATTCCAACGGACAGACGGTTCCGATCTACAAGCTCGCGGTAGCGACCTTCGCCGATCCCAATGGTCTCGTGGCGCATAGCAGCGGCATGTACACGTCGACGGCGACGTCGGGCAATGCGACCCTGCAGGCGTCCGGCGAGAATGGTGCAGGAACCATCTACGGCAGTGAGCTGGAATCGAGCACGACCGACACCACGGGCCAGTTCAGCAACATGATCTCGGCTCAGCAGGCCTATTCGGCGGCATCGCAGGTGATCTCGGCCGTCAACAAGATGTACGACACGCTGATTTCGTCGATGAGGTGATCATGGCCGACCTGAAGAGGGAGCGGCTCGGCGAGGGCGAGGCTCTGCTGAAGAGGCTGCGGCGGCTGAGACTGCGCGCTGCGACCGCCGGCAAGGACGACCGCGCGCAACTGCTGGCCTTGATCGACGATATCGAAACGGTCCGACGAAAGCTGCTGCGTGAATGCGCGCTGCTCGACGAAGAGCTCAAGGTCGCCACCGTGAGGGTGACGGCGCTGAATACCTACGCCCGTGTCGCGCAGATCAGCCGCCGACCGCAGCGTGAACAGTAGGATGGGAGCGACAGGATGAAACACGCAATTCAGGCCGATCAGCGGCCGGCCAGCGAAGATGAAGTGCGGACCTTGATCGCGCTGATCGACGAACTCATCGCGGTGGTGTCGGAGGAGAATGCGGAGCTTGCCAAAGGGCTCCCGGCCTCGCGTTCCAAGCAGCTCGACGACAAGAATCGGCTCGCCGGGCTGTTTGAGCAGCGGGTCGCCGAATGCGCCAGGCGAACGGCGAGCCTCGACGTCCGCGACCGTGTGCTGCGCGAGCAGTTCATGGAGCACATCTTCAACCTTCGTGGCGCGATGGACGAGAACCTCGTTCGGCTGCGGGCTGCGATCGAAGCCAGCAATCGTCGCATCGAGGCGGTGATGCAGGCGATCCGCGAGCAGATCGCGAATGCCTCGCCCTATGGCGCCGGTGGACGTCGTACCGCGCGTGCGACGTCCTGTGGAACCAACGTGAGGGCGTGATGGCCAGCCAACAGCGGGAGTAGGGCAATGTCGCTCGACATAGCACGGCTGGTCGCCTTCAGCGGCATCTCGGCCACGGAGCTGCAGATCAGCGTGGCGTCGTCGAACATCTCGAACGCCGACACGAAGGGGTATACGCAGAAGACGGCCAACCAGGTCACGAACGTGACCGGCGGAGTCGGGACCGGCGTTTCCATTACCGGCATTTCGAGCAATGTCGACAAGCTGCTGCTGAAATCCTTGATCGGAGCCAATTCGGAGCTCGGCGCGGCCGACACCACGAACAACTATCTGACGCAACTGCAGCAGCTGTTCGGCAGCGCGTCCACATCCGGCACCTCGACGACGGGAACGTCGCTGGCAAACTCGCTGGCATCGCTGGAGTCCGCCTTGTCGTCGCTGGCGAGCTCGCCCAGCAGTGTTTCGCTGCAATCGGCAGTCGTCAGCGCGCTGGATGACTTCGCCAGCCAGCTGCGCAGCACGTCGAGCGGTGTGCAGACGTTGCGGGCCAACGCCGACAAGGACATCGCGTCGTCGGTTCAGAGCGCCAACGACGACCTGCAACAGATCGCCGATCTCAATGTCGAGATCCGCAAGATGGCGGCGTCCGGCCAATCGACCGCCGATCTCGAGGACGAGCGCAATGCCGCGTTGCAGGACCTTTCGTCCTATATGAACGTCAGCTACTACGCGGCGTCGAACGGCGACCTTCAGGTCTATACCTCGTCGGGGCGAGCTCTCGTCGACAGCTCGGCGCACACGCTGAGCTATACGGCCTCGGCGAATGTCTCGGCGGCGTCGAGCTATGCGTCCGGCGGCTTCAGCGGCATCATGGTCGACGGCGTCGACGTCACGTCGCAGATCACGTCGGGCAAGATCGGTTCGCTGGTCACGTTGCGGGACGAGACCCTGCCGGCCGCGCAGACCCAGCTCGATCAGCTGGCCTCGCAGCTGAAATCGTCGCTGAATGCGATCACCAATGGCGCATCGGCCGTTCCACCTCCGACCGCTCTGACCGGGTCGGCGAGCGTCAGCAGTACGACGGCCCTGTCGGCGTCCGGAACGGTCCGCATCGCCGTGGCTGACCAGAGCGGCAATCTCGTTTCGTACGAGGATCTCGACCTGTCGTCCTATGCGACGGTGGGCGATCTGGTCACGGCGCTCAACGGCATCTCCGGGGTCTCTGCCTCGATCGATTCCAGCGGACACCTGTCGATCAGCGCCACGTCGTCGTCGAACGGCATCGCGATCAACGACATGACCAGCGCGGTCGGCGGCAGCGGCTTCTCCGACTATTTCGGCATGAATGACCTCGTCACCGGCACGAGCGCCGCCAATTTTGCCGTCAACAGCAGCATCCTGAGCGGCGCGGCCGGTTTGCCCACCGGCACGCTCGACGGCTCCGCGACGTTGACGACCGGCAGCCAGGTGCTGACGGCCGGCTCGGCGACGGTCATCGACGCGCTCGTTGACAAGCTGACCGGCTCGACCAGCTTCGCCTCGGCTGGCGGCCTGAGCGCAACGACCGGCTCGTTCGCCGACTACGCCGCGGCGATCGTCGCCAATGTCGCCAGCAAGGCGTCGCAGGCCTCCACTGCCTACACCGCGAAGTCGACGGCCCAGTCGAGCTATGCCAGTTCGCTGTCCTCGCAATCGGGCGTCAACCTCGACGAGGAGACGGCGCGGCTGAGCTCGCTGCAGAACAAATACGCTGCCGCCTCGCAGCTGATCTCCGTGGTCAACAGCATGTTCTCGTCGCTGCTCACTGCCGTGCAATCGACCTAGTCCGGAGTGGACATCATGACGATGCGGATTGCGACATTCTCGAACTCCGACCAGATGATCACGGGCGCGCTGCGGACGCAGGCGACCATGGCCAACCTCCAGGTGCAGGAGGCCTCGGGGCTGAAGGCCGAGTATCTCGCCGGTTACGGCGCCGACACCCAGCACGTCGTCAATCTGCAGGTCTCCGTCGCGCGGGCGCAGTCCTACATCGACGCTGCGACTCTGGCGGACAGCAAAGTGCAGGTCATGTACTCTGCCGTGGGGCAGGTGTCGGACATCGTCAGTCAGCTGCGCACGGCCCTGAGCGCTGCGAGCTCCGGCAGCAGCACGGGAACCACGTCCGCGATCAGCAGTGCGCAGCAGTTGCTGCAGCAGATGTCGGGCATTCTGAACACCCAGTACGACGGGCAATATCTGTTCGGCGGTGCGCGGACCGCGACGGCGGCGGTCGATACGTCGAGCTTCGCCTCCGGCACGGGATCGTTGACCACGACGGATACCAGCTATTTTCAGGGCGACAGCGAGCTTGCCTCGGTCCGGGTTTCCGATGGGCAGTCGGTCACCTATGGCGTTACTGCCGACAATCCGGCGTTCGAGGAGGTCATGCGGGTCCTGAAGTTCGTGGCCAACAGCTCGACCCTGTCCGGAACCGACATCACCTCCGCGCTGTCGCTTGCCGATCAGGCGGTGGACGATGTCGCCACGGTACAGGCCAAGCTCTCCGATGCGGCGTCCCGGATCGAGAGCGCGAAGTCGCAGCAGACCGATTACAAGAGCTATGCCGAGAGCCTGGCGACCGACCTGACCAGCGTCGATGTGGCGGCGGTGACCGCCCAGCTCTCGACTTATCAAGCCCAGCTCACGGCGAGTTATACCGCCATCTCCAAGATCCAGAGCCTGAACCTGGCCAGTTACCTGCGTTGAGCCCCGACTTATCGCGCGGCGATGCAGGGCGCAGGGACCCGAGCAGAGCCGGATCTGCCGGGCGGGCATAGACCTTGCCGGCGGCCGGCCTTGGGATCCGCATTCCCAGCCGATTGAAACCATGCGCCGCGCCGGAGGTTTGTTGACGGGCATCTCGTCGGCGGAACTCTCATGGACCAGATAACTCAGCCTCGAAGCGACGGCCATGGCTTGCGGCCCGTGGCGGACAATGTGTGGATCGTCGACGGCGGCCGGATTCGGGCCGCCGGACTGCCGCTCTCCGTGCGCATGACGGTGATCCGCCTGTCGAGCGGTGATCTGCTGCTGCACTCGCCCACGTGCTTCACTCATGCGCTGCGGGAGGAGCTGGAGCAGCTGGGACCCATCAAATATCTGCTCGCGCCCAACGTCGCGCACTGGATGTTCTTGCCGGACTGGCAGGCGGCCCTGCCGAATGCGCAGGTCTTCGCTGCGCCGGGCTTGGCAGAGCGCCAGCAGGTTCGCCGCAGCGGCCTGCGTATCGATCGTGAGCTGACCGATGTCACGCCGGACGAATGGTCCGCAGATATCCAGTTGGTGCTCGTTGCCGCACCGATGTTCGCCGAAGTGGAGCTGTTTCACAGGCCGAGCCGCACACTCGTCCTGACGGACCTCGTGCAGAACCTGGCACCGGAAGGTCTGGGCATCGTGGCGCGGACCGCGGCGAATCTGCTCGGGATCACCGCGCCTGATGGCGAGGCACCGACCCATCTGCGGATGCTGCTGCGGCTCGGCGGCCGTGCCGTCCGGCTCGCGGCGGCGCGGTTGATTGCGCTGGCGCCCGAACGCGTCGTCTTTTCCCATGGCCGATGGTTCGACACCGGCGGCGCGCACCAGCTGCGCCGCGCGCTCGGCTGGCTGCTGGATGCCTCCCCCGAGGCGCGCCGGCTGATGCGTGATCTGAAGGGAACGCGCGTCGTGGTGACGGGCGCCTCGAGCGGCATCGGCCGGGCGACGGCACTCGCCTTGGCGCGGGAAGGGGCCAGCATCGTGCTGGCCGCGCGGCGCGTGGACGTGCTGAAAGACGTCGCGGCCGAATGCGAAACCCTTGGCGGGCGCGCCATCGCCGTCGGCACCGATGTGACCGATGCAGCCGCGGTCATGCACTTGGCCGATCAGGCCGTGCAGACGTTCGGTGGCATCGATGTCTGGATCAACAACGCCGGAACCGGGGTGTTCGGCGCCTATCAGGACGCCGACATCGCGCTCCACCATAAGACCATCGAGGTCAATCTGCTGGGGACGATGAACGGTGCCTATGCGGTTCTGCCGGTCTTCCTGCGGCAGCAGCGCGGAACCTTGATCAACAACATCTCGCTCGGTGGATGGGCACCGACTCCGTTCGCCGCCGCCTACACCGCCAGCAAGTTCGGTCTCCGCGGCTTCTCGGCGAGCTTGCGTCAGGAACTCGCCGGTCACAAGGATATCCACGTCTGCAGCGTATTCCCCGCGATGGTCGACACGCCCGGCTTCGTGCATGGCGCCAACATGTCCGGCCGCAATCTCGATCCAGGACCGCTGCTGTACCGGCCTGAGGACGTCGCCGAGACGTTCTTGCAGTTGATCCGCACTCCTCACGACGAAGTCGCCGTCGGCTGGCCGGCGCGGCTCGGGCAGATCTCCTATGCCCTGGCGCGCTGGCCGACCGAGCGACTCATGAGCGCGGCGTTCCGTTTCCTGTTGTCGCGCGCGAAGGGCGCACCACGCAGCACAGGTGCCGTGTTGGCGCCGATCGCCGCTGGCACCGCGGTGAGCGGCGGCTGGCTCGTGCGCAAGAAGCTGCCGCCGGCCGGGCAGCTCAGCAGAATTGGATTGGCACTTGGGCTCGGAGGCATCGCGTTGGTTGCTCTTGCGCGCGCCCGCCGGCCTTCGCGGCCATCGCGCCGACATATTACCCGCTGATCCCCGGGGGCGTCCATGCTCGGCAAGCTCGATTGGTCGGCGATCCCTTTTGGCCAGCCCATCCCGCTCGTGGCCGCAGGCCTCGTGCTGGTGGCGATCCTCGGTGTCCTCGGATGGGTCTTGGCGAAGGGGTACTTCCCTTATCTCTGGCGTGAATGGATCACCAGCGTCGATCACAAGCGGATCGGCGTGATGTACATGCTGCTCGCCTTCATGATGCTGCTGCGTGGCGGCACTGATGCGATCATGATGCGAACGCAGCAGGCGGTGGCGTTTCATTCCAACGGCTATCTTCCGCCGGAGCACTACAACCAGATCTTCTCCGCCCACGGCACTATCATGATCTTCTTCGTGGCGATGCCGTTCGTGATCGGGCTGATGAATCTGGTCGTGCCGCTGCAGCTCGGGGTACGGGATGTCGCCTTTCCCACGCTGAACTCCGTCGGCTTCTGGCTCACGGCCACCGGCGCGCTGCTGGTCAACGTGTCCCTCGTGGTCGGCGAGTTCGCGCGCACCGGCTGGCTGCCGTTCCCGCCCTTGTCGGAGTTGACCTACTCGCCGGGAGTGGGCGTGGACTATTACATCTGGGCGCTGGAGATCTCCGGCGTCGGGACCCTGGTCAGCGGCATCAACCTGGTCACCACCGTCCTCAAGCTGCGCACCCGGGGCATGAGCTATTTGCACATGCCGATGTTCTGCTGGACCACGCTGGCAACGAACCTGCTGATCGTCGCGGCGTTTCCGATCCTCACGGCGACGCTGACGATGCTGATGCTCGACCGCTATTTCGGCTTCCACTTTTTCACCAACGAGGCCGGCGGCAACATGATGATGTTCATGAACCTGATCTGGGCCTGGGGACATCCCGAGGTCTACATCCTGGTTCTGCCGGCGTTCGGGATCTACTCCGAGGTGGTCGCGACGTTCTCGAGCAAGTCGCTGTTCGGCTATCGCTCGATGGTGTTGGCGACCATGGCGATCTGCGTCATCTCCTTCATGGTCTGGCTGCATCATTTCTTCACGATGGGGGCGGGCCCCAACGTGAACGCGATCTTCGGCATTGCGAGCATGATCATCGCGGTGCCTACGGGCGTGAAGATCTATAATTGGCTGTTCACGATGTATGGCGGGCGGGTGCGCTTCACGACGCCCATGCTGTGGTCGGTCGGCTTCATGATCACCTTCATGATCGGCGGGCTCACCGGCGTGCTTGTCGCGGTGCCGCCGGCGGATTTCCTGCTGCACAACAGCCTGTTCCTGGTCGCCCATTTCCACAACGTCATCATAGGCGGCGTGCTGTTCGGGGTATTCGCCGGTGTCACTTACTGGTTTCCAAAGGCGTTCGGCTTCCGGCTGTATGAGAGCTGGGGCAAGGCGGCGTTCTGGTTCACCCTCATTGGCTTCTACGTGACCTTCATGCCGCTCTATGTCGTCGGCCTGCTCGGCATGACCCGACGGATGCAGCACTACGATGTCGCGGAATGGCGTCCCTGGCTTGCAGCTGCAACGTTCGGCACGGCGCTGCTCGCCATCGGTGTCATTCTCCAGATTCTCCAACTGGTCTTCAGCATCCGCGATCGCGAGCTCCTACGCGATACGACCGGCGACCCCTGGGACGGCCGCTCGCTCGAATGGGCCACGTCCTCACCGCCGCCGGTGTTCAATTTTGCGGTGCTGCCGAATGTGACGGGGCAGGATGCGTATTGGCGGATCAAGGAAAATGCAAAAGACCAGCAGCCCCATACGCGGGAAAAGGACTATCAGGACATCGAGCTGCCAAAAAACTCCCCCACGGGATTCGTCTGCGCCTTCTTCGCCACGGTCATGGGCTTCGCGCTGATCTGGCACATCTGGTGGATGGTGGCGCTCGGCGCAATGGGCGCGTTGGCGACATTCGTCGTGTTTGCCTGGCGCGATCACGACGAGTACGTCATCCCTGCGGCGGAGGTCGCCCGGATCGATCGGGGCATCATCGAAGCGCGGCAGGGATTCTCGTCGTCAGCGGCTGCCGGGGCCTGAGACCCATCGAAGGGAAGCTGCCGATGCGTCGGGCCAGCCGCACGCACCGGCGAATTCACATCACCAGCGATGATGGGCGCGGATCACGCCATGGCCGTGGCGGTGATGGCCCCAACCCGGACCGCGGTAATAGCCGTAGCTGTGGCGCCACGGCCGCGGGCCATAGGAATAGCCGTAGCTGCGATAGATCGGGCGCGGCACGTAGCTGTAGCCGTAGCCGTAGCCGCCGTAATAGGGGCGGTAGGCCGGGTAGTAGCCGCCATAGCCGTAGGGATAGGCAGCGTAGCGATACCCGCCGTAGTAGGGATAGGGCGCGTAGCCGCCATAGTAGGAGGGGGCGGCGATCGCCGATCCGATCAGGGCACCCGCCAACAGCCCCGCGCCGATTGCGGCACCGCCGCCCCAGCCGCCATGCCAGCCGCCGTAGCGGACCTGGACGGCATTCGAGCTTTCGGCGCCCGGTTTGGCGGCTGCCGACAGCGACGTCAGCGGCGCAGCCGAGACCGAGTGCAGCGTGGACAAAGAAAGTGCGCCGGCGATGGCGAGCGTCGCGGCGGCTTTGAAGGTGACCATCCCGATGTCTCCCGTTGATTCAGGCTCATACTCAACCGGATGAGACGCACTTCGTTGCATTTGTCGCGGCGGACGTTTTGTCGCGCGCCATGGGTCCAGGCGGCGGTCGATGCCGGAGACCGGCATCGGCCTTGATGTCGCTACGGGCAGGAATGGCGCAGGCCGTCATTGCCGAGATAGGTGCCGGAGCCCGGGTCGTAGGATCGGAACCGCTGGGCGCAATAGGCCTGGGCGTTGGCGGCCTCGGCGCGGCTGTTGGCGATGGCGCCACCGATGATCGCGCCGGCCGCGAGACCGCCCAGGGCGGCGGCACCCGCACCGTAGCCGTGGCGATGCCCGCCATAGCGATGGCCGTAATCGCCGTGGCGATGACCGTAGCCGCCGCGCCAGTGGCGATATTGCACCTGCTGCAGCTCGGTCGCGTTCTGCGTGGCGGCGGCCGGCGCCGCGTGGTTCGGCAACGGCGCGGCGGCGAGCGGCGATGCGGCCGCGAGCGACATCGTTCCGATGGTGGCGACCGTCAAAAGTTTGCGCAGATCCATCTGCGTGCTCCTTTCTGTTCGTTGTGCCGGAGGGCAACGGCTCGCCGTCGCCCTCCGTTCCGCGCTGCAAAGGAGCATGTCGGCGGCACGAGGTCGCAGCCAAGAGCGAACCGTGACCGCAAGCTACTCGATCAGCGCGTCGAGCAGCGCATCCGGACATTCCGTCATCATCGTATGCCCCGCGCCGGGCAGCACGATGGTGCGCGATTGCGCGATTGCAGCCGCCAGCGCCTTGCCGGCCTTCAGCGGCGTCATCATGTCCTTTTCGCCGAGGATCAGCCGCGTCGGCACCTTGATCCTGGCCGCCGCTGCCAGCGCATCCTGATAGTCGTTGCAGGCGGAGAGATCGTTGAACAGCACGCCCGGCGCGCAGCGCTCCAGGGTCGCCTGCGCGCCGCCATGCATCCACAGCCCGGGCGCGCGGCTGCCGCCGAGCTCGGCGGCAAAACCGAGGCCCCAGATCGAGACCATGTCGATGGCGGCGTGATCGTTGGCTTCGGCGGCCTTCAGGAGGTCAGGTCCGACCGTCATCGCTGCCGCGGTGCCGATCAGGCTGAGCGCCGACACGCGATCGGGATGGCGCGCCGCGGCATCCAGCGCAATCAGCGATCCCATCGAATGCCCGATCAGGTGAGCGGGCTTCGCGTTCACCGCCTGCAACAGCGCGACGATCCAATCGGCCATGGCGGTGATGGTCGGCAGCGCCGGCCCCGTCGAGCGGCCATGGCCCGGCAGATCGGGCGCCAGCACGGCAAAGCCGTGATGGGCGAACCAGCGGCTGTGCAGCGCCCAGACCGAATGATCGAAGCCGGCGCCATGGATGAAGACGACGGCGGGCAGGGACGAATCGAACTCGCGGCCGCCCGTGGCGGCGAAGACCTCATGATCTCCGATCGACAGTTGCATGGGCTCACACCTTCTGCGAGGCGCGCAGCGCCTGTCCGAGATCGTCGATGATGTCGCCGGCCGCCTCGATGCCGACCGAGAGCCGGATCAGCTCCTCGCCGATTCCGGCCGCGGCGAGCTGGGCGGCGTCCATCTGCTGATGCGTGGTCGAGGCGGGGTGGATCACCAGCGTCTTGGCGTCGCCGACATTGGCGAGATGGCTGATCAGCTTCAGGCTCTCGATGAACTTGCGTCCCGCGGGACGTCCGCCCTTGATACCGAACGAGATGATCGAGCCGGCGCCGCGCGGCAACAGCTCCTTGGCGAGCGCATGGTCCGGATGGGTCTCGAGCGAAGGATGCAGCACCCAGTCGACGGCCTTGTTGGCGGTCAGCGCCTCCAGCACCGCGCGGGTGTTGGTGACGTGCCGCTCCATGCGCAGATGCAGCGTCTCGACGCCCTGCAGCAGATGGAACGCGTTGGTCGGCGACAGGCAGGCGCCGAAATCGCGCAGGCCTTCGGTCCGCGCGCGCATGATGAAGGCGGCCGCGCCGAACTGCTCGTCGAAGACGATGCCATGATAGCCGGCATAGGGTTCGGTGAGCTGCGTGAACTTGGCCGAGGCGCGCCAGTCGAACCGGCCGCCATCGATGATCGCGCCGCCGATCGCGATGCCATGGCCGCCGAGCCACTTGGTCGCGGAGTGCATCACGATGTCGGCGCCTTGGGAAATCGGCTGGCTCAGATAGGGCGTGGCGAAGGTGTTGTCGATCAGGAGCGGCACGCCGGCCGCGTGCGCGATCGCCGAGACCTTGGGGATGTCCAGCACCTCGAGGCCGGGGTTGCCGAGGGTCTCGCCGATCAGGAGCCGCGTGTTCGGCTTGATCGCAGCGCGGAAACCGTCGTGATCCCTGGGCTTGACGAAGCTCGTGGTGATGCCGAAGCGCGGCAGCGTGTGCGCGAGCAGGTTGATGGTGCCGCCATAGAGCGAGGAGGAGGCCACGATGTGATCGCCCGCATTCAGAAGCGTGGCGATGGCCAGATGCAGCGCCGCCTGGCCGCTCGCGGTGCAGACCGCGCCGACGCCGCCTTCGAGCGCGGCGAGCCGCTCTTCGAGCACGGCCGTGGTCGGGTTGGAGATGCGGGTATAGATGTGGCCGGCGCGTTCGAGATTGAACAGCGCCGCGGCGTGCTCGGTGTCGTCGAACACATAGGACGTGGTCTGATAGATCGGCACCGCGCGGGCGCCGGTCGCGGGATCCGGGTGCTGGCCCGCGTGCAGGCTCAGGGTCTCGAAGGCGGGCGGTTTCGGCGGCGGCATGCGGATCAACTCTCCTCAAGCAGATCGCATCTTTTGCCACAGATTTCGCGGTCCGTCAGGAGCGGTGCGGTGCGCCGCCCCTGCGACATCGATCAGCCGCCGAAGCGCTGCGGGAACAGGCCGGCCGAGGCGATCTCGGCGATGGACAGGCGTGCGCTCGGCTTCTCGCGCTCCTTGAGCATGGCCGGCAGCTTTTCGCCATCGCCCTTGCGGCCGACCGCGATCGCGATCTCCACGGCGAAACCGGCGGGCACCCCGAGGGCCGTCTGCGCGGCGGCGACGTCGAAGCCGCTCATGCCATGGGTGATCCAGCCGGACAACGCGGCCTGGTTGGCGAAATTGGCCCAGGCCGCGCCGGCATCGAAGGAATGCGTGCGCGTCGGTGCCGGCTCGGTCTTGCCCGCCGGGATGAAGGTCTTCTTCGACAGCACGTAGACGATCGCCGCGGCATGCTGCGCCCAGCCGCGGTTGAACTCGACCAGCGGCGCCAGGAAGGTGTCGAACTCGGCCGAGCCGCGCAGCGCGTAGAGGAAGCGCCAGGGCTGCGAATTGTAGGAGGAGGGCGCCCAGCGTGCCGCCTCGATGAAGGTCAGGAGCTCCGTCTCGGGAAGCGCCTCGTCGCTGAAGCCGCGCGGCGACCAGCGATCGACGAAGATGCGATGCGCCGGATGCTCGGTGATGCGGCCGGTCGGGGGAGGAAGATGGGCAGTCACGGGGGTCTCCTTCGTTCAGGCCCGTCCTCGGGCCTCGTGCCGCGCCTCGCTGCGCAGCACAATCGCGACCTCTGTGTGGCTCACGGTGCTTTGGGAGTCCAGATCGCCAACGCAGATGTGTCCACCTTCGCCGGCAGCACGCGCTCCGCCAGGAAAGCATCCGCGATCTTCTGCTGTTCCGACAGGCCGGCCGCGGTGACCGCGCCGACCTGGTAGGAGCGGTGGCTGTTGGCCTCCTCGACGGTGGCCGCATCGATGCCCCACAGCGCTGCGAGCTGGCTCGCCGCGGCGGCCGGATTGGCCTTCACCCATTTGCCGGTTTCGACGAGCTTGCCGTAGATGACGTTGAGGGCGTCGCCATGCCCGGCGGCGTAGTCGGCGGATGCGAGATAGTAGCGCTTGTAGCTGGCAAGCCCGTCGCTGCCGTCCGCGAGCACGCGCGCCCCTGACTGGCGGATGGTGCTGGTCAGGAACGGATCCCACGCGACCCAGGCATCGACATTGTTGCTGACGAAAGCGGTCCTGCCGTCGGCGGGCGGCAGATAGGCGGGGGTGATGTCCTTGAAGGTGAGACCCGCTTTGGCGAGCGCGGCGAGCAGCAGATAGTGGCTGCCGGCGCCCTTGGTCACCGCGATCTTCCTGCCTTTCAGCTCAGCGAGCGTCTTGGCCGGCGAAGCCGTTGCCACGAGGATCGCCTGCGCCGACGGCGAGGCGGCCTCCTCGGCGACATAAGCGAGCCTCGCGCCCGCGGCCTGCGCGAACACCGGGACGGTATCGGCGACATCGGCGCCGACATCGATGCTGCCGATGTTGATCGCTTCCAGCAGCGGCAGGCCGCTGGAGAATTCGTGCCACGACACCTTGATGCCGAGCGGCGCCAGCGCCTTCTCCAGCTCGCCATTGGTCTTGAGGAGGGCGATCAGGGTCGAGGATCTCTGATAGCCGATGCGCAGCGTCTCGGCTGCGTCGGCTTGCGACGTGGCAAGCGCGCCGAGCAGGGCCGCGGCCATCATCAGGACGCCGCGACGGGCGAGATGCAAGGGCCGCGCGCGACGCAGGCCGCTGAAGGACGGTGTCATTCGGCAATCTCCCAAACAGGCGGTTGCATGCAATTGTCCAGGATCATTCGCAGGATCGTCAGCCCTGCGCAATTTTGCAGATCTGTTCATATGGAGAGGAAAGTTTCTCATGTGCCCGTGCCGCGAGAGGTTTTGTTTTCTTGGCGCGCGAGATCTGACGAGACAGCCGTTCGCATCCTCGCCACGCGCAGAGCGTCCGAGAGATGTCTGCCGTTCGTCCCTCCATCGAGAGAGGGCACAGGGAAGGCCGGGCGTCGACTGACACCCATGGCCCGCGTGCAAAAAAGGAAGCACGCGGCGGTTACCACAGGATCAGCCGGACATCCGGCCTTCCCTGCGCAATGGGCTTACGGCTTATACGCGATCTCCCCGGTGCGCCGGGCTTTCTGGCCACCGTCATCCGCGAGACACGCAAGCATCTTCGCGAACTTGATACTAGCATCGGAGTATCAGGACCGCGCGATTTCGCCGTCCGGCTCCCATCGTTCGTCCGCGCGCTTGACGCACACTGCGACGAGAACCGGCCATCGCATCCCGCACCAACGTTTCGTGACGTTCGCGAAGCGCCCCTCTCGATCGGGCGGGATGGGGTGATACAACCATGAATTCTGAAAAAAAGAAACAAGAATATTTTTCGTCGCGGGACTGGACAGGGCAAATCAGCCTGAGAATGCGGGCGAATTCCGCTTCGTCGCGCACGCGCGAGGAGAAGCCATTGGCTCGTCACGCAAGCCCTGGGGCTTCGGCATATCACAATCAGCTTGTGCCCCTCTGCCGCGACGGCATGGCAGGGCCTCGGCCCGGCCATGACGTCTTAACGACTCTCCACAGAGGTCTGGGCGGGCATGTCCTATCGAACTGCCGGCCGAAATGAAGCGCGGGAGCTCACGAGCGGATTTGGCCGGAGGCCTCCGACTTGCGCGGTGCGCCGAGCCGGCAGCCATGGGGGGCAGGAGCCACGGAGTGGGCACGTTCGGGAGGACAGCCCGTGACTAAGGCAGACCTCTGGGACCGAGCCGGCGGCGTCTGGATTCAGCCCATTACGGACGTCGAAGGTTGCTGGTACTCAAGATAGAACCGGACTGGATCACTATGTCCGGGTTACCCCCGGTCGCGACCGTTAGCGCGGACATCCCGGCTCGGCAGCCATGGGCCATGAACGGAAGTGACGACTACTTAGCATTGTCGTAGAGTGCGGGTTGCTCCGCGCTTGGCTCCATCATGGACCGGTATTGCGGCTGGGCTTCGGACGGAACATGGGCAAGCTGCTGGCGCTAATTGTGGTGGTTTTCATGAGTTGGTTGTCCAACGCGCAGGCCCAGTCTTTAACTGTCGATCCGGAGTCCATCGTCCCACTGCCGGACAAGTTCGAGATGGAGACGCCGGCACCCGACGTGCCGCCGGAGCTCGCGCGCTTTTACGGCGCGTGGATCGGAACTTGGGGCGACGACATCAGAACTGTCCTGGTCGTCGAGAGCGTAAGAGCCGACGGGCGTGCGAATGTGATTTTTGCGCACGGCGACTCGGCATGGTACGGCACCTATCGCGAATGGTGGCGGGCCGAGGCCAAGATCGCCGATGGCGTGCTGACCATCGCGGGTAAAGCCATGCTGACCGAGTGGCTTCGCAGCATGCAATACGCGATCGATGGCTCGGATCGGCTGTACCAGACCTCGACCTACCATGCGGGGGGTATCGTCTCCGGGACACTGGTCCGCACGGATGCGGCACGGCTTGCCGCCGGCGAGCGACCGAGCGAATGGCCGCGGCCCGGCGAGCGCGTGTGGATTCCCCATCTCACGGTTCGGACACCTGATGGCACGCGGCCGATCATGCTCGAAGCGACCTACTACCCGCCTGCCGGCCCAGGGCAGGCGCCGCTCGCGATCATCACCCATGGATCAGATGCGGGCCGAAATCAGCTCAGGACAATCTCGCATTCAACCGAGGCACATTGGCTTCACACCAACGGGTTTGCCGTGCTGGCGCTGATGCGCCGCGGACGGGGCAAGTCCGAAGGAATTAACGGCGAAGAAGACTTTGGGCGTGATCACAATGGTTACCTCATCGATTTGTCGGCTGGTATCGCGCAGGCCGTTGAGGATCTCGAGTCCGCGATTGCCTACGGCCGCAAACTGCCCGGTGTACGGCCGGGTCCTGTGCTTCTCGCTGGCCAGTCACGCGGTGGATTTCTCGCTATCCACTATGCTGGCCTCAAACCCAGTGAGGTCATGGGCGTGGTAAATTTCTCTGGCGGCTGGTATCCCTATGGACGGGTCACCACGCCATATTACGCGAATGCCGGCCACGGCGCGGCCGACAAGGTCCCGGAGCTTTGGTTCTACGCCGACAATGACCGACTCTACAATGAAGCGCTGATCCGCGAATACTACCAAGCATTCACAGCGGCCGGCGGCAGCGCGCGCTTCGAGCTATTCCACGGCATTCCAGGCAACGGCCATGTGCTGCTGCTTTATCCCGACCGATGGCAGCCGATTGCGGACCAATTCTTGGCAACCCTCAACCTGCCAAGGCCCTAAGGCGCTCCCACAGTTTGCGCATTCCGCCTGAGACGAGGCGTCCGTTGTGGGTCTTGGTCGTGTAAAAACGGCCTTGCGGACGTCCGTCCTGACCACGAGGACGCGGGCGTTTCTCAGGCTGTGAT
>NZ_JBNPTX010000022.1:0-35607 GCF_051167875.1 Bradyrhizobium sp. HKCCYLRH3097
ACACCACTTCGCCGTCGCATCGCTCCGTTCGTCGGCGCGGGCTTTGACACCCGGCTGCGGAGCAACGCGCCCGTCGCATCTCCGGCTCGACGCTCGTGACGATCGCGAAACGTCCCTCTTCAGCGAGCCGGGATAACAGGAAATGTGGAGGTGATTTGCCCGACGGTGCAAGTGATGAGTCCGCGACAAACTGGCACGACGGGCAGTTCAGGCATGAGAGGCATGCACGGATTGCCCGTCGCGCAGGGATGGCCGTGGTCAGATGCGCCGCTGCACCGACGCGGGCTGGAGATCCTGCTCGCAGTGGCAGGTCCTCTGCGCCCTCTCCCGCAGGATCTGCGAGACCATCCGCTCCGTCCCGGTCAGGCCGGTCAGGATCGTCGCGCCGACAGCCATGCCCGATCGCAATCCGGCGGGCATGGCCGCCTTCAGCAGGCTGATCTTCAGCGCGATCCGCGCTTCGCCGGTTGGCGAGCCGGACGCCGCGCCGATCCACTCAGCATCCGCGACATGTCCATAGAGCCGGACGGGCAGGCCCGGCACGTCGATCGTGACCGCCTGTCCGATCGCGACATAGGTGATCTCGGAAACCGCGAGGGCTGCGATGACGTGGGGCTCGCCGGGCGTGACCACCGCCATCAACGACCGATCTGTCGTCACGACGTCGCCGACATGGAGACCGCTTGCAGCCACGACGCCGGCGACGGGAGCGATGACGTCGTTCAGCGCGACCGTCGCGGCGCGCTCGTCCCGGTGCTCGATCCGCGCGAGAACCTGTCCCGCAGCGATCTCCTGGTTGTCGGTCACGAGCAGGTCCCTGACCAGGCCGGACACCGCCGACCTGACCGGGATCTCGTTCATACTGACATAGGCGTCATCGGTGTGAACCAGATATTGGCCCACGGTCACATACTCGACCATCCACGGCACCGCGACCAGCATTCCGAACATCAGGCTGAGCGCGACGAGCAACCACAGCGCACGTGCTGCGGACGCCCTGGCGCGCGGCTCCGCCGGGGGACACTCCCGATGCAGAATGACCGGCCGGGATCCACCCGGCGCTTGCTGTCCGTCCACCACTCGCTCCTCACGACTACGGCATCGGGCGCGTTGCCGCCTCGGCGGCATCCTCTTGACGTAAGAGTCGCACCCATCGAATGCCCGTGACGCGAGATGTGGCGGCTCGCGGGCCGGTTGATAATGGCGCCTGGACCGAATTGGGTCTTCAATTTCTCGAAATAATGCCCGTGTCGACGACACCGCGACACCGCCGCAGCCTCGACACGAGACGGGGGTAACGCCGTTGACCGTCGCGCAAGCTTTGCCAGCGCTTCAAACAACGGCCCCAAACAGCCTTCCGATGCCTGCGGTGAGACCCAGGGCGAAGGCCCCCCAGAACGTCACGCGAAAGGTGGCGCGCGGAATGTTGGCCCCGCCTGCCTTTGCGCCGATCGCTCCCAGCACCGCGAGAAAGGCGAGAGAAGCGGCGGAGACGATCGGGACCAGCAAATTGGCGGGCGACACCACGACCATCAGCAAGGGCATGGCGCCCCCCACCGAAAACATCATGGCCGAGGTCAGGGCAGCCTGGATCGGCCGCGCTGCGGTGATCTCCGAGATTCCCAATTCGTCGCGGGCATGAGCCGTCAGTGCGTCTTTCGCCATCAACTGCTCGGCCACCTGCCGCGCAAGGGATTGATCCAGACCTCGCTTGACGTAGATTTCGGCAAGCTCGTCGCGTTCGAATGCGGGGTTGTCGCTCAGCTCCTTGCGTTCCCGGGCCAGGTCGGCCTGCTCCGTATCCGACTGCGAACTGACGGAGACATATTCACCGGCGGCCATCGACATCGCTCCGGCGACCAATCCCGCCACGCCTGCGATCAGGACGTCGTTTCGTGTCGCTGCTGCCGCAGCAACACCGACGATCAGGCTCGCAGTCGAAATGATGCCGTCATTGGCTCCCAGAACGGCCGCTCTGAGCCATCCGATCCGCGCCACCAGATGGCTTTCGGGGTGGATGTGAAGGCGGCTCATGTCTTTCTCCTGATCACGCCTTGCAACTTCGTCGCGGCCGCCACGGTGTTGGAAATCGTTCCATACTTCCTGACATTCTGATGAAGCAGCTCGAGCCGGCGGTCGTCTTCGTCGGTGTCGACGATCAGCTCGTAATCGATCGACGCCATCATCGGCGGGCTGTCCTGACGGACGCCGATCAGTCGCACCTCGACGCCACGAACATGGAACTTGAGCATCGGCGTCACGCGTTCGATTCCCTTGATCATGCAGGCGGCAACCGCGGCGAGAAGAAGCTCGGCCGGGTTGAACGCATCCCGCCGTCCCTGGACATCGGTGTCGAGCACCACGGTCGCATCCTTGCAGTCAGCGACGCTTTCATGCGCATCGATCCGTCGGGCGTTGACGCGATACTCTAGCATTGGGGGAGTCTCCCGGCCGTGTTTCCTTGGGGATTGGCAATCCGAACCATGAGCGGAGTGATCGATCGGATCGCGACCGTTCGGTTACGGCGGCGGAAGCGACCGGCGCAATCCATGGTTTCCGACAGGCGTGTCGCTTCCCTAGTCGTCCGAGTGAGGCAGCATGCGAAGCAGCGTCCGGTCCCGGAAGATCCAGTGATGGATCAGCGCGGCGGCCGCATGCATTGCAGCCACGATGACGAGGGCGTGGGCGAGAATTTCATGCACTTCCTTGACGTTGTGAGCAAACGCACGGTCCTTGGGCCAGGGCGACGCGATCTCGGCGATGCCAAACAGCGGCAAGGAATCACCGCGCGCAAACTGCAACACGATGCCAACGACGGGCACGGCAAAGAGCAGCGCATAGAGAACGTAGTGCGCGAAACGCGCGGCCGGATCCTGCCACTTTCCCATCCATGTGGCGAACTCAGTCGCTTCGGGCGGCGGAGAAGGATCGGCCAGCCGCCAAGCCAGGCGCACCGCCAGAAGCATGAGGATCGCGATCCCAGCCGTGACATGGACGAGCAGGCCGGACTCGCGCGGCGCGCCCTTGGGCAGCACGTCACCGAAGACCCCAAGCGCCCAGGCGACGGCCACGAGAACGACCGTCAGCCAATGCAGCGTCTGCGGAATCGCCCCGTAGTCCCTCGTCGAGTTGAAGAGCTGCATCTCAGACCTCTTTGGTCAAAAGATGCTCCTGGCGCGACCGTCCCTCGTTGATGTGGATCAAGCCCTTGCCGGTCTGGGTGCTCAGGACGGCGGGGCGAGTGCCAGCTCTGCATCGGCGATGACATAGCGGACGTAGCGGTAGTCGCGGATGAAACTGATCTTGCCGTCGCGCCAGCTCAGCCACATGACGTAGCTGGGCCGCGGATCGCCCTGGCGTTCGAACACGGCGATCACTTCCCGGCCCTCGAGCCAGGCCGGCGCCAGCCAGACGCCGTCCATCCCGGCGTAAATGCTGAAGAACATCCCGACATCGGCCGGGCCGACACGGACGGGATGAGTGGACTGATGCAGTTTGACGTCGTGTGCCAGCAGCGCGCGCAGGCCGTCCCAATCACGCCGGTTGAACAGGCTCACATAGCGTGTCGCCGCATCGGAGGCGGGTCTCGCCGCCGGCCGCGCCTCGGCCACAGCGTTGATCTCGGAGAGCCGCGCCCGGGCGCGGGCGAGATGTGCCTTCACCGAGTCCACCGTCAGGTCGAGCAGCGCCGCGATGTCGGCGAGCGACTCATCGAGCACATCCTTCAGAACGAGGACGCTCCGCTGAGGGATCGGAAGCTCCGTGAAGCGCGACACCGCGGTCCGGATCGCCTCGTCGCGCATCATCGCCTCCACGGCATCCGGCACGGTGTCATCGGCGACACCGTCAGCCGCCTCCATCGGTTCGGCGGCCCGGATCGCACGGCTGCGCAGCAGGTCCAGCGCCCGGTTATGCGCGACCCGGAACAGCCAGGCGCGCAGCATCGCGACGTCGCGCATCTCGTCCACCGCGACGAGCGCTTTTGTCAGGGTGTCCTGCACGACGTCCTCGCCGTCGATCACAGAGCCCATCAGGCGCGCGCAATAACGATGCAGCTCGGGCCGCAGCTGCTCTGCGAGGGCCACGAGCTCGGCGCTGCGCGCGCCGCGCGAAGCATGTCCGCCGTCGCTCAAGCTGCCGCTCCTTCCATCACCGTCACGCCGGAATCTCCGTTGAGACCGAACACGACGCCGTCGACGAACCGCGGGTCCTCCAGCACTGCGACCACACGATCGCCGAACGCCCGTGGCGGCATCGGCGCGCCGAAGCGGGCAACGAACGCTTCCGGCGCAATGCCCATGGACCCGGCATAAGCACCCGCGGCCGTATCCCCCACTCCCGTGCCGAGGATCATCATACGCGGCACGATCGCCTGGAAGCGGATGCCGAGCCTGTCGTCCTGCGACACGCCGTTGGCGTATTTCGCCATGAACCAGAGCATGCGCTTGGCGCCGCCGTAGCCGCCTGACATCTGCGAACCGCCCACCGCCGCGCCGCTCGATCCGACCAGGACGCGGCTTCCTGGTTTCAGGGGGAGCTTGAGCGCCGCCTGGATCCAGTACAAGCCCGCCTTGACGTCCGTTTCCCAGGCAACCGAGAAATCCCTCCAGGTCAGCCGATCCAGCCGGTCCATGTGCGGCGTTGTGCCGGCGTTCAAGATCAGGATGTCGGGGCTGATATCGCCGACGATGCGATGCGCAGCGGCCTCGTCGGTGACGTCGGCCGCGATCGTGGCCACACCCAGGCGCGCAGCAATCGCGTTCAGCGCCTCGGTTCCGCGCGCGACGACGGTCACCTTGGCGCCGCGATCGACGAGGGCCTCCACGACTCCCAAGCCAAGGCCGCGGCTTCCGCCGGTCACGACGATCGTCTTGTCTTTCAGGCTCATGATGATGCTCCAATGTCCAGATGACATGAAAACGATCGAGGCATCGGAAAAGAGTCAGGCGGCGAAACCAATGCGAGCCCCCTTGCGCAACCGGCCGCCCGGCTGGATGCTCCGGGCACATCGTTCATCACGGGAATCGCTTCATGTCCGTCGACACCACCGCCGCCACCGATCGTCTGATGCGTTTTCTCGCCGTCCAGGGCGTGACCGGACAGGAAAAGGCGATCGGGCGCGAGATCATGGCCGCGCTGAAGCAGGCCGGCGTGCCGGCCAAGGCGATGCGGCTCGACGATGCCAATACGCGCATTCCGCTGCCGACCGAGACCGGCAACCTGATCGTCGAGCTGCCCGGCCGCGGCAGCCAGCACAATCAGCCGCGGATCATGTTCATGACCCACATGGACACGGTGCCGCTGTGCGCCGGCGCGCAGCCGAAGATCTCCGGTCGCAAGATCGTCAACCAGGCCAAGACCGCGCTCGGCGGCGACAATCGCTGCGGCTGCGGCATTCTCGTCACGCTCGCGGCCGAGCTGATCCGGCAGAAGCTCGATCATCCGCCGATCACGCTGCTGTTCTGCGTGCGCGAGGAGAGCGGGCTCTATGGCGCGCGGCACGTCAACACCGACGACCTCGGCGCGCCCGAGATGGCGTTCAACTTCGACGGCAGCTCGGCCTCCGCCGTCACGATCGGCGCTGTCGGCGCCGACCGCTGGGAGGTCGAGATCTTCGGCCGCGCCTCGCATGCCGGCGTCGCGCCTGAGCGCGGCATCAGCGCCACCATGATCCTGGCGCTCGCGCTCGCCGAGGTGAAAGCCGGCGGCTGGTTCGGCAAGGTGGTGAAGGGCAAGGGCAAGGACGCGAGGCTTGGCACCAGCAATGTCGGTCCGGTCACCGGCGGCGAAGGCCGCCCCGCGGGCGACGCCACCAACGTCGTCACCGACTACGTCCACGTCCGCGGCGAATGCCGCAGCCACGATGCCAAATTCATCCGCGAGATCACCAAGGCCTACAAGGCGGCCTTCGAGAAGGCGGCCAAGCAGGTCACCAACAGCGAGGGCAAGTCCGGCCGCGTCAAGTTCAAGGCCGAGACCGACTATCATCCGTTCCGGATGAAGGAGACCCTTCCCGTCGTCAAGCGCGCCATGGCTGCCGTTTCCGACATCGGCGCCGCGCCGACCCTGCGCGCCGGCAATGGCGGCCTCGACGCCAACTGGATGGTCCGCCACGGCATCCCCACCGTGACCTTCGGCACCGGCCAGAACGAGCCGCACACGATTGACGAATGGATCAACCTGGACGAATACGATCGGGCGTGTGCGCTGGCGGTCAGGCTGGCGACGATGGGGTGAGACGACGCCATCCGGACACGCACTTGGATGGCTGCAACCTCCTTGCTCCCGCGCAACGTCGTGATGACGGGCTCGCCAGCAAACGCGCATGTTCCGAACAGGTCGAACAGCGAGGCCACGACGTCGCGCTCCCGCGGCGGATTGCACCCAGGCAGAGATTGCCCGTCGTGCAGCTCGGGACGGCGCGAGCTCGTCGGGTCACAGCGGCCAGTCTCATCGACCCCCTTCAAACGTCTTCAGTGATTGGAATGCACCGTCACAGTGATGAGTTGGCTCCGGCACCGGGCTGCCAGGTCGGCAAAGCACGAGCCATTCCTCCTCCGTGTGCCCAGCGGCCCCTGTCCGATCGCATGGAAGTTCGGGCGGGGCCGGAACTCCAAAGCCGGACGGCGGTTCTAGTGCGATGGACCTGCCATTTGCGTTGGACCGTCGCCAGCTCCTCGGCGAGGTCAGGTCCAGAACCGCAATCGATCATCCGTTTGCCGGCATTGTTCGGCTCTGACGTTCGTCACAGTTCTCGGCAGAGCCGGACACCGGAGACATCAGCCAATCACGGCGCACTTCACTGGAGGCCTGACATGTCGACCAAACCAGCTCTGCTCGGCCGCACGGCCGCAATTGCTTCATTGACTGCACTCGCGATCGGCGCCTTCACCCCGACCAGTGCCGACGCGCGAAATGGGCGCTGGCACGGCGGCGGCGGCGGCGCTGCGATCGGCGCGGCACTTGCGGCGGGTGCCATCGGCACCGGTCTTGCGATCGCCGCAAGCCGCGACGCCTATGATTATTACGATGGCCCGGTCTATGACGGCCCGGCCTATTACGCGGCTCCGTCCTACTACGGCGTGAACCCCCACGCCTATGGCTATTACCGCAAGGGCGAATACCCCTATCAGGTCTATGGCGGCGACAGCCCGAACGCGGTCTGCGCGCAGGGCACGACCTGGAATTGCCGCTGAGACCGCTTCTGATTGAAACCTCGACGCGGCATCGGGCGAGGTCTCGCGGCGCTCGCCCGGCGCTGGACTCGCTTCTCTGCCGTCGCGATCAGTCCCGTAACCTGCCATGAGCGCAGCGACATGCGGGACCGATCTCTCGCCGGGTCGCTTCCCCGAAACCCATTGAGCCGCGGCGGGGGCTACGCGTCGAACGCGAGGCGGATGACCGATCGCAATACCTTTACCGGCATGCGTACCGCTGCCCAATTCCGCGTGCCAGCCGGCATCATGATCCCGATGCGCCATCCGGCGGGATGACGCCTTTGCTGAAGATGAAGCAGCCGTAGAACCGGCGCTCGCCGGTGGCGATCACGCAATAGGCTGATCTGGCCATCTCATAGAATGCGAAGCGCTCGACGCCGACCAGCGGCCACGACCTGCCCTCGGCGCGGTCGATCACCGCCTGCACCTCCTGCTGCACCGGCGTCACCTCCACAGGACTGCCCACGACCTCCATCCGCACGGCGGCATCGTCGATGAAGCTATCGAGCGGCAGCACCGATAGCACGGCCTGGACCGCGCGCGCCGCGCTGACATTATCGATGCGCAGCAGCCCGCCGAACACTGTCTGCCGCGCGATCGCATCCGCCGGAAAATTGGTGTCGCAGATCACGAGACGGTCGCCATGCCCCATCGCGCGGAGCGCATGGAGCACGTCGGCATTGAGCAGTGGATCGATCCCCTTGAGCATGTGGTCTCCCTGTCATTTTCATCGAACGGACCAAGTCGCCGGGCCATCGGCCAAGGGCAACTGCTGCCAAACACCTGGAGCGCGTCACGCCGTCATCCCATCGCGAACTACACGCTCCCTCGCCTCTCGCCAACCAGGCGAAGATCGATGCTGCCGATCAGGTCCGAGCGCAGCCTTTCAGCGGCGGCCATCGCCGCCATTGTCTGTCGCAACGTGCTGACATTCGATCCGAGCGACACGATGCCGCCGAGCAGCGCCGCAATGGCGCCGAGGAGCGCGACCGCATCGGATCCGAGCAGGCCCAGCACCGCGCCGAGCAGCAATGCGGCGCCGCCGGCTATCGCGATTTTCGAGGCCAGGATGATCTTTCGACACCGCTCCGCCACGTCGGCAAGCTCGTCGATCCGCGCCTCGATCCGGGATATCTCTCCGCTCGGGTCGTCCTCATCCATCACGCGAGCTGCCCTCCGCGCCATCAGCGCCTCATCCTGAAACGACCCGGTCCCCGATCATGCCACCTGTCACGTGGCGCGCGAGCGTACGACGCCGCCATCCCACCGGCAACCATCCACGGCCTGACTTCACCGCGCACAACAGGTCCCGATGCACGCGGACGCTCCTCCAGGGCCGAAGGCCCGGAACAAGGCCGGCAACTCCGGATTGTCGTAACCGGAATTTCCACACGGCAGATGGGCGGCCCATGCCGAGCGCCCGTTCGGCAACCATCGGCTGCTATTGCCTACACGGCAATGAGCAACTTCTGACCTTGGTGCCAGCAGCTCATGAATGAGAGCTGAGCGGAAACGACAATTCAACTACGAAAGCAGCGCGACGGCCAGGCGATATCAGGAAAAGGCCGCAGAGGCGCGTGATGCTCAAGGCGCCTCGTTACGGGGACGCGCAACCATATCATCTCGAGTTGCCCAAACACGAGCACCGTCCGCTACTCGCGGCGGCCCGAGCCGTTCGTCAATTGCAAACTTCCCAAGTTGATCCTGTGTTGCACGCGATATAGTAGCGAGCCGGCGGGGATCCGAAGCGGCGCGACTCCACTAGCGAGCCATTTGCGTCCGTCGGCCGGGCGGCGGGTGGGGAAGGCCACCCCACCCTGGACAACGACAACGGTCCTCCTGACCACTGCCGCGTCCCCACTTCAGGCAACAACCCGTGGCCGACTTTCACAAGCCGCGAAGTGTGACCAAGTCGTTCTCATGCCTCCAGGCTCCGAGAGGTCACATCGAGCCATGCCTGGAGCGAGCTCACGAGCATGAGAGTCCTCAAACGTTCGCGCCGGCGACGTTCCTGCCCGCGAGCCAGCCGAAGACCAGCGCCGGACCCAACGTGATGCCGGGCCCGGGATAGGCCCCTTCCATGATCGAGGCCATATCGTTGCCGCAGGCGAACAGGCCAGGAATGGGTGAGCCATCCGCGCGCAACACCCGCCCGCGCGCATCGGTGACGAGGCCCGCAGACATGCCGAGATCGGCCGGATAAACCGCGACCGCATGGAAAGGCGGCTCCAGGATCGGCGCGACGCAGGGATTGGGATGCTGATCGGCGTCGCCGAGCGCACGCTGATAGATGTCGCCGCCGCGGCCGAAGGCGGGATCCTCGCCGCGCACCGCACCGGCGTTGAACTGGTTGACGGTTGCAGTCAGCGCCTGCGCCGGGACGCCGATCGTCTCCGCGAGCGCGTCCAGGCTGTCGGCACGCTTGAGATAGCCCGCGGCGACATCACGCGCGACACTGCGCGTGAACGGCTTGATCTTGCCGAGGCCGTATCTCCACAGGAAGCGGCGATCGCAGATCAGCCAGGCAGGAACAGCCGTCGCGTGCCTGAGCTGCGCGCGCACGAACTCGTGGTAGGACACCGCCTCGTTGACGAAGCGGCGGCCGGTGCCATCGACCGCGATCAGGCCGGGCTTGGCGCGATCGGTGACCGTGTGCGGGAAGATGCCGCTTCTGCCGTCGGCCCGTGTGAATGTCGAAGCCGGCACCCAGAACGCGCCCTCTTTCGTCGGCGCCGACAGGCACGCGCCCAGGGCCATGGCCAGACGCGCACCGCGTGGTGCGGCGCCGGGGTCGACGGTGGCCGACAGCAGGCCGGCGGCCTGCGGCACATAGCAGCGGCGCAGCTCGGCATCATGCGACAGCCCGCCGGTCGCGAGCACCACGCCGCGCCTTGCGGTGATCCAGGAGCGGCCGGAGCGATCGACAATTTCGAGCCTCGAGACCCTGCCCTGCGCGTCGGCCTCAAGCTGCTGGGCGGAGGTGCCGGTGCGTATCACGACGCCACGATCGAGTGCCGAGCGCAGCAGCCGCGCCGCCAGCGCGTTGCCGAGATAAAGCGTCGTGCCGCGCCGCGCCGTGAGCCGCTGCAGGCCATAGCGCGCGATCAACCTGGCCGCATGCAGGGCCGAGCGCAACGATCGGCCGGCACGGCGCAGATGCGGGATATCCTGGCGGCTGATCATCATGCCGCCGAACAGCATGAACTCCGGCAGCGGATCGCGCAGCAGCGCAAAGGCGTCGCCGAGGCCGCGCGCATCGAATGGCAGCGGCTCCAGCACCCTGCCTCCCGCGGTGGCTCCGGGCAGGTCGGGATAATAATCCGGATAGGTCGGCACCGGCTGCAGCCGCAGCGCAGTGCGGGCCTCGAGATCGCGCAAGGCTTCGTCGCCGAATGCAAGGAACGTCTCGAGCCGCGTGCGGTCCTGCCCCGGCACGGTCCGGTCCAAATACGTGCGCGCCGCCTCCAGCGTATCCGCCCGACCCTCCGCGGCCGCCTTGTGATTGGCAGGAATCCAGACCATGCCGCCGGAGATGGCGGTGGTGCCGCCGACGAATTCGGCCTGCTCCAGCAGCAGCACCGAGCAGCCGTCAGCAGCCGCGATCGTCGCCGCCGTCATGCCGCCCGCGCCGGCTCCGACGACCACGACATCGAACGTCTCGCCGGCGTGCACCGCCGCCGTCATGCTCACACCATGCCGCCATTGGGCTGCACGATCTGTCCCTGGATCCAGGAGGCCTCGCCGGAGGCCAGGAAGCGCACCACCTCCGCAATTTCGCCCGGCTTGCCGATGCGATTGAACGGGCTCAACGCCGCCATGCGCTGCTTGGCCTCCTCGGTCTTGCCGGCATTGAAAAGTTCGGTGTCGACGGGACCGGGCGCCACCGCATTGACGCGAACACCGCGCGCCGAGAGCTCCTTCGCCATCGACCGCACCAGGCTTTCGACCGCTGCCTTGGTCGCCGCATAGGGCCCGGTGCCCGGCACCGCGTGACGGACCAGCGACGTCGTGATCGCGACGATGGCGCCGGCGTCGCGCACACGCCGCGCTGCCTCCGCCAGCACGTTGAAGGCACCCACGACGTTGACCTCCATCAGCAGCCGGAAGTCCTCCGGCTTGAAGCTCGCCAGCGGACCTGCCGGCACGTTGATGCCGGCGTTGGCAATGACGGCCTGCGGCGCACCACCGAAATCGGCGGCCACTTGCGCGAAGACCTGCGCGACCGACGCGGCATCGCGAATGTCGACCTTGTATTGCCGGCCGGGCCCTCCGTCCGACGGGCTGGCGGCGTAGGTCGAGGCCACCTGCCAGCCGGCGACGGCAAACGCCTGGGCGCAGGCGGCGCCGATGCCGCGGGAGCCGCCGAAGATGAGAACGATCGGAGAAGAGGTGGTCATTTTCGATTCCCTGATGCAGATGGTGTCTTCGCCATCGCGGCCCGCGTCGCTTCGATCGTCGCCTCGATGCCTTTTTGCAGATCGTAGCGCGGCTGGTAGCCGAGCTCCGCCTTGGCGCGGCCGATGTCGAGCGCGCCCTTGACGGCGCTCAGCACGCGGCCGCCATGATGATAGGGACCGGTGTCCCCGACCGTGATCCTCGCACCGGGAATGGCGCGATTGACGGCGTCGGCCGTGTCGCGCAGCGTCGGAGCCACTCCGGTCGCGACGTTGTAGGCGTCGAAGCTGTGATGCGGCTTGTCGAGCGCGAGCAGCACGCCGGCCACGGTATCGTCGATATAGACCTGATCGACCGCGAGATTGCCGCCGTCCTCTTGATGAAATGGCTCGCCGCGCAACGCGGCCTCGATGAAGGTGCGGGGCATGCGCAGGCGCGGCAGATGCGGTCCGTACACCCAGCAGGTCCGCACATTGATGCATTCGAGCCCGTGATCGCGCGAATAGACGCGACCATAGTGCTCGGCTGCGAGCTTGGTCACACCGTAGACGCTGGCCGGCTTCTGCGGGTGATCCTCGTCGATGATGGCCGACTGGAAGTCGCCATAGGTCTCCTCGGTCGAGATCTGCACGACGCGCCGGACGCCGGAGAGCCGCATCGCCTCGAACAGGTTGATCGCGCCCTCGACATTGACCCGCAGCGCCTTCAGCGGGATATCCGCGGCCTGAACCACGCCGACCACCGCGGCGGCGTGGATGACGGCGTCGGGACGAAATGTCTGGAACGCCCGCAGCACTTCATGCCATTCGCCGAGATCGATCGCAGCGTTGACGAGTAGCTGTTGTTGCGAGGCGAGTGCGGCCATGGCCGGCGAGACCACCAGGTCGATGGCGACGACGCGATCGCCGCGGGCGAGCAGCGCCTGTACGATCGCCGAGCCGAGCCAGCCGCAGGCGCCGGTAACCAGGATGGACTTGGTCGTGGTCATGCCCGGCCCCTCACCGCGGCGCCGGCTCTTCGTCGGTCGGCGGGCTGGTGATCACCAGGAACACCAGCGGGTCGTTGCCGGTGCAGTGGAATTCGTGCAGCACGCCCGGCGGAATGTAGGTGACGTCATTGGCACGGACCAGCCGGCGCTCGCCGTCGAGGATCAGGATGCCCTCGCCCGACAGCACGTGATAGATCTGCTCCTGCACCTTGTGAGAATGGCTCTCGACATGCGCGCCGGGCTCGTAGGACGAGATGCGATGGTCGAAGAAGCGGCTGCCGGTGGTGTCCGGCGTCACGATCGCCTTCGACAGCGCCTGGTTATAGTGGCCCGGATACTGGGTCCAGAAAATCTCGGCGAGATTGCGCGTCACCGCCTTCTTCTCTGTCGCCGCATTCGCGTAGGCGTTCGGTCCGGGAACGACGATGGTCATGTCTCATCTCCTCAGGAAGGTTCAGATTGGGCCGGCCAGCCGGTGCCGATGGTCACGAACTCGCAGCTGCTCATGACCCGTTTGCCGCCCGTTGCACTGCATCAGCGGTCTGAGTGATGCCAAGCAAACGCCCTTGCAGTTCGTGATCGGCCGCGAGCGCGGCAGCATCGCCGACATGGGCCACGCGCCCATTCACCAGCACATAGGCGCGGTCCGCCATCGCCAGCACGCTCTCGGCATGATGCTCCACGATGACGAGGCTCGCGCGCGACCTCAATTTGGACACGGCGTCGCGGACCTCCTGCACCACAGCGGGCGCCAAGCCCTCGAACGGCTCGTCGAGCAGAATCAACCGGCTCGGCACCATCAACGCGCGCGCGATCGCCACCATCTGCCGCTCGCCGCCGGAGAGATTTTCGGCACGCGCCTTGTGCAGGATGCGGAGCTTCGGGAACAGATCGAACACGTCGTCGAGCGACGCGCCGCCGGCGCGGCTCGCGAGCTTGAGATTCTCCTGCACGGTCAGATTCGGAAACAGCCGGCGTCCTTCCGGTACCAGCGAGATGCCAAGACGGTTGATCTCGTCCGGCCGTAACCGGTTGAGCTGCCTGCCGTCGAACGTGATGCGACCGCCGCTCGCCGGCACCGTGCCTGTGATGGCCCGCAGCGCGGTGGTCTTGCCGACGCCGTTGCGCCCTAGCAGCGCCACCACTTCGCCAGGCCGCACGGCCAGGTCGAGCCCGTCGAGCACGGTGCCACCGCCGTAGCCGGCGCGCACGCCCTCGAGCCTGAGCAGCGGCTCGGCGGCGGCGCTGCCGGGAAGCGGCGTCACATTGGTCGCCCGCGACGGAGCCGCCGCGACCTGGCCATGGGCCGTGCCGAGATAGGCCGTGACGACTTCGGGATGGGCAGCCACTTCCACCGGCTTGCCGTCGGCGATCAGCCGCCCCTGATGCAACACCGTGATGCGGTCGGACATGGCCAGCACACGGTCGATGTCGTGCTCGATCAACAGCACGGCATGGGACTTCGCCAGTCGCATGATCAGCTCGCCTACGATCTTGCGGTCCGACTCCGCCAGACCAGCCAGCGGCTCGTCGAGCAGAAGGAGCTTGGCATCGATCGCGAGCGACACCGCGATCTCGAGCAGCCGCTTCTCACCATGCGCCAGCGCGGAGCAAAGCTCGGCGGCGCGATCGGCGAGGCCTACGGCATCGAGCAGCGACCACACCTTCGCGTTTGCAGCCGCATCGTCATAGGCATCGCGCCAAAGACCTGTCCATTGCCGGTTGGCAGCCTGGACCGCGATACGCACGTTCTCGAATGCGGTGAGGTTGGGAAACACGCTCAGGATCTGGAACGAGCGGGCGATGCCGAGCCGCGCGCGCTTGTACGGTGACAGCTGATCGATGGGCATGCCCTCGAACAGGATGGTGCCGGCGTTGGCCCGGAGCACACCGGTCAGCAGATTGAACAACGTGGTCTTGCCGGCGCCGTTGGGGCCGATCAGGCTGTGCAGTCCGGTGCGGCTCATCTCGAAGGACACGTCGTTCTGGGTCACGATCGAGCCGAAATGCTTGGACAGGTTGCGGATCGCGAGAATTGGCACCTCTGAGGCCGTCGCCGCAGCCTGACGTGCACGATCCGGCGCATAGGGAACGATGTCGCGCGGCCGCGGTGGAATGACATTGCGCGTCAGGGTCCAGCGGCTGCGGCCGGCGATACGCTGGAAGATGCCGTGAATGCCCTCATCTGACAGCAGCGCGAAGGCGATGATGATGGGGGCGAAGACCAGCCACCAATTCTCCGTGATGGCGCTGAGCCGGTCCTCCAAGACGATGAAGACGATGGCGCCCCACAACGGCCCCAGGAAGTGATGCACGCCGCCGAGCGCCGCCATCAGCACCGGATCACCGGCATGCTCCCAGTTCAGGTTGTTGGCGTAGACGCCCTGCAGCAGCAGCGCCATCAAACCGCCGGCGACGCCGATGCCGCCGCCGGCAATGACGAGCGCAATCAGCTTGGTGCGGTAGGTGTCGAAACCCAGGCTTGCGACCCGCTGCTCATTGTCGCGCAACGCCTGCATCAGCCGGCCGAACGGCGCATGCGCCAGCCGCCACAGCATCCACAATGATCCGATCACCACGACGAGCGTGAAGCCGTGGAAGGCAAGCGCGGAGCGAAACAGCGGACGCGCGACGTTCTGCAGGCCGTTCTCGCCTCCGGTCACCGAGGTCCATTTGAACGCAATCTCGAACGCGATCTGGGAGCACGCCAGCGTCAGCAGCGAGAAGTAGAGTCCGCGCCGGCGCAGGATGATGGCGCCGACGATCAGCGCCAGCAGCAGCGAAAATGCCAGCGCGATCGCCAGGCCGGTGATTTCGTTGGCGGCCGGCATGAAGCCCAGGCCGATTGCCAGCGCATAGCTCGCGCAGCCGAAGAAGAAGGACGCGCCGAACGGCACCAGGCCGAGATAGCCGATCAGGAAGTTCACCTCCGCGCCGTAGAGCGTGTAGATCGCGATCTGGGTCACGCGATGGATCGGCATGCCCACAGCGAGCGCGATGCCGGAGGCGAGCGCCAGTATCGCGGCCGCCACGAGCACCGGGTGACTTGCGAGCCGCTGCAGCACGGACTTGGCCGTCGTCATTCGAAACGCTCCCAGCGCTCGCCGAATAGCCCGCGCGGCCGCAGCAGCATGATCGCGAACATCAAGGCATACATCGATGCGGCAGCCGCCTCTGGCCAGAACTGAATGGTCAGCGAGGTGACGATTCCAACCGCGAGTCCGGCGACCACTGCGCCCCGAAAGGAGCCGAGGCCGCCGATGGCCACGATCACGAACGCTGGCATCACCGCATTGGCAGCCATTGACGGCGACACCGTCCACAGCGGCGCGGCCAGCACGCCGGCGATCGCCGCCAGCATGCAGCCGAGCCCGAACACCGCAGTGAGCACCCGCGGCAGATTGATGCCGAGCAATTCCACCATCTCCGGGTCCCGGCTGCCGGCACGCAGGATCCGGCCATAGGGTGTGAACGCCAGGAAGCCCCATAGGCCGAGCAAGGTCGCCGTGGTCGCGCCGAGCACGGCCACGCGATATTTGGTGATCAGGAGAGGACCAACTTCAACGATCCCTGCAAAGGCCGGCGGGGGATTGAATGGCTTGCCGTCGGCGCCCCAGGCGTAGCGGATCACCGCTTCGATCAGCAGCGCCAGCGCAAAGGTCACGATCAGGCTGAGCAACGGCTCCTTGCCGTAGAGGCGGCGGATGATCGTCACCTCCACAGCCATGCCGATCAGCCCGACCACCGGCGGCGCCAGGATCACGGCGCTCCATCCGAACAGCTGGAACAGCTGCCAGGCCACGTAGGCCCCCAGCGCGAAGAAGGCGCCATGCGCGAAGTTGATGACGCCGAGCAGGCCGAAGGTAATCGACAGACCTACGGCGATCAGCACGTAGATGAAGCCGAGCACGAGTCCATTGGCCGCCTGGGAGACGAGAGTGTCGAGCATCGTTCGAGCCTGTCAGTACGCTGCGGGAACAAGGGTCGCCGCCGCCTCAGAGCGAGGGCATGCTGCAGCCGATATCCTCCTTGGTACCGAACGCCTTCGCCGTCTCCTCGGCGGTCGCCGAGGTGTTCTTCAGGACGTCGAAATAGTCGAACTTGTCGGTGATCTGCTTCTTGATCTGGACGATGACGGCCGGGCGGACCAACTGGTGATCCCAGTCGCGGAAGAAGAACGGAAACTCGCCTTCGGTGTTCTTCCACTGCTCGAGATGCGCCACGAGCTGAGCGGCCTCGGTCGACTTCGCCGCCTCGATCGATTCCAACAGCGCCCGCATGCCGATCCAGCCCGACCACGTCTTGTCCGATGGCGGCTGATTGTACTTCTTCTTGAAATCCTCGATCAGCTTCTGCTCGGCGGCGGTATTCTTCGGATTGTTGTAGTACCACGGCTTGATGTAGATGCCGGTCGAAGCCTGCGGCCCGACGTCCCAGAAGTCGGTGTCCGTGACGGCGACCGCCGCATAGGGGATCTTGTCCTTCATCCCCATCTCGTTCCACTGCTTCAGGAAGTTGGAGAAGTCGCCGCCCACCAGGCCGCCGACGATCACGTCCGGCTTGGCCTGGCGGATCTTGAGGATGTAGGAGCTGTAGTCCGCGGTGTTGATCGGCACCTCGTCGACCCCGACCTCGGTGGCGCCGACCTGCTTCAGCATCGCGCGCGAGGCGCGCAGGATGTCCTGGCCGAAGGCATATGACGCCGTGATGAAATAGACCTTCTTGCCGATGCTGGAGACGTAGGGCATCAGGCCGGCCATCTGAACCGGCACGGTCGCCTGGGTGCGGAACGTGTACTTGCTGCAGCTCTTGCCGGTGATCTCGCTGGCCGCGGCGCCGGTCAGGATCAGCGGCACCTTCTCGCGATTGGCAACGCTCATCATGGCGAGCGCCGAGGACGAGTAGTTGCCGCCGACCACGGCGACCACCTTGCTCTCGTCGACAAGCCGCTGCATGTTCTGCTGCGACACCTGGGGATTGGGCTCGTCGAGCCAGACCAGCTCGATCGGGCGGCCCAGCACCTTGCCGCCGGCCTGCTCGACCGCAAGCGCGCTGCCGCGTTGCAGGTACTCACCGATCGAGGCGCCCGGCCCCTGCTTGGCATAGATCATGCCGATGCGGACGGGCCCATCGGACTGGGCTCGCGCGGGACCGCCGACGCCGAGCACGGATGCGGCAGCCACGCCGGCCGACGCGCGCATGAAAGATCGCCGGTTCAGATCACGCTTCAACATGGTGCTCCTCCCTCTCAATGTTGTTATCTTTGTTTTGTATCGTCAGTCGCGTTTGTAAGGCTTGCCGAACACCGGCTCCTTGAATGGGATCGGCGGCAGCTCCCAGGTGCCCGTCGATGGCGGCCGCACCTCGGCGTCGACATGCAGATCGATCACGCAGGGGCGGCGGTTCTTGATCGCGGTCTCGACTGCACCGCGCAGGTCGGCGCTGCGGGTCACCGTCACGCCGTCAGCGCCGCAGGCGCGCGCCCAGGCGGCAAAGTCGGGGTTGTAGCGATCTCCGCCGGGCCCCTGATTGCCGCGATAGAACGCGGTGCCGAGCTCGCGGCCCTCGAACAGGCCATACTGCAAATCGCGGATCGCGCTCCAGGCGAAGTTGTTCCAGACGATCCAGACGCACGGCAGGTCATATTCGACGGCCGTGGCGACGACGTAGGGCGCCATCATGAAGCCGCCGTCGCCGACGACGGCGACGCAGGGACGGTCGGGCGCGGCCAGCTGCGCGCCGAGCACGCCGCAGACGCCGAACCCCATCGACGAAAAGCCCCAGCTGTTCAGCATGCTCTGTGGCCGCTTCGGGTGCCAGAACTGCATGAACCAGTTGTGATGCACGCCGGAGTCGAGCGACAGGATGACGTCGTCCGGCAGCACGTCCTGCAGGGCTCCGACGACATATTCCGGCCGGATCGGCGTGGTGTCGGCGCTGAAGTGCGGCCGCACGAACGCCTCCCACTCCGCCTTCCAGGTCCCGATCTGGTCGCGCCACGCCGCGAAATTTTCGCGGCGGATCGCGGGGCGGCGCTCCAGCGCCGCGAGCAGTTGCGCGGCGAAGGTCTTGGCGTCGGCGATGATGCCGAGCGTCGGCGGATAGTTGCGGCCGAGCTCCGCCGGATCGATGTCGACCTGCAACAGCTTCGTCGACGGAAAATTCCACGAGTAGCCCTGGTGCCAGCTCGACGACGAGCGATCGTCGAAACGGGTACCGATGCAGAGCACGAGATCGGCGTGACGGCCGGCCTGGTTGGCGGGATAAGCGCCGTTGCGGCCAATGAAGCCGAGCGTCAGTGGATCATCCGCCGGCACGCAGCCCATGCCATTGGGCGAGGTGATGACTGGAATGCCGTAGCGGCTCTGCAGCGCGCCGATCTCGGGACCGGCCTCCGAGAGAGTCGTGCCCTGCCCGATGAAGAACACCGGCCGCCTGGCGGCTTCGATCAGATCGAGCGCCTTGGTGACGTCGGCCTCGCTCGCACTCGGCCGGTGACTGCCGTGAACATGCGACAGCGCCGGCAGCTCGACGTCGGCCTCCTCCTGAAAAACATTGTACGGAATATCGAGATTGACCGGACCGGGACGTCCCGTGACCATGGTGTCGAAGGCTTGGCGCAGCGCCAGCGGCAGCATGTCGACGCGACTGGGCTGGAAGGAACGCTTCACCACCGGGCGCAGCACCTGGGCGAAATCGGCCTGGTTGTGCGCGTATAGTTCCTGAAACGGCGCGCGGTTGGCCTGCGACGTGGGCACGTTGGCGGTGATCGCAAGGAAGCTCGAGGAGTCCGACAACGCAGTTGCGAGCGACATCACCATGTTGGCCGAGCCCGGCCCGGTCGAGGTCAGCGTCGCGACCGGACTGTGCTTGACGCGGAAATAGGCGTCGGCCATGTGGCCGGCGCACTGCTCGTGACGGGGCGAGACCAGCTTGACGCGGTCACGCACCTGATAGAGCGCATCAAGAATGCCGACATTGCCGTGTCCGCAGATGCCGATCACGAAAGGCACCTTCTGCTTGACGAGATATTCGGCGATGACTTCGCCGCCCTTCATCTTGGTCATGGTCAGATCCTTGTCAGGTGACAGTCCGCGTCATGCGAGGATCGTCACGATACGCTCTTCGCTCATTTCGCGGATGGCGTAATGCGGCCCTTCGCGGCCGAAACCGGAATCCTTGGAGCCACCATATGGCATGAGGTCCACACGGGAGCTCGGCGTCTCGTTGATGTGAACGCCACCGACCTGCAATTGCCGCGCGGCCTGAAGAGCCTCGTCCAGGCGCTTGGTGAAAATGCCCGTGGCCAGCCCGTAGGGTGTATCGTTGACGCGCGCGATGGCCTCGTCCAGCACATCGAAGGGCGCGACGCACATCACAGGCCCGAACACTTCCTGGCAGCCGAGCGGGGTCGCCTTGTCGACATTCGTGAGCAGCGTGGGAGGAACCACGGCGCCCACCCGCGCGCCGCCGACCAGACGCCGCGCGCCGCTCTGCTCGGCCAGCGCGATCCAGGACTCGATGCGCTGGGCGGCGGCCTCGCTGACGACCGGCCCAACAACGGTGTCGTCCTCGCCGGGGTCTCCGTAGGGCAGCCCGGCAACGAGCTCTGAAAGTCTCTGCTCCACCTGCCCGATCAGCGAACGCTGCACCAGCAGCACCTGGATCGATGTGCAGACCTGGCCGGCCTTGCGGAAGCCGGCGTTGACGACCTTCGGCAACGCAATATCGAGATCGGCGTCCTCGCAGATCACGCAGTGCGAGATCGAGCCGAGCTCCATCTGCGTGCGGCGCAGTCCCGCCTTGCTTTGGATGATGCGGCCGATGTCCGTGCTGCCGGTGAACGCGAAGAATTTCACTGCCGCCTCGGCCATCAACCAGTCGGCGACCTCACCATCGCCATGCAGCACCGACATCAGGCCCGATGGCAGACCTGCCGCGATCAGGCACTCCGCCATGATGCAGGACGTCATCGGCGTATGCAGCGATGGTTTCAGCACCACGGCGTTACCAGCCGCCAGTGCAGGCGCAACCTTGTGCGCCACCGTATTGAGCGGAGCATTGAACGGCGTAATCGCGGCCACGACGCCGAGCGGCACGCGGATGGTGAAGCCGATGCGGCCCTTCTGGCCTGCGGCCCCTTCCATCGGCACCATCTCGCCGGCCAGCCGCCGCGCCTCTTCGGCGGAGAGCCGAAACGTCGTCGCACAACGCTGGACTTCGCCCATTGCATCGCGGCGTGGAAAGCCCGCCTCCTGGCGCAGCACCTCCACCAGCTCCGACGCACGCGTCTCAAGCTCGACCGCAGCGCGATCGAGGATGAGGCCGCGATCATAGGGCGTCAGTACATTGGCTTCGAACGCCCGCTCCGCGGCGACAATGCAGCTGCGGACCTGCTCGCGCGACGGCAGATGCGCGGACATGGCGGGCTGCAGGCGATATTTGTCGAGCACGGCGACGGTGTGCGGACCATTCACCCATTCCCCGGCGATCAAGAGGCGGCACGATGGCAGACCGGCCAACGCCTGTCCCTGAACCGCAGCGTCCGCCATCGTCTGGTTCCTCCCAAAGGGTCTTCACACTTGTTACCGTCGTCCTTAGAGAGAAATTGACATTAGCAAAAATACTGTTTTGGATTAGTTGCCATAAGCTGAGCATATAGCCCGGCGGCAAGGTCTCGTTCCTCCCAAGCAGTGCGGTTCCCGCTCATGGATTTGCGTCAATTGCGCTATTTCGCCCAGATCGTCGAGAGCGGCAGTCTCTCGAAGGCGTCGCGCTGCCTGTTCGTTGCGCAGCCCGCACTGAGCCAGCAGATCGCAAAGCTCGAGGAGGAAGTGGGCAGGCCCTTGCTGCAGCGCTCCTCGCGCGGCGTGATCCCGACCGAGAACGGCCTTGCGCTCTACCATCACGCCCGGTTCATGCTGCGGCAGCTCGACCATGCGCTGTCGATCGCTCGCCAGGATTCGGCAGAGGTGAGCGGCATGGTATCGGTCGGCTTGCCCGCCACGACCGTGCTCGCGATCGGGCTGCCACTCACCAAGTGCATCCGCGCCAAATATCCCGGTATCCTGCTCAATGTCGTCGAGGGAATGAGCGGCCACATCGCCCACATGATGCGGCTTGGCCAGCTCGACCTGGCCATCCTGTTCAACAACGACGTGTCATCCAAGCTCGACGCGATTCCGCTGCTCGACGAGGAATTGTTCGTGCTTCTCCCTGCCGACAGCCCGCTGGTGCCGCGCCACCGTTGCAGCATCACAGTTGCAGAAGTTGCAGAGCTGCCCCTGATCCTGCCGACGGGAACTCATGGCCTGCGCCGGCGTGTAGCTGCGGAGTTCGAGCGGCGCAACATCACGCCGAATGTGGTCGCCGAGATCGACTCGCTCTCGCTGGTGATGAGCTGCGTCGGTGAGGGCATCGGGGTCACCATCAAGCCGATGTCGGCGCTGCAGGCAGGAGGACGAAGCAGCGAGGACTGGCGCGCCCTGCCGATCTCGGACGCCCGGATCACGCGACGCAACTATGTCTATTCGATCAAGCCGGACCTGCTGGCGCCTGCAGCCCTCGCCGTCGCCAAGGAACTCCAGGATACTGCGCGAACGCTCGTCACATCCGGACAATGGCGCGGCGTCAGCTTGGTCGACGACTCCATGTCTTCCGCCATCCCGCCGGCGGCCTAGCGCACGCGCCGACCGTCTGACCGGCGGTCGCGACTGCATCACGCCCCGCCTCCGGCCCGGTCTCGTCTACTTCAGCGCCGCTTGCCCGGCCAGGGATACGACGTTGTCCTGGGCGCCCGACCCACCACTCACACCGACGGCACCGATGATCTTGCCATCCACGACCAGCAGATTGCCGCCTCGCGATGCGATCATGTCATCGAGCGTGGCGAGATAGGCGAAATACGCACCTTTGCCCAGCAACGTCTCGAACACCAGCGTGGGGCGTCGATAACGTGCCGACGTGCGCGCCTTGTGCTGAGACAGGCCGATCGACGCATATTGGCAATTGTCCTGCTTTTCGAAATAGACCAGATCGCCGCTCGGATTGACCACGGAGATGCAGAATGCGTTCCAATTGCGTTTCGTCGTCTCGGCAACGGCCGCAGCAGCCACCTTCTTGGCCATCTCCAGGCTGATCGGCTCGCCATAAGGAGGCGGAGTCAGTGCATCCGCGACCGCGTCGTTGGGATTGTCGGTGTTCGATGTCTGGGCGAGGCTGTTCGATAAGTGCAGAGCTGCGACGCATGCGATGACGCTCAAAATGGTCCGATAGTGCATGTCTTCCTCCCGACCCTGCTGCCTTCTCCGTGCTCTCGTCGGCCAGCCTGGGCGCCTTGTTTCGCTCGACGAGGCGTGTCGTTCTCAGCCTCCTCATTCCGACGGCCGTGCTTGGAGGTTGCCGAGATCTCCCGGCTGCCCTGCTTGCATCTCCAACGGAGTCATACGCTGCAGGTCAGCGCCGCTCGTCTCGGGCAAAGCCATCGCGGCGATGAAAGCAAGTCCATAGGCGGCGAGCGCGCAAAGGCCCATCGACAAGCCAAGAGGATGCGACGCAGCAAGCACGCCCACGGTCGCAGGCACGACCGAGCCAAACCCACGCCCGCCACCGAGGCAGAAACCCTGCCCGCTCGCACGAATCTCGGTCGGAAACAATTCGGCAAAGGTCGGCAACATTCCTGATGCCAACCCACCCTGGAACGCGCCCAGAAAGAAGCTGAGCAGGATCGTCGCGTTGGCGCCGATCGGAGCAAGCAGGTAGATGCTCGCGTTCACGGCCTGGCATAGCAGGAAGATCATGAACGCGGGACGCCGGCCCGTGCGATCCGAAAGCCAGCCATAGAGCAACGGTCCGACCAACGAACCCAGGATGTTCATGGCAAGATAACCTGCACTGCTCCCCACGGTCAGGTTGAGGACGGTGCGCAGATAGGTCGGCAGCCACGTGATCATCACATAGGCACCGCCGAAAATGCCGGTGGCCATCGTGACCGCCGCCACGGTACGCCGCACATGGGCCCTGGTGAAGATCGTCCAGGCGGGCAGTCCGGCTGTCTCGTCCGCGCGGCTTTGACGATAAAGCCCGGACTCCGGCACAAGGCGGCGGATGAAGAACACGAGAAAGGCCGGCGCGATGCCGACCGCAAAGAACACGCGCCAGCCGAGCTCTTCAGAAAACAGCGATGAAATGACGGGGAGCAGCGCGACGGAAATCGCATAACCCACCGCGTAGCTGCTCTGCACCGACGCGGCCACCCGGCCGCGAAGCGCGGGCCTGACGACCTCGCTGATCAGGACGCCACCCACGGCCGCCTCACCGCCGTAGCCGAGGCCCTGGAGAAAACGCACGATCAGCAAGTAGTTGAAGCCGGTCGCGAAAGCCGATGCGAGCGTGAACAGGGCAACCCAGAGGATCGTCAGTTGCAGGACCTTGATGCGGCCGATGCGATCGGCAAGGATCCCCCCGCCCCAGCCACCGATGGCTGCACCGACGAGGGCTGCGGTCGCGAGATAGCCGGCTTCAGGGCGCGTCAGTCCGATTGTTGCAATCAGCGCCGGGATGACCAGCGCGTAGATCGTCGAATCCAGCGAGTCGAGACCAAAGCCCGCGAAGCAAGCCCAATACGTCCGGCGTTCGACCTCGTCGAGTTCGGAATACCAGCCCAGTTTCATGATCGTTCACTTTCAGGCCAGGACTCGAACCAGATGCGCTTCTTCGTTGGCCGGGAGAACAAGCGCGAGTGCAGTACAATCGGGTGGCCGCATGGACCATGCAGGCGCACTTTCCGAGCGTGCCTGCCGGTCGTGTCCATCATGATTGCCGACAGCTTCATCGCCCGCCGATTGGAGATAGACGGAATTCCAGCACAGCCAAAATACGATTTGGCGTTGGCGCTCATAAGCCAAAGATATGGCTTGGCCGGAGTTCACCACGGCATCACGGGGCGACCTTGGCGGTGACAAATCCACTTTGATCGAGCACTCGGCGCACCGTGCCATTCGCCTTGGCATCTGCAAGAAATCGGGCCGCCCACTCCCGCGCCGTCACTTTGCCCTTCGGGACGACCACGACGACGCCCGTTGATTGGATGACCTCGTTCAAGACCCGGCTGCCCGACAGGCGCCGCGACAGCTCCTCCAAGGCTTCCATGCCCATGGCGAGGGCGTCGAGCCGACCCTGGCCGATCAGCTCAGCGGCCTCTTCAGGCTTGATGAATTTCGTCACGCTGGCACTTTTCATGCTCGCCTCGACCGTTCTGGACGTCGAGGTGCCTTCGATGCAGCCGACCCGGATTCCCGGACGGTCGATATCGGCGACGGCCGTGATGTCCGAGTTCGCGCGAATGAGATACCCGCTCATGTAGGCGACATAGGCAGGTCCTTGATCGACGAACTGCTCCCGCTTGCGATCCGCCGGCATGAAGGACAGATCCCACGCCCCTTTGCTGCCGGCGGCCGCGATTTCGTCCGAGCTCTGATATTCGACGAGCTCAAGCGGCACATTGAGCTTGCCCGCGGCCGCCTTGGCCAGTTCGACTGTCACGCCGACAGGCTTGCCTGTCGCCGGATCGCGTGTCGTCCAGAACGCGGAGGCGGCCGGCCCGACCGCAACAGCGACGCGCAGCACGCCGGTCGGAGCGATCTCGCGCGCATCCTGCGCAGCTGCTCCCGCCATCATGGCCGAGAGGCCCAAGCAAAGACTTGCGATGGCAAAGCAAAGCGATGCGAGCAGACCGGTCGATTTCATGCGTGGTCTGGCGCGATCCGACATCGGTACCGCCGTGCTGATAAAATGCCGGTCTTTCATAGCGTCGGATTCCACGATGATGGGATCAGCCGATAGCCGGCGCCGTCTTTCTCGACGTGTCCGACCGACGGGAACGCGAAGTCGAATCCGATCACGGTCGCCTTCTCCGCCGCTGCATCCGCCTCTGCTTCATGTCTCGTCCCTCCCGCTTCGTCTTCTTTTTTCGTCAATCCGCAGAATGCACCGGAGAGGACCGAGCCGGCGCTGCTCGCCTCGCCGCCAAGGGAACGGATCAGACGATGACGTTCCCTCGCCTCTCATCGCCATGACAGCCGATCACGCCGCGAATAGCGCGCGCAACTGGCCGATGTCGTCGATTTCTTCGAGCCGCCCGACCATGTCGATCAGCCTCTCCGTCTTTTCACTCCCCAGCACGGGCGCCATGAGATCCGTGGCTTTGGCGTTGACGGCCTCCGTGCCCAGCGGATTCTCCTTGGTGCCCGGCGGGTGTCTGGTGAAATGATCGACCTTGCGGCCATCGACCAGAGTCACCTCGACGATCGCACCGCGTGGCGCGGCCGGATCCATCAGACTCTTGTCGCCTACAAGCGTCACCTTCCCACGCTGCTCGAGGATCATCGGGTCGCGCATCAGCGCGACATCATGGCTGTCGGCGAATGAGACGGCCCCCTTGACCAAGGCGAGTGCGACGAGATGCTGACAGTTCACGTCGGGCATGGCGCTGTCGCCGACGATGCCCATCGCGTCGGTCGGAAGCTTGACCAGGATGCTGCGGACGTTGTCTGGAGTGAGCCCTTGCTGTCGGCGCAGCGTGAGCAGCGCATCCAGCGGCGACTGGATCGGATAGCCGACCGAAAAGGTCTTGATGGCCGTCTCCGTGACGTAGAAGCGGCTGCCGAGATCCCTGACCATCTCCTCCGGCTTCGGATCGCTCGACAGCGCGATGAACAGGTTGTGGGTGCCATCGAGCACGTCATCGACGCCGGTGAGCCCGGCCATCACCATGTCGACCGCCATGACACCGTTGCGCGCGCCCATTCCGGCGAAATCGAATGCCTTCTCGATGTGGTCCGTGTCCTTGACCCAGCTCCACAGCCCCGAGACCTGCTGCGCCGAATAGGAAATGGCGTGACGCATGCCCCTCTCATCGAGCCGCGCCAGTGAGGCCGCAGCGCCGAGCGCGCCGAATGTCGACGACGTGCCCTCGGCACTGCGATGCGAGCCGCGCACCAGGTCCGGCCCGAGCGCCATCAGAAGGCGGCAGGTCAGGTCATAGCCGAGCACAACGGCGCGGATCACGTCGCGCCCATTGCGATGCTCCCGTTCAGCCATAGCGAGCGCGGCGGGGATGACCGCGCACCCCGGATGCGCCTTGGTGACCGGTTCGAAATCGTCGGTCTCGTCGGCGTGAGCGCACATGGCGTTTGCCATCGCCGCATTGACGGCCGTCGTCCGGACGTCGGAGCCGGCGACGGACGCCTGCGGCTCGCCGCCGAGGCTGCGCACGTATCTCAGCGCCATCTCGCCCGGATGCATACGCGCACCCGAGACGATCGCACCGAGCGTGTCGAGAATGCGGTGCTTGCATGCGAGCATCACCTGCTCCGGCAGCTCCTGGTCACGCGCCGCAACCATGTAGCGCGCCAGGCGCTCGGTCACGCCCGGGCCGGCGGCCCCGGAGAAACGGATCGGCATCGCCGAGATTGCAGCAAACGCCCCCGCCGATTGCAGCAGACGGCGGCGCGACGACATGGCCCTCCTCGCCATCGTCAGGCCGACGCCGACATCTTCGCGATGTCGGCAGCATTCGACACACTCTCGACATTCCAGCAGGCGTCCATGATCCGCCGGATCGACGCCGCCGGAACGATGCCGTCGGCGAGGTCCACGAACTTCGCCTCGAGCTGCTGGTCGGTCATCGGCACTTCCACGCTGCCGACGGCGTGCTCGATGCGGCGGCTGAGCTTCCGCCCATCCTTCAGCATGATCGTCATCTCGACCTGCTCCGGCTTGATCTCGGGCGTGATAACCGGAATGACCTTGCTACGCAGCGACAGCACCGTCGGATCGGTTACCGCGCGATCGCTGAACTGCTTCTCTCCGCCCGCGCCTTCCACGATCGCCACGGCCACCGCGTGATAGATGCTGAACTTGCCCTCGAGCCCCTGCTGCGGCGTCTTCTTGCCGGTCAGCTCGAGCACGAGCGGGTTGACCTTGAGATCGACATGGTCGATCTGGTCGGCCGTCAGCCTGTTCTCGTTACGCAGCTGAATCGCAGCGTCGATCGCCGGATGCAGAACGATGCCGCAGGCGAACGGCTTGTAGGTGTTGAGGGCGGCTTCGTAACGCTTGCCGAGATCGCCGACGATCTCGCCATAGTCCTGCTTCGTGCTGATCGTGTTGGCCCAGCCGCGCTTCGCCTCGATCATCCCGTCCGACGACGTGAAATTCTTCGACGCCAGAAGGGCGGCAAATATGCCGTTTGACGCCGCACGGCCGGGGTTGAAGCTCTTGTTCATGGACCCGAACGATTCGCGCAGGCCGACCGGCTGCGACGCGGCGAGGCCCAGCGCCCAGGTCATCTGCTGCTCGTTGAGCTTCAACAGCTTGCCGGCAGCCGCAGCCGCACCGAACACCCCGGCAGTCCCGGTGATGTGCCAGCCGACATCGTAGTGGTTCGGATAGACGGCGTTGCCGATCCTGCACTCGGTCTCGACACCGAGGACGAGCGCATTCAAGAACTCCTTTCCGGAGACCGGCTGCATTTCCGAGAGCGCAATGATCGCCGAAACCACCGGGCCGGCCGGATGGATGATCGTCTTCAGATGGGTGTCGTCGAAATCGAAGATGTGGCTGGACACGCCGTTGATGAAGGCGGCGTTCATGATGTCGAACCGCTCGCGCCGGCCGAACAGCGACGCCTGCTGCGGGCCGGAGAACGGCGCCAACGCCGCGACCGCGATATCGACCGTTTCGTGTCGCGACCCGCCGATCGCGACGCCGACCCAGTTCAGCAGCGTCCTCACGCCTTCCTTGCGGACCTTGACCGGCAGAACATCATATCCCGCCGAGACGATGTACCGCGCAAGCGTACGCGTGACCTCCTTGGGCGGCGCCGCGGCGGGCGCCGCCGGTGCCTGAGCCTGTGCAAATGCCGTAGTCGCGCCGACCGCGGACAAGGGAAGAGCGGCGGCGGCCTGAAGCAGGGTCCTGCGATCAGTGTGCATGTGACATCTCCCGGGCTTTGAACGAGGCCAATTGCGCGGCGAGCCGGACCGCGCTTTCGAGCGCGCCGGTGTCTGCGACGCCCTTGCCGACGATGTCGAACGCCGTGCCGTGCGAGGGCGTGGTGAAGACGGTCTCGAGGCCGGCCGTGACGGTCACTCCGCGATTGAAGCCGCGCAGCTTCGTCGCGATCTGCCCCTGGTCATGATACATCGCGACGACGCTGTCGAACTCGCCGGCAAAGGCGCGAATGTAAACCGTATCCGCCGGATACGGACCGCTGCAGACAATGCCCTGTTTCGCAATCGCCTCCACCGTCGGCTTGATCATCTCGATCTCGTCGCGACCGAACAAGCCGCCCTCGCCGGCATGCGGATTCAGTGCGGCCACGGCGATCCGCGGCGCGGCGACTCCGGATCTCCGCATCATCCTGTCGACGAGGACCACCGCATCGGTGATCCGCGGCGGGCTGATGTCGTTCAGCGCCTCGCGCAAGGACTGGTGCCCGGTGACGCGCGACATCCATTGTCCATCCAACACGTTCATTTCAGAAAAATACGTACGGTGCCCGAGCAGGTCCGCGAACATCTTGTGCTCGTCCGGGTACCTCCAGCCGCCGTCGAACATCGCCCGCTTGTTCAAGGGCGCGAAGGTGATGGCATCGATCGCGCCGTCCTTGGCGAGATCGATCGCCCGCGACAGCGTCTCTCCGGTGAGCCGCCCGGACTCGGCGCTGGCCTTTCCGATCGGGTGCCTCGACGGGTCGGTGTTGCCGAGATCGATCAGCTGGATCTTGCCGGAAACCCAGGAGGCCTCGCTGGGTGAGCCGATCCGCTCGATATCGAAGCTCACGCCGGCATGCGCCATTCCCATCTCCAGCACGCGGGCATCGCCCACCACGACGAGGCGCGCCGCATCGGCCAGGCGGTGATCGGAGAGGATTCGCGCCGTCTGCTCAGGACCGATACCGGTGCAATCACCGGGAACCAGCGCCACGATCGGCAAGTCTTCACTGAGAACCATGGATCCTACTTTGCTGCTTTCATCTGGACGACCCGCCCCCAATCGTCGCGGTCGAATTCACCATCCCATTTCGCCACCACGATCGCGGCCACTGCGTTGCCGATGGTGTTGGTGATGGCGCGCGCCAGCGACATGAAGCGGTCGGTTCCGAGCAATAGCGCGAGGCCTTCGACAGGCAGCCCGGCCGCAACGACAGTCGCCGCCAACGCGGCGAACGCTCCGCCCGTGACACCGGCTGCGCCCTTGCTGGTGAACAGCATCACGACAAACAGGCTCAACTGCTGCGCCGTGCTCAGCTCGATGCCGTAGACCTGCGCCACGAAGATCGTGGTCAGCGGCAATGTCAGCGCCACGCCGTCGAGATTGAAGGAATAGCCGGACGGAATGACGAGACCGGTCACGGCGCGTCCCACCCCCGCCCTTGGCAGCTTCTCCATCATTCCGGGAATCGCCGTCTCCGACGACGACGTTCCGAGCACGACGAGAAGCTCGGGGCGCAACAGCCGGAGCAGGTCCATCAGCCGGATGCCGACCAGACGGCAGATCATTCCCAGGACGACGAAGATGAAGAACGCCATCATCGCCCAGGCCGTCCCGACCAAGAGCGCGAGGGCGTACAATGTGGCGGCGCCGAATTTGCCGACCGTGAACGCCATGGCGCCGAAGGCCCCGATCGGTGCCAGCATGACGACGACATGGACCACGCTGAACACGAGCTCGGTCAACCGCTCCATGCCCGAGCGCAACGGCAGCGCCTTCTCGCCGAGCATCAGGAGGCCAATGCCGCACAGCAGCGCGAGCACGAGAACCTGAAGCACGTCGCCGCTGGCAAAGGCGCCGAAGAAGCTTTCGGGGATCATGTGCTGGATATAGGCCGACAACGGGCCGACATGGGTCTGCGCATAGCGGGCCACGGCTTCGGCCTGTTGCGGGGTGGCGTGCGCCACACCCGCGCCGGGCTGGACCCATCGCACCACGATGAAGCTGAACAGCAGGCAGAGCGTCGTGACGATTTCGAAATACAGGAAGGCCTTGAGTCCGATGCGCCCGACCGCCTTCATGTCGCCGACCTGCGCGATGCCGGTCACCACGACCAGGAACACCAGCGGCGCAATCGTGACCTTGATGAGCGAGATGAAGCCGTCGGCGAGCGGCTTGAATTCGAGTGCTGCAGCCGGAAACAGCGCGCCGACGAGTGCGCCGAGCACGGCGCCCGCCACGATCAGGACATAGGGCTCCCGCCAAAGCGAGCCGGCACGGGGCGCAGCAGCCTGCGTCGGGAGCGCCTCGGACAAAGGAGTCGTTGTGATCGTCAATTCCGTGTCCTCCCGCCTCGTGCTCTTCGGCGCTGCAAACAGCGTCTCCGCGGCCCTTATCTTTGGCCTGACATTGGACCAGCCGGTGCCGCGGTGCTAATGCCGTATTGGAATAATTCAATAACGAGCTGGCATCATGGACCTGAGCTGGATCGAGGATTTCCTCGCTATTGCCGAGGACGGCGGCTTCTCCCGCGCAGCGCTGCGCCGGCACGTGACGCAGCCGGCCTTGAGCCGGCGGATCAAGTCGCTGGAAGCGTGGCTTGGAGCGCCTCTGTTCGAGCGCAGCACCCATGTCGTGAAGCTGACGCCGGCGGGGGAGAGTTTTCGCCCGGTGGCGGAGGACGTCATTCGCAGGCTGTCAAACGGCCGCGAGGAGGCCCTGGAAGCGGCGCGCCTCAAGGCCGAGACCGTTCAATTCGTCGCCACCCACGCACTGTCGCAGACGTTCTTTCCGGACTGGATCCGCCGGGTCGACCGCGCGCGATCCGGATCCGCCGTTCAGCTCGTGGCGTCGAACTTCGCCGGGTGTGAGAAGCTCCTGCTCGAGGCCCATGCGCATTTCATGCTGGCGCATTACCATCCATCGCTCGCCAGCCGTCTGAATAACGATCGCTTTCAGCGCATCGATCTCGCCGACGACGTCCTGGTCCCGATCAGCGCGACCGGTTACAAGGCCGTCACGCGCAGCGGTCGCCGGCGGCAATCGATGCCGCGGTTTGCGCTGCCTGGCTCTGCGGACAAGCCGCTGCCCTATCTCGCCTATCATCCGGGTTCCGGCGTGGGCCGCATCGTGACCGCGTTCCTCGCGACGAAGCAGCCGAGCGCCATGCTGCTCCCCAGCTTCTCAGCACCGGTGATGCTGCTCATCAACATGGCCCGAGAAGGCCGCGGGATCACCTGGGCTCCACGCAGCCTGGTCGAGCTCGATCTCCAGAGCGGCCGATTGGTGAGAGCCGGCCCCAAGGACTGGGACATCAAGATCAGCATATGCCTCATCCGCGCACGGGCGCGGATGATCCATGCCGCCGAGAGTCTTTGGAGCACGGCAAGGAAGCTGGCAGCGACTTAGCCAATTGGCGAAGATGGCGGCATAGCCAGCGTTGCTGGTCAGCCCACGCAGGGCTTCGGCGTCGCGCTCCATCTCCGCATGTCCAGCGCCTCTTCGACCCGCTACCAGCGGCAGGTTCCGGTATGCGAATTCGTAGCCCGATACCCTGATCGGGGTTCTTTCTCAGTTCAGACCTTCGCAAACCCTCGCAATTGGAGCGAATCCGACACCGGCGTCTGGAACTGATCTATCGTTTGGTCCAAGATTCGGGAGAACAGTTGGACCAGAGAACCGATGGCACGACGCCGAACCATCATCGCAATTCCCTCGCTGGGCTCGCTCGACCGGACTGCCGGCCGCGTTGGATACCAACTGACTCAAGCGCTTCGCGAGGCGATATCGAAGGGGATCCTGAAGCCTGGCGAGCGACTGCCATCCACTCGCGCCCTTGCCAATTCATTGCAGCTCGCGAGAGGAACCGTCATCGAGGCGTTTCATCAGCTCCATGCAGAAGGCTACCTCGAGGCCCGGGCCAGAGGCAGCACGATCGTCGCGAACGTCAATGCCGACACCGATTTGATGACCCGCGCTCCGGCGTTGATCGAACGCGCAGACCCCAGTCCTCTGTTGCCGGAGAAAGTCGCCCGTCTGGCTGAGGTCGCGCGGTCTCTCCGGCCTCAAGACCCGGTGCCGTTTGCGATCGCTCATCCCGCGGGTGCAGTTGCCCCCGGCGACCAATGGCGACGGCTTGGCAATCGTGTCCGGGCTCTGCGGGCAGCCGCCCCGTCGGGCTACATTGATCCGAAAGGAGTACCCGATTTGCGGATCGCAATTGCCGAATATGCACGGAAGGCTCGGGGCGTGAAATGCGAGCCCGATCAGGTCATCGTTACGGCGGGCACGCAACAGGGGCTTTTCATATCGGCGACCGTTCTTCTCTCTGACGGCGATGCCGTGTGGGCCGAAGACCCGGCCTACCCCGGCATCATCGCCGTGCTCGAAAACTTCAATGTCCGGACTTTCCGGATTCCCGTGGATGATCAGGGCATCGACGTCCAAGACGGTCTCGTCCAGTGCCCGAACGCCCGGGTCGCTTTCGTCACACCTTCGCATCAGTATCCGTTGGGCATGCCCATGAGCATGGCGAGACGCACCGCGTTGCTGTCGTGGGCGCGGCAGAACAATGCCTGGATTGTCGAAGACGACTACGACAGCGAACTTCGCTACGCCGGACATCCATTTCCATCGTTGCAGGGACTTGATCCCGCGCGCGTCGTGTACCTTGGGACGATGAGTAAGGTCTTGTTCTCCTCGATGAGGATCGGATATGCGATCGTTCCCCCTCCCCTGGTCGACGCGTTCGCTGGTGCGCGCGCCCTCATCGATCGCCATTCGCCGGCGGTCGACCAGCACGTCCTCGCGCAGTACATGCGCGAAGGCCATTTCGAAGCCCACATCCGGCGCATTCGCGGCGCTTACGCAGAACGACGCGCCGCCCTGATCTCCGCCCTTGTCAAGGACCTACCGTCCTGGGCAACGCTGCAGCCGAGCGACCAGGGCATGCACCTGTTACTCTGGCTTCCGCCCGGCCTCGACGATGTCACGATCGGGGAGCAGGCGCACAAGGCGGGGCTGGTGGTGCGACCGATCTCGCCCATGTACCATGCGACCCCGCCTCGTGGCGGACTCATGCTCGGGTTCGGCGGCTTTTCGATTGCCGAGCTACAGTCCGCCGTCGTCCGCCTCAGAGGCGTCCTCGATGCATGCGTTGCAGCCAAGGGGACGGCCCGCTCATCCAAGCCCGCGCCGCTGAAGGCGGTCAGATAGGGAGACAGTCGCTCATGCTCACACCGGCGCGCCGGACGTCTCCTCGCACCGCGTGGGGACGCTGACAAATACGGAGCCTGGATCGCTCGCGCGTTGCTCTTATCGCCTGATTGCCGCGTCTCTACTCCTGGCTTGCCTTGACGGCTGCGGCCGCCAGCATGGCGTCTCCGATGACATGCTCGCCTCGTTCTTTCAAGGCCTCGCCTGCGGAGCGTATGTCTCGCACCTCCTTGTTCTGGCTCAGCTTGGATTTTCCGACCAGGTTCGTGATTGCGATCTCCAGCCCGACGATCGCCTTGAGCATCGTGTCGATATAGTCCTTCGGACCGTCAGTCATCTTCCATGGGACCGGTTGAGACGCTTCATGCTTCCGTGTCAAACGGGCGACATTGCCGCGCACGTAACGTTCGTCGTCGTGAATGGTCACGCACCCGTACGCATGCGCGACGAGATAGTTCCAGCTCGGCACCTGCTTATGGAAATCCTGCTTGCTCGGGTACCATTGAGGGGAGATATAGGCGTCAGACGCCCGGAACACCACGAGCACCTCAGCGCCAGTGTCCAGATCCCGCCACACCGGGTTCGCGCGCGCCACGTGGCAGTGCAACGTTCCCCACTGCCCCTGCGCTCTGTTCAGCTCGAACGGAATATGATTGGCGTCCAAGCCGCTCTTGCCGTGCGTGATCAAAATGCCAAGCGGATTCTTTTCGATCAGATCGTAGAGCATCTCAGGACGGGCTTCGTCGAAGTGCGAGGGACCGTACATTGCAACTCCTTCGGCAGGAAGAGAACGCCACGTCACCGTTAACGGTCACGCAGCCATTGTCAGGATTTGTTCAGACCTCGACCATCGCGAAGTCGCTCTTGCCTGCACCACAGTCGGGGCAGATCCAGTCTTCGGACACGTCCTGCCAACGCGTGCCGGGTGGAATGCCGTCGTCGGGCCATCCGTCGCGTTCATTGTAGACGAGTCCGCAGAGCACGCATGTCCAACTCTTGTAGACGGGCACCTCAGCGGTCGTTTCGGAGTTCGGGTGAGCGCTGTCCTTGCTCATGATGGCTTGCCCTTGTGTCAGGAGGCGGTTCACGAGCGATTTAGGTCAGGCCTGCCCCATTCAACAGGGCCAGTTTTTGGCATTATCACTGGACCAGAATTGTCCTTGATGGGACGGCTTGCCAGCTCCGTGCGGGCCGGGCGGTCCAACACGGCAGCTACCGGCCTCCACGAGCGGCGGGTAAAGTCCTCCAGGCTGCGGTGCCACGCGATTAGAACCGATCACAGCCCTCAGGATTGTACCCGCCCCGGCGGCAGACTCGATGCTTCGCCTGAAGATGGGCTGCTCGTCGCCATTGTCGATTTGCCGAGCGGGAGCTTTCCTGCATGATCCCCTCGCCGGACCGCTCTCGGTGGAGTGCTCAAACGTCGCCCCGACGACCGGGCCGACCTCAACTGATCGACAATCCCGCAACGCCCGCGAATGCAGACAAGATCGGTGGCGCGGCCGCGGCCTGGCGACGCTGCGGCGCAGTGCTTTTGACGCCACTGGATAGACGGCAGATCACCCTATGACTGTCCACCTGATCAGGACATGGCACGGGTGCGTTGTATACGTTTCAAACAGCGGGCATGGCTGAGCCGTCTCGCGGCGATCTACGCCCGAGTTGTGTCCTGAATGAACCTCTTCGTCCGAAGAAGAGGCGCAGGGAAGACCGGGTATCGGCTGATACCCGCGGTCCGCGTGCAGCAAAAAGCACGCGGCAGAACCACAGGTTCAGCCCAATATCCGGCCTTCCCTG
>NZ_JBNPTX010000023.1:0-11471 GCF_051167875.1 Bradyrhizobium sp. HKCCYLRH3097
TTACCCCACCAACTAGCTAATCAGACGCGGGCCGATCTTTCGGCGATAAATCTTTCCCCGTAAGGGCTTATCCGGTATTAGCACAAGTTTCCCTGTGTTGTTCCGAACCAAAAGGTACGTTCCCACGCGTTACTCACCCGTCTGCCGCTGACGTATTGCTACGCCCGCTCGACTTGCATGTGTTAAGCCTGCCGCCAGCGTTCGCTCTGAGCCAGGATCAAACTCTCAAGTTGAACTTGAAGCTTTGAACCGGCTGATCACAACGTTTGACGAGGTCCCACCAATCAGTACCCACGCTTCACAGCGCAAATACCATGGTGTTACCTTTGAAACATTGTCCGCCGAAGTCTTCTCGTCCGATCCCAGAACCAAAAGCCGAAGCCCTCAATCCCGAGACCCGCAAGGACTCCGCCGTCCACGTTTCTCTTTCTTCATCTTCACTTGTCAAACAGCCCGGGACCTCGGTCCCACCCTCGGATGGAGGGGCGCCCAACATCTTCCGACGTCGATGAGCAACCGGGTTTTACCGGTTGTGCATCACTCAACAGAAGTGAGGAGCAATATTGGCGCGAATGCTCGCCTCGGTGTGTCCCGAAGCGGCGCCGCGCTCAGTGATCGGGTTTATAGGGGGGGCCGATCGGGGTGTCAACGCCCAATGTCAACAAATCGTCGCATCGAATCATTTTTTTCCGGACAGCAGGAGAACCCCGACTTCTTGCGGACTTCGTGCCCCACTTGGGCCACAATCCTGCGACGATTTGTTAAGCATCGACCTGGGTTGATTTGGGTCCAGCGGGGACTGCCATCGATTCAAGGATGATCCAGATCAAGGAAGTGGCGAGCCCTTCGCCTGATACGGCCGAGACGACATCGAGAGATCCTGAAGAACAATAGCGGTTTGCGGATTCCGGCTTTCCAGCCAGAGAGTCTCGAACCGTCAGAAGCGCGCCATCATTCCGAGCCGTTTGTCTTGGACGTTAAGCCAACCGGCAGCTGAGTGATCTCGGTGCTGACTTTGAATTTGGGGGACGAAGGTTGAACCATCGGACGTCACGCGGGGGGTATGGACGCGAGGTCGGCATGATCGATCTCGGTCATGAGCCGCCGCTATCGGTCGATGGCTCCGAGGCCGCGGTGATCGACCGCCGCCGCGTTTCCGTACAATGGTTCTCTGGTACGATTCTGACGGGTCTATGCGGCGCAGCCCTCATCGGCGGCGCCGTTTTCGCCTCGCTCGACGGCGAAATGACCTTCGCGCGCATGCCGGAGCGGATGGAGAGCGCGCTGCGCGGCGCCTTCGGTGCCAATGACCGCGTCGCCACCCTGCGCAAGAGCGACCGCCTGCCGCCGCCGAGCGAAGCGGCCGCGGCCCGCAATGTGGTGCGCATCTCGACCGTGACCCGCGCGGGATCGCGCGAGCTCATCCGGGTCCGTCCCTATGTCCGGATCTCGGGCAACCTGTCGATGACGACGAGCGATCTTTCCGCCAAGATCCCGCCGTTCAACGCCCAGCGCCTGCTGAGCGACACCGACAACGACAAGACAGGGTCCGGCGAGGATCCGAACAATCCCGAGGCCGTCGAGCCCGACGCCGAGGTCTCGTTCGTGACCAAGGATCTCGCCGCGGTGCTCCCCAAGGCGAAGATCGCAACCTCGGTGGCGCTCGACGAAATCGTCATGCGGGTCCGTGATGCGGCGAACTGGCGCGGCTACAATGGCGGCGTACGCTACGCCTCGCTTGCCAATGCCGCCGCCGACGCGGCCGGCGCGCAGGCCGTCCAAGGCGGCGACCTGAAACTGTCCTATGCCAATGACGGCACCTTGCCCGATCCTTACGCCGGCTTCGAGACCCGGGTGGTGCCGGAAAATGTCACCTTGCTCCCCAAGACCAAGGACCAGATCACCGGCGGCAATCCACTCGGCGAGCGCGTCCACCTGGTCAAGAAGGGCGATACCGTCGCCTCGATCCTGCGCGACCAGGGCGCGACGCCCGACGAAGCCAAGGCGATCGCCGCCCAGCTCGGCCCGCGCGGCCGTGACGGCGGCCTGAAGGAAGGCGAGAAACTGCGCATCCTGATGGCGCCATCCAGCCCTGCCCCCGGCGCCCGGCTACAGCCGTTCCGGGTCATCGTCGCCAACGACACCATGATCGAGGCGGTGGCCGCGCTGTCGGACCTCGGACGATACGTCGCCGTGGACGCGCAGAGCATGAACACGGTCACCGAGACCGCCGACAACACCAATGACGAGGAGGATGACGGCACCGGTGTCCGCCTCTATCAGAGCATTTACGAGACGGCGATGCGCAACAAGGTGCCCGCGCCGGTCATCGAGGACATGATCCGCATCTACTCCTACGACGTCGATTTCCAGCGCAAGGTGCAGCCTGGGGATTCGTTCGACGTCTTCTATGCCGGCGACGACGACGACAAGCCTGGCAACAACGACAAGACCGAGGTGCTGTTCACTTCGCTGACGGTCGGCGGCGAGACCAAGAAATACTACCGGTTCCAGACCCCCGACGACAGTGTCGTCGACTATTACGACGAGACCGGCAAGAGCGCGAAGAAGTTCCTGGTGCGCAAGCCGGTCAACAACGCGATCATGCGCTCCGGCTTTGGCGGCCGCCGCCATCCGATTCTCGGCTTCGTGAAGATGCACACCGGCGTCGACTGGGCCACCGCCTACGGCACCCCCATTTTCGCCTCCGGCAACGGCGTGCTCGAGAAGGTCGGCCAGGAAGGCGGCTACGGCAAATATATCCGCATCAAGCACAACAACGGATACGAGACCGCCTACGGCCACATGTCGGCGTTTGCCAAGGGCATGGAGCCCGGCAAGCGCGTGCGCCAGGGCCAGGTCATCGGTTTCGTCGGCTCGACCGGCATGTCGACCGGCCCGCACGTCCACTATGAGATCCTCGTCAACGGCCGCTTCGTCGACCCGATGCGCGTGAAGCTGCCGCGGGGCCGGTCGCTCGAGGGCCCGATCATGGCCAACTTCGAGAAGGAGCGCGACCGCGTCGACCAGATGATGACCAGCCGCGGCACCGGCGCCTCGCGCATCTCCGACGCCGGCCCGATCCAGGTCAGCCGGTGAGCGAGGCCCCTCGCCCCCCCAAAGGCGCGTTCAACTGAAAACGGCCCGCGCTGATCGCTCAGCGCGGGCCGCTTCCGTTTCAGTTCGGCGAAACGCCGCTCAGTTCAGCTTGCGCTTCGGGATCGGCGCCTCGAAAGTCGCGATCTCGGCAGTGTGCGGCACCTTGCCGTTGAAGGTCAGCACATTGCCTTCGGCCGAGATCGTCATGTGATCGCCGTCCTTCACGTCGCCGGCGAGGATCATCTCGGCGAGCGGATCCTGCACGCTGCGCTGGATCACCCGCTTCAACGGCCGTGCGCCGTAAGCCGGATCCCAGCCCTTGGCGGCGAGCCAGTCGCGCGCGTCGCCATCGAGCGACAGCGTGATCTTGCGCTCCTCCAGGAGCTTCTGGAGACGCCCGAACTGGATCTCGACGATCCGACCCATCTCGCTCTTCTGCAGGCGGTGGAACAGGATGATCTCGTCGACGCGGTTGAGGAACTCGGGTCGGAAATGGCTCCGCACCGTGCCCATCACCAGCTCGCGCACCTCCGACGTATCCTCGCCCTCCGGCTGATTGACCAGGAACTCGGAGCCGAGATTGCTGGTCATGATGATCAGCGTGTTGCGGAAGTCGACGGTGCGGCCCTGGCCATCGGTCAGGCGGCCGTCGTCGAGCACCTGCAAGAGAACGTTGAACACGTCCGGATGCGCCTTCTCGATCTCGTCGAACAAGACGACCTGGTACGGCCGGCGCCGCACGGCCTCGGTCAGCGCCCCGCCCTCGTCATAGCCGACATAGCCGGGAGGCGCGCCGATCAGCCGCGACACCGAGTGCTTCTCCATGTACTCGGACATGTCGAGCCGGACCATCGCGGTTTCGTCGTTGAACAGATACTCGGCGAGCGCTTTCGTCAGCTCGGTCTTGCCGACACCGGTCGGCCCTAGGAACATGAACGAGCCCATCGGCCGGTGCGGGTCCTGCAAGCCGGCACGCGAGCGCCGCACGGCGGTCGCGACCGCATGCACGGCTTCGAACTGGCCGACGACGCGCTTGCCGAGCGAGTCCTCCATGCGCAGGAGCTTGTCCTTCTCGCCCTCGAGCATCTTGTCGACCGGCACGCCGGTCCAGCGCGAGACCACCTGCGCGATGTGGTTGGCGGTGACCGCCTCCTCCATCATCTCCCCGGCATTCTCCTTGGCCTCGATGTCGGCCAGCTGCTTCTCCAGCTCGGGGATGCGGCCATAGGCCAGCTCGCCCGCCTTCTGATACTCGCCGCGGCGCTGCGCGTTGGCGAGCTCGATGCGCAGGCCGTCCAGCTCGCTCTTGAGCTTCTGCGCGTTCGACAGCTTGTCCTTCTCGGCGCTCCATTTCGACGTCAGCGCCGCCGACTTCTCCTCGAGATCGGCGAGCTCCTTCTCCAGCACCTGCAGCCGCGTCTTGGAGCCGAGATCGCTCTCCTTCTTCAAGGCCTCCTGCTCGATCTTGAGCCGGATGATCTCGCGATCCAGCGAGTCCAGTTCCTCGGGCTTGCTGTCGACCTGCATCTTCAGCCGCGCCGCCGCCTCGTCCATCAGGTCGATGGCCTTGTCGGGCAGGAAGCGGTCGGTGATGTAGCGGTTCGACAGCGTGGCCGACGCCACAAGCGCGGAGTCGGTGATGCGCACGCCGTGATGCTGCTCGTATTTGTCCTTCAGGCCGCGCAGGATCGAGATGGTATCCTCGACCGTCGGCTCGGTGACGTAGACCGGCTGGAACCGCCGCGCCAAGGCCGCGTCCTTCTCGACGTGCTTCTGATACTCGTCGAGCGTGGTCGCGCCGATGCAGTGCAGCTCGCCGCGAGCGAGCGCGGGCTTCAGCAGGTTCGACGCATCCATCGCGCCGTCGGCCTTGCCGGCACCGATCAGGGTGTGCATCTCGTCGATGAACAGCACGAAGCTGCCTTCGGCCGACGTGACCTCCTGCAGCACGGCCTTCAGCCGCTCCTCGAACTCGCCGCGATATTTCGCGCCGGCGATCAGCGCGCCCAGATCGAGCGACAAAAGCCGCTTGTCCTTCAGGCTCTCCGGCACGTCGCCATTGACGATGCGCAGCGCGAGGCCCTCGACGATCGCGGTCTTGCCGACGCCGGGCTCGCCGATCAGCACGGGATTGTTCTTGGTCCGACGCGACAGAACTTGAATGGTGCGGCGGATCTCCTCGTCGCGGCCGATCACCGGATCGAGCTTGCCGTCGCGCGCCGCCTGGGTCAGGTCGCGGGCATATTTCTTCAAGGCGTCATACGCATTCTCGGCGGTCGCCGAGTCGGCCGTGCGGCCCTTGCGCAGGGATTCGATCGCTGCGTTGAGGTTCTGCGCGGTGACGCCGCCCTTGGCGAGGATGCCGCCCGCTTCGCTGTTCTTCTCCAGCGTCAGGCCGAGCAGCAGCCGCTCCACCGTGACGAAGCTGTCGCCGGCCTTCTCGGCCGCCTTTTCCGCCGCGTCGAAGGCGCGCGCCAGCTCGGGCGACAGATAGATCTGCCCGGCGCCGCTGCCCGACACCTTCGGCAGCTTGCCCAGCGCATCCTCGGTCGCTTTCAGGATCGCACGCGAATTGCCGCCGGCGCGATCAATCAGACCGCCAGCGAGTCCCTCGCCGTCGTCGAGCAGGACCTTCAGCAGATGCAGCGGCGAGAACTGCTGATGGCCGTCGCGCATCGCCAGCGACTGCGCCGATTGGATGAAGCCCCGCGCGCGCTCGGTATATTTTTCGATATTCATGATGTTTCCCTCAGCCTGCTGTGACGCCCCGAAGGCACGGCTTCAGCATCTTCATTGGGTTTCGGACCGCGCACGTTGACGTCCATCAACGCCGCAACCATTGACGTCGCCGGCTTGCGCCCGGCTTGAGTGGAAATGTGGGAAGGCGGTGCGAAAACGGAAGAGGCCGCTTCACAAATTCGTGTGCCCTGGCCGCGGCCAAGGGAATCTCCTATGAGGCGGCATGAGCCAGACCCCTCCCGCGCGCATCGCCGGCCTGTACCGCTATCCCGTCAAGGGCCTTACCCCGGAACCATTGCGGAGGGCGCCTTTGCGGGTCGGCCAGACCCTGCCGGCCGACCGCCGCTACGCGCTCGAGAACGGTCCCAGCGGGTTCGATCCCGCAGCTCCGGTCTGGAAACCGAAGACGGCGTATCTGATGCTGATGCGCAACGAGCGCCTCGCCGGCTTCAAGACCATCTTCGACGACGCGACCAACATCCTCACCATCCGCAAGGACGGCGCGATCATCGCCCAAGGCGATCTCGAGAGCCCCGACGGCCGCGCGGCGATCGAGCGCTTCTTCGCAGGCGAGTTCGCCGCCGAGCTGCGCGGGCCGCCAAAGCTGCTGTCGGGCGGTGGTTACGCTTTTACGGATCTGGCGCGCAAGGTGGTCTCGATCATCAACCTCGCCTCCATCGCGGAGATCGAGACCTTGGTCGGCGCTCCCGTGCACCCGCTGCGCTTCCGCGCCAACGTCTATGTCACCGGCTGGCCGGCCTGGCACGAGACCTCGCTCATGGGCGAGACGCTGCGCATCGGCTCGGCGCGGCTGAAGGTCGTGAAGACCACCACCCGCTGCGCCGCCGTCAACGTCGACCCGGACACGGCCGCCCGCGACCTCGACATCCCGCCCGCGCTGATGACCCGGCGCGGCAACAATGAATGCGGCATCTATGCCGAGGTGATCGAAGCCGGCGATATCGCCGTTGGCGACGAACTCGCCGTGGAGCAGCCGCGGCTGACGTGAATCTCCGCCTCTCCCCGCGTCATTGCGAGGAGCCGGAGGCGGCGAAGCGATCCAGACTTTTCCGGCCGGCCCTGGATTGCTTCGCTTCGCTCGCGATGACGAAACCGGCACCGGAGTTGGATCCGATCTCTCGCCGTACCGATGGTGCGCTCCCTCCCCCGCTTGCGGGGGAGGGTTGGGGTGGGGGCGCCCCACCCGAAAATCTTCGTGTGGAGAGACTTCCCCCACCCGCATCGCATCGAAGATGCGATGCGAACTCCCCCGCAAGCGGGAGAGGCGCACACCGAGCGAGCCTCGACGGCTCGATTCATTAGTTCGAGATTGGTTAGTTCGGCATCACGTAGGCGTACACCCGCCCCCGCGACACCGCGCTCTCGCGGACACGGTTGCCGTTGTTGCCGGAGATGACGATCGGGTTGCCCTGGGCATCGACGCCCGAGACCACGCCGACGTGGCCGCCGCCGCGGCGGCTCATCACCGCGATCGCCCCGACCTGCGGGCCGGAGACGCGCTGGCCATAGCTCGCGAACGAGCGCGCCATGTCGGAGCCGGTGCCGCGATGGCCGGTGCGCTCCAGCACCATGTTCATGAAACGGGCGCACCACAGGCTGCGCCGGCCGGTCGGATTGCCGCTGCCGATGAAGCTGCGCGCCGCGGAAACGACGCTGCTGCCGCCGCCGAAGCCGCCGGACGACGCCATGCCGTCGGACGCCGTTCCCGGCATCATGACGCTGGCCTGCGCGTCGGCAACGCCGCTCACCTGCACCCGCGCCACGCCGCGCTCCCAGCGCGACAGCCGGGCGACGGAACGCCGGTGGTGATGATGCCCTGCGTAGTGATGGCCGCCGTGGCTGCGGTGGGCATGATGCCCCGAGCCGTGATGCGGACGGGCCGATGCCGGTGTTGCGGTGACGGCGACGACTGCCGAGCACATGGTCAGCGCAACGACGTGAAGCGACCGGCGAAGGGTAGACACAACCATACTCAATCCTTCTGTTACTTCCCCCAGTACCCTGACTTGGCACCCCCTGGTCCTCAGCGCGGCCCCTCTGCAAGCCGCCAGCGGGGTCCGTAAAAAGTCGCGGTGTGACGAAACCATGACCTTCGGCGGCGAAAGACTGGCGACGAGAGGGTGATTCCGGGTCTATCTTGAGGCGAAAACAAGGCTACTGGCCCGGCCATTGTCGCGTGTCGCGCGACTCGTCAACATGCGGCACGTGACACGGGAGGAGCTGACGATGCCCCACGCAACGGCCAAAGACGGCGTTCGCCTCTATTTCGAAGAGGTCGGCGCCGGCACCCCGCTCATCTTCCTGCACGAGTTCGCCGCCGACCACACCAACTGGGAGCCGCAGTTGCGCTATTTCGCGCGCCGCCACCGCTGCATCGCCTACTCCGCGCGCGGCTACACGCCCTCGGAGGTGCCGGCCGCGCCCGACGTCTACAGCTACGTGCACTTCTACACCGACGCCCTGGCGGTGCTGGACCATCTCGGCATCGACAGCGCCCATTTCATAGGCCTGTCGATGGGCTCGTACTCCGCGCTGCAGGTCGCGCTGAACGCGCCCGGCCGCATCCGCTCGATGGTGCTGGCCGGCGTCGGGTCGGGCTCCGACCTCACGCAGCTCGACGCCTTCCGTGCCCAGTGCCGCGCCACGGCCGAGCAGTTCGAGACCCTCGGCTCGGCCGAGACCGCCAAGGTCACCCGCGAGGCGCCCGGCCGCATTCCCTTCCTGATCAAGGACCCACGCGGCCACGCCGATTTCTACGCCGCACTCGCTCGCCACGACGCCAGGGGCTCGGCCAACACCATGCGCGGCTTTCAAGGCGCGAGGCCCTCGATCTACATCATGACGGATGCGATCCGCCGCGTCGCCACGCCCGCGCTGATCATTTGCGGCGACGAGGACGACGCCTGCATCGAGCCGAGCCTGTTCCTCAAGCAGCACCTGCCGGCGTCGGGACTGACGTTCTTCCCGAAGTCCGGCCATGTGCTGAATCTGGAGGAGCCGGCGTTGTTTAATGAGGCCGTGGAGCGCTTCATCACCCTGGTCGAGGCCGGCCGTTGGGGCCTGCGGGATCCAAGGTCGATGGTGTGATGACCTCCGGAAGCGCCTCTCCTTCGTGGCTGAATCACCGACGCCTCGCAGCCCTGCATTGTCGTCCCTGCGAACGCAGGGACCCATAACCACCGGCTTCAATGGGACGATGGCTGGTAGTTGTGCCTCACCGATAGATTCCGCGGTATGGGTCCCTGCGTTCGCAGGGACGACAGCGGAGATTGTGGCACGGACCAGCCCGGCCGTGACGGCATGGGTCAGTCGGAGGCGTCAACGCATCCGGAAACGGCGACACCGCCCCCTACTCCCCGATGATCTTGATCAGCACGCGCTTGCGCCGACCGCCGTCGAACTCGCCGTAGAAGATCTGTTCCCACGGACCGAAGTCCAGCCTGCCTTGCGTGATCGCGACCACGACCTCGCGGCCCATGATCTGGCGCTTCATGTGGGCGTCGGCATTGTCCTCGCCGGTCCGGTTGTGCCGATAGCCCGCCACCGGCTCGTGTGGCGCCAGCTTCTCCAGCCATTGCTCGTAGTCGAAATGCAGCCCGCTCTCGTCGTCATTGATGAAGACCGACGCGGTGATGTGCATGGCGTTGACGAGCACGAGCCCCTCGCGCACGCCACTCTCCTTCAGCGCCGCCTCGACATCATCCGTGATGTTGATGAAGGCGCGACGGCCCGGTGTCTGGAACCAAAGTTCCTTGCGGAACGATCTCATCGGAACAATCCAATCTTCCTGACCATGGAGCATGCGGCACGACGGTGTCCGACGTGGAGTGTGGCGTAGCTCACAGCGTGCGGTTCCGGCTGCGCCCAGACTGGACCCGATGGAGTGCATACTGCAAGCCACAACGGCACGGTCTCGCTTCGTCCTACAATCCAAGATTGAACCGAACGTTGCTCGGACAGACTTAACTGCATTGCCGATCTCATTTCGACGATGACAACGACAGCGTGGCGGCTCGCCGTTCGGCGACGACCGTGCAGACCTGATCGGGCTGCAGCCGCTCAATCTCATCGCACGAGAAGCTCGACTTCTGCAGGCAAGGCGCCGATCGCAGCGAGTCGCCATTCAGAGGAGAGAGACAATGAGTCTGCTGCGTATCAATCTCTTTGGCGGTCTTGAAATCAGACGCGTCTCCGGCGAGCAGGTCGTCATCCCAAGCCGCAAGGCGGCAACGCTCCTGGGCTATCTCGCCCTCACCTCTCCGCACGGCATTTCACGCAGCAAGCTTGCCGCCCTCCTGTGGGAAGGCCGCTTCGGCGACAACGCGCGCGCAAACCTGCGCCAGGCGCTGTTGACGCTGCGCCGGGTGCTGCCGCAATGCACCGAGGTGATCTCGGCGGAACGCGACGACATCCGCATCCATCCGAACGCCGTCACGACCGACGTGCAGGAATTCGAGGTGCTGCTGCAGCTCGGCGATCTGGAAACCATGGCCCGCGCCGCCGCGCTGTTCCGGGGCGAGTTGCTCGACGGCATCAGCTCGACGTCCTGCGCGTTCGAGGCATGGCTCTCCGCCGAGCGTCAACGACTGAAGACGCGGGCGATCCGGGCGATCGCGGGCCTGCTGGACGTCGGCGGCCGGGAACATGTGGAGATCGCCACGACGTTCTCATTGCGTGTGCTGGCCGCAGATCCGCTGCAGGAGGACGTCCACCGCACCTTGATGCGCTGCTACGCGCAGCAGGGCCGCCGTGCCGACGCCCTGCGTCAATATGACTTCTGCCGCACCATCCTGCGCAAGCAGGTCGGCGCCACGCCGGAGAGCGAAACCGAGAGCCTGCAGCGCGAAATCAGGCGCATGCTACGCGTCTGACGATCCGCGTGATCTTGCTCCATGCGTTCCACACATGATCGATTTTGACGGCACTTTCACGCCCCGCTTGACACTTGCATCACGGCCACGCGCGCAACATCGCCCTCGATCGACGTCGCGCAGCAACTACGCCTGATGAGGTCAAGCGGCGCGCCGCTCGAAGATCAAACAACGAGCGAGGAGGCTCAACATGAGTGGCATGCAGCAGTCGACTGAGGACTATGGTCAATTGAATCCCGAAGGGATCTTCGGCTCCGTTCTCGGCAGGTTCGCCGGACAGGCGATCGGACGCCTGATCGGCGGCAAGACCGGCCGCGACTTTGGCGGCGCCATCGGCGGAATCGCGGGCGGGTTCGCGCCGTTCTCGGTCGGCCCCGGCACCGAGCAGCCGTCGGAGATGGAGTTGCAGGGCTTCTGGAGCGTGCTCAAGAAGATCGGACAGGGCGTCCAGACCGGGCTCAACGTCGGGCACAACCTCGGCATCTTCAGCGCCGGCCCGCAGGCCGCAGCCGCCGCGCAGCCGACCGACATGGAGCTGCAGGGCTTCTGGAGCGTGCTCAAGAAGATCGGACAGGGCGTCCAGACCGGCCTCGACGTCGGCCACAACCTCGGCATCTTCAGCGCCGGCCCGCAGGCCGCAACCGCCGCGACGCAGCCGACCGAGATGGAGCTGCAGGGCTTCTGGAGCGTGCTCAAGAAGATCGGACAGGGCGTCCAGACCGGCCTCGACGTCGGCCACAA
>NZ_JBNPTX010000024.1:0-7916 GCF_051167875.1 Bradyrhizobium sp. HKCCYLRH3097
TGCGGCCGGCCTCCCGTTCGAGCCGCCGGCTCGACTGCACCCGGTTCAGATAGCCGTAGATGTAAAGCTTCAGGAGAGCCGAGGGGTGGTACGTTGGCTGCGGGCCCCCGACCTGCGGCGCTATATCAAGTCAGCGGCGATCTGGGATACGACGGCATCAAGTCAACGTAGCGTCGCGGCAGGCCGTGGCCGTGCAGAGGTTCCCAGTGTGCGTGGGAGAGGCGTGGTGCGCGGGACAAGCCAGCGCATGGCGGGAGTGCCCCGAGAGGCCGCTTGACCGGAGACGCGCCGGCTCTAGGACTACTCGGCCTTACGTCTGTGAGGCTTGTTCGCGGTGGAGAGATACGCACAGAACATGTCGGCCATCGCATCGGCATAGGCCGATATCTCGGCCCGGCTGCGCGGTGTCTCCGAGAAGTGCTTGCCGACCTGGCCGAGCGTCGTCTTGATCAGGTCGGCGACCCGCGCGCGCTCGGCCTCTCCGGCACCAGGCAGCACCTCGCGCATGAAGGCGAGCATGGCGCGGCGGCCACGGGTCCTGGCCTGGCGTGCCTCGGGCGCGTCGCGATAGAGCGGGGCGGCGTCGTCGAGCGCGCCGCGCACGGCGGCCTCGTCGCACTCCGATTGCAGGAACGCGTGAACGAGTGCACGCAATCGCGTCAGAGGCGGACGGCGCGTGTCCTCCAGAATGCCGTGCAGCAGTTTCGTCGTCTGCTGCCACTCGTCGCTCTGCAGCCTGAACAGGATCGCCGCCTTGTTCGGGAAGTACTGATAGAGCGAGCCGACGCTGACGCCGGCCTTCTCGGCGACACGGGCCGTGGTGAAACGTTGCGCGCCTTCCTTGGTCAAAACCTGAACAGCCGCCTGCAGAATGGCCGCGACGAGGTCGGCCGAGCGTGTCTGTTGCGGCAGTTTTCGCGGGGAAATCGGGGCTTTTCGAGCCGGGGCCATGGAGCGTTCCGAAATGCGATTAGCGAATGCGAATGATTATTCGTATTCTGACTTCGACGCAAACGACACGCATCGAGACCACGGAGAATATCAATGCTCACCCTGACCACCCAGCCGGTGGCGCCGCTGCTGGACCGCCTGCTTGCCGAGGCCACGTTGCTGCGGCCGGAGACGAGCCCGATCTTCGCCGGCATGGCCGAACGGGGCGCGCAACTGATGCGCAGCCGGTCCGGCCATGTCGAGCTCTACACGCAGCTCAAGGACTTTCCGTTGCCCGTGTCGCGCGACACCGGCATGCTGCTCTACATGCTGGCGCGCGGCGTCGGTGCGCGATCGATCGTCGAATTCGGCACCTCGTTCGGCATCTCGACGCTGTTCCTCGCCGCGGCGCTGCGCGACAATGGCGGCGGCCGGCTGATCACCACGGAGTTCGAGCCGTCCAAGGTCGCCCGTGCCCGTGCCAACCTCGCGGAGGGCGGCCTGGCCGATCTGGTCGAGATCCGCCAGGGCGACGCCCTGCAGACGCTGAGCGCCGATCTGCCGGAGACCATCGATCTCGTGCTGCTCGACGGCGCCAAGCCGCTGTATGGCGATATCCTGGCGCTGCTCGAGAGCCGGCTCAGCGCCGGCGCGTTCATCGTCGCTGACAATGCCGACCACAGCCCCGACTACCTCGCCTACGTCCGTTCGCCTGATAACGGCTATCTGTCGGTGCCGTTCGGCGACGAAGTCGAACTGTCGATGCGGATCGGGTGAGCGCCGGCGACGAACGGCGGACGCCCGCCACCCCATAGGCGAATGGGCCTGGAGTTGACGTTTGGCCGACGATTGTTCACGAGGAGAGCTTCGTCATCTGAGCAACCGTCCTCATGCCCCGCATCCTCCTGATCAATCCCAACAGCTCGGCCACGACCACCGCGATGATGGTGTCGATTGCGGCCGCCTGTTGCGCCGGCCGGGCCGAGGTGGTCGGCGCGACCGCGACGCGGGCGCCGGCCATGATCGTGGATGCCGAGGCGCTGGCCGCATCGGCGGCGGAAGTGGTCGATATCGGCCGCGCGCATCGCGATGCTTGCGATGGCATCATCGTCGCGGCGTTCGGCGATCCCGGCGCCGCGGAGCTTGGCAGCCAGTGCTCGCTGCCGGTGGCGGGCATCGGCGAGGCGTCGATGCGCGAGGCCGCAGAGGGCGGGCGGCGCTTCGGCGTTGCCACGGTGACACCTGCGCTGGTCGCGAGCATCGCGGGCCTTGCACACAGGCTGAACCTGTCGGCGCAGTTCACCGGGACGCGTCTGACGCAGGGCGACCCGGCCGCGCTCGCCGTCGATCCGGCGCGGCTTGGTGCCGCCCTGGCTGACGCCACGCGCGCCTGTATTGCCGAGGACGGCGCCGAGGCCGTGATCATCGGCGGCGGGCCGCTGGCGCAGGCCGCCGATCAGTTGCAGCGGCAATTCGCCGTGCCGATCATCAAGCCGATCGAGGCGGCGGTGGCCGTGTTGCTGTCGCGTCTGTCGGGCTGAGTGCCAGCGGCATTACGGCCGGTAGCTCGCCGCCGGATGCGGTGCCGCGAGCCGGGCGCGGCCGAACATCTTCTCGCGCAAAGTACCCGGCTGGTAGGCCTTCTTGTAGCGGCCGCGTCTGGTCAGCTCCGGCACCAGCATGTCCGCGACATCGGCAAAACTCTCCGGCGACAGCGCAAAGGCGAGGTTGAGGCCGTCGACGCCGGTCTGCTCGATCCAGCTCTCGATGAGATCGGCGACCTTCGCCGGTGAGCCGACGAACACCGGGCCGATACCGCCGATGCCGACATGCTCGGCAACCTCGCGCACGGTCCACACCCGGTCCGGATCGGCCCGCGTGACGTTGTCCATCGCACTGCGGCCGGCATCGTTGAGCACGTGGCGGACCTGCTGGTCGAGGTCGTAGGTCGAGAAGTCGACGCCGGTCCAGCCCGACATCAAGGTCAGCGAGGCCTCGTGGTCGATGTAGCGGCGATAGTCGGCGAACTTCGCCTCGGCCGCCGCATCGGTTTCGCCGAGCACGACGGTGGCGATGCTGAAGATGACGATGTCGCTGCCCGCGCGACCCGCGTCGGCGGCGGCCTGGCGGATCGCGGCGACGCGCGGCGCGATGATCTTGGCGGACGGGCCGGACATGAACACGCATTCGGCATGCCGGCCGGCGAACACGCGGCCGCGCGGCGAGGTGCCGGCTTGATACAGCACCGGCGTTCGCTGCGGCGACGGCTCGCAGAGATGGATGGCGTCGAGCTGGTAGTTCTCGCCGCGATGGCTGACACGGTGAACCTTCGTGGGATCGGTGAACACGCCGCTGGTCCGGTCGCGCTTGACGGCATCGTCCTCCCAGCTGCCTTCCCACAGTCTGTAGACGACCTCCATATACTCGTCGGCGACGTCGTAGCGATCGTCATGCGCGGTCTGGCGCTCCCTGCCCATGCCGCGTGCGGCGCTGTCGAGATAGCCGGTGACGATGTTCCAGCCGATGCGGCCCTCGGTGAGATGATCGAGCGTCGACATCCGCCGCGCGAACGGGTAGGGCGGCTCATAGGACAGTGTGCAGGTGACGCCGAAGCCGAGATGGGAGGTCGCGGCGGCCATCGCCGAGATCAGCATCATCGGATCGTTCACCGGCACCTGGATGGCGTGGCGGAGCGCCGCGTCGGGGTTGCCGCCATAGACATCGTAGACGCCGAGCACGTCGGCGAGAAACAGTCCGTCGAAGCGGCCGCGCTCCAAGGTCTTGGCGAGGTCGAGCCAATAGGGCAGGCGATTGTAGTCGGAGGAACGGTCGCGCGGATGCCGCCACAGGCCGGGCGACTGGTGCCCGACGCAGTTCATCGCAAAGGCATTCAACCTGATGTCCGCAGCCATGATGTCCCTCGACGCTTCCTTGAACACCCATCAGATGGCACGCTTCGGCTGACGTTTTCAATCGCACCCATGCGCACGGCCGCTTGCGGCGGGCGCAGGCTTGGCTATGGTCGGAAGCGATCGAGCGCGCCGCGAAGCAACGACGATGCGTGACGGGCTTTGGCCCGCAGGTGTGAGGACGACGTGATGACGATCCGTGTGACGGCGCTGACCGCGGTGTTGCTGACGACGTCGGCCATGGCGTCCGCGCAGGCGGAGGATTTCAAGGCGAGCTGCGCCACGCTGGCTCAGGGCTTCTCCGGCAGCGGCCGCATCGTCACGGCGGAATTCGTCGCTGCGGGCGGCGTGCAACTGGCGCCGCCCGCGCCTGCGGGCGCGACCGCACCCGCGCCGGATCACTGCCTGATCCGGGGCAAGATCAACGAGCGTACCGGCATCGACGGCAAGCCCTATGCTGTTGGCTACGAGCTGCGATTGCCTGCGACGTGGAATGGCAAGTTCGTCTTTCAGGGCGGCGGCGGCGTCGACGGCGTGCTGCGCCCGGCACTCGGCCTGCTCACCGGCGCCACGCCGCCGAATGGACTCTCCAACGGCTATGCCGTGGCCTCGACCGACGCAGGCCATCTCGAGGAGCCGGGGCCGCTCGGGCCCTATCTGTTCGGCCTCGATCCGCAGGCGCGGCGCGACAAGGGCTACAGCTCGATTCCGCCCGTGGCTGCTGCCGCCAAGGCCGCGGCCGAGAAGCTGTACGGCAAGGCGCCGCGCCGGTCCTACTTCGCCGGCTGCTCCAACGGCGGCCGCCAGGCGATGGCGGTGACGCAGCGATTCCCGGAGCTGTTCGACGGCGTCATCGCCGGCGCGCCGGCCTATCGCGTGCCGCTGGCCGGCATCGATGTGATCGCGCAGGAGCAGGCGCTGCTGGCGATCGCGCCGCCCGGCCCCGACGGCAAGGCCGATGTCGGCAGCGCGCTGAGCGACGAGGACCTGAAGCTGGTGGCCGATGCCGTGACCGCGTCGTGCGATGGCGCCGACGGCGCCAAGGATGGCATGGTGCAGGACGTCATGGCCTGCCGCTTCGATCCGGCCGCGCTCGCCTGCAAGGAGGGCCAGAGTTCGCAGTGCCTGCCTGTCCCCAAGCTGAAAGCCGTCAAGCTGATGTTCGACGGCAGCCGTAATTCCATGGGCGGATTGATCTATGCGCGCTGGCCGTATGATCCCGGCCTCGCCGCGCCCGGCTGGCGCGCCTGGAAGCTCGGTACGCCCAAGGCGAGTCCGCCCAATGCGCGCAATCTCACGCTCGTTCCCGGCGGCGTCGCCTATGATTTCATGAGCCCGCCGGAGACGCCGGAGGATCTCGTCGCCTGGGTGCGCAACTTCGATCTCGACCGCGATCCGCGGAAGGTGATGAAGGGCGCCGGCGGCTTCGACGCCGGCATGGAATATGAGGCCGCGACCTCGACCGATCTCGACGCCTTCAAGGCGAAGGGCGGCAAGATGCTGTTCTATCACGGCACGGCCGACCCGATCTTCTCGGCGCTCGACACCGTCGACTATGTCGATCAGCTCAAGACCAAATACGGCGCCGATGCCGACGGCTTCGCGCGGCTGTTCCTGGTTCCCGGCATGAACCATTGCGGCGGCGGACCCGCCACCGATCAGTTCGACTTGCTGACCGCGCTGGACCGATGGGTGGAGGGCACGGCCGCGGCGCCCGAGGCGATCCGGGCCACCGCGCGGCGCGCGCCCGATGTGCCATGGCCCGGGCGCACACGCGATCTCTGCGCGTTCCCGAAGGTGCTGACCTACAAGGGCAGCGGCAGCCTCGAGGATGCGGCGAATTTCGAGTGCCGCTGATGGGCAAGCCCGGCGCTCGCTGCCTTGCGGCGCGCACGATTGCTTGAGGACGGGTTGACGTTCGGCGTCCGCATGCCGACTTGAACGACCGTCGAGCGGCCTGTGCTGCCCGGCGGTTCCCCCCTCATGTCTCGAAGTTCCTCATGGTTGCCGTCAAGACGCGAGCCTTCTGCATCCTGCGCGAATTCGAACGGGCGCAGACCGAGCTGGTCGGCAAGGCTGTGGCGCTGAGCGACGGCAAGGCCGGAACAGTGGAGTACGTCCATCTTGACGAACTCCACGGTCTGCGCATCACCATCGGTGGCCATGACGGCCGCTGGCCGGTGTCGACCATCAAGTTCGCGCAGGCCTGAGTGGCATTGCCTCGTCCACTCAGGTCGCGCAACGACGTGCTGGACTGGCTCCGGACGCTGCGGCGAAAGCGCATGCTCGTTCTGCCCAACCGCGCGCATCAGCCGATGGGACCGGGGCGGGCAGAGACCGCCCCCGGTCCACGCATCCCAGCCGTGCGAAGGAGCCGTCGGCGGTGCTGCGGCTAGCCTCGATGCTCCCGGCGCGGCCGGCCGCTGCTGCTCTGCCGCCCGGACGACGTTGGTCACGGCCGATTCACTTATGTTGATGCGCGCGGCAGCTCCTGATCTAGAGTCGTCGATGCGCATCAATGAAACTGGATGCAATCCCGCATGGACGTAGAAGGTCAAAAGAAGCGGCGCCGGCGTGTCAAGCAGACGATGTCGTTGGGTGAGCGGTTGCTGGAGATGGCGCGCGAAGCGCGAGACAGGGCGAAACGTCTGCCCCCGGGCATCGAGCAGGCCAGGCAGCTGCGGCGCGCCCGCGAGGCCGAAGCGATCGTCGAGCTCGATCGCTTCCTGACGGCTCCAGCACGCAGCACGCCGCCGCGATCGCGTTGACGCCGTCTCGCGCCGGCCTCGGACGATGCGGCGCCGCGGAGGTCACCACGCGGCAGGTCACCAGGCAACAATGTCGACCAAGCAACAATGCCGCGGCTGCTCTTGCTGCATGTGGGCTCGAATTGATGCTGGCATCGCTGCAACAACGCGCTCGACAGGATCGACGTCCTCAGCGGACCGTAACGTCCGTGCGTTGGGCAAGTCAGTCCAGAGACGCGAGCACGATCAACCAATTCCAAGGCCGCGCTGATTGAAGCATGTTTGGTTGGTGGCGAGGGCGCCCTCGTCGGGCTGGTGGTATTTCCGGAGCTTGCGGCAACAGGGCTGACCGATCCGGCCGGGACAGCCGAGCCATTCCCGGCCGCGTCACCGCCAGGCTTGCGGATATCGCCGATCGTCCCTCGCATCACTTCCGTGCTCGCGGTGGCGAGACCAATGCCAGTTCGCATTCGCGAATGTGTGCGACGCCGCGAACTTCGATTCCGGGCTCCGCGGCCCGGTCCGGAACCATTGGCGTTCCGCGCTGCGCCGCGATCGTCGCAGGCGGGGGAGGGGATCGCGACCCTCGAAATCGACACCAGCAATCTCGGCAGCGTCTGTCCGACCAACCTCGTCCGGCGGAAGGATCTCGTCCTGCATGCCCATGCCGCACTCGCATCGTGCGCTGGTGCAACCGAAGGCGAGCAATTCCTGACGCTGCGCGCGCCCGCCGCTCCAAAATGGAACAGAAACGGCGTGTGAGGAGGCCGAGCGTGGGCGGCGACAGCGCTATCCACATTTCTGCACAGCCGTCGCAAAAAGTTCTTGCGCGGGATGCGGCATCGCACTATCTCACCACCACGCCAGCCGGACATCACTGATGACTGAGGCCCCCGACCTTCGGGACCAACGTTGTTTTCTTTGATGTTTCTTCTTCCGACTGGCTCCTGAGTTTTTCTTCGGAAAGGCTCTTGACGGTCTCTCAAAATCAGCTATGTGAAGCGCCCCGGCAATCGGGACTTCCACGGTGAACGAGACCAAAGAAGTTGATGCACTAATTAGTTCGAAGCGAACTAACAAGTGCGGGCTGTTTGACAAGTGAAGATGAAGAAAGAGAAACGTGGACGGCGGAGTCCTTGCGGGTCTCGGGATTGAAGGCTTCGGCTTTTGGTTCTGGGATCGGACGAGAAGACTTCGGCGGACAATGTTTCAAAGGTAACACCATGGTTTCCGCGCTGTGAAGCGTGGAGATCGATTGGTGGGACCTCGTCAAACGTTGTGATCAGCCGGTTCAAAGCTTCAAGTTCAACTTGAGAGTTTGATCCTGGCT
>NZ_JBNPTX010000025.1:0-4885 GCF_051167875.1 Bradyrhizobium sp. HKCCYLRH3097
ACACCACTTCGCCGTCGCATCGCTCCGTTCGTCGGCGCGGGCTTTGACACCCGGCTGCGGAGCAACGCGCCCGTCGCCTCCCCGGCTCGACGCTCGTGACGATCGCGAAACGTCCCTCTTCAGCGAGCCGGGATAACAGGAAATGTGGATGTGATTTGCCCGACGGTGCAAGTGATGAGTTTGCGACAAACTGGCACGACGGGCAGTTGGCGCATACGCGCCATGCAGAGATTGCCCGTCGTGCAGCTCGGGATGGCGCGAGTTCGTCGGGTCACAGCAGCCGGTCCCATCGACGCCTTCAAACGTCTTCAGTGATTGGAATGCACCGTCACAGTGATGAGCTTGGCTCCGGCACCGAGCTGCCGGGTCGGCAAAGCACGAGCCATTCTACTTCTCCGCGTGCCCGGCGGCACTGGTCCGACCGCATGGAAGTTCGGGCGGGGCCGGAAGATCGATGCTGCCAATCAGGTCCGAGCGCAACGTTTCAGCGGCGGCCGTCGCCGCCATGGTCTGTCGCAAGGTGCTGACGTTCGATCCGAGCGAAACGATGCCGCCGAGCACCGCGGCAATCGTCCCGAGGACGACGACCGCATTGGACCCCAGCAGGCCCAGCACCGCCCCGAGCAGCAACGCGGCGCAGCCGGATATCACGATCTTCGAGGCCATGATGATCTTTCGACACCGCTCGGCCACGTCGGCCAGCTGTTCGATCCGCGCCTCGATGAGGGAGATTGATCGCTCCGGTCGTCCTCATCCATCAGACCAACTGTTCTCCACGGTGTTGCTTTGGGCTAATTCCGTCCCCGCCCACCAACGTACGGCCATTGGTTTGGACAATCCAAGAGATGGTTTGCGGCCGTGAGGCATCGACCTTGATGAAGCTCGCGATCATCTGAGATATTACAGGCCTTGGATCACACCAACGCATGGCATCTGGCTTTGTTACGGCGCGACCAAGCCGAGGAGCCTCTCGAGACTAGGCCGGCACGGGAACCCCGGCCTTCTTCTCCAGCGCGGCCACCCGGTCGCGAAGGCTGCGGATCTCCGCGACCAGATCGAGGACGTCCGGCGCGGGCTGATGCCCGATCATCCCAACATGGGTCGTTGTCACACGAATGGTCGACGAGCTGATCTCCATGCTGGTGCGGGAGCCCGCAACCGATGGACCCGGCTGCAATGCAGGCGTTGCGGGGACTGCGATCGTAACGCCACCCGCCACAATTCCGTCTGGAGCGGTAACGGTTTTCTCGAACCGCGCGGCGCCTTTAACGGTCACGTCTTCGAGTTTCGCCGCACCGTGAATCGAAACGCCCCCGACGTAATGCTTGCCATCGTTGAGAACAAGTTCGTCAGCCTGGGAGTGCGAGAGCGCCGCGCGCGCCGCCGGGGGCACTTTCGGGTTCTGAAGCTGCACCATCTCGACGTTGCATACCATCATTGCTCGCCCCAACCAGGCCGGGGCCAGCAAGACACGCCCCGCGTGGGCCTCCGCGCCGTCAAACTCGATTCTGAGCATGCCGGGATAGCCCTGCGCGTCGACGGGAATCCTGACGTTGCCGCTCTGCAGCACAGTCGTTGATCCTTCCAGGATGACCGACGTGTCGGTGAGTTTGATGTCGCTCGTCATGTTCGCCGCCTCCCGCTGAAGATGTAACTTAAAATATCGTCAACTCGGCCGCCGCGGGTTGATTCACGTCAACGCTCCATCGGCTGGCGCCTGCGACCGTTAGCTATGAAGTAGGATGTTCTGGCGCGCGCCAGGCCGCGCTCAGAACATGGGAACTGGCGGGGTCTTGAAATGCCCAATGATCTGCACACCGTCCTGAGCGGCATTCACGGATTGAAGGTCGACGCAGTCGAGAGGTCGGTTCCGGCCTGCGCGGACCATGCCTTCGCCTGGGCAGGCAAGCTGCTCCCCACGCCCCACGTTCGAGCCCGCGCCGATTTCAGCTCGGCTCATCATCAGGCCTGGCTCGAGGCAATGGGCAATTTAAGGGCATGGAAGACGCGGCAGATCGATATGAACCTGCCGGCATCGGAGAAGCTGCTCATTGTCGGATGGTACTTCCCGGAGCTCGCGAGCCTGCTCGGCACTGCGGAAAAAAAGCATGTGGTCGTTCTGGTGTCGAATGATGCTCCCTGGCTCTCCGAACTAAAGGACGCAGGCACGACACTGAATTTTCGGGCCCAAGGCGGTGCGTCGGCGCTCGCCGCCTACATGCGCGACGGTCGCAACGTGTTCGCGATGATGGACAATATTCATCCGGGCACCGAGTTCGTCCGCAGCCCATTCTTCGGACGTCCCGCCAAGACCCCGGTCGCCATTCTGCGGCTTGCGATCCGCAACGGCTACACGCTGGCGCTGATAGCGCCCAGGGACAGCCGCGTGGAAGTGGTGGCGACACTGCCCACCGCCGGCAAGCAGCCGGAGGATCTCGCTGCCTGGGTGAACCAGAAGATCGAACAGGAAGTCAGACGGGCGCCGGAACGCTGGCTGTCGTGGCCGACGCTCGCCTACCGCTTCCAGGCAAGCTGATTCACCAGTCAGGAGGACGCGCGCATGCCCACCACGTCGTTCAATCAGCTCGCGCAGCAGGCCGACGCACTTTACCCGCCGCAGTCGATGCACAGCCTGTTGTCCAGGCTGCGCTACCCCGGAGCGGCACCGGGAACGACCCTGCCGACGGCTTCGTTCGCCGAGGCGGCTTGGCGCCTGTCGGGCCCCTCCACGACACGAATTTCATTCCTCCACTACAACATCTGGTGCCTGCGCGCGAAGATCGGATTGAAGGAGATCGTCGCCGCTGCCGGAGGGGTGGGCCACTTCGCGGCTTGTCTTGGGGTCTCATCGGCTGAGTTCATCGGCAAGGCACTGGAGATGATCGGGGCCGACATCGGAGATGTCTGCGACCGCATCTTCCCGCCGATCGTGGAAGTCTGCGGCGTTTCCGCCAACCCGCTGAACGATGCCTGCAAGCTGGTGGGCAACAGCCTCTCGCTCGGCGGATACATCATCGAAAATCTCAGTTCCGACCTCGACTGGCTGATAAGCCTCTTCTCGATCCCCGAGGAGGTCGTATTCGAGGTGCTGATGCAGTTGGTCGCGCCGGTGCTTGGCGTGTTCGAAGTGAGTGTCATGGAGAAGCCGGTCATCCCCGAGCGCGCCGACGAAATCGGCCGGAGGGTGTTCGCCTACGACCTCGTATCGCTGGTCGAGGCTTGGGACCAGGATACGCGGGATACGATCCTGGCACATGGCAGCGCGCAGCATGTCGACGGACCGACCGGCTCCCTTGCCTACAAGCAACTGCAGAGCGGGATCCTCGTGCTCAGCCCGACGCGGACGATCGAGAATGGCGGCGGGCATGTCTATGCCGCGGACGGCGTGTCGCGAGTGATGCCCGGCGGATGCGAGATGGGCTACATGTTCGATTCTGACAAATGGGCGAACAAAGGGGTGCAACTCACGCGTATCCCGGTCGGCTTCGGTGCGATCGAGCTCTATTCGACGCATGTTTATGCCGGCGATGGCGGCCTTCTGCCGCCCGGTCCAACTGACGCGGAGAAGATCGACGTCAGGCGCAGGCAGATTGATGAGTTGATTGCCTTCATCAAGGCGACGCACCTTCCATCCAACGTGGCCATTGTCGCAGGAGATTTCAACATCGGTGCTGATACCGACGAATACCACAACCTGGTCGCGGCGATGGAGCAGGCCGGCTTCTATGACCTGTGGAGCGTCCCGTACGATACGATGAAAAGCGACGGTTTGACCGACCGTCACGGCGAGGGCGACGAGCCGATCTACAACGACTTCAATACCAACTGTAAGGTCTATCGCGCCAGCGAGGCATATCGGCAAGCCTACGATCCGGCCGTTGCCACGCCGACGATGTCAGATGATGTCGATTACTACTGCGACGACATGCAGCCAGACGACGCGAATCCCACCGGATCGAGGATCGACTACCTATTCATGGAACGTGCGACTGCATTTCACGGCTTCAATCTCGACGTCTCACGTGTGCGCCGGCGTGCTTTCAAGTCACGCATTCGCTGGGTCGTCACCCCCGGCCCGCAGGACTACCTTTCGAACCACATCGGACTGGAGGCGACTTTGTTCGCCAGCTCAAGGCACTAGAGCTCCGGGCGTTCAAGAAGCGCGGCAGAGGCTCGGAGTCACAGAATGGGTCACTCATCGTCGACAACGCCGACTTGGCCGTCTGCGCAGCGCTTGTCGGCGGGGATGCCAAGTTGAGGCGTCTTGGCACTCGACCTGGTAAACGGTAGGCCATTAGCATCACCAACCTCTCGCCGACCGCTGAGCATAAGGGTTCGGCCAGCTTCATGTTCATGCGCGCCGGCAGGCCGCCGACCTTGTGGTGCGACTTGATCGTCACCGACAGGCCGCCGGTGAAGAAGACGCTCTCGATCACGTCGAGATAGGGCCGCAGATCACCTTGCGACTGCCCACTTGGTGCGGGACATCGCACGACCGCGTGTTGTACGTTTCAAACAGCAGGCAAGGCTGAGCCATCTCGCGGCGGCATCCGCCCGAGTTGTCATCTTGAGTGAATCTCTTCCTCCGAAGAAGAGGCGCAGGGAAGACCGGGTATCAGCTGATACCCGCGGTCCGCGTGCAGCAAAAAGCACGCGGCAGAACCACAGGTTCAGCCCAATATCCGGCCTTCCCTGCGCGACGGTTTGACGACTTATAGGCGCTCTCCCCGGGGATCGGCTGTCTTGCCCCCGTCGCCGGCGGATCATCATCACCGCCGGCTTGGCATCAGCACCGCGATGCCAGGACCACACCACTTCGCCGTCGCATCGCTCCGTTCGTCGGCGCGGGCTTTGACACCCGGCTGCGGAGCAACGCGCCCGTCGC
>NZ_JBNPTX010000026.1:0-2366 GCF_051167875.1 Bradyrhizobium sp. HKCCYLRH3097
TTCGGCCCCAAGCCCGACCTCGCCCGCCTGCAGTGGGAGAATGCCGACATCATCGGCGTCACCGTGGGTTCGGTCGACCATTTCACGGCGATGAATCGCTTCCTGAGCGAACACGCGATTCACCCGATCGTCGATCGCGTCTACGACTTCGACGACGCTCCCGAAGCGTTCGCCCATCTCCGGACCGCCTCGCACTTCGGCAAGATCGTTTTGAAGCTGTAGGTGTGGGGCAATGGCCGGCATGACCATGGGGCGGATCGGCTCATGGCGGCCAGCGCGCCGATGCCGCCATCTCGGGATGGCGTCGCATTTATGCAGCGTCACCGTACCCATCGGAAAATATGAGCGTCTAGTCAAAGGCGCTATCGCGTGCAATGTTGACGAGATCAAGCGCCGTCTCGCGACAGGCGATAAAATTGAGGAAATCCGAAGTCATATAGTTAGGCGACTCGGGGACCAGAAAAATGATTGAATTTTCGACGCTTGGAGCGATTGTCGGCTTCATCAGCGGAGGCGTCGTGCTGTTCGATAGATACTACAAAGGGCGCCCAATAGCCTCCCTCAGCACCATGGACGATGAGGGCACAAAGCGCGTCTGCATCCGCATCAAGAACACGACTGCCTACGACATCGCAATCACAGACCTGGTGGTGAAGCCACCAATCTATCACCTGGCCGAAAATCTCAATACGCGAAACATCATCAAGGGTGCGATGGGTCATAGCCCAAAGCTGCTGCTCCGCCCGGATGAGGAGAAGCACCTTATCATCGCGCCGTTGTTTGACGGCGGGTTGGCAAGAGAAGTCTCGCGAGCTGGTCGAGTGAATTTTTACGTCAATTGGCGAAGCGGAAACTCGACATGGTGGTGGCGACGCGGAGTCCCCATCTTCACCCATACCAAGACGATCCGCGCATTCGGTCTACCGGAGCAGAACGAAGGTCTAGAGAGATAGAAGTCCTTTCAATATCGCAGCAAGTATTGCATGTACGAGAACTAAAAGCTCTGCCCGGACCTGCAGCCGCAACCCTCAATTCTAAAGAACCATGACGGACGAGAACCAACATTGGGTCCCGAGACTTCTGCTAAAGAAGTTTGTCGATACAGACGGACGCGTGTATCGGCTGGATATCCAATCAAACGTGATATCGAAGCCTCCGCCGAAGCATGCTGCTTGCGGCCCGAATTTTAATGAATTTGATATTGAAGGGCAGATCGTATCCTTCGAGGATCGCTTAGAGAAAATTGAGACTAGGGCTGCCCCGGTCCTCAAGCGGATCATTGAAGCTCGATCGCTTTCAGGCCTGTCATCGCCAGACCGCAAGAAAGTCGCTGATTTCGTCGCAGCGCAGAGCTTTCGTACTGAAGCTTTCTATAGAGGGCTTGCGAACAATCCTTCGCGAAAGAACTTCGGGTCGATCTTTACCCAACTGTGGGACAGCAGTTTCATCGTGTCGGCGCAAATCGAAAGGAGGCATTGGGTTTTGATGGTCATCGATCACGATGACGTTTTCTACCTCGGGGACCAGCCGGTGGTGTTGCAGCGTTCGCTCGATCCGAAGAACGGTAGCGATCTTGGCTTCGACGTGAAAGGAGTGGAGGCCTTTCTGCCGCTAAGCCCGAACTGCGCTCTTTTCATGCCTTGCCGGTCGGTCAGCGATTTGCTGATCGCGAGATACGAAGCTGCCATGGATCTTCATCGGACCGTATGTTCTGCAGTTATGCAGGGACATCCGGGCGGATCGGTCGAGCTGGCGACGGCCCAGGACACCATTCGACGCGGCGGCCCGCTCTATCAGTCCTACACAGCTGCGGCGCCGCTGACGGCCCAGCCCGAGAACGTCGAAAACCTAAATTATCTGCAATGCAGTTGGGCGCATGCCGGAGTCTTCAGCAATCGTCGCGACTTTACCTTCGCCAGAAGGGTGTTTTCTCAAACGCCACACTACAAGAGCCCGCCTGCGACGCGTCTTGTGTACAAGACTGCGTTTGTGCGCGACATACCCGGCGCTGCGCCAAAAGGCTGAACGGCAGCGCCACGCGCGGAACAATGGCTTTCTCGCAAGAGACGAGAGGCGTCGGGTTATTCAACAGGAACGAGGCCGCCTGAGCGCCATCTTGCTCCCATGCAACTCTTCGGGTTTTCGAGCATGGCTCGAGGAGCAATTGAAGTGGCAGTGCATTCATCCTCCGACGAAAAGCTCGCCCGCACCAGGGCGCTCGGCGCCTCGATCCTCAGCAACTACCGCGACACGCCCGATTGGGATGTCGCCGTGATGAAAGCGACGGACGGCGAAGGCGCCACGCATGTCCTCGAGCTCGGCGGCCCCGGCACCTACGACCGATCGCTGCGGTCGGTCGCTTCGGG